>CALMLO010000038.1 GCA_937868095.1 uncultured Phycisphaerales bacterium | reverse complement strand
GAGGAGTAAAAGTCTAATCAAACTTGGAGATAGCTCGTTCTCTCCGAAATAGCTTTAGGGCTAGCCTCGCGTGTTCCCTGTTGGGGGTAGAGCTACTGATTGAGGATAAGGGGCTACCCGCCTACTTACCTCTACCAAACTCCGAATACCAACAGGCCAAACGTGGGAGTCAGTCTGCGGGGGATAACCTTCGTGGTCGAGAGGGAAAGAACCCAGACCGCCAGCTAAGGTCCCGAATTTCGTGCTTAGTTACTAAGGAAGTCTGATTGCTGTGACAATCAGGATGTTGGCTTAGAAGCAGCCACCATTTAAAAAGTGCGTAATAGCTTACTGATCGAGCAGTTGGGTGCCGATAATGACAGGGAATAAGCCGAAAACCGAAGCTGCGGATGTCCTTTGGACGTGGTAGGAGAGCGTAGCAGTCTGCGTCGAAGCGGTACGGAAACGAGCCGTGGAGCGGCTGCTAGTGATTATGCCGGCATGAGTAACGATAAAGCAGGTGAGAATCCTGCTCGCCGAAAACCTAAGGTTTCCTGGGGAAGGTAAATCCGCCCAGGGTTAGTCGGTCTCTTAGTCCAGGCCGAAAGGCGTAGACGATGGGCAGCAGGTTAATATTCCTGCACCACGTTGCCGGACGAGGGAAGTGACGCATCTTTTACGGTCATCCCGCGACTAGTAGTGCGGGTTCCGCAAGGACGAGGCCAATTTAGGATGCCGAAGTGACCCGAACAGATGCCGAGAAACAGCTTCCGCAGGTTGATGGCAGCGTGACCGTACTAAAACTGACACAGGTAGGTGAGGAGAATATCCTAAGGCGCTCGAGATAACTGTCCTTAAGGAACTAGGCAATTTGACCCCGTAAGTTCGCGATAAGGGGTCCCTCCAGGTGCTGCTATTTCGATATCAGCATGCTGAGGGCGCAGTGAAGTGGCTCTAGCGACTGTTTACCAAAAACACAGTTCTCTGCGAACACGTTAAAGTGGATGTATAGAGAATGACGCCTGCTCGGTGCCGGAAGGTTAAGGGGATGGGTTAGCTCCTTCGGGGGCGAAGCTCCGAACTGAAGCCCCGGTAAACGGCGGCCGTAACTATGACGGTCCTAAGGTAGCGAAGTTCCTTGTCGGGTAAGTTCCGACGTGCATGAACGGCGTAACGACTGGAGCACTGTCTCAAGGACAGACTCGGTGAAATTGTAGACGTGGTGAAGATACCACGTACCCGCGGCAAGACGGAGAGACCCCGTGAACCTTTACTGTAGCCTGGTATTGACGCCTGGCATATCATGCGTAGGATAGGTGGGAGGCTGTGAAGCGGTGCTTCCGGGCATCGCAGAGCCAACCTTGAAATACCACCCTTGGTATGTTAGTCGCCTAACCGTGACCCGTGAATCCGGGCATGGGACCGTGCTAGGTGGGCAGTTTGACTGGGGCGGTCTCCTCCTAAAGAGTAACGGAGGAGTTCAAAGGTACCCTCAGCGTGGTTGGCAATCACGCATTGAGCGCAAAGGCAGAAGGGTGCTTAACTGTGAGACTGATAGGTCGAGCAGATGCGAAAGCAGGACTTAGTGATCCGGTAGTTCTGTGTGGAAAGGCTATCGCTCATCAGACAAAAGGTACTCCGGGGATAACAGGCTGATCGCCTCCGAGCGTTCATAGCGGCGAGGCGGTTTGGCACCTCGATGTCGGCTCATCACATCCTGGGGCTGAAGGCGGTCCCAAGGGTTCGGCTGTTCGCCGATTAAAGTGGTACGCGAGCTGGGTTCAGACCGGCGTGAGCCAGGTCGGTCCCTATCTGCCGTGGGCGTAGGAATCTTGAAGGGATGTTTCCTTAGTACGAGAGGACTTGGAAGCACTGACCTCTGGTGTACCGGCTGTGGCGCTAGCTGCACCGCCGGGTAGCTAAGTCGGGACAGGATAACCGCTGAAAGCATCTAAGCGGGAAGCCAACCCTAAGATTAGGATTCCGTGGACCTTCGGGTCCGAAAGACCCCTGGAAGACTACCAGGTTGATAGGCCGGGTGTGTAAGCGGAGAAATCCGTTCAGCTAACCGGTACTAACGGTCGAAGACTTGACCATATCAATCAGTTGGTTGTATGTTTTCGCCGAAGGTTGGAAGCATCGCTTGGTTTGACCAATCTGCCTTGTTTTTTACAAGTGAAGAGAATGTCAGCGGGGTTATCTCGCTGAACCATAAATCTCCTGGTGACTATGCGGACGGGGAAACGCCTGATCCCATTCCGAACTCAGAAGCTAAGCCCGTCCGGCCGATGATAGTCCTTCGGGGCGAAAGTAGGTGATTGCCAGGATTATGAGGGCCTGTACCGAATAATGGTGCAGGCCCTTTCCTTTTTATGGGCTTATGGGCATAGGGCTTGCGGACTTAAGGCAGGGGGGCGACGATAGGCCAGCCGTCTTTCCATTCCATTGTGGAGATTTTTAATTCGGATTTTCCGGTTTGGCCGTGGTAGGCATGAAAAACCAGATAGTCCTGGTCTCCTTCGCGAAATACGGCACAATGTCCCGGCCCTTTCCAGTTCTCGGTTTCGGCTTTAATCACCTGGGTTCCGCCGCCTTCGAGCATGGGTATCCCGTCGCGATCTATGTAGGGGCCGGTAACTTTTTTCGAACGGCCTACCACGATGTTATATGTGCTGTCGGCGCCGCGGCAGCATAGGTCAAAGGAAACAAACAAGTACCACCAGCCGTTTCGCCGGACGATAAAGGGGGCCTCTACCGCTCCTTCGACCGGCGGGGTTTCGGACGTGCCTTTTCGGGGTCTGCTGCAGAGGGTGTAGCGGGTGGTATCTTCGGCGGACAATTTGCCGGTGGCCGGGTCGAGGCGTCTCATCTGAATCCCGCTCCAGAAACTGCCCCAGCAGAGCCAGATATTGTTCTCGTCCTCGATAACGGCGTTGGCATCGATGGCGTTCCAGTCATCAACGCCTGCGGTGGAGCGGACAACCATCCCTTGGTCTTCCCATTTATAGTCCGGGCTGTCAAATTGGAGGGTTTTATTGGTTGCCAAACCTATGGCGGAATTGTTTTTTCCGAAAGTGGAGATGGAATAATAGAGATGGTATTTTCCGTTAAAATAGGAGATATCCGGTGCCCAGACTCCGCGTGTGCCGGGAATCTCGACAGGGGCCCATTCCGGCAATTTATCAAAAACATATCCGCAAAGTTCCCAATGGCGAAGGTCGGGAGAGCAGCGAATGGGGACGTAGCCGGTTCGCCTGCTTCCGCCCGTGCAAAATAGATAATACGTATCTCCTTCTTTGATAATGGCGGGGTCGTGTACCGCCAGATCTCCCTCTAATTCGAGCATCACCGGCTGACGCGGCTGCGAACCGCTGCTGGAGCAGCCCGTGAAAGAGAGAAGCAATATGCAAAAAGCGGCAGGAGATTGGAGATAAGAGCGGCAAAGGGAAGCAAAGAAAGAACGATTTGATTGTTTCATTTTCCTGTCTTTCCAATAAATGTTTTGGATGAAATTTATTTTATTTGGTAAATTGGTTTTTACAAATGGTTTCCTTTATATTTGACGAAAGCAGGTTCTTTTTTCGGGAAAACCGATGGGAGGAAGACCTATGAAGCGGCGGATGCTTTTTTTGGCGGGACTAGTCGTGACAGGAATTTTTGGGGGACAGGCCAAGACGGGGGCAGAGGAGGGGGATGGTTATGTTCTGGTGTGGGCGGATGAGTTTGACAAGGACGGCAGGCCGGACCCCAAAAACTGGACATACGAAGAGGGGTTTGTTCGGAATGAGGAGTTTCAATGGTATCAGCCGGACAATGCGTTTTGTGAAGGGGGGTTTCTGATTATTGAAGGACGGCGGGAACGGGTGAAGAATCCGAATTATGCGGCTGACAGCCGGTCGTGGCGTCGGAATCGCGAATATGCGGACTATACGTCGGCGTGTGTAAAGACGGCGGGTCGGCATTCGTGGAAATTCGGGCGGTTTGAAATGCGCGGCCGGATTGACACCCGGCCGGGGCTTTGGCCGGCGTTCTGGACGCTGGGGTCTGCCCGGCGCTGGCCCGGCTGCGGCGAGATTGACATTATGGAATATTTTCGGGGGATGCTTCTGGCCAATGCGTGCTGGGATGGGGGCGGAGGAAAGCCGGCCTGGGATGACCTGAAGAAGCCGCTGGAAGAGTTCGGGGACCCGGACTGGTCGAAGAAATTTCATGTCTGGCGGATGGATTGGGATGAGCATTTTATCCGGCTGTATGTTGACGGCATGCTTTTAAATGAGATCGACCTTTCCAAGACGATTAACCAGGACGAAGAAGGGGCTAATCCCTTCCATGAGCCGCATTATATTTTGCTGAATCTGGCGATTGGCGGCACGCAGGGCGGAGATCCGTCGCAGACCGAATTTCCGGCCCGTTTTGAGGTGGATTATGTGCGGGTTTATCAGAAGCAGCCGTAAGAATCAGTTGGTTCCTGCCCCTTGGGTTTTCATCTCCATTGCGTAAACAGAGAAGGGGGCGGTGATGTAGAGGGTCTTCTGTTGCGGGCCGCCGAAACAGGCGTTGGTTGGGCTTTCGGGCAGGGTGATTGAATCGAGGAGAATGCCGTCAGGGGAGTAGATTCTGACCTGACGACGCCAGGTGAGGTACACATTGCCCTGGTTGTCGATGGTCATTCCGTCGGAGCCGTCGGAACAGAACAGCCGCTTGTTGGCTAGTGTGCCGTCTTGCTGGATATCATAGAGCCACGTTTTGCCGGCTGCGTGATCGGCTATATAGAGTTTTTTGCCGTCAGGCGTGCCGATGAGGCCGTTGGGGCGCTCCATATCGTCGACGACGCGGAGGACTTTGCGGGCGGGGGTGATGTAATAGACGTGTTCGCCGTCCTGCTGAATGTCATCCCGATTGCCGTAGCGCGGATCGGTCATATAGATTCCGCCTTTGGGGTCCATCCAGCAGTCGTTGGGGCTGTTGAATTTTTTTCCGTTGTATCCGTCGGCCAGGGTGATGATTGTTTTGCTGCGGGTTGCAAGGAGCAGCCGTCGGGGGCCGGCGGATTCGCAGATAACCAGAGAGCCGTCGGGGGTAACCTGAAGACCGTTGGGGCCGCTGGCTTTCAAAAAGACAGACACCTTTCCGTCGGGGGTGAGTTTGAAGATGGAGCCGGCGGGAATGTCCGAAAAGTAAAGGATGCCGTTGGGGTCGGCGGTGATGCCTTCGGTGAATTGAAAGCCGCCGACGATTTTTTGGCAAGAGGAACCGGCTGGGGAAAGAGGCGAGGAAGGGCTGGCAAATTCGGGGTTGACGGCGGCAAGCCAAACGGGCAGGAGGAAGAGGATTGTCTTCATGGTTTATTCTCCAAAATAGTTTGTGATTGGCCGTGTTTTCCGAAGGACATTTTATCCGGTTGGTGCCGGGAGCCAAACAGAAAGTGTAAAAAATGCTGTAAAATACGGTTTTCGGCCTTAAAAATGTGTTTCTGTCGGGTGGCAGGTCCGTTGCAGGGTTGACAGGGCGGTGTTTGTGTGTAGGATTTCGGGCAATGGATGCTCTTCCGTTATCGAGCCGGGAGCGGCAGCGGGAATCGGTATTGGGGAGAGGAGAAAAGAGGCGAAAGTAAAGATTCCGATGAACAATAAGCAAAGAGCACGGCGGAATAAAACCATCGAATTGTCGCACGATGAAAACAAATTCTACAGAAAAAATCTGATTTCTTTGAATAAGAAGGTTTCCGTAGAGGAAGTTTTGGGGAAAACGATTTGTCAGGATATGGAGGAGGCCGCCAGGTTTCTGCCGGATGCATTTGCGGATTTGCTGTTTCTGGATCCGCCGTATAATTTGAATAAAGAGTTTCGCGGCCGGAAATTCAGAAAAACATCTCAGGAGCGGTACGCCGCCCTTCTGGAAACCTGGCTGAAGCCGCTGATTCGTCTTTTAAAGCCGACGGCGTCGGTTTATCTTTGCTCCGACTGGCGTGCTGGTGCGGCTGTCCAGATGACTGCGGAAAAATATTTTATTGTTCGCAACCGGATTACCTGGGAGCGGGAAAAGGGTCGTGGAGCGAAGAAGAATTGGAAGAACACTTCAGAGGATATCTGGTTTTGCACGGTTTCCGACGATTACGTTTTTCATGTGGATGCGGTAAAGTTAAAACGAAAAGTTATTGCACCTTATACCTGCGATGAGGGCCGGCCCAAAGACTGGGGGCGGGAACCAGGCGGGGATTTTCGCTTGACGGCTCCTTCCAATCTGTGGACGGATTTGACGGTGCCTTTCTGGTCTATGCCGGAAAATACGGAACATCCGACCCAGAAACCGGAAAAACTGCTGGCCAAAATTATCCTGGCCAGCACCAATGAGGGCGATATTGTTCTGGATCCGTTTTTGGGTTCCGGGACCACCTCTGCCGCCGCCAAAAAATTAAACCGGAATTATGTAGGTATCGAGCAGGATGAAACCTATTGCTGTCTGGCCGAGAAACGGCTGGAACTGGCCGAGACAGAGAGGGCAATTCAGGGATATGCAGAAGGGGTTTTCTGGGAGCGGAACAGCCGACCCAACGACAAATCTTCTTCGTCAAAAGACAAAGCCGCTATGAAGGCAATGTTTTTTTAGAGCATACAAACGGGGCGGAGGCAGCGCAGCGGCTGTATTGGATTCGACAGGCGGGAAGGAGTTGGATAGGATAAAAGATAGGATGGGGAAACGGACAGTTTGAGGAAAGGGGACAATGTGGCGGCAAAAATTATCGACGGCAGGCAGATAGCGGCTCAAATGCGTGAAGAACTCAAGCAGCGGATTGCTGTTCTGAGACAGCGAGGTATCCAGCCCGGCCTGGCGGTAATCCTGGCAGGCGATGACCCTGCATCCCAATCGTATGTGAAGTCCAAAGCGAAGGCCTGTGCTGAGATTGGGATTTATTCGGTTGACAATCGGCTGCCGGCGGCGGTTTCGGAAGAAGAGCTGCTTAGCCGGATTGAACAGTTCAATCGAAACGAGCGGGTTCACGGGATACTTGTTCAACTGCCGCTGCCGGAGCATATCGATGAAATGCGGGTTTTGATGGCCATCAGCCCTGAGAAGGATGTTGATGGATTTCATCCTGTTAATGTGGGCAAGATGGTTATTGGTCAGCGATGCTTTCTGCCGTGCACACCGCATGGGATTGTGCAGATGCTTGTGCGAAGCGGGGTTCAGCTGGAGGGGGCGGAGGTGGTGATTGTCGGGCGAAGCAACATTGTCGGCAAGCCGCTGGCAAATCTGCTGATTCAGAAGAGCCGTCTGGGGAATGCGACGGTGACAGTTTGCCATACGAAGACGCGGAACCTGGCGGAGCATGTGCAGCGTGCGGATATTGTGATTGCGGCGGCCGGACGTCCGCGAACGATTACGGCGGAGATGGTGCGGGAGGGAGCTGTGGTGATTGATGTCGGGGTCAATCGAGTGGAAGACCCAGCGGCCAAAAACGGCTACCGGCTGGTGGGGGATGTGGATTTTGAGTCGGTACAGCAGAAGGCCTCTATGATTACGCCTGTACCGGGCGGCGTGGGGCCGATGACGATTACGATGCTGCTTTACAATACGGTGGAATCGGCAGAACGGGCGGCGGAAAGACGGTAAGGGACTCAGGGGTGTTTGGAGGCAGGTGCTGAGGTGTTGCGGGGTAGAAGGGTTCCTGAAGGAGGGATTTTTGAAGGGGCTGCTTTGATTTCGGAGGGGTTATCGGTAGTGGAGGACTTCGCCTCGCCCAGAGAAATGAGGTAAGCAACGGTTTTTTCGGGTTTATCGGAGAGATATTCGAGTGACCAGCCGGCCATGAAATGGCACAGATTGCACGTTGCAGAGGAAGAGAAGGATTTCATTTTTTCAAAGGGAATAAACCGCTGGAAAAGATGATGCCGGCAGAAGGGCATCATACATACAGCCAAAAGAAGAACAGCAGTGAGAAAATAGCCGATAAGAAAGCCGAAAAATCCGCCTCCTGCTTTTTCGAAGACGATGGGGAAGACGCAGTCTGCCTGCCGAAGGAACAGATAAAAGCACACACCGTGTAAAACTGTGAAGCTGGCGGCTATGAGAAAAAGCATGCAGAAAGCGGCATAATAGCTGGAGTTTTCAAGAACGGGATTGTCTTTGAGAAGAACAGGGGTGGCCAGCACGCCGATGTAGATGGAAATCAGAAAGTTAAAGGCAGCGGTGGCCATCACATAGACGCCTTTTTTTACCCCGAGCCAGGCAAAGAGGATTCCGATGAATAGGGCAGCAGCAAGAAACATCTTATCCTCCTAAATGAGATGTGACCCGTTTGATTTCTTCAATGGTTGTGATTCCGGCCAGGACTTTGGCCATTCCGCTGCGCCGGAGAGTGGCGAAGAAACTGTGGTCGCCTTTCTGCTTCATATCGGCGGGAGTAAGCGTGCCGCTGAGGAGGATATGCCGGAGTTTGTCATCCATGTAGGTGACATCCATAATAGCGATGCGTCCATAGTAGCCGGTGCCGCCGCATTTTTCACAGCCGATTGCGCGGAAAATCTGAGCATTATCCATGTTGTTCTGTCGGCAGTATTCCATTTGGCTTTGGGTCAAGTCGGCTGTTTTTTTACAGGCGTCGCACAGTCGGCGGACCAGCCGCTGAGAGAGAATCACGCTCAAGGCGGAGGCCAGCAGAAGGGGACGAATGCCGAGGTCCATCATTCGTACCAGTGCCGCCATATTGCTGCTGGCGTGGAGGGTTGCCAGAACCAGATGGCCGGTCTGGGCGGCCTGGACGGCCATAGCGGCGGTTTCGGCATCGCGGATTTCGCCTACGCAGATAACATCGGGGTCCTGACGAAGGATGCTTCGCAGCGATGAGGCAAAGGCGACGCCGGCTTTGACATTGACTTCAATTTGGCTGACGTTGGGCAGCACGTGTTCGATGGGGTCTTCGATAGTGACGATGTTGCGTTCTTGAAAATTCATATTGGAGAGCATGGCGTAAAGCGTGGTAGTTTTGCCGCTGCCGGTTGGGCCGCAGACCAAGACCATCCCCGAGGGCTGCCGGATGATATTGCGGATGGCCTTCTGGGTTCGGTCGTCCATTCCGATTTCTTCGAGAGTCATCGGGCCGCGGGTCTGGTCGAGAACACGAATGGCCAGTTTTTCTCCGCCGAGCACGCCGGAGGATGCGACACGGAAATAGATTTCGCCGTTGGGAGTGCGGGCCATGAAAGCGCCGTCTTGCGGACGGCGTTTTTCGGCGATGTCCATTCCGGAAATGGCTTTAATGCTGTTGATGACGGCGTTGCAGATTTTTCCGTCGATTTCTTCGTGGATGCGGAGCAGGCCGTCGATTCGGTAGCGGACGGTATAAAAAGCATCCGTTTTTGGGTCGATGAGGATATCGGTAGCCCGTCCCTGAATCCCTTCGAGAATGAGCCGTTCCGTCAGGTCAAGAATTTCGCGGTTGGTTCGTCGGCCGGAAGACTGGCTGGAATAGACATCAGCAAAGTGACGTCCGGCGGTGTCCATCAGTTCAATAGAAGGACTGATGGAGGTGATCGGGCGGGCTTTGCTGACAGGATTGGTCCGAAAAATGGCGGCCAGGGTATAAGAAGGCAATTCTTTCCATTGGAGGGTGCCTGCCTGTACTTTTTGGACGGTATCAACAACAAACAGGACAAACAGAACGGCAGGTCCAAAGAACAGGGCTGCGGTATTGGCCAGCGGCCGATATCGGTTGAGCACGAGCGGACTTTCGTCCGAGCGCAGAACAGAGTAGAGACACAGAAAAAACCAGCCGATCAAAAGAATAACTCTGACCGGACTGAAGGGAAGGGTCCCGTCAATCTGCCCCCATCCCATTTCCAGTCCGCTCATAGGAGCCATAAATCCCTGTGTGCTCTAAAAGAGCTTCTCCTTATGTTCGTCGCAACTGCCGACTCTAAGGGTATCTTACCTTCTGCAGCGGTTTTTTACAATCTTTTTTTTGAGTTTATCCATCCTGTTCTAGTGCTTGCCGTTTAGAAGGAATTTGGGTCGAAGAACTTCTCATAGATGCTTTTCTCAAGTTGGTCGATTTCCCTGTTCAGTTTTTGATGGGGCTGATAGATTTGCCTGTTTCGTTCTTCCTGGGTTTCGATGGGCATTTGGGCCAGGGACTTGTCATCGACGACATAGGGGGTTACGAAGACGAGCAGCTCATCATTCTGAAGGGTTTTAGTAGTGTGCTTGAAGGCCCCGCCCACCAGCGGCAGGTCGCCGAATAAGGGGACTTTCTGAACGATGTTAACATCATTTTGGAAAAGCAGGCCGCCGAGGATGACAGACTGGCCGTCGTTGATAATCATATGGGTCATGGTGTCCAGGTTTTTGCGGGTCGGCTGGGTATTGACGATTTCTTCCTGGAGTTGGGAGATGTTCAGATGGATGGCCATATCGACAGCTTTTTCCGGCGTGATGTTCGGGCGGATGCGCAGGGTGACGCCGACGTCTTCAAAATCAAAGGTCCGCTGGACGGAATTCGTATTGGTGCGGTCGTAGGAATCGCCGGTGATAAACGCCACTTTTTCGGCTTTGACGAATCGGGCCTCTTCGTTATCTTTGGTCCAAAGGGTCGGCTGGTTGAGGATTTTAGCGTTGGTGTTTTTCATCAGGAAATCGATGAGGGCATCAATGCTGCTTTCAGCTGAGAAGGCAAAGGACCCACGGGTGATGCTGGTGGTAAGGTTGTTGATGATATCCAGCGAGTTGACGCCGATGGTGCCGAACGCTGTTGGATCGGACGAGAGACGGACACCCAGGGAGGTGACATCAGAATGATCCACTTCCATGATGACAACTTTAATCATCACCTGCATGCCGGGCTGGTCGAGATCTTCAATCATGGAGACGATGTCGTTCATAAATTTCGGCGGGGCCAGCACGAGAAGGGCTTTGCTTCTTGCGACAGGAATAAATCGCACTCGCCCGATCAGGTTGCTGGGAGGCATCTGATCTTCATTTTGCCGCTGGGTAGTCCACCATGGCCGGATAGTGCCGGCGGATTCCTGCATTTGGGCCTCGGTAGTTGTTGTTCCGCTGGTTTCGGTACTGTAGGCGCTGAGCCCTTGGACGCTGCGCTGAATGGTCGCAGTCGTACCTGACTCATTCAAAATTGCATTGAGCTGCTCACTGAGTTGTTCGGCATCAGCATATTTGAGGGTAACCACCTTCGGCACCTCGGCGCCTTCCTGGCCGTCCAGGTCTTCTACGAGACGCTCAATCACATCATAGGCCTCGGGAATCTTGCTGATAACCATGATTTTTTTGGTATCAGGAACCGCTTCAAAAGTGAGCATTCCGTAAAGAGAACCGACGATTTTGCTTTTGGTTCCTTCCTCGTTCCCCAAAAGCATCCGCAGGAGAGAACGTGAACCGGAGGATTCGGATTCTTCACTGAACAGACGGGTAAGCAGATCGGCCATTTTGACCGCATCGGAGTTCTGCAAGGTAATGATGCGGTACTGGTCTTTTCGAAGGTCCAGCGGGACATCCCATTCCTCCTCGATTTGTTTGGCGATGCGATTCATATTCTTTTCGGAGGCAATGACGGTGACCTGCCGGAGCGTGGGATAGGAGATAACTTTGACAGTATCTTCAGGATTGATGGTGCGATAACGTGAGCTGCTTCGGCTGGAGCCGTAGCTGTAGCTGCTGACACTGCCGGCTTCTGTTTCATACAACCCTTCGATATTCTGCTTGATTTGGTCGGGGTCGGCATGTTTGAGTTTGAACGTACGCTCAATGAAAATATCTTCTTTAGGCAGGTCAATTTGGGCGATAAGTTTTTCGACGATTTTCCTGTTCTCATCGCTGCCGAAGACAACAATCTGATTGGTACCCTGGAGGGGCTGGACAATAAGGTTAGCCATCAGGTCCGTTCCGGGCATTTCGCGGATGGCCTGGGTGACCATCGTAGCGACCTCCCGCACATCCGCATAGCGAATCTGAAAGACCTGCTGTTTGGGCTCCTTGCTTTCTCCAATATCCAGTTTCTGAACCCAGGTTTCAATAACCTGCATATCTTCCCGACTGCATCGAGCGAGAATCCAGTGCTGTTTGGGCAGGGGAATCAGACGGATGGGGATTTCACCGGCTGTAATGACAACCGCCGGAGCGGCAGCAGCTGTGGTCTGGGTTCCTTCCCGACTGCGGCTGGGGCCTCGAAAACCACTCTGACTCGATGTGCTCCGTCCTTGAGAGCTCTGGCCGAGAATGAGATTGAGAACCTGAACCACTTCAATGGGGTCGGCACTTTTTAATTCAAAGATGCGCTCTACAGTTTGCGCGGATTCCGGAACATCCAGCTGGAGAATGACCTGCTCAATGCGGCGGAGATTCTCGACTGTGTCAATAACGGAGATGCGTCCCGTAGCTTCATCAGCTGTGACGTGGCCGTAATCTGCAATGAGCGAGCTGACAATCTGCGCCATTTGGGAGGCCTTGTAATTAGACAACTGATACCATTTTTCTACTACTTGGGACGGGTCAGCAATCCGCGCCAGGGGTTCACTGACCCCAAGAGTCGGGACCGCTCCCAGCCGTGCGGCAGCCAGCGGCTTCAGAAAGACCGTCCCGCCGGTTTGATCCACCAGAACACCCCGTGCATACAGAGCGGAAACCAGCAAAGCAAGGGCTTCCGAGCGAGGGAGTTTTTTGGGAGAATAAATGGTAAGGCGAGTCTGCATAATTTCATCGTTGACGGGAATGACGGGCTTGTGGGTCCAGTCAGCCAGAATTTTGAGAATATTATTCATTTCCATATTATTCAGCTGGATGGCTTCCATCTGCTCACCGCTCTGGTTCGGCTCGGAAGCTCCTTGTTCTTCTTCAGGACGGGGGAATCCGCCGAATCCTTCAGGTCTTCTGCCGAAGGTGCGTTGTCCGAACCGTCGAGACCCTTCCGGCCTGGAAGATTCTCCTTCAGATGGCTGCTGGCCCTGGGCTTGTTCAGCTGTTTCCGCTGCGGGGGGGGTCTGTGCTGTATTTTGAGTCTCGTTTTGATTCGGGTGGGCTGAAGGAGCCGCTGGCGGAGATTGTGTTGTGGTTTTTGGCGCCGGTTCAAATCGCAGGTTCATCCAATACACAATCAGCAAGCCGCCGATGAGCAGTGCCGCAATAAAAAGTCTTTTCTTTTCCATAATGCCTGTCCTGATTTTGTCTTTTGTGATTCTTTTTATTTTTTGATTTTGATGATTACTGTTCGGGTCCGCCGCCGCGTCGGCCTCTGCCGAAGCCGCCTTCCTCAAACCGCCGGCGCATCTCGCTGCGGAGGGCCTGCCGCTCTTCGGGGGTCATCTGTTCAAACCGCTGCCGAAGCTGATCTCGTTCTTCAGGAGACATTGCCCACGGTGCTCGTCCGCCGAAACCGGTGAATCCTTCCGGTGAAGGACGGCTGGAAGCACGTCCGCTGTCGATTCGAGAGCGGTTCTGCTGGCCGTTATCGGGTCCTATCGGCTTTTGATTTTGTCCCTGCGGTTTGTAATCGAACGGATATTGCTTGATTTCTTTTCCTTCCCACAGAAGCGTGACAGAAGTACTGTCAATGGCTACGACCTTAGCACCGCCGATTTCTTCTCCGATGCGGACCCAGCGGTCTTGAAAAAAGGCGGCGTCACCGAGAATTTGGCTGGCCTGAGGGGGTTGAGGGATGATTTTAGGGACAAAAAGATTTCGTTCCTGCAGGGGTTTGAGCCGTTTGCTCAAATCGGGTGCTGCCGAAAGGGCTTCTTTCTGAAGTGATTCATAGCGTTCAGCGGCAGTCTCCATTCGGCCCGGGTTGAGGAGGATTTCACCAGCGGCTCTGACCCAGCTGACCAGCAGAATCAAGCCCGCAAAAGCCCAGATGAGCCGCCGCAGCTGCTGCATTCGAAGGGCCAGTTTATTGTCTTTGGATTTCATCGGTTATCTCCTATTACCGGCTGGCGTACGTGAATACGGTAATTTCCCATTCCAGTTTCTGCCGTTCTTTTTGGTCGGGCTTGAGCAGGCATTTCTGAACGCCGACATAGTAGGGATTCTGGGGCAAGTCTGCCAGGAGCTTCAGAATTTGCTCATAAGTGCCGCTTCCCTGGGCAGTGAGGTTGAGCACAACATAGCCCGCGGGGTCATTGCGAAGGGGTCTCCCGCGTACCAGCTGCATCCGTCGAGAGACAAGGCCGACCTTTCGCAGCTGGCTGGTAAAAGTCTCCTGAAGAAACGGTCCCTGCCGGTCAGAGGGTTGGGGCATTTCGAGAACCGGGACCAATTCCATCAGACGCTTTTGCTGCTGGGTTTGGGGGCTTTTCGGGTCCAGCTGGAGCAGGGCGGCTTTTTCCCGTGCCGCCCGAAGATGCTGACGGACAGTTCCCCAATTTTGAGTGAGCGGTTCAATGAGTAAAAAGTAAACGAGGATAACCGCACACACACTCAAACTTGTCAGAACGGTTCTTCTTTCTTTTGGATTTAGTTTTTCGAGCATAGAGTTGCTTATCCGCTGAAATTTCGATACAGGAAACGAATGCGAAAAGTGACTTTTTTGGTTTTTTCATCCAGAGTAGGTTCAAGAAGCTGGGCCTGCCGGAGTTCGTTTCGTTTCTGAAGGTTTTTGAGAAATTCATAGGCCTGTTCATAGCTGCCGGCCGTTCCCCGCAATTCAACTGGTTTGCCTCGTTCAAAAAGGAATTGGTCAAGAATCAACCCTTCCGGCTGGCTTTGACGGAGAATTTCGAGCAGCTCGATGATATCCGGACGAGCCGCGGCGACTTGCTTGCGAAACTCCATCATCTGAAGCATCTGCTGGGCACTTTGACCCTTTTCTGCGGCCGTGAGCTGCTTTTGAAGGAGCCGCAGTTCTGTTTTGTCTTTCCAGTACAGACCGACCGTGCAGACAACAGCCGCCAGCAGCAGCGAAAGGGCGGTTCGCCGGACAGGGGCGGAAAAAATCTGTTGGCGCAAGGTGGGTGCAGGTTCCGTTAATTCAATTGTGAAGTCGAAATCTATGGACGCACCGTCCAGAGCGAGCAAGGCCAGACCGAGAGCTTCGGGATAGGAAGCGGCGGTTTGGACGGTAAGGTTCCGGAAGCGGCGGATTTTTTCGGGAAGGGGACTGCAATGCTGAATCTGAAATCCTTCGCTTTTCAGTTCTTCCGACAGATCGGGGAAAGGATTTTCCTGGTTTTCCCATAAGAAGATCGGCTTAGAACGGATTTGCGGACTTATGGATTCCAGCAATTGAATTACGTCGGTCTTGAGCAGTTCGAAAGGCCCGTCCAAGTCCACATCGAGTCGTGCCGCATTGAGGATACGTCCCTCCTCGACAAGGATGGCCGCGGCCTGAGTCCGGGTGAGTTTGAGCAGGACAGATTCCTGATGGCTGGACGGACAAAAGGCCTGCCAACAGGCTGTTAAACCGACGATGTCGGGAACAGCGGAGAGGGGTTGAGAGTCGGGCCAGCAGCCGATGAGCTGTTCATACAGTTCATTTCGGATGGCGGCCAGTACACAGCAATTTTCAGAGGGTCTGGCATCAACCCGCCAAGCCAGCCGCATGGAAGAAGCCGGCAGCGGCAGGTATCCTTCCGCCTGCGTGCGGATGATGCTCACCAGCTGGGGGTCAGGAACGGCGGGTACCTCAAAACGGTAGAACCCAACATGGGAGGAATCAATGCCGACAGACAGAGCAACTGGGCTGGCATCGTCAGAAGGCAGCCGAAACTGCTGCCGCAGTGACTCCAGAAGAGATGAGTTGGCCGAAATAGTTTTGGGGCCCTCAAATTCGATTCCCTCAGGACGGCGACGGAGCAGGACTGCCTGAAATTGCTTCTCGGCCGGCGACCACTGCAGGCCGACGGATGCTTCAAACATTTTGTTTTTTGTTGGTTCGGCTGCCAATCCTGAATCTCCCGATTGTCAAGGTTGCTGTTCTCTCCAATATAAAAATCGTCCGTTCTGTTCATCCCGATTAAGAATAGCTTCGAGCGTGTAGGTTTGGCCTGTGGCGTCAGAGACAGCTTTGCTCGAAATGGAAAAGACACTCGAACGGACATCCACCTGATCGATGATTTGCTTTAAGATAGTTTCCGTCATTCCTTCAACCTGACTAAGGTCTTCGAGTGTCGCAAAACCGACGGATCGCCCTTCGCGATGGGCAAGGATATTTTCTGCCAGCTGCCGCTGTCCTTCCAGCAGGGCATAGAGCACCATAAGCGGAGCGGTGTTGACATTGACCTTTCCTGGCAGGACTGTCTCACTGCTGAAGGCGATTTGGTCGGCTTTGGACAGAACACTCTGCCAGGAGGGCGGGGTTCCGGCCTGCTGGCTTGAAGAACGGGTTTGTCCGGTGGTGGTTGTGCTGCTTTGGCTGCTGCTGCGGGAGGTACCTGCAGCAGCGGATTGCCCGGCGGAACCTTGAGTTTGAGAACCGCTGCCGGCGGCACTGCCGGTTTGGCGGTTTGACGAAGAGGATGTACCTCCGGAGACGCCTTGAGTCTGGGTAGAGCGGGAAGCCCCGCTTTGGCTGGCAGATCTGCTTTGACCGGCGGAAGAACTGCCGGAAGAACCCGTTGAGCCGCTGCGGCTTGCGGAAGTCGTGGTTGTTCTGGTAGTGGATGTTTGGGCAGAGGCAGAAGAGGAAGCGGAAGCAGAGGAGGCAGCAGTGCCTTCTGTCAGCGAGACAAGGGTCTGGAAGGGACGATTGCTTAAAATCCACTGGGCCTCGCTGCGGCTGAACGATAAAGTATTGATTAATTCATCCTGCTGGGCCTGGTTGATATTCACTTTGGGATTTTGCTGGCTGTCAATGTTCGGCTGGGCTGAATGGCAGGTGAAGTAATGAACCCAGCCCTCGTTTTCGCTCCAGGCCTCTTCGGGCGTCGAGGGCCCGTAAAAGAAGTCGACGGTAACCCCTTTGACGCGAAGCAGTTCGCGGATGGTGACCAGCGAGCCGTTTCGGCAATAATAGCTGTTGGGAAGGGTCAGGTAATAGCCGGCTTCAGCGCCGTTGGGGCGGGTTTCATCGTCTGTATCCCGCCAATCGAGGATACTATTGAGGATATCCTCGGTCATATCCGGCAGATAGGCCAGTTGAGTTTCGGTGACGGTATTGATGTTGAGTTTGGAGGATTCATCCGTAACTTTCACGGTGAATTGGCAGCCGTAGAGCGGCACATCAACCAGTTCAGCATCGTTTTGAGACCAGTTATCCAGTTTGGTATCGGAGGCCCGATCATCGGCCAGGAGCAGCGCCCAGGCCGTTTCGACGCCGGCCCGCGCAGCCCATCGGCAGCGGATGCGCTCGGAAGCAATCTGGCTGATGCGGCTTTCGAGAATTGCCATCTTGGCTGTAACCACGGCGACAGTGGTCATCAGCATCACAAACCACAGGACGATGACCAGTGCTGAGCCGGTTTTTCGAGTTGTACGCCGTTTACTGAACAATGGTTTGGGTTCCTTCTGATTCGGTTCCTTCTGTTTCAGAGACATCGGAGAGAGTTTGCCCGAGATGCGGCTGACCCGGAAAATGCATCCAAATGGTTCGCTGAAGGATCCGGGGTTTGCGGCGGTCGGTTTCTGAGGTATTTTGAATATCAGATGTATCCGAAGCCGCCAGTGTGACAAGGACCAGCTGGGGCAGTTCTGTCTCCGTCAGCCAGTTGTCCAGCCATTGGCCGTTGTCATAATACTGGGCTTGGAAATCAATGATAGATTCACTAAGAACAGTAAGAATGCCGCCGGAGGTTTCTTCACGATCGACTTCGACACCAACCAGCGGACAGACTCTGCGGACAAAAAGCATTTTATCCTCAGACTGCAGAAGCGAATATTCAACTTCATAGAGGTCGGATTCCGGCGATTGCGGCCGAGCGAGTTCGGTTTGATAGACTCGCATCCGGAGCGAAGGAGGCATTCCAATGGCTGAATCCGCTGCAATGCCTTCAAAGATGACCCCTTGTCCGCGCACGACGCTGGCCAAATCCCGCTCAAGGATTTCAGCAGCGTACCGCAGAGAATCGGCAGCATCCGATGCCTGGCTGATGGTGGTTCGCGTCATACTCACCGAACGCAGACCTGCTATGGCAACCAGGGCCACAAAAGCCGTTAGTGTGGCTGCTAAAATCACTTCCAGTAATGTAAATCCGCGATTGTTCATAAGGGGCTTGCTGCGGCGGCTTGGCCGGAGGAGGTTTCTGTCTCCTGGATTTGAGATTCTTCTGGTTCAGGCGGCTCGCAAAAGCGGGTTTGGCAGCGGATGGAATGAACTTTCGGGCCGGATTGCCAGGACACAGTAATTTCTACGGAAAAAAGATACGGGATTTCCAATTCCTTAATATTCAGCTGCCAGGAATAATCGTCGTCCTGCTGAAACTGTCCGGTATATTGACCAAGTTTTTGAAAACCGGAGACGCCGTAAGCATCGATAAGTTTGAGCTGCATATCTGCCAGTTCCCATGCCCTTTCGGTTTGCTGGTCCAGTCGAACGGCCTGGATGCTTCGGCTGCTGAGGGCGCCGATGGTCATGGCGGCTCCGGCCAGAAGCGAAGAGGCCAGAATCGTTTCGAGAAGGTTGAAGCCGGAACGGAATGGGACGGTTCTTTGGTTCATTAGATAGCGGTTTGCTCCTCATCTAAATCTATCCGGTCGACCAGTAGGGTTGTCAATGCACCGCGGGTCATTTTGACCCGTCCGCTGATCTGGTGAATGGTGACAGTGGCTTGATTTTTGCCTCCGTCTGAGAGCTGGATAACAGCGGTTTGGGCAGAGCCGTTGGGCTTAAATTCGATTTCAAAAATATCAGTCTGTTCACTGTCGAGGAGCAGGACTTGTTCCAGCCGGATAGATTCCGGCAGCTGAACAGGTTTGCTGTAGGGACCGGACAAGACGGCTTGCGGCTCATCAGACGAAGAAGTGCGGATAAAGAAACAGCGGTTTTGCGGATCGAGGACGAGCCGGCAGCTTTGGCCGGACTCGACGGCACGGACTCTGGCGGCTCTGGCGGCCAGAGTCAGCTGCTGAGCGGTCTGGATGACCTTGGTTTTCGACTGGTTGCGCAGCATCAAGGCAGCGCTTGCAATTACCGAAGCCGCGATCACCGCCGCCACGGTCAGCAGCTCAATCAGCGTAAAGCCGCCCCGGCAGAAGCAGCGGCCCTTGATTTCAGTCATTGATAATATCCGCGTTTTCACCTTCACCGCCTTCTGCACCATCGGCTCCAAGGGAGATCAGGTCATAACTTCCAATATTGACGACGCCTGGTTCCACATACACATACGGCCGACCCCACGGGTCGAGTATTTCGGAAGGTTTAAGATAGGGGCCGGCCCATTTGTCCTCAACATCTGACGGTGCTGTCAGCAGCGCCTCCAGTCCTTCGCTGCCGGTCGGCAGACGCCCGCAGTCGTACTGGAACTGGGCAATGGCCTGTTCGATGATAGCCATTTTCCCCTTGGCGATATCATGTTTGGCTTTGCCGAGTCCACGAAATGCCCGCGGAACAACAAAGACTGCCAGCAAAGCAATAATCATCGCCACGGCCAGCAGCTCAATAATAGTAAATGCTTTTTGTTTTCGTTTCATAGATGTTTCCTTTCCGCTGTTTCTATCTCAACCGCTGAATACGCTCAAATCCATTCCAATTACCGGCAGCAGAGTGGCAGCAATCAGAAAGAAAATGATGGCAGCCAGTAGCAGAATCAATATAGCCGGCACCAGCGACATATATCGCTGCAGGACCGAGTCCGCCTGTTCGTCAAAGGTATCGGCGGCCTGCAGAAGCATTTCGTCCAGCTTGCCGGTCTGTTCTCCGATGGAGACGATTTGGACCAGCAGCGGATCGAATAAACCGGATTGGCCGAGCGGACGTGCCAGGTCACTGCCGGCCTTGACTTCTTCGCAAACATGGTCGATCTGACGGGCCAGCACCTCGTTGCCGAGGGTGTCGCGAACAACCTGAAGGGCTTCGAGAATCGGAATGCCGCATTTGGTAAGCGAGCCGAGTGTCCGGGCAAAACGGCCTACAGACAGGGTGCGGAGAACCGACCCCAGCAGCGGTACTTTCAGTTTGAAAGTATCCCATTGGAGAAGTCCGCTGTTCGTACGCTTCCATCGAAGGAAGAAATAGACAGCGGCGGCAACAGCCGCTGCCAGCAGCCAGCCGTAGTAAAGAAGAAAATGGCTCATTCCCATCAGCATGCGCGTGGGAAGAGGCAGGGCGGTCAGGTCTGTGCCGAGGGCTTCAATTAACTGGGGCAGAATCCAAACCAGAATAACGGTGATGGAAATCAGGCCCACTGTAAGCACAAAGACAGGATAGGCGGAGGCGTTTCGAAAACTGGACTGGACCTTATGTTCTCGGGAAAGCAGCCGTACGAGCTGCTGCATGGTTTCTTCGAGAATACCGCCCGTTTCTCCAACCTCGACCATCGACCGATAGAGAGTTGGAAACACAGTGGGGTATTCAGCCATGGCTTCCGAAAGGGAGTGTCCGGACCGGACGGCCTGGGCTAATTCTTCTAAGATTCGGCGTACCGGCGGTTTATTCTGCTGCTGGGCGACGATTTCAAGGGCCTGAAGAACCGGCAGTCCGGCTCTCAGCGCGGTGGTGATTTGTTCGGTGACCATCAGAATGTCGCGGCTGGCAATGCGGCCGGAGACAAACAAGGGCCGACTTTCCTGGACGGCCGCTGCGGCGGGAGCGGCTGCGGAGGTCTCTTCAAGTTCGAGGGCAAACTGTCCCCGCTGGGCCAGCAGAGCGATAGCGCTTTTTCTGTCCACCGCTTCAATAATACCGGCAGCGGGCTTGCCCTCTTTGGAGACTGCTTTGTATGAAAATCGAATCATTCGAAAAATTCATGCTCCTTCTCACGAGGTTCCTGCGGCTGTTCTTCCGTTAACTTCAGTCCGCTCGTCTTCCTCCATTCCCTGGGTGACACGGAGGACCTCCTCGGGAGTTGTAATGCCTTTGAGGATTTTTTCGATTCCGTCATGCCGCATGGAGGTATGGTCTTCGGGGGCGGCCTGAAGAATCTGGTCGGTTGTGGGCCGCTGGGCGATGAGTTTGCGTACGGGTTCGGTGATGCGCAAAAGTTCAAAGATTCCGATACGTCCCTTCATTCCTGTCTGGCTGCATTCTTCACAGCCGCGTCCATGGTAGAAAACAGCATCCGGACCGAACGAGATGGAGTTGGTCAGACTTTCAAGAAGATGCGGGTCAGGAAAGTAGCGTTCCTTGCAGAAGGGGCAGATTTGGCGGACCAGACGCTGGGCGAGGACGCCTTCGAGCGAACTTGCCAGCAGGAAAGGTTCAACGCCCATATCAATCAATCTTGTAACGGCACCGGCGGCATCGTTGGTATGCAGGGTTGAGAAAACCAAATGCCCCGTCAGGGCCGCACGGATGGCAATGTCGGCGGTTTCACGGTCGCGGATTTCACCAACCATGATAATATTGGGGTCCTGGCGAAGAATATGCCTTAACCCTCGGCTGAACGTCAGACCTCGTCGCGGATTGACCGGCATTTGAATAATGCCGTCGAGCTGATATTCAACAGGGTCTTCAATGGTAATAATCTTCAAACTTGGATTATAAATCTTGTGGAGAGCGGCGTAAAGGGTAGTGGTTTTGCCGCTGCCGGTCGGGCCGGTAACGAGTACAATACCGTGAGCTTTGCTCAGGCAATGGCCGAAGCCCTTCAGCGTGTTTTTATTCATTCCAAGTTCTTCGAGGGGAATGAAGGCGGTATTACGGTCCAGCAGCCGCATGACCACGGATTCCCCGAAGATGCTCGGTACCGTGGAAACGCGGATATCGATCTTTCCGCGGGCAGTTGGAAATTCAATATGACCGTCTTGAGGAATGAATCGCTCAGCGATATTCATGTTGGCCATAATTTTAATACGGGAAAGAATGGCCGCCTGAAGCCGTTTGGGAGAAGTAGATTTTTCGATCAGCATTCCGTCAATGCGGTATTTGATTTTGACGCAGTTTTCAAAGGGCTCAATATGGACATCGCTGGCACGGGCTTCGACAGCTTCCAGCAGAATCAGATTGACCAGATTTACCAGGGAGGGCTCACGGGCCAGTTCATGAAGTTTGGCCGGAGTCAGCTCCCCGTTGGTCTCCATCTCCGCATCAGCATTTTTCTCAGCCGGCACGAGGTCTTTGAGCATTCGGGCGACATTGCTGCCGTAATATTTCAGGATCGCTTTTTCCAGTTCGGCCGGACTGCTGTAGCATCGCCGGATTCTGCAGCCGGTAACCAGACGAAGATTCTGAAGGGCCTCTGTATTAAAGGGGTCAGCCATTGCGACAGTCAGCTGACCATCGTGCTGTTCCAAGGGGAGAACATTGTACTGCGTAACCAATTCCGGAGGAACTTCCTGAAGAACCTCCGGTTTTATGGAAATATCGTCTAAATTCCTCTTTTCCAGTCCTATCTGCTCCACCAATGCTTCAATGAGCTGTCGGCTGGTCAGAGAGCCGGATTCGAGCAGAATCTGGCCGAGTTTTTTCCCTGTGCGTTTTTGGGACTCAAGAGCGCCTGTCAGTTGCGAGTCGTTTATAAGTCCCTGTTCACAAAGCAGTTGTCCAATTTTTTTTCGCACCTGCGTCTTTTGATTCTCCAAGTTTTGGGGGTTTAATGTTTTCAGTTTAGACCATTTCTTCAGAATAAACAAGGAGTCTATTTAGACTTTTCTTTGGTATTAAGACGTCTGAGGAAAGGAGTTTGTTTCGCAAATGTATTTTTTTTGTGAATTCCTGAGCAGAATAGGTCTAAATGATTTATAGGAATGGGCTTATAAGATGGGAGCTGAAAAAACGAATATAGCCGAGTATCCGGGGACACTCGGCCATATTCACAACACCTCCTCCAGTGCCAACGAACGTGTGTCTTTTCCCTAACGCTCCAGTGTAGAACGTATCATGAGTTCGGCCAAGTTGGCAGGTCTATCCTGAAACGTGTTTGAATCGAAGCAGAACAGCCCCGGCGCATAATAGACACACTGTTGTTGGTTCTGGAATCGGATTATCGTCCGGTACCGGAATGTCGTCGGTAGAATCACCCGGTACAGGGAAAGGATCATTTGTCTCTTCATCCGGCCAGTCCGGCCATGTGTAAGAGGCGTACTTGTACTCTTGTTCGGGGTAGAACTCCATCATTGCTGTGCTGCCTCCGATCGAAGTTGGGGAGGACACAGCTCCCCCCTGAGGATATCCAGCCGGCATTTGACGGCTGACTTCGAGGGGGACTTCAAATTCATCGTGTTCATAGACAGCAATGACGATTTTGGGCGCATCAACTCGCACATCGGTGGCCATACTGGCGGGATTGCTTACATCGCCGACCCAGTAAAGGAAACGATAACCCGGCTTGGGCATCGCCGCCAGCGTAATAGTTGCGCCGACAGGTATCTTGTGGACGCCCAAGCCAGGGTTAATTGTTCCTGCATGAATCGGACTTTGCTCTATCAGCACGGCATAACCGTTTTCATCCGTGTCGGCAAAGGCTGCTCCTGCCGCCCCCAGCAGGAGAACAGCCAGCCAGAGTCCCTTCATCCTTTTTGAAACCTTGGTTCGGTTTGTCTCGGACATTTGGGTCTCCCAAGCCGATAATATTAGACATTCGTTGGCATTTTTGGTTAACGTCTGCTACGGATTGCTAAAGCCGTTCCCAGGGAAAGAATCATCACAGTTGCTGGTTCAGGAATGGTGCCGTCTTCATCGCCAGGGACAGGGATTTCGCTGTCCTCCGGCGGGAAGAGCTCATAGGTGCCGGCTTTAATGGAGTTGTTGCTCCGGATAAGCAGGAAAACGGAGTTTTCTCCGGCCTGAATGCTTGGATTCTGAAAATCCCATTCGCCTTGTGTGCGGCTCGCGTTGAAAAAGGCCAGGGAAGCATCCACACCGGGGACACTGTTATCCGTGCCGATATAGCTGTTGGGGTTATCGGCTGGGATTGCTCCTTCACCGATACCATCAACAACAAAAGTGGTCAGAGCAATATTGGAAGCCCCGGAGTTTTGGAAAATCTGGTAGGCGTAGATGTACCGTCCAGAGCCGGGGGCTGTCCCCGTAAACTCACCCGGATAGGCCTGCGTGTCATACACGGCAAATTCGATGTGTCCGCTAAGAATCTGGCCGTTTCCGAGGTCAATAGTGTAATGGGTCTGACCGTAATAATAGGAACTTTCCGGCAGGTAGGTGAGGGCTGCTTGCGCCGCCGGGATGGCAGCAAGCACCGCGACAATCATCAACCACAGGTGATACTTCTTTTCAATCATTCGGGTCATACTCAATGACCTCCTCATGCTTAAAGTTTGGCTGTTCCGTCAGAGTTGCAGTACACTTACATCCTTCAGAGTTTTCTCTTTCGAGAAAAACGGCTCAGCAGGCCCCCAGCAGCCAGCAGCAAACAAGTGGTCGGCTCCGGGATCGGTGTGAGGATTTTACCGACGAGGAAGTTGTAGCTTCCCCCCGTAATACCGGCCAGTGCGCCGTCTTCTTGAGTGGGGCCTTGGGGACTGATGAACCACAGCGTTGCAGAGGTTTCACCCGGTTTGATGGAGCTGTTGAAAAAGGCATCAATACTTTCCACAGGGTCATTCACCGGTTCCCAGATTAGAGGGGCTTTCCCGTCAGCGTCCCATCCATACGCCCCAATCACCGCATTCGGAAGAATCTCAGCAGAAAAAGTACTGAGATTGACCGTTGCGTCGGAGATTAGATAGGTATAGATGTAGAAGCCCCGGTAGTTGCTTTCCTCACCGGCTTGATAGACTTTGCTGGTGACGATCGCAGAACCTGTGCCGGAACCCGGGAGAAAGGTGAAGACAAGAGAATCTGCTAATGTTCCCTCATCTCCAATGCCTGCCCAACAGATGGGTGAAACCAGCAACGCCAGAAAAAAAATCCGGCATTGCCATAGGTTCGGTTTCATAGTCTCCCCTTAAAAAGAGTTTACACGAACTGCTACAAAAACTACTGTACTACACTACTTTACTACCTGAAACACATACACGTACCACACACACACCACACACGCACACGATACTATCTCGCACTCAAATCCGGAACGTTTCAAACCAATCCTTACGTCCCAAATCCGAGTTGTACACGGTTTCAGGCGGGGATGATTTTGCGATGCCTATGCAAGCGCAGAATCTCCCTGCGTCGTGTATCCTCTTCCTCAGAAAAGCGTCCAATTCCTCCCCAACTCGAACGGTAAGATGTGTCCTTACATCCGCAGACAGAAACCCCTGTCGAAAAACTGCAGCGTCAAAACACGTTCGGCACTTCTATCTCTGCTGCACTCTTTCCTCGAACCTCCCCATATAGATGGTACTGTAATTTAACCAAATTGCCGTTTGGATGTCAAGAGAAAAATTTAGAATTTTCAGAAAGGTTTTCTTTCACCTTTTTTCCGCGTTTTTTTCGGACCTGAATCCAGCGATGTTTTCTGCAATAGGTTGTCGGAACCTCCTTTTTTAGAAGGAGATACGGGCTGCCTCTTACATAGCTGCCCGTTTCCTTCGTTTTCCAGGTACGGGCTTGCCCTGTAGATAGCGTGCAATATTTCGCATGGCCTGGCGAAGCCGCTGCTCATTTTCCACCAGAGCAATTCGCATGTGGTATTCCCCGTTTTCCCCAAATGCACGGCCGGGCGACATGGCCACATAGGCGTTATCGACCAGCTCCATGGCGAAGTCAAGACTTCCTTTTCCTTTGGAATGTTCAAGCGGAAACTTGGTCCAGACAAACATGGAGGCCTTGGGCACTTCGACCTCCCAGCCGATTCTCCGCAGTCCTTCACAGACAATATCACGTCGCGCCTGATATTTGGCGTTTTGGATTTTGATATGCTCATCGCAGTGACGCATGGCGATGATGCTGGCAATCTGAATGGGCTGAAAGATGCCGTAATCGTAATATCCTTTAATGGTAGCCAGGGCGTTGAGCATCTGGCGATTCCCGGCAGCAAACCCCATCCGAAAGCCCGCCATCCCGTACGGCTTACTAAGCGTGGTAAACTCAACTCCAACGTCTTTAGCCCCTGGGACCGATAAAAAACTGGGGGCCTGATAGCCGTCAAAGCAGGTTTCTCCATAGGCGAAATCGTGGATAACGGCGATTTGAAAACGTTTGGCCAAGTCAACGACGGTTTCAAAAAAGCCCGGCTCGACGGTCATGGTCGTCGGATTGTGAGGGTAGTTCAGAATCAGCAGCTTTGGACGCGGCAGCAATCGCTCGCAGACCATAGCGATGGTATCGAGAAACTTCTGGTCGTTGCCGAGAGGCACTGTGATTACATTACCGCCGGCCAAAGCGACTGCATAAATATGAATAGGAAAAGCCGGATCGGCTACGATAGCCGTATCGCCCGGGCCGAGCATCGCCAGACACAAATGACTGAACCCTTCTTTGGAGCCGATGCAGGCCAGCACTTCCGTTTCCGGATCGAGCGAAACGTTCCACTTTCGTTCGTATTTGAGAGCCATCTCCCGCCGGAGATTGAAAATGCCTTTGGAAGCACTATAGCGGTGGTTTCGCGGATCCCGTGCAGCTTCGCAGAGTTTTTCAATCACCAAGTCCGGAGCCCCATCCATCGGATTGCCCATCCCTAAGTCAATAAGATCGATTTCCTGACGCCTCTTTTCGAGTTTGAGGGCATTCAGCCGTGCGAACAGATATGGAGGCAGCCGTTTAATCCGGGAAGAAGGTTCTATATTAAAGTTTTCCATCTTGATTTTCTTCCATAAGTAAGGTTTTCTTTTTCAAATAATTTATCACATTGCCCTCTCTTTGTAAACAATCGGCCGACGATGGGAAAAAGGTTTGGTTTTTTAGGTTGGCCGGAGGTAAAAATCTGTATAGAATATCCGAAACATGTTTTTTGAACGGAGCGGCTTGCAGAAACTCGAAAGGCAGGACGGAGTTATGAAACGAACGGTTTTGTATGATTGTCATCTTGAATCGGGAGGGCGGCTGGTAGATTTTGCCGGCTGGCATATGCCTGTCCAGTACCAGCGGGGGATTCTTCAGGAACATCTTGAGACCCGCCGTTCAGCGGGCTTGTTTGATGTTTCTCACATGGGACGCTTTGAAATTGCCGGCCGACGAGCGCTGGAGTTTTTAAGATGGGTTTTGACCAATGATGCGGGCAGTCTTTTACCGGGCTGGTCCCATTACACCTTGCTGGCCGACGAGGCAGGAGGAGCCATCGACGACGCATATCTGTATCGATTTTCTCCGGAAGAATGGCTTTTGGTTGTGAATGCTTCCAACGCTTATAAGGACTGGGAATACTTGCAGCGAAAAGCAGAGGAAATGGGCGGTGTTCAGATGAAGAATCTTTCAGCGGAACTGGCAATGATGGCCCTGCAAGGCCCGCAGTCTGAGCAGATCCTCATAGGGTTGCTGGAAAGAGGTTCACTGCCTGAACCGAAACGAAATGCACTGGGGGCGGTTCGGATTGCCGGCTGTGAAGTTCTTGTTGGGCGGACGGGTTATACCGGCGAGCCGATTTGTTTTGAGCTGTTTGTGCCGGCCCGGTCGGCTGAAAAGATTTGGTCTCTCCTCCTCGAGAAAGGGGCTTGTCCGGTGGGGCTGGGGGCGAGGGATACCTTGCGGCTGGAAGCGTCTCTGCCCCTGTACGGTCATGAATATGGACAGGATATTTTTGGTCGTCCGATTCCGATATTGGCTTGTCCGGCGGCTCGCTTTGGAGTTGACCTAAAAGACCCAGAACGTCGTTTTATTGGACGTGATGCCTTGGAAGAGCAGAAAAAAGGTCTAAAAAGGGGGATTTGTGCCTTTCGAGTTATTGGGAAAGGGATTGCGCGAGCTGGTGCTGCCGTTTTTCAGGGAACGCGGGAAATCGGCCGTGTTACCAGCGGTACAGTGGTTCCCTATTGGGTGCCCCGCGAAGTGACCTGTCCGCTTCACTGCGGGCATGGTTCCGGATGGGAGGCGCATTTTTCCGGCCGGACGGGACAGCGTCCTATCGGTCTGGCTTTGGTGGATGGGCCGCTGGGAGCGGGGGCGATGGTGGAAATTGATTTGAGAGGGCGACGAATCGAGGCGGTGGTGGTAAAAAGAAATCTTGACAATTACGGCGGCCCGATTACGTTTGCGGTGTTGTAAAAAATAGGAAAAAACCTTTTTTGATAGGGAGAGTTGCAGGATGATTGACCCGGAAGCCAGGTATTTGAGAACTCATGAATGGGCTAAGAAAGAAGGCGGGGGGATTTTCTCGGTTGGGTTGAGCAGTTATGCCGTCGAGCAGTTGGGAGATATTGTTTATATGGAGTTGCCGCAGCCAGGAGATACCCTCGAACAGAGCGGGACGTTTGGTGTTGTGGAGTCGGTCAAAGCGGCATCAGATTTGTATGCTCCGCTGGGTGGGGAAGTTCTCGAGGTCAATCAGGTAGTCGTGGAGAATCCGGATTTGCTCAAAGAGGACCCCTACGAAGAGGGCTGGCTGATTAAAATCAAGGCCTCTAACCCTTCGGAGTTTGAGGATTTGATGGATGCCAAGGAGTATAAGCATTTTCTTGAGACGGAAGCGGAATAGACCTCGGATGGTTTCTTCTTTCTTTTTTAACTTTTCTTGAGGATACGATGCCTTACATTTCCAATACAGACCAGCAGCGGGCGGCGATGCTGGCGGAGATCGGACTCAAGCCGGAGGATTTGTTTTCCGATGTGCCGCCGGAGCTTCGATGCGGGGGGCTGAATCTGCCTGAAGGGCTCAGCGAGCAGGAGGTTTGCAGCCGGCTGGAGGCGATTGCTTCACAGAATTCCGCTTCTCTGAGGTGCTTTCTGGGCGGCGGCTTCTATGATCATTTTATTCCGTCGGCTGTGTTTGCCCTGACCGGTCGAAGTGAGTTTTATACGGCGTACACCCCTTATCAGCCGGAGATTTCCCAGGGGATGCTCCAGGCGATTTATGAGTTTCAGTCGATGATTTGCCGGCTGACGGAGATGGAAGCATCGAATGCGTCGCTTTATGACGGCGGGACGGCTCTGTACGAGGCGGCGATGATGGCCCTGCGTCTGACGCACCGCAGCAAAGTGATTGTAGATGATTCGGTCAATCCGATTTATCGGACGATGATTCGTTCTTACCTGCGGAATCGGAATGTAGATGTAGAACTGGCGGAGACGGAAAATGCTCAGGGGCTTGCCAACCGCAGCGCGATTCTGGAGGCCCTTGATGAGCAGACGGCGGCGGTGATTGTGCAGAATCCGAATTTTTTCGGCTGTATAGATGATTTCAGCGACCTGGCGGCTGCCGTTCATTCAAAAGGGACACTGCTGATCGTGTCCTGTTATCCGATTTCGCTGGGGCTTTTAAAGACGCCCGGGGCGATGGGAGCCGATATTGTTACCGGCGAAGGGCAAAGTTTGGGACTTCCGTTGTCGTTTGGGGGGCCGTATCTTGGCTTTATGGCGACTCGCAGCGAGTATGTGCGGCAGATGCCCGGCCGGATTGTAGGACAGACTACTGATGCAAAGGGACGTCGGGGATATGTACTCACGCTCCAGGCCCGAGAGCAGCATATCCGGCGGGAGAAGGCGACCTCCAATATCTGCTCCAACGAGGCCCTTTGTGCCCTGACCGCTTTGGTGTATTTGTGTCTCCTCGGCAAGGAAGGACTTCAACAGACGGCCCAGTTGTGTGCAGACAAGGCCGGTTATGCCTATGAGCGGCTGACGGCGATTCCGGGAGTGCGGCCGCACTTTCCGGCACAATGCTGGTTTAATGAGATGGTGCTCGATTTGCCTTGTGAAGCGGCGGAAGTGACAGCCCGCCTGTTGGAAAGAGGGTATGCAGCCGGATTTCCTCTCGGCCGCTATTACAAAGGGATGAATCGTTCGCTCCTGATTGCCGTCACGGAAAAACGCACCCGAGAGGAAATTGAAATGCTGGCCGAGGAAATAGGAGCAATTGTAGAGAGTCTTCGGAGTGATATTCGATGAAATTGGTGTTTGAAAAGAGTGTCCCATGTCGGCAGGGGCTGCGAATTCCTGAACGTGATGTGCCGGCCGGCAATCGTCTGAAGAAAGAATATCTGCGGGAACGGCCGGCCGGGCTGCCGGAATTGTCGGAACTGGATGTGGTGCGGCATTTTACGGGGCTTTCCCGGCGCAACTTCGGTGTGGATAATAATTTTTATCCGCTGGGCTCGTGCACGATGAAATACAATCCGAAGGTCTGCGAGCGGCTCTCGTCGCTGCCGGGCTTTCTGTATTTGCATCCGCTGCTGCCGCAGCTGCACAGCGGCGGAGCGTTCACCCAAGGGGCGCTGAGGGTGCTCTATGAGACCGACCGGATGCTGCGGGAAATCTGCGGCATGGCGGCTTTTACGATGCAGCCGATGGCCGGTGCTCACGGCGAACTGACAGGAATCATGATGATGGCGGCCTATCATCGCGACCGCGGAAACCGCAAAACGACTGTGCTGATTCCTGACAGTGCTCACGGAACCAATCCGGCCAGTGCCGCGGCGGCGGGCTATACAGTCAAAACTGTTCCCAGCGATGAGAGCGGCTGTATGTCCATTGCGGCCTTGAAGGAAATGCTCACCGAACAAACAGCCGGCATAATGCTTACCTGTCCGAATACGCTGGGGCTGTTTAATCCGCACATCAAGGAGGTTTGTGAACTGGTTCACAGCGTAGATGGGCTGGCCTATTGTGATGGAGCCAATCTGAATGCAATTGTCGGAAAGGTGCGGCCGGCTGATGCGGGCTTTGATATGGTTCATGTAAACCTTCATAAAACCTTTGCGACACCGCATGGCGGGGGCGGCCCCGGCGCCGGGCCGGTCGGTGTGGTTGAACGGCTCGCTGGCTATCTGCCGGTTCCCCTTGTGGTCCGGCAAGAGGACGGCACGTATGCGCTGGAATATGACCATCCCAAATCCATCGGGTGTGTATCGCCTTTTTATGGCAATTTCGGCGTAATCCTGCGGGCCTATGTGTATCTGCTGATGGTCGGGCGTGAAGGTCTGGAGCGTATTGCCGAAAACGCCGTGCTCAATGCCAATTATATCAAGGAAAAATTGAAACCTTATTATGAGGTGCCGTATCCCGGCCTCTGCAAGCATGAGTGTGTAATTAGTGCCGTCAGCCAGCTGCATGAAAGCGGCATTCACGCGCTGGATATCGCGAAAGCCCTTATCGATGCCGGTTTTCATCCGCCGACAATGTATTTCCCGACTATCGTGAAAGAGGCGCTGATGATTGAGCCGACGGAATGCGAAAGCCGGGAAACCCTTGATGCGTTTATTGAGGCAATGATTGATATTGCTGAAAAAGCCAAACAGGAGCCGCAGACGCTGAAGGCGGCGCCGCTGACAACGCCGGTCGGACGTCTGGACGAAACCAAAGCCGCCCGCCAGCTGAATATTGCCTGTTTATAAGGGAACCCGGTTTTACTTTTGGAGTTCCTTCGGCAGCGGCGGTTTTTCGGAATCGAGCAGGGTGGCCAGCCAGCGGGTATCTTCGCGGCTTTGCAGGATAATTTTGAACAGCATAGTCAGCGGAACCGCCAGAAGCATTCCGAAGGGTCCGAGAATCCATCCCCAGAAGATTAAAGACAAGAACACGACAAGGACCGAAAGCCCCAGCCGCTCGCCCATGACCTTTGGCTCGATGAAATTGCCCAGCACCACATTGACAGCTAGGTACCCCGCTGCCGTCAGCAGGGCGGTGCCGGGACCGGCTTGCAGCAGGGCCAGCAGAACGGCAGGCACTGCGGCTATCAGCGAACCGATGGTTGGTACAAAATTAAGCAGAAACGCAAGGAGCCCCCAAAGAACGGCATAATTCACCTTCAGAATCAGCAGCAGGAAGGTAATGAAAAGTCCGGTTAGAAGACTGATTACTGTTTTAATGGCCAGGTATCGTTTGACATCGTTGGCAACTTTGCTCAGATTTTCAAAGATTTCCGGCGATTGCAGGGTTGCTGCTCGGATTTTGGCGGGCAGAATGGACGCCTCCATCAAGATAAAAATCATCGTCAGATAGATAAGAAAACCGTTGGCCAGAATGCTGCCGAGCTGGGTGAGCATGTCTCTGAGCAGCTGGATGATTTGTTCGGGGTGGATATACTTCTGGAATGATTCTCGCACAATCTGGAGAATCTGATTGACTTTTTCTTCTGCGTGTTGGCTGAGGGATTCGGCAGAGTCTTGCCCTCCCTCAATCTGCGCGGGCTGGGCGCAAGAGAGATGCTCAGACCAGCGGAGAATGGTACTGTGAAGATTTTTTTCAAACTCAGGCAGGTCCCGTGTGAAATTGGCGATGGTGGCGGCCAGCAGTGCTCCCAGGAGGATGCCTCCGATAAGCAATACCGCAGAGATGATGGTGATGGCCAGAGCGGTGGGGATTCTTTTTTTCTGAAGCCAAAAGAGAGCGGGGGTGGCGATGATCGCCAGAAAAACGGCCATCAGGAAAGGTACAAGAATCGAAACAGCAGCCCGCAGGCCGGCTGCAACAATCATAAAAGCCGCCAGCGGAATGAGAAACTGCGAGACAGTGGAAGTCCTCGAGGGGACGGGAGGCAGGGGATGAGAAGAACTTTGGGCTGTCATAAACAGGATTCCTTTATGCAAATGTTTGCGATTTTTCCTGTTGAGGATAATCTGCCCCGAATTGTCCGTCAAGAGCATTTGGCATAGGCGGTGTTCTTGACGGGTCGAAGGGCGGTGGTATAATCACCCTTTTCAAATAAGATGGTTTTTCTGCAGGAGTTGCCGGTGCCGATTCAGAAAACAAGGGAAAAAAGCGGCTCTGCTGCCTTATGCGAGGAGTGCAGCGGCTTATGCTGCCGATATTTGGCTTTGCAGATTGATACCCCCAAAGATTGGGATGATTATGATGATATTCGCTGGTACCTCAGCCATAAGGGAGTGTCTGTTTTTGTGGAAAAGGGAGACTGGTATCTTCAGATGAACAGCCGATGCCGGTATTTAGATAAAGAATATCGCTGCCGCAATTATGAACTTCGTCCGAAGATTTGCCGAACCTATCATACCAAAGACTGTGAGAAAACCAGTGATGAATACGGCTATGAGCTGCATTTCCTCAATGATAAGCAGATGGCCGACTATATGAAGGAGCGGTTTGGGGAGCGTGTGTTTGAGCGTCTGGAGAAGAAACGAAAGTCAAAAGCCGTTCGTCGAAAGGGCCGTTCGTGAAGATTCCTGCTGTCAAAGGAACCCGGGATTTTTATCCGCCGCAGATGGCGGTTCGCAATTTCATCATTGATGGCTGGAAGGCCGCTTCCCGCCGGAGCGGGTTTGAGGAGTATGACGGGCCGATTTTTGAACACCTGATGATGTACGAACTCAAAAGCGGGCAGGAAATAGCGGAACAGTTGTTTTCCCTCACCGATCGCGGCGGCCGTCAGCTGGCGATTCGTCCGGAGATGACTCCCACCCTTGCCCGAATGGTCAATCAGCAGATTCATTCCCTTCCGCGTCCGATTAAGTGGTTTTCCGTTCCCCGGCTGTGCCGGGCGGAGCGCCCTCAGAAAGGCCGCCTGCGCGAGTTTTTTCAGTGGAATCTGGATATTATCGGGGCGGAAGATGTGCTGGCGGATGCAGAAGTAATTTTCTGCGCCATAGATTATCTTCGCTCAGTTGGGCTGACGGCCAATGATATTGCAGTCCGAATTTCCAGCCGCCGAATGCTGGGGGCCTTGCTGGAGGAAGCGGGGGTTGCAGCAGAGCAGTTGCCCTCGGTCTATGCAGTGCTGGATAAGAAGGCCAAGGTGCCCCAGGAGACCTATGAGGCCATGTTGAAGGAAATCCTGCCTGATGAGAAGGTCCGCGACAGGGTTCTTCATCTGATGAATTGCCGTTCGCTGGAGGAAGTGGAATCCAAAGCAGCTCTAACGGGCGAGAGCCGAGAGACCCTGGAGGAGTTGCGGCGGCTTTTTTCGCTGCTGGAGGTGATGAGCATCGGCGAATTTGCCCAGTTTGATATAGGGGTTGTGCGGGGGCTGGCTTACTATACAGGAGTCGTATTTGAAATCTATGACCGAGGTGCTTCCCTGCGTGCCCTGTGCGGCGGGGGGCGATATGACAATCTGCTCAGGGATTTTGGCGGGCCGCCGCTGACGGCGACCGGCATGGGCATGGGAGATTGTGTGCTGGAGATTCTTCTTCGCGAGAAAGGTCTTTTGAAAGAGGAGGATTTGCCGACTCGAAAACTGGATTATTATGTTGTTTTTGCTGCGGCTGAGCTGGCGGAGGAGGCGATCCGGCTGACGGCTCAGATACGGCTGGCCGGCTTCAGCTGCGATTTCAGCTATAAAGGAGGAACGCTGGGCAGGCAGCTGAAACAGGCCGACCAGGCCGGTGCGGCCAAAGCCGTCATTCTCGGCGAGGAATACGCAAGCGGTAAACTGATTGTAAAAGAGATGAAAACCGGCCGCCAGCAGATACTTGACCGGCAGGAGTTTTCCGCTTCTCTAAAGCCGTGAGCAGTTTTGCTCACGGCCGGGCCGCTACCATTTTTTGAATACGAAAAAAACCGCAGCGATAATCAGACCGAACCCTATCAGATAGTTCCATTTGAGCGGCTCTTTCAGATACAGGACGGAAAAGACGCAAAACACTACCAATGTAATAACTTCCTGAATGGTTTTCAGCTGGGCGGCGGTGAAGGTCCCATGCCCGATTCGGTTGGCCGGCACCTGAAAACAGTACTCCAGAAACGCAATCAGCCAGCTGCAAAGAATCACAAGAAACATCGGTTTGTCTTTGAATTTCAGATGGCCGTACCATGCAAAGGTCATAAAGATATTGGAGATAGTCAGCAGTAAAATGGTTTTCATAGCAGGGTCCCTGATTTTAGAGTTTTTCTTTGTCTTAGAAGTGAACGAATTATATCGAAAAAAGAGGTTTGTTTGTCAATTGTATTTTTCCGGCAGATGGAGTATGTTTGGCTCGCAGAGGGATAATGAGTATGAACGGGGCAAAACTTCAGCCGGAAGGCCCGAACGCCTATGAGGCGGCTTTTGAGGCGTGGCTGTCCGAACGAAGGATAGCATATCGTCCGATTCGGCAGGGGCAGCGCTGTCATTCGGAATCGCCGTTGAAGCGATTTGATTATTTGCTTGGGCTGGATCGTGCCCAGGCGATTTTGGCGGAGGTGAAAGGCCGCACCTTCGGCGGATTTTCCCTGGCCGGACGACGGGGGCTCGACGGCTGGACAACATCGCTGGATTTGCAGGCGTTGGAGCAATGGCAGAAAATGTTTGCCAGACACTATTCGCCCTGCAGGGCTGTTTTTGTATTTGTTTTTCGTCTGAAACAGGCGGATGTCGATAGCGATGGTCTGGAAGTTTTTTGGCTGGACGGCAGGAAGTATGTCTTTTTTGCTGTTGAAGCGGATTTGTATCGCCGGTGCTGCAAGCGTCGAAGTCCGAAGTGGGGTACAATGACGTTGTCGGCGGAAGACTTCCGACGATGGGCCGTGCCTCTCGAAGAATATTTGGAGAGAGTTTGGAATGAATCAGGTGATTGAATCGTGCGCGGATAGTGTTCTGTCGGGTACTCGGCTGAGCCGCCGGCAGGGACTGGCTCTGGCGGCAGCGGCTAAGGAAGACTTTGAAGATATGCTGTACTGGGCTGACCGGATTCGGCGTCATTTCTTTGGCGACAGTGTGCGATTGTGTTCAATCGTCCCCGGCCGGCTGGGAGGGTGCGGTCAAGACTGTGCTTTTTGTGCCCAGTCGCTTTACTATAATACATCCGTAGATAAAACCCCTCGCCTCTTGAGCGATGAGAAGATTTTGTCGGCCGCTGCGGAAGCCAGGTCCAGCGGAGTCTCTTCTTTCGGGATTGTTTACAGCGGCCGTTCCCCTGCGCCCGCAGAGTTCGAGCATTTGCTGGGGCTTGTTGAGCAAATTCGCCGGAGCATAGGCATTCCAGTCTGTGCCGCACTGGGAATTTTGGAGGAAGCCCAGATGCGGCAGCTGGCCTCTGCGGGAGTAGTACGCTACAATCACAATCTCGAAACTTCACGTCGGTATTTCCCGAACATTGTCAAAACTCATCATTATCAGGAGCGTGTGAAGACAATTCAGGCCGCCTTGAAAGCCGGGCTGAAGGTGTGCGGCGGGGGAATATTCGGGCTGGGCGAAACGGACGAAGACCGGGTGGAGTTGGCCTTGGAACTGCGGACGCTGGGGGTGGATACGGTGCCGATGAATTTTCTCCATCCGATTCCAGGCACCCCGCTGGGAAGCAGTCCTCCTCTGCCGCCTAAGGAAATTCTCCGGATTATTGCCCTCTATCGTTTTTTGCTGCCTGAGGCGGATTTGAAGGTTGCCGGCGGCCGGGTTTTCAATCTCCGGGATATGCAAAGCTGGATTTTTCGAGCCGGCTGCTCCAGTATTATCAGCGGAAATTATCTAGCCACGACAGGTCGTTCCGTGCCGGAGGATAAGCAGACGCTCGCCGACTTGGGGTTAAGAATTGCGGACTGAACTGGTCCTGAATCTGACGACAGGATTTGGTTTGTTCGGCTGCTTTCAATAGACCACGGAGCAGCAGTCCTGAATGAGTTTGACAGCCCGCTCAACATCCGTTGGGTCGGTGAGGACGGCATCAAATCCTTTTTTCCGGAGGGCGGCAACCTCGTTTTCATTCAGCCCTGATGCGATGGCAATCAGTTTGGTATATTGAAGGTCCTGGTGCTGGGTGACATAAGTGCACAACTGCTGAGCATTCACGGCATTAGACATCAGATTAATTAAGATGACTTGCGGTTTGAATTTTTCGGCAAGCAGGCCGGCATCAAAACTATTATGGGCACAGCAGACCTCGAAACTCCCCTTCATTTGGAGTGCTTCGGCAAATTGCCGGCTTTTTTCCGGGCAGGAGTCGATAATCAAGACCCTCATTTGCCCTTTTTCAAGGGCGTCAGTGGGCATATTATTGGCTTTCATAAAGCGAATCAGCTCGCTGGTCGGAATGCGGCGGTCGCGAGACCCAGGTATCCGGTATCCCTTTAACTGGCCGGAATCAAACCATTTCGTGACAGTGCGCGGGGCGACATTACACAATTTGGCTACTTCCCCTGTAGTCAGGACATCTTTTTTCTTCATCGTTTGTGATCCTGTTGTCAGCCCGAAGGCCGTAAATATTCAGATACGGCTGGACAGCGGTTTCCAGTCATTGGTACATCGGACGAAAGGAGCAGCGGTTTAACGTTCTTCTCTTAAAAACCTGATTTTTTTCCATTTCAACGGCTTTTTGGGTAATGTAAAAAATGACAGGTCCGATAAATCCGTTTTTTTATCGTTAAAAGTGAAATCGTTTTTTGACCCTGCCCCAAGTTTTCTCGTATCAGTTTATAAAAGACGAGGGACTAAACTTTTACCGGTTAAAGAGAAGGTTTTTCCTTGACCGACAAGAACGATATAGACTATGATTTAAGTGGAAGAGAGTTTTTGCAGTGAAGTACCTAAAATATGCCTGAATAAAGATAGGCACAGTCGAAATTGGCAGCTTGATGAGAGGTTTGTAGAGCTTCATGAACACCGTCATCCGCTGGTAGGGCGAAAGGCGCCACGCAATTTTAGGTTCGCCAAGTCCAAAATCCGGCTGAAGCGGTGAATGGGACGAATTTGGAATTTGTGGATAGACAAAACGAAAAGGAACAAGGCAGGCAGGATGCCGGCCAACGATGAGAATCTGGACAGAAAAAAGATTGTTTGGACTGACTTTAACCGCTTGGGTTGTTCTAAGCGGAGAAAGAGGGATTGTCTGACGAACTTTTTGGCTGTTTAATATCCACTGCTTTCCTATTTTGTACCTTCTGAAGTTCTCCCTTTTCAAGGTGCCGCTTTGAGAGTGCGCCAAAATAGAAGATAAATTGGTAACCTTGAAAGGCAAGAACTATGGAATTGTTAATGAACATCAATGCTGCCTCTTGGGTGATCGGCATTTTGATTGGGGGAGCAATTGGTCTTGGAATCTCTTTGGCCATTGGATTGACCATCGCCAAAATCCGGCTCAAAGAAGCCCAAAAGGATATTCAAATTCGGCTTGAAACCGCCAAACGGGAAGCCGAAACCATCATCAAAGAAGCCCGCCTGGATGCTGCAAGCGAAATTATCCGAAAAAAAGAGGAGTTTTCCAATGAAGTTGCAGCCAAAGAAGCTCAAATCCAGAAACAGGAACTTCAGCTGGAAAAAATAAAAGATACGCTCGAGCGCCAGCAGGAGCAGATCGAAAAGCGGGATGAACAACTGAAAAATCTGGAGCAGGAGTTGCAGCGGAAAATCGAGACAGTGGATACCAAAAATCGAGAACTGTCTGCCCTGATTGTTCAGAGGAAAAATCAGTTGCTCAAAATCGCTGGCATCGGTGTAGAAGAGGCGAAGGCACTCCTGCTCGAGCAGCTCGAAGAGGAGTGTGAAAAAGAGATGAGCGAGCTGATTGGACGGAAAGTGGCTCAGGCGGAAGAGCAGGCCGAAGAAAAAGCCAAAGAGATTATCAATCTGGCCATTCAGCGATACGCAGCCGAGCAGACCTGCGAGGTAAGCGTGTCGATGGTGGATATTCCGAATGATGAGATGAAAGGTCGGATTATTGGACGGGAAGGTCGAAATATCCGGGCTTTTGAGAAAGCCACTGGTGTAGATGTAATTGTGGATGATACCCCAGGGGTAATTGTGGTCAGCGGTTTTAATCCTATTCGCCGCGAAGTGGCCCGTCTGAGCATGGAACGGCTGATTCAGGATGGACGGATTCACCCCACCCGAATCGAAGAAATTGTGGCCCAGACCAAGAAGGATGTGCATCAGCGTGTGATTCAGCTCGGCAAGGAGGCCGCCGAAGAAGTGGATGTAAGGGGTCTGAATAATAAAATTATTGGAATGCTCGGCGCCCTCCATTACCGAACCAGCTATGGCCAGAATGTGCTTCGCCATAGTGTCGAAGTGGCCTTTCTGGCACAGGTGATGGCAGACGAGCTGGGTCTGGATGGTTCGCTGGCTAAACGTGCGGGGCTTTTGCATGACATCGGCAAGGCGATGGACCGCGAGATTGAAGGCGGCCATCCGGCCATTGGGGCCAACTACCTGCGGCGGTTTAAGGAATCCTCCATTGTCCTCAATGCTGTCGAGGCCCATCATGGCGATGTGCCGGCGGACAATCCTTATACTCCGCTGATTGCAGCGGCGGATGCCATCAGTGCCTCTCGCCCGGGGGCACGCCGGGAGACCCTGGAGCGCTATATCAAACGGCTGGAAAAACTCGAAGAAATTGCACGCAGCTTTGAAGGCGTGGAAGGTTGTTATGCGATTCAGGCCGGCCGTGAAGTTCGGGTGATTGTCGATGCCAATCAGGTGAGCGATGAGGCGGCGCTGAAGACCGCCCGGGATATTGCCAAGAAAATCGAAGAAGAGATGACGTATCCCGGCGAAATCAAAGTAACGCTGCTGCGGGAAGTGCGGTGCATTGAGTATGCCCGCTGAGCAGGGCGGACAACAAAACCGCCTTTGCGGAAGCGGCTTAAAGGAAGGGAATGTGCTGTGAAGATCAGGGTTCTTTGTATCGGCGATATTGTGGGTCGTCCCGGTCGGCGTATTTTGTCCTCTCAGCTGCCTGTTCTGGTTCGTCAGCATCAGATTGATGCGGTTATTGCCAATGCAGAGAATGCCGCGGGCGGCTCAGGTCTAACCCCTCAGATTTATGAAAAACTCGGGCGGTATGGAGTCCATCTGATTACGCTGGGTGATCACTGCTATCGGAAAAAAGAAATTGTGCCGATTCTGGAAAGCGGGGGCAATATTGTCCGTCCAGCCAATCTGTCGCCGGCGGCGGCGGGAAAAGATTTTGCCGTCTATCAGACCTCCAAAGGAGTGCGGATAGGAATTGCCGCGCTGATTGGACGGATTTTTATGAAGCCGGCGGACTGTCCCTATGCCAAAATTGACTCCCTGCTGCCTCGTCTTCAGCAGCAGGCCGAGATAATTTTTGTGGAGATGCACGCAGAAGCCACCAGCGAGAAGGCGGCGATGGGATATTATCTGGACGGCAAGGTGAGCTGTGTATTCGGCACTCATACCCATGTGGTGACGGCGGATGAGCGGATTTTGCCGCAAGGAACGGCCTATATTACGGATATTGGGATGACCGGTGCTCACGACTCAGTGCTGGGCCGTAAAAGCGAGTGTGTGATTCGGGCGTTTCGAACCCAAATGCCTTATCCCTTTGAACTGGCCGCTGGCGATGTGCGGCTCAGCGCGATTCTTGTTTCCGTGGACAGCCATACCAAGCGGGCAGAATCGATTGAGCGAATCCAGATCCGTGAAGAGATGGCGGACGAGATGATCTATGACAGCGACGACGGCAAACCCGACTCCGCAAATGGATTTATGAGCTGAGTTTTTGGATTGGGTTTGAGGGCTTACCCCTGTTTTTTCATTTTGTATGCTCTGAAGTCAAAGGTGCCTCTGTTTCAAACATTCGGAAAAAGTTTTTTTTCTTGGCGAACTGATACAGATAGGAAATGGCTATAAAGACCGCTCCGGAACCCAGATAGACGGCGATGCGATATTCGATTTTGAGGGTGCTTAAGTCCCAGATAAAGATTTTGGCCAGCAGCAGACCCAATAATGCCAGCGCCAGGTAGCGAAGCACGGCCCATTTCTTCCAGAAGCCGATGCCCAGCAGAACCGCCCCATAAATTGCCCAGAGAAGGGATATATACATGCTTGCTTTCAGTTTCCAGTGGGGCACAGGGCCTGCGAAGCGATTTTGGAAGTCCCAGTATAAGTAAATTTGTTTGCTCAGAAGCAGCCAGAAGAGAATCACGCCTGCGACGGCATAAAGAGCGGCCGGGAGTTCTGTTTCGAGGGAATGCCGATTGTGTGCTTTAAGGAGGGCTGCACCGGCGAACAAGGCCGCGGTAAACAGACAGCAGATTCCGAAGCCGCTGTTGAAAAAGATTCGGAATGCCTGATTGTACAGGTGCCCCATGCTTGCGGCGGTATAGATAGTTCCGGCGGAGGAAATGAGGAACGCATACAGCCTGCATAGAGAGCTGTTTGGACAAAGCGGACGCAGCAGAAGCAGAATCATCAGCAGGGCGGTCAGAAGGATGATTGCCTGGACAAACAAAGGACCGCCGTTGGGGTCTTCGGCCAGATTCCAGCGGCAATGAGCATGCCATTCCAGCAGCAAACCAAGGTAGAAAACCGTCAGGAGAACGCAGTACAGAATACTGCTGATAAGGGGTTGGGCAGGCGATGACTGCTGAGGGCTTAATCGGTACAGCAAATGCTGGCCCAGAAGAGCCATGCAGACAAAAATCCAGATGCCGAAGTCCGGATTGAAGGCCAGGCGAAAAGTGCCTGTGTGCATAGGCAGTTGGTGAAAGAGCAGGACGATGCTGAGGGCGGAGGCAGCCAGGCCGACTGCTTGCGTCCAGCGGCTTCGATAGAAGATTCCGGCGCCGGCCAAAACAGTTCCTTCAATGGCCCATGCTGCTGTGAGTGCCCGCATCTGGAAATAGAAAGGGAAGGCCGCTGTCAGAAAGGCCAGCGACAGAAGAAGCAGCGACCTTTGTACCGGCTGGTCCTGCGGGCATCGCAGGCGGACCAGAAGCATCAGAATGAAATAAATGCCGCTGATGGCTGCACAGCCGCACGCCATTGCTGTTCGGAAAGACGGATGAAGAATCCGGGCGAGAAAATAGACACCAATCAGGCCGTTGACAGATGTGATCCACACCTCTTCCGGGTGAGTGAGGGTTTTCCGAAGCAGACCGTTGGTCAGCGGCATCAGCAGGTACAGCAGGAAGAATACGCTCAGCCAGCCGATAGCAGTAAACAAGTGAGGGTGCAGGGTTCCATGAAGCACAGCCGCCGGCACGTAAAACTTTTCAAACCAGGCCGTGTAGAGCAGATAAGTTCCGATGAATGCGGCAATAGAAACAGCCCGCCAATTCCGCAGAAATGCACAGCCCATGGCACCCAGGCCGAGAATGAGCACATAGGAAAAGAGCGGATTGGGCAGGTTTTGTCCGGTGGAAAGCAGAATCGGAGTCAGATAGCCGCCGAAAAGTGACAGGAATGCAATCAGAACTTCATCAAGAATGACGGCATAGGTCATCGCGGCAGCGGTAATGATTACGGCCAGCGCATAGGCCGGAGCGGTTCCGATTAAACCATAAAGGCGGAAGGCCGCAAAAATGGCGGCATAGAAGAGCGCAAATCCAAGGGCCGTTGTGCCTTTGGCGGCTGTCTCATATCCCTGTCGGCGGGTTAACTCGCCGACAATCAGCGATACTGCCGCTCCGGCGGCAATCAGCCCTACCCGCAGCCAGGGAGCCAGCCAGTTATGGTCATAGGCGTATTTTAAAAAGAAGCTGACCCCGAACAGGATAGTGATAATGCCGGCAATGAGAATCCATCGGGTACCGATTCGCTCTTCGAGCGGTTCCTGCCAGGGCAGAAAGGTTTCCGCTTTAAGCCCGGATTTTTCTGTACGGCTGATAGGAGGCAGGGGGGATGAAACCGGCTTTGCTGACGGAAAAGGCATCGGGATTTCCTTGGCGGCCGGCTCCATCGGCGGATATTTCGGTGCTGCAGAAGGGCGGAAAGAAGAAGGCAGGGGCTGTTCCTGAGGGGGCAGCCCCCTGTATTGAAACTGCTGCTGGAGGCAATGGATTTTGTGAAAGGCAATCAGAACCAGGATAAAAGCCAGAGGACCGAAGAGGAACAAAAGAAAGGCAAGGGCAGACAGAAAAACCGAGTTCATTGCCAGACTCCTTATTCAGAAGTTTTCTCGGACGCAGAATCCTTGTCCTTGTATTCTTGAACAAGCCGGCGCAGTTTGAGAATATCCGCTTTGCCCGAACCCAAATAAGGAATTTCATCGATGCCGAGCATGTTTTCGCGTTTGGGCAGATACAGTTTGGGCAAACCGCTTTCGGCCAGTTTTTTATAGAGTTCTTCGGGATTCACTTTGTCTTTCACATAAAAGAGAATGAGCTGTTCTCCTTTTTTTTCATCAGGAAGTCCGATGACAGCCACCGCCGGTTCTTTCAGATTCATTTGTTTCATACAGGTTTCTTCAATCAGCAGATGAGAAACCATTTCTCCGCCGATTTTGCTGAATCGGCTGAGCCGGTCGGTAATGGTGATAAAGCCGTCTGCATCAATGGTGACAATGTCGCCGGTGTTGTACCAGCCGTTTTGAAGCACCTCGGCGGTTTTTTCCGGCAGATTCAGATAACCCTTCATTACATTGGGGCCTTTGACCCAGAGCAGGCCGGGGGAACCGACAGGGACGGCTTGACCGGTATCCGGGTGGAGGACTTTGACAGCAATGCCGGGGAGCGGCCGGCCGGCTGTGCCTTCTTTGGTGCCTATCTGGCGGACGCCGGCGATTTCCACATCCGGCACATTGATGGCGATCAGCGGAGCGCATTCGGTTGTCCCATACCCCTCGCGGGGACGAATGCCGAATTTTTTCTCAAATTCATCTATTAGTTCCCGTTTGAGTTTTTCTGCTCCGGTGATGATAAAACGAAGTGTTTTGAAATCCTCCGGCTCACATCGCCTGAAATAATGAAGCAGGAAGGTAGGGGTTGCGAACAAAAGGGTGGCTTTTTCGCTGCAAACAGCCTTGCCGACAGCCTTGGCATCGAGCGGATTGGAAACAAAGCACACCGGCACGCCGGCGGCAACCGGAAGCCACAGCGTGCACGTGAGGCCGAACGAGTGGAAAAAAGGAAGAATGGCGCAAAGTTTGTCAGTGGGATAGAAGCGGAAAACCATCAGAGCCCCTTCGAGGTTGGACAGAATATTGTGATGGCTCAAAAGGACTCCTTTGGGCTGCCCCGAGCTGCCCGACGTAAACAGAATGACTGCCGGCTCATCCGCGCAGAAGTTCTTCGCATGGGCCAGCCGGCGTCGCGGCATCCAGCGGGCTTTCAGCCAGGCACGGCATTTATCGGCAAAGGTCAGCTCGGCAAAAAGCTCTTCCAGAAAGACCGCCCCCGGCAGGGCTTCAGGTGTCAGATTCAGTTTTTCGAGAAAGTCCCGGCTGGTGAGGATGGTTTGGATTTGGGCCTGCTCAATCATGGCCTGCCGCTCTGTTTGAGAAGCCGCATAGGAAAGATTGACCGCCGGTTTGTTCAGCAGCGCAGCGGCCAGATTGGCCAGGGCTCCGCCTGCCGACGGGGGCAGGAAGATGCCGATGTGTTTTTGACCGGCGGTGCGGCGCTGGAGTTTTTTGCTCAGGGCTGCGGCGGCAATTAACCCTTGACCCCAGGTCATCCGTTTGCCGGAGGTGTCGCTGAGAAAGGGCTGGTACCAGTGTTTGCGGGCTGACCGGATAAATGTTTCGCCTAAACTGAGCCGTTTTGTTTTTTGGGATTCAAAGTATTCGCAGGAAAGTTCGATGATGGCGTCCTGAACCTCCCGGGCGGTGGCGCTGCCCGGCAGGGGTGAGCCGAAATGAATCTGGACGGGGTAAGGAATTTTTTGGGGCCGCACGGAAAGAACCAAGCCATAGAAGTGGCTCCATATACTGCCCCAGACACCCCCAAGATAGGTCGGAATCACAGGAACATTTGTCCCTTCTGTGATTTTTGTAAAGCCGGACTTGAAGCGATTGAGCTGACCCGTACGGGTGATTGTGCCTTCTGCAAAGATACAGACCAGCATGTTCTCCCGCAGGGCGGCGCGGGCCTGTTCAATAGCGCTCATTATTTCTGCCGGCGAATCAGCAGGACTAATGGGAATGACTTTAGCCAGGCGGAAAAGCCAGTTGAACCATTTGTTTTGGTAAATGGTTTTGTCCATTAAAAAGCAGATCGGACGCCGCTGGGCGGCCAGCAGAAGCACGGCATCAGCCCAGGAGACGTGGTTGGATACCAGAAGAGCAGGACCGTCCGCAGGAACATGTTCGGCTCCGAAAATCCGGATTCGATAAAACAGTCGGGTTAGAAGGATGATAAAAAGCCGAAGCAGATGGTAAGGCAGCCGGATGACGGCTCCGATGGCCAAAATCAAGGTCAGAAAGCCAAATAAGAGGAACATCCAGCCGGAACTGATGTGGAGAAAAGTACTGCAGAGGAAAACCAGCAGGGTGGCGGCCAGAACACCGAGCCAGCCGAGGACACTGGAGGCAGCCAGAACCTGGCCGCGGATTGCCGCTGGAGCTCTCAGTTGAATGAAGGCATAGATGGGAACTATAAACAGGCCGGCGCTGAGTCCGAATAGAAAACTGAGTGAGAAAACGCCGGGGTTTTGGGCGAGCATTTCTTTCCAGTTGCTCGGCGAAGCCGTGTTGGGCGAAACTAAGCCGAGAGCGATCGCCGCAATGGCCATTCCAAGGGTACCCAAAGGCACAATTCCCAGATCAATAGAGCGGCCGGACACCTTCCCAGCCAGGTAGGAGCCGATGCCGATTGCCAGTGCGGCCGTTACAAAAAGCAAGGCACTGAGGTCTTCGCCGGCTTTGCAGATTTCCTGTCCGTAAGGGATCAGGTTGATTTGGGCAAAAGCGCCCAGAAATAAAAAATAAGCCGCCGCCGCCATCGCCGTCAGAAGAGCCCTGTCTTCGCGGATGATTTGCAGGGTACGCCGCACATCGTTGAAAATGATTAGGGAAGCACGCATGGATTTGCCGCTGGCAGGTGTTTTTTCAATTTGAAGACTTGTTATTACCCCGATGGCAGCGACCACTGTACAGGATGCGGCAGCAAGCGGATAATTACGGTTTGTCGCGATAGCCAAAATCGGAGCTGCGGCTGTACCCAAAACGATGGCCAGATAGGTCAGCCCCTCCAGAAAACCGTTGGCTTTGGATAATTGTTCCGGATGTACCAATTCGGGAATGATCCCGTATTTAGACGGACCGAAAAAGGCGCTTTGGGTACACATTAGGAACAAGACAAAGTACAATCCCCAGACACTTTGCACCAGAAACATCAAAAGACCGAGGAGCATGATGGCCAGTTCGGCTATTTTTGCCAGCACAATGATATCCCGTTTGCTGAAGCGATCGGCTAGAATGCCTGCATAAGGCGTAAACAGCAGAAAGGGAAGCACAAAAATCCCTGCCGCCCAGGCGCTGATCTGGGCGGCTTTGTCCGGCCCGAGCAGCCCGATCAGAAACAAAACCATCAGCCACCGGTAAAGGTTGTCATTCAGTGCTCCGAGAAACTGGGTTGCATTGTGCCACAGGAATGACCGGCTCAGACGGTTATTTGCATTCGGATTTAAGGATCGTGTTTTCATCTTCCGCGTATTGTCGATTTCTTTTGTCTTTCTATCCAGCATTTTTTATGGATTTTGGGCTGAAAAAGAGGGGGCTCCTTTTTGCAGATAATTTCTGACGGCATGGAGAACTGGTTCTCGATACAGCGGCGCTTCATTAAATAATTCATGGCGAGCGCCGGGGATGATTTGAAGTTGGGAGGATGGGAACTTCTGGGTTAATAGGGTAAGGTTGTATCGCCAGTCCACTGTTCGGTCACGGTCTCCTTGCAGAATAAAGATTTCTTTATCAGTTGGCGGCAGTTTCTCTATTTTGTCATTCCAGTCAAAAAGGGCCTTGACCCAGCAAAGGGAAACCGAAGAAGCATGAAGGTAGTCTTGGGTTCTGTTAAATAGAAGATATTTTTGATCGGAAGAGTTCCTCTGGGGGACCCTTCGGATGCGGTCGGTGAAGCGTCTGTAGATTTTGTACGTATTTTTGGAGGGGTGGTAGCCGTTCCAACGGATCAGGGGAGCGGCTAAGACAACGCGGTCGAAGGAGTCGGCCTGGCCGGTCAGCAGGGCATCGGCGAGGATGGCCGCTCCCAAACTGAAGCCGATGGCGTGATAGGGGCCATTCAGTCGAGATGGGAGAATTGTCAGGAAATCCAAGAGGGCATGGGTGTACTCCTCAACATGGTCTATCCTGGACATTTGGCCTGTGGAAAGGCCATGGCCGGGCAAATCAAAAACCGCCGCCGCATAGCCGTTTTCGAGAAGATAAGCGAGGATGTGCCGGAATTGACCTGTGTGATTCAAGTAGCCATGCAGCAGAATAACGGCTGCTTTGGGGTGAGGGGGCTGGTAAAGATGGGCGGCCAACTGATAAGAACCGGAGGAAAACGAACCGAACCAGTGCAGAATATCCGGGCTGCAGGCAAGGCCGTAGTGGGTAAAGTATGCTTCGGTTTCTGGAGGATACGAGCGGGACTCGACGCGTTCTATTGGCTGAATGAGCGGTTTTTGGGCTGAAAACAGGGTTTGTTTCATATTTGGTTTCATCATCGGTAATTCCTTTGTAAGGTACGGCCGCATTATCCTTACGTTTTATTTCACCAGATCGGCTGAACCTGAAGGGCCGCTGGAATGGACTGGGGTTGGGTGTCTGGCTGTATCCCCTTTATATTAAAGACCTTAACGCGTCCGAAATAAGCCCAGTTCAGAACGAATGGATAGATAAAATTTCTCAGACCGCCAGGGGCAGTCAGCCAGCGGACGGTGCGTTTGAGGATTCTCCAGGGGGAGTAGTATTTTTGGATGACCCAGTCGGTGCCGGCTTGTAATTTGGCGGGAGACATCCGGAGGGGCTGAAAAACCACATGGCGATAGTCGTAATGTTCCCAGTTTGAATCGATGAGGCGAGGTTTGAGTTCTTCATAAAGGGGGGTGCCGGGCAGGGGTGTTAAAATGGAGACCTGGATGGCATCGATTCCGATTTTTTCGAGTAAGTCCAGTGTAGAAGAGAAGATATGAACATCATCATTGTCAAAACCGAAAATGATGCCGGCCTCGACAAAAATGCCGCGGCTGTGAATGGCATCGATGGCCTGCTTGTACCGGCCTGGTACGTTAAATCCTTTTTCTGTAAGGGTTAATGATGATTCATTGAAGGTTTCCAAGCCGATGAACAGGCCGACGCAGCCAGCCTGCTGGAGCAGGGTGAGCAGTTCGGGGTCATCGGCAATCTCGATGGAGGCCTGGGTAATCCATTTTTTATGCAAAGGAGTTAATCTGGGCAATAATTTAAGGATGTAATCGCGATTTTGGGTGAGATTGTCATCGACAAACATGAAAAAGCGGGAGGGGAAAGAGGCGATTTCTGAGACGACATCTTCGATGGGGCGAACGTACTGGTTTCCTTTATATAAACTGCTGATAGAGCAGAACTTACAATGATTTCTACACCCCATTGTTGCATAAGCAGCGTTTATCGTGGAATAATGTTTTTTGTTTAAGACGTGTCTGGGGAGCGTTGGGGGGACACGGCCGGCGGGGTTGCCGTAATAGATTTTCTGCAAGTTTCCGGTCTGGAGGTCGTTGAGCAGACGCGGCCAGGCATCGAAAGCAGGGCCGACGACGACGGAATCGCAATGCTGTAAAGCCAGTTCTGGATTGAGGTTAGGAAAGAATCCTCCGAGGACGACGGGGATGCCGAGGGAGCGAAAACGGCCGGCAAGTTCGAAGGCGCGGGGTGCGGTGGCCGTCATGCAGGTGATGCCGACCAGATCAAAGTCTGTATCTGGAGGAAGGTTGTCCACCTGCTCATCAATTATCTGGATTTGTGAATCGTAAGGGCTTAATTCAGCAAGAGTTAGAAGAGAGAGCATGGAGAAGCGAAACGTTCTGCCGTTGAATAGTTTCCTTCTGCCGACCTGCCGCCAAGCCCCGGATGCGGGGGCAATCAATAGAATCTTCATGGGGTTCTTCCTTAATGTATCTTGTTTGTTTTCAATGTCTTATGAGTTCTAAGACGACGATACCTTCTGAAGTTGCAACGGTTGTGCCAGGAAGGAGATGAAAGGTGCAACTTATTGTCAACAAAAAGGATAGAGAAATTTTTTGGTACTGGTTCCGGATTTATTCCGATTTTGGGTTTGACAAAAAATGTATACATGATATACATAAAATGTATATGCGAAAACTGCTAAATAAGGAGCGAGAATTCCTGAAACTGGTAACAGAAGCGACCTTTTCGAATCCATTTAGTCCGGATCGAGAGTCGGTTGACCAGCGTATTACGGGTATGGATTCTACAAAATCCAGAGAAGAAGTTCTGGAGAGGGAGACTCTTTTAACTCGTCAGATGCTCCATGATATGGACCGTCCGGGTCGGGTTCGTCTGGAAGATTTTGAAGGGGCCGACCGGGAGTTGATGAAGTATGTGTTTTTGTTTGTGATTTATCATCAGTGGGCAAAGTCTTTTGATATGCTGATTGAGGGACAGAAGACAGCCGACGAACGAAGTCTGCCGGTGGGCTTTGCCGGCGAAGTGCTTGGTGAGCTTGCCAGAAGGGGGTTTGAGAAAGAGGAATCGCTGCGGTGTTTTTCGATGTTTTACCAGCTTCGGCGTGCGTTTTATCTGATTGACCGGATGCTGATTGGACCAAGCCGGTGCATGCGTCGGCTGCGGATGCATTTGTGGAATCATGTTTTTACGCAGGACCTTCGGCGTTATGAGCGTTATCTGTGGGACAAGATGGAGGACTTTTCGACGCTGCTGGAAGGTCCGACAGGCAGCGGGAAGGGTGCTGCGGCGGCGGCGATAGGGCGGTCGGGGTATATTCCGTTTGATGTTCAGAAGAACAGTTTTTCGATTTCGTTTACGCAGCAGCTGGTGGAAGTGAATGTGGCGGAGTTTACGCCGACGCTGGTGGAGTCGGAATTGTTTGGTCATGCGAAGGGGGCGTTTACGGGTGCGATCGCGGATTATGGGGGTGTGTTCGGGCGATGTCCCCGGCATGGGACGATTTTTCTGGATGAGTTGGGAGAGATTCGGCCGACGATTCAGGTGAAACTGCTTCGGGTTTTGCAGGAGCGTCGGTATCGGCCGGTGGGCAGCCATCGTCAGCAGGTGTTTTTGGGACGTGTGGTAGGGGCGACGAATCAACCGGTGGAGGAGTTGCGTCGTCGGGGTCGGTTTCGGGATGATTTTTACTATCGGGTTTGTGCGGACTGCATTCAGATGCCGTCGCTGAAGGAGCGGATTGAGGAGGATGAGGGGGAGCTGGAGTCGCTGGTTCGGCATTTTGTGGGTCAGATTGTGGGGGAGTCGGATGAGGAGTTGTCGGGTCGGGTGCTGGCGGTGATTGGTCGCCGGCTGGGTCGAGGGTATGGGTGGCCTGGGAATGTTCGGGAACTGGCGCAGTGCATACGGCGGGTGATTTTGCATGGGGATTATGAGCCGGGGGTTTCGGGGTGGGATTCGCGGGGTGCCATGGAGATGTCGGCGGCGGAGGTGGTTCGCCGGCACTGCCGATTTCTGTATGAGCGGTACGGCAGTTACGGGGCGGCGGCGCGGGTGGCGGGGGTGGACCGGCGGACGGTGAAGCGCTATGTGGAGGAGGGGGAGAAGGGGTGAAACCGGCGGTAGAATGGGTTTTTGATTGACAAAGGGCCGGTTTTCGGATAGGATATTTCTGATAACTGAATTGCCAAAGGTTTATCGGAGGCGGATGGGTCTGCGGTGAGCAGGAAGTAAGGAGTATCCCTTTCTGGTTGGCTCGGCTCTGGGAGAGAGGGAAAAGAAAAGCGGAAGGATTCATCTGTGAAAGGTTGAAGATGGGGAATCGAAGGCATTTCAGATGATTTCCATGTTGCCAATACCTTATCGAGAACCTCCAAAGCCAAAGTCTTTCTGGGACAAGCCATTGGTTATGTCTTGGGCGGGCAGGGGACGGGGATGGCGGTGCTGGCCGACAGTTCAGATGGTTTTCGCTGGCTGCCGAGTGAATGGGGAGTTTCTGGGGTGATGGGGCTGATGAAGGAAACGATTTTTGCATTCACCCCTGCAGGATTAGCCAGCGGGGTATTTGAGGGGATTGAGCTCTCGGAGATGTCTAATTGGCAGAATTCCTATCATAACATTTTTCGCTGCTGGGGCGGCGGCGATAAAGCAGAATGCGGTCAGCAAGAAAACCGTTAATGAGGTATCCTGCCAAGATATATGGCGGGAGAGTTATATGGCCGTCTGGGGCGGAAGAAGCGGCGGTGAAGGGGTCCTGATGATGTCTATGCCGATGATGAAAAGTGCGAAGGCCGCGTCTGTACAGACGGTTTACGAACCTTCACGGGCAGAAGAAAAATCCATTACACAGCAGATTCTAGATTTGGAAGAGGCCGTCAAATTCCTTGAAAAGATCTGGCTGGAAGAACCGGATATTCAGGAAACGATTGATCCAGGAGCATGGAAAGATTTTATAGATACGGTTTATAACAGCCTGTTTGAATTGCAGATGCAGGACATCCGTGTTGACTTGCAAAGGTGAAAAAATGTGTAATCAACTCGAATTGCGGAAGGACCAAAAAATGAAAAAGACAAATTTGTACATTTTGTTTATTTCTTTGTTTGCTTCAATGGGGTGGGCATATACGTATGAAGTTTATACGTATAGTTCTAGCAAAACTTTATACACTAGTGAGTCCATATTGTTTGCTAATGAAGGGGGTATGGATAAACTGACTCTAACAATAAATAGCTCTGCAACTATAAAAGGAACGTCAACGCTTAAAGAGGGAGAAGGAGGGATTTGGCAGATTATCCTTGCTAATGATAGCTACTTAGATATGCTTGGCGGAGAAATTCATGAGATTGATATAAGCCATAATGCTACGGCAATTCTTAAAGGTGGATTGATCGAAGCCATTTATAGTTACCAAATCGTTCCTGAGCCGCATATTGCGCTGTATTATTCCGGTACTCTGCCGACGGTTCAGACAATCAGCGGTTTTAACTATCTTGTCGGCAATTGGGGCAATGGAGAGCCGTTTTCTATCTACCTGCACGATACGGGCTATGATGTTTACGGCAATTTTGAGTTTATTCTTGTTCCAGAGCCGGCTGCGATGCTTCTGCTCGGCCTTGGGGGATTGCTGCTGCGGCGGCGCGGGTGGCGGGGGTGGACCGGCGGACGGTGAAGCGGTATGTGGAGGAGGAGGGGAGTTGAGATTTTGCCGTGATTTTGAGGAAAAGAGGGCGGTGGGGAAATTTTTCTTGACCGGGGAATCGATTCGCGGGTAGAGTTATGGGGGTCTTGAGCAGTCACTCGTGATTTTTTAACTATTCCCATGGAAAGTATAAGATTCAATGTCCCTTTTTATTGGTGGTTTTGCTATTATTTTTATTGGCGGTTTGGCCTCCCTTTTCTGCGGGCGCAGAGGGGGATTGGCCTCTTTGTGCGGTGTTTTGGGGACTGCTGCCGGCAGTATTGCGGCCATCATTCCTGCTTTTAAGGTCCTTTTCAGCGGCGCTGCTGAGTCTGTACAAATAGCATGGGCGGTGCCGTTTGGTTCGTTTTGTCTGCGGCTTGATCCTCTGTCTGCTTTTTTCCTGATTCCCATCCTGGGGCTGTCTTCTATCGCGGCCGTTTACGGGGTTGAGTATCTTTCTTCCTACCAAAGCAGAAAAAATCTTGGCGTTCCGTGGTTTTTTTACGCGCTGCTTCTGGTTGGGATGATGCTGGTCGTCGCTGCCGGCAACGGTCTGCTGTTTCTGATAGCGTGGGAAATTATGTCGGTTGCCTCTTTCTTTCTGGTGAGCTTCGAGTATGAAAAGCCCGCGGTTCGCCAGGCGGGGCTGAGCTATCTTATCGCGATGCATATCGGCACAGCGTTCCTTATTCTTTTCTTTATTCTGCTCAGCAGCGGCACAGGGTCTCTGGATTTCGACAAAATCCCGATGTTTCCTGCGGCCAAGGCCAATCTTCTGTTCCTGCTGGCGGTTGTGGGGTTTGGGACAAAGGCGGGCTTTATGCCGCTGCATGTATGGCTTCCCCATGCCCATCCGGCCGCTCCCAGTCATGTTTCGGCGGTGATGAGCGGGGTAATGATAAAAACCGGCATTTACGGTCTGGTCAGGGCGGCGATGCTGCTGGGGACTCCTCCTGCCTGGTGGGGCTGGCTGCTGATTATGATAGGGGCGGTTTCCGGCATTTTGGGGGTTCTTTTTGCGCTGGCCCAGCATGATTTGAAGCGTCTTCTGGCCTATCACAGTGTTGAGAATATCGGCATCATTACCATCGGCCTGGGGGTCGGTTTGTTGGGCGTTCATCTGCATTCCCCCATCCTGGCGGTGCTCGGATTTGCGGGCGGTCTGTTTCATGTACTCAATCACGCTGTTTTTAAGGGGCTTCTTTTTCTGTGTGCCGGTTCGGTTCTGCACAGCAGCGGAACAGGGTGTCTGGATAAACTTGGGGGTCTGATTAAACGGATGCCGTGGACGGCATCTGCATTTCTGGTGGGGGCAGCGGCGATATCGGGTCTGCCGCCGCTGAACGGGTTTGCCAGCGAGTTTCTCCTTTACCTGGGAGTTTTCAAGAATAACGGCGGAGATGGACTTGAGATGCTGGTTCTTGCGTTGATTGTGATCGGCAGTCTGGCTCTGATTGGGGGGTTGGCGCTGGCTTGCTTCACGAAGGCGTTCGGCATTGTCTTCCTGGGGCATCCGCGGAGCGGGGCGGCGCAGGAGTCGCATGAGGCAGGGGTCTTGATGAAATTGTCCATGGCTGTGCTGGCTTGCTTGTGCGTGCTTTTGGGTCTGCTTTCTCCGTGGGTTGTCAGGTCTGCGGCCTATGTGATTGCGGCCATCGCTCCCTTGCCGATGGGGCAAATCGAGGCCGAACTGGGATGTGCTTCGAGCGTGCTGCTTGGTTTTGTTTTTGTTTCGCTTGTTTTTGCCATTGTTTTATTCGGTTTGACGGCCGTTCGCTGCCGGCTGCTGAAGAGCCGCTGTGTCAGACAATCGGTGACATGGGACTGCGGCTATGCCCGTCCTGATTCGAGGATGCAGTACACGGCGACGTCCTTTGCCCAGCCCATTACCGCATTGTTCAATGTTTTTCTGCAAACGCGGAAGAAGTTTCTGCCGCCTGAAGGCCTTTTCCCCGTTCGTTCCTCCTTCGAGACGGAAACGCCCGATTTGGGTGAACGATACCTGTATTTGCCTTTGTACCGGTGGATTTGTGCCTTGTTCGGGAAACTGCAATGGCTTCAGCACGGCCGTGTTCAGATATACATATTCTATATTGCTTTAACTCTGTGGCTGCTTTTGATGTGGAAACTGATGTAGATGGTGATTCTTCTGAAAATCCTGAACCTTGCTGTTACTCTTACGGCGGCGCCGCTGCTGCTGGGCATCATCATTCGTGTTAAGGCGTGGTTTGCAGGGCGAACGGGTCAGCCCCTGCTTCAGCCGTATTATGATATCTGGAAGCTGCTGCGGAAGGGTACGGTTTACAGTGTTTCGACATCGTGGGTTTTTCGTGCCGGCCCGCTGGTGAGTCTGGCGGTTACTCTCACGGCGGCCTTGCTGCTTCCGATGGGCGGGCTGCCTGCCGTGTTTGCCTTCGACGGCGATTTTCTTGTGTTTGTCTATCTTTTGGGACTTCTTCGGTTCTTTATGATTGTCAGTGCTCTGGATACCGGCTCCAGTTTTGAAGGCATGGGGTCCAGTCGGGAGGCGGCGTTTTCCGCTCTTTGCGAGCCGGCGCTGCTGATAGGGCTGGCGGCCATCGCCAAAATCACAGGCCATGCTTCCCTTACGCCGATGGCTGCCTCACTCCAGCCGGCTTTGTGGACGGCGGCAGGTCCTGCTTTTGTGCTTGTCGGATTTGCGCTGATTATTGTGTTTCTGTCGGAGAACTGCAGGATACCTGTCGATGACCCGACGACCCATCTTGAATTGACGATGATTCATGAGGCGATGGTGCTGGATCACGGCGGGCTTGATTTGGGGATGCTTCAGTATGCCGCCGCCCTGAAGATGTGGCTGCTGGGGCTGGTCCTGGTAGGCGTTGTCGTCCCCATCCACAGCGGCTTCCTCTGTCTGGATACGGCGGCCACTTTGCTTTGCATGGGGCTGCTTGCGGTACTCGTAGGCATTGTCGAATCCTCCATGGCCCGCATCCGGCTTTTGCGCATTCCTCCGCTTCTGATTGGTGCGGCAGCGCTTTCTGTTTTGGCCCTGGTTCTTGTTTACAGGTGAGATGATGAATAATACGGTCGATATGATAATGATTTTTCTGGTGCTTACCAATCTGGCCCTGCTGGGGTTAAGCCGGCTGGGGGCGTGCATCCGTGTTGCGGCGGTTCAGGGGATTGTGCTGGGGATGCTGCCGCTGGCGCTGAACAGGGGGGATATTCCGCTGCACCTTGGTCTTTATTCTGCGGTTCTGATCGGCCTGAAGGGGATTGTTTTTCCGTGGGTGCTGCTGCGGCTTCTGAAGGAACTCAAGACCCGACGGGAGATTGAGCCGTTTGTCGGCTACGGGACTTCGATTGCGCTGGGGATGGCGGCCTTTGTCTCGTGCATCTGGCTTGGGCATCGGCTTCCTCTGCCTGAGCCCGGGATGTCTGCGCTGATTGTTCCGGCGGCTTTCTTTACGATTGTAACAGGGCTGTTCCTGACGGTCAGCCGGAAGAAAGCACTTACGCAGGCCATCGGCTATCTGGTTCTGGAAAACGGCATCTCTGCGTTTGGGGCGGCGGTGGTGGAGACTCAGCCGCTGCTTATTGAGTTGGGGATTCTGCTGGATGCTTTTATGGCTGTTTTTGTGATGGGGATTGCTATTTTTCATATCAATCGTGAATTTGATCATATTGATGCAGATAAACTGTCGAGTTTGAGGACATGAATACTATCATTTATGTGCTGCTGTTTGTTCCTGCGGCTTCGGCGGTTCTGACGCTGATTGTCGGAGGGGCTCTGGTCCGGCGTACGATTCTGATTGCGGCGGCGGGATGCCATACGGCCGGTACGCTGCTGGCGTGGCATACCAATCCGGGGCCGCTGCTGAACGGCTGGATGATGCTGGATGAGCCGGGTCTGCTGTTTTTAACGATCACCAGTGTTCTGTTTTTGGCCTGCTCTGTTTATGCGTTCGGCTATCTGGGGCGGGAATCCGGCAGTGAAAAACAGGATAACGAAGAAGGATTTCTTTTTACGAATGCGCCGGAGGTCGTTTTTTGTACGTGCCTTCCGGCGTTTTTGACTACGATGACTATCGTAACGGTCAGCCAGCACCTGGGGCTGCTGTGGGTGGCGATGGAGGCGACTACCCTTGTCAGTGCGCCTCTGATTTATTTTCATCGTCATCATCGCTCGCTGGAGGCGGCGTGGAAATACCTGCTGATTTGTTCAGTTGGAATTGCTCTGGCTTTGCTGGGCAATTTTTTTATAGTCATTGCGGCGGCCGGCTTCCCGTCGGACGACAAGACGATGGTGTTAAGCGTTCTTCTGCGTCAGGCCGAGCATCTCAATCCGCCGTGGCTTAAGGCGGCGTTTCTGCTTTGTCTGGTGGGGTACGGGACTAAAATGGGCCTGGCTCCTCTGCATACGTGGCTTCCGGATGCCCACAGTGAAGCGCCTTCCGTGATTTCCGCGCTGCTGTCCGGGGCGCTTTTGAATTGTGCTTTTCTGGGGATTCTTCGGAGTTATCAGGTGTGTATGGCGGCCGGACTGACTCTATTCTGTCAGGAACTGCTGGTGCTGTTTGGCCTGCTCTCCATGGGCTGGGCGGCCGTTTTTATCCTTGGTCAGCCGGATTATAAACGGATGCTGGCCTATTCGAGCGTAGAACACGTCGGGATTATGGCGCTGGGGGTAGGGCTGGGTGCGGGGGCCGTATTCGGCTCGATGCTGCACGCGGTCAATCACTCCCTTGCGAAGGCGATGCTGTTTATGGCGGCGGGCAATATTCTGGCTTTTTACAAGACGAAAACAACCGCCAGGGTGAGCGGGGTTCTGACGTCTATACCGATGACGGGCGTCTTGTGGTTAGCGGGCTTCCTTGCGATTACAGGGGTTCCGCCGTTTGGTCTTTTTCTGAGTGAGTTTACGATAGTCAAGTCGATGATTGAACAAGGGAAAATCGGTCTTGGGGTTGTGTTTTTAGGGATTCTTGCCCTTATCTTTATCGGGATGGCGAGCGCTTTTGTTCATATGGCTCAAGGCGAGAAAAATAAAGAACTTCGTGCCGACAGGGGGCCGGAGCCGGCACTGGCGATTCTTCCTCCGATGGCTCTTGGGGCGGCGGCCCTGATGCTCGGTCTTTATGTGCCGTCGGCGCTGGGGAGATTGTTGAATGCGGCGGCTGTGCTGCTGGGGGGGAATTGAGATGCAGACGCCTTATGCCGTTTCCTTTCGTAATGGTCAGTCCCTTGCTGTTGGCGAGATTCCGGTGATTCCGATCGAGCGGTTTCGGGATTCCGTGATTGCGGCGGTCGGGGGCGGCGGGCGAATCGCCTCGTTTTTCGCTGTGCCGGCGGATGGGGCTGGAGTGCGTCTTTATGCGGTTCTTGCCGACGATGGCCAGGGTACTCTGTCGGTCCTGTCGTGCGATGTTCAGGACCGATACCCTTCGCTGACGCCGGACTGCCCGCAGGCCCATTTGTTTGAACGCGAAATTGCGGAGCAATGGGGAGTTGTTCCAGAGGGCCATCCGTGGCTGAAGCCGGTTCGTTTTCATGCTCCGTTTGACGGCAGAAGGGATGTGTGGGGCCGGACGAGGGAGCAGATTCTTCCGTCGGTTATGAAGTATTTTCAGGTGGAAGGGCACGAGGTTCACGAGGTTGCCGTGGGGCCTGTCCATGCGGGCATCATTGAGCCCGGGCATTTTCGCTTTCAGTGTCATGGCGAAATTGTCCTGCATCTTGAAATCTCGCTGGGATATCAGCATCGGGGTATCGAAGAGGCGATTCTCCGCGGGCCGGAAAAACGGCTCCTGCCTTTTATGCAGACGGTGGCGGGAGATACGAGCATCGGTCATACGACGGCTTACTGTCAGCTGCGGGAATCGCTGGCAGGCGGCTGCGTGCCTCCGAAGGCACAGGCCATTCGCGGCATTGCCCTGGAGTTGGAACGGCTGGCCAATCACACCGGAGATTTGGGGGCTCTTGCCGGCGATATCGGGTATCTGCCGACGTCTTCTTTCTGCGGCAGGATTCGGGGGGATTTTCTGAATATGAGTGCTCTTCTGTGCGGCAATCGATTCGGCAGAGGGCTGGCGGTTCCCGGCGGGGTTTGCTTTGACCTGACTCCCAAAACAGCCGAAACACTTGCCGAGAGACTGACGGCCGCCAAAAAAGACGTATCCACAGCGGTTAATCTGCTGTGGAATACGCCGTCTGTGCTGGCCCGTTTTGAAGATACCGGCGTTGTGCAGTCCTCCATCTGCCGCGAGTTGGGGATGGTCGGCGTTCCGGCCAGGGCATGCGGGATTGCAATGGATTGCCGGGCTGATTTTCCGACGGGGATTTACCAAACTTCTCCAATTGCTGTTTCCGTGTGGGAGAAGGGCGATGTGTTTGGGCGGGCCTATGTGCGATGGCTGGAAATCCAAAAGTCGATAGATTTTATCCTCGGCCTGCTGGCATCTTTTCCTGAGGGTCCTATTCGAACGGAGATGAAGCCGCCTGCGCCGAATTTGTTCTGCGTTAGTCTTGTGGAGGGCTGGCGGGGAGAAATCTGTCATGCGGCGATCACCGCGGCCGATGGTTCCTTCCGCCGTTATAAGATTGTCGATCCATCCTTTCATAACTGGATGGGGCTGGCGATGGCGCTGCGGGAGCAGCAAATATCGGATTTTCCGCTGTGCAATAAAAGTTTTAATTTGTCGTATTGCGGACATGATTTGTAAGAGGCGATTATGATCAGAGCGTGCCTGGCCCGACTCCAGCAGAAACATAGAACCATTTCGTATCCGAAAACGGCTCCTGCTCTTCCGGAGCAATACTGCGGCCGGCCGGCAATCAATCCGGGTCTGTGTTCTGCGGAGTGCCGAGAGTGCCTTGAGGTTTGTCCTACGGGGGCTGTGAGCAAGGAAGGAAATGCCCTGACTATTGATTTGGGGCGCTGTCTGTTCTGCCGGCAGTGTGAACAGGTCTGCCCGACGAAGGCCATACGATTCAGTCGGGAATATCGCCTTGCCGCCGGCAGCAAATCCGATCTGCTTGTGAGCGGAGATGAAATGAAACTGGCCCAGGCGCTCGACAAAAAGACAAAAGAACTGTTTGGACGCTCTTTGAAATTGCGTCAGGTTTCTGCCGGCGGCTGCAATGCGTGTGAAGCGGACACGAATGTGCTGAACACCGTTGTTTTCGATCTGGGCCGTTTCGGCATCCAATTTGCTGCTTCGCCGCGGCATGCCGACGGCCTGCTGGTTACAGGCCCGGTTACAGAAAATATGCGGCTGGCTCTGCAGAAAACGTATGAAGCCGTTGCGGACCCCCGGATTGTCATTGCCGCGGGTGCCTGTGCCGTCTCCGGCGGGCCTTTTATCGGTCTGTCGCCGGTTCATCATGGAGTGGATAGCGTGATTCCTGTTGATTTGTATATTCCCGGCTGTCCGCCGCATCCTGTGACGATTCTGGACGGATTGCTCCGGCTGCTTGGCAGTATCTGAGGAAGATTTGCTTCCGAAGCCGCCGCATTGTTTGGGCCGTCTATTTTTTTCTTGTTTTTTTCGGCAGGGACTATAAGGTTTCTGTACAGAAAAATACAGGAAAGGGCGATGAGGGAAACCAATCGGCTGTCACATTCAGAAGGGATTGAGCACTGGCTTCGGCTGATTCGGACGGAAGGGGTGGGGCCGGTTTTGTTCCGGCGTCTTCTTGAGCATTTCGGCAGTTTTGACCGCATTTTTGGTGCTTCCGCGGCGGACCTCTGTCATGTGGAAGGGATTGGGCACCGCACGGCCGAGCGCATCGCCCGAACCCGCCTTCAGTTTGATGCCGAAAGGGAGATTGGGCTGGCGGAGGAGCACGGGGTTTGCATTCTGCACTGGGAGGATCCGTCTTATCCGCCGGCTTTGAAGGCGATTGATGATCCGCCGCCGGTTTTGTACGTCAAAGGTACTCTCCAGCGAAGCGACAGTTTGGCCCTGGCGGTGGTGGGCAGCCGACACTGTACGCATTACGGTGTGGAGCAGGCGGAGCGTTTTTCTCATCTGCTGGCTTCTGCAGGGCTTACAATTGTCAGCGGTCTGGCCAGAGGGATTGACAGTGCCGCCCATCGAGGGGCACTCAGTGCCAGAGGCCGAACGATTGCGGTGCAGGGCTGCGGGCTGGCCCACTGCTTTCCTGCGGAAAACCGAAAATTGTTTGAGATGATTTCTGAACAGGGGGCGGTTCTCAGCGAGCTGCCGATGGGCTATGAGCCGCTGTCTGAAAATTTTCCAGGGCGGAATCGGATTATCGCCGGCTTGTCGATGGGGGTTCTTGTGGTGGAGGCGGCTCCGCGAAGCGGGGCACTGATTACCGCCAAGGCGGCTCTTGCCTACAATCGGGAAGTGATGGCCGTGCCCGGCCGCATCGACAGCCCTACGAGCAAAGGGACGCACGAACTGCTCAAACAGGGCGCTCGGCTGGCGGACAGCGTGGAGGAGATTATGGATGCACTGGGGGTGGTGGGGAAGAGTTTGCGAGGCCATGTGAGCGACCATGCCCGACGATGTGCGGAGCAAATGGAGATGCCGCTGTTTGATATGTCTGAGCTGAATCTGTCGGACTGCGAACAAAGTATTTTGCGGGTACTCGGCAAGGAGCCGAGTCATATCGAACAAATCATTGCGGCGGCCGATTTGCCTGCCGCCCAGATTCATTCGGCTGTGATTACCTTGCAGTTAAAGGGCCTTGTGAAGCAGTTGCCGGGCAGTGTGTTTGTTCGGAAAGGGATTTGACGGCGTTCCCGGGCTGCGATGCATGCCGCCCAATCTTCTTGGTGTGCCTGCTTTACAAATCATCGGAATCGTTGTATTCTGAATCTGGTAAATTCAAAAAAGCAAAGCAATCTTTTCAGAAAATGGGAGGATATTATATGAAGGCCGTTGAGGAAGTATATGCTTTTGTTCAGGACGTTGTAAAGAAAACAGGAGCATTCTACCTTGCCACCCAGGATGGTGATCAGCCGCGTGTGCGTCCGTTCGGTGCCATTGATCTGATCGACGGCAAACTTTATATTCAGACCGGCAGGAAGAAGGATGTTTTTCAGCAAATGCTGAAAAACCCCAAGGTTGAAATCTGTGCGTGCGCGGATGACAAATGGATACGGATTGCCGCTGTCGTTGTTGATGACGACCGGGTTGAAGTCAAGAAAAAGGTGTTGGACGATATTCCCGTTCTCCGCAATATCGGCTACAGCGAGCACGACGAGAATACCAAGGTTCTGTACCTCAAGAACGCAACCGCAACGTTCTTTTCTTTTACAGGTGCGCCGAGAACGGTTCGGTTCTGAGCGGACAGGTCGACAAAAGAGCGTATCAGGTATTCCTGGGAAGAGTTTTTGACAGACTTCTCCCCGATGCGGCGGGATAACACACGCCCGCTCTCCAGCATAGCGGTCGGATGAGAGGCGAAATGAGCGGCCGCCATTATCCTTTTTGACAAGGCTGCAGAGTTCACCTTAGGCCGGCCGCGTTGCGGAGTTTGGCGGCCATATCTGTTTTTTCCCAGGTGAAGTCGGGGTGTTTTCGTCCGAAATGCCCGTTTCGTGCCGTTTCGGCATAGATGGGTCGCAGGAGCTTCAAGTGGCTGATCATGCCTCTGGGGGTCAGGGGGAAGAATTTCCGCACGAGGGCTTCGAGCCGGCTTTCGTCGATTTTGGCGGTTTGTTCAGTGTTGACCAGGATGCTGACGGGTTCGGCGATGCCGATGGCGTAAGACAGTTGGATTTCACAGGTGTCGGCCAGTCCTGCGGCGACGATATTTTTGGCAATATAGCGGGCCATATAGCTGGCGGAGCGGTCCACCTTGGAGGGGTCTTTTCCGCTGAAGGCGCCGCCGCCGTGGCTGCCTCGTCCGCCGTAGGTATCGACGATGATTTTTCTGCCGGTCAGGCCGCAATCCCCTTTGGGGCCGCCGATTTCAAATCGTCCGGTCGGGTTGATATGAAAGATGGTGTTGTTGTCAACCAGTTTTTTGGGCAGAACGGGCAGGATGACTTTTTCAATGATTTCTTTGCGGGCCTGGTTGGACATTTGATCGGTTTTTTTGTTCACGACGGAGGCATCGTGCTGGGTGCTGCAGACGACGGTATGAATGCGTTTTGGTTTTTTGTTTTCGCCGTATTCGACAGTGACCTGGCTTTTGCCGTCGGGCCGCAGCCATTTGATTTTGCCGGTCTGGCGCAGTTTTGCAAGTCGGCTGGTGATTTCGTGGGCCAGATAGATCGGCAGGGGCATATAGACGGCGGTTTCCCGGCAGGCATAGCCGAACATCAATCCCTGGTCGCCGGCTCCGCCTCTATCGACGCCCATGGCAATGTCGGGACTTTGCTGTTTGAGGGTAACGAGGATGGCGCAGTTGTCGGCATCGAAGCCGATGGCGGGGTCGGTGTAGCCGATTTTTCGGATGGTATCGCGTGCGAGTTGGGGGATATCGACGACGGCCTTGGAGGTAATCTCGCCGGCGATGAGCGTCATGCCGGTGGAAACAAGGGTTTCGCAGGCGACGCGGCTGTTGGGGTCCTGGGCCAGCATGGCATCCAGAACGGCATCGGAGATTTGGTCGGCGATTTTGTCCGGATGGCCCATGGTGACCGATTCGCTGGTGAATAAATGACATCGCTGGCTGGAGGATACGCTCGACATCGATTTACTTTTTCTCATTATTTGGGTTCCTGACTAAAGGGAAATTGATTTTTTCTAAAGGGAGACAGTATAGACAGGCGGGGAAGGACCGTCAACAAGAAACGGCGGGAGGAGAGGACTGCTCCCATAAAAAATAAGACGGGCCGGGGATTGTCTTAAATTCAAAAATATTTTTCTTGACAGGGGAGGGCCGTTTCCTATAGTATATGCAGTTAGCAAACGATTGCTAAAAGATATATAAAAACATTCACCCCCGGCCTGCGGGGGTACGGGGGAAACGAATCAGCCGTGCGGCTGGTGATATAAGGAAATGGAGATCATTTTTTTGGAGGACGGAACAATGAAAAAAGCGATGATTTTCTTGTGTGCGGCAAGTCTTTTGTGTTCTTCTGCTAACGCGGTTCTGCTTCCTGTCACCAATGGAGGTTTTGAGAACGGCACAACCGGCTGGACGCTGAACATGCTTGGAGCGGGTTCCACCATGGTCAGTTCTCCTGAATCCCCCCTGAGCGGTAATTATTCAGCAAAGTTTGTTACCGACTGGCAGGGCGGCGGCGGGGTCAAGGCCGAAATCCTGCAGATGGTAACCGGCCTTTCCGGGGGTACTGGTTACGATTTTGAACTTTGGGTTAAAGGGGCCATGGGCCCTGGCGGTGTGGCGTGGGCTGAAATCAAGTGGTTTAACGCCAGCCACGTTCAGGTCGGCGGCACGGGGTTGATTAACCTTTTCGCGGGTCTTTCGAGTACGACCTATCAGCAAAAGGGTGGAACCTATATTACGCCGGCCGGCACGGCCAGCGGCGAGGTTTCCATTCGTCTCGAAGGCGGGGCGCTGGCTGCCCACAATGTGCTGTATGTAGATGATGTATGCATTCCGGAGCCGGCTTCGCTGGTTCTGCTTGGTGTGGGCGGGTTTTTCCTTCGCTGCAGAAAATAAACAGCTTTATTCGTATAGACGGCCCGGTTTGGCTACGGGCCGTCTATTTCGATTGATTGCCCGAGTCTGGGCATAATAGAGATGGTACCAATTTTTGAAAGGGGGCCGTTATGGGGCCGACAATGCGCCGTATTTCTCAGACATTTTTCCTTGTTCTTTTTGTTTCCTTTGCAGTTTTCAGCGTCGGCCGGGCGGAGGTAATCTGGTCGGACGAGTTTGACGGAGAGACGATTGATTCCTCCATCTGGACTTATGATGTCGGCGGCGGAGGATGGGGCAACGGCCAGCTTGAATACAACACGGCCCGCCGGGAAAATTCGTATATCGAGAACGGCAACCTGGTCATTGAGGCGCGTCGTGAATTCTATCAGGAAGCGACAACCAATCAATTTACCTCTGCCCGCATGCTTACGCAGGGGCGATTTGCTTTTAAGTATGGTACACTGGAAGCCCGGATTAAATTACCGGATGTCGCCAATGGGTTATGGCCGGCGTTCTGGCTGCTTGGAAATAATTTTGACGGGATTCCCTGGCCTGAATGCGGCGAGATCGACATCCTCGAGATCGGCTCCAAAGAAGGGATCCAGCAAGGGCTTCAGAACCGGAAAATCAACGCTGCGATCCATTATGATAACAACGGAACCTACCATTTTGACGCGGGATGGGTTGATGCGGACGTCGATCTTCATCTCGATTACCATCTCTATAAACTTGTATGGACTCCTACGGAAGTAACGGCTTACGTGGACGATGTTCCCTACTGGTCATTCGATATCACATCGGATTATCTTCGGGAGTTTCATCAGCCCCATTTTCCGATCCTGAATATTGCCGTTGGCAGCTGGCCTACCGGATACACGGGAATCTATGATCCGGCCGGTATCACAGCTCCATTGCCTGCCAAAATGTATGTTGACTGGATTCGTCTGACCGGCCATCCGGAGACAGAACTGTTCTTTGGGGGGGATATTGAGGAAGACGGCAATTTCGGAATTTTTACGGAGACTACGCCGGTCAATCGTGCTCTGACCTATATTGAGGAAGGACAGGAAGGGCCCGACTTTAATTACGGAAATGATGCGGTTTTGTATATATGGAACAATCTGACAGAAGTTACTCCGCCGACGCCCTCGGAGGGAAGCAAATGCTGGTCTTTCCGGGCGGCCGCGGGGACCTGGTACGGCATGGGGGTGTTTGTTCCGAATTTCCGCAATATGAAAAACTACTCCGACGGGATTCTCCACATGGATATGGCAACGACTACTCCGGAGACCATCAAGGTCGGAATCAAAAGTTCCGTCGGCGGCGAGTCCTGGCTTTTCTTGGAAGCCGCAGGAGAGCAGTTCGGATTGGTTCGTGATGGTGACTGGCACCACGTTCAGATTCCTCTGAATCGATTTTCCAACACCGATTTTCAGACGGTCCACCAGATGCTGATGATCGCCGGGGACCCGCCGGCCTCGGCGGTAACCCTGTCTATCGACAATGTGTGGTGGGAACCCAGCGTGCCGAGAGAAATGCCGGCTGACGGCAGTTTTGGGGTCTATACTGAGACGGCTTCCCACAAGGATGCGGGGGAATTTGTCCTGGGGGCGGATGGCCAGTTTTTCATCTGGGAAAAGACTCTTGTGGATGACACTGAGAATCCTTACGAAGGCGCCGAGAGCATCAGTCTGAAATCTGCCGCCGGGTTGGACTGGTTTGGCTTCGCCTTTACGCCGAATCGAAAATACAATCTGACGGCCTTCCGATACCCGGAAAGCAAACTGTGTTTTTCTCTGAAAACCAGTTCGTCGGCAAGTTTTCGAATTGGGATGAAAAGCGGCAACATTGACGGAATCGGTCAAAAATGGATTTCCTTCACGGCAGGCAGCGATCCGTACGGGTTTGTCCGGGACGGGCAGTGGCATGTTGTGGAAATTCCGATGTCGGATTTTATGCCCGAGGTGGATCTGTCCGAAGTATCCCAGTTTTTTGAAATTCTTGGCACCAGCGGTTCGATCTCCGGCATCGAAATTGATGATATATACTTTACCGGAGGCGGCAGTCCGCTGGTTGGCGACGCTATTCCTCCTTCGGTCAGCATTACCAGCCCGCCGAACGGGGCTTTTTTTTCGCCGTACGAAGATGTGGCCATTATTGCAGAGGCCGGCGATCCTGATGGAAGCATCGTCAAAGTCGAGTTTTTTGAGGGAAGCGTTCTGCTGGGAGAAGATTTGACGGCTCCTTACACCTATATCTACAGCAGCATTCCCGAAGGTACCCACATCTTCAGAGCCAAAGCCACTGACAGCAATGATTTGAGCCGGATGTCTCAGCCGGTGACAATTTATGCAGGCACTCCGGAATTAGCTGAAATTCGTGTTAGCCCCTCGACCGCCAGTGTTGAGGAAGGATTGTTTCAGCAGTTTGTCGGAAGGGGATTTGACCAGTTCGGCCGGGAATTTCCGCTGCCGGCGGCTCTTCGCTGGTCTGTTTCAGGCGGCGGTGTGATAGACGAAAAAGGGTATTTTGCTGCGATTAATCCCGGTGGCCCCTATACGGTGACCGCTGTGGAGTCCCAGGAGGAAATTCTGTCTGATACGGCCAAGGTTGAGGTCTTTGCTGGAGGTTTGTGTACAGGTGTACCGTCCAACGGGGATTACACCTGGGAGGCCAGCGGCATACCTGATGCCCCGACTGTTACCTTTGTTCCCTCCGAGCCGGGAATCGGCAGCACCACTTTGATTTTTTACTACTCGAAGAGTCCGACCGGCGTGTTTCCGGGTTATGCGGCACAGCCCAACGTGCCGTTCCCCATTACCGGCGCCGCTCCGGGCGAGGTTATCTATTTCTATCATACCTACAATGTGCCAGGCGGTCAGCGAAGCACTGTCGATGATAAACAGATTTTCCAGGTGGGCAACTGTCCTCCGATCGTCGCCAGCGATTTCGATCGAAGCGGCCGGGTGGATATTGAGGACCTGGCCCATCTGGCTATGTTCTGGCTGCAGACGGATTGTGATTTATCCAATAATTACTGCCAGGGCGCTGACCAAGCCGGCGATGGGGATGTAGATAGCTACGACCTGCATATCCTGGCTTACAGTTGGCTGAAGGAAGGCACTTCCGGCAGCGGGACTCTCATTGGGCCAATGGTCAGCATCACCAGCCCGACTGATGGTGCTGTTTTTGCCCCGGATGAAAATCTGACGATTGCCGCAGAGGCCGGCGATGCCGATGGAGCCGTTGTCAAAGTCGAGTTTTATGAAGGGGACACGTGGTTAGGAGAAGACTCGACGGCTCCCTATACCTATACCTACAGCCGTATTCCCGAAGGTACCTATGTTTTCAGGGCCAAAGCGACAGATAATGATGGTCTGTCGGCGTTCTCTTTGCCTGTTACAGTTCATATTGACCCTGCAGTAATACCGGGTGTGTTAGTTGCCAACGGCGGCTTTGAGGACGGCACGACGGGCTGGACGCTGAATCTGCTCGGCGCCGGCTCTGCGGTGGTCAGTTCTGCCGAATCGCCCCTGAGCGGCGGCTATTCGGCCAAGTTTGTTACCAACTGGCAGGGCGGGAGCGGAGTCAAGGCCGAAATTCTGCAAACGGTGAACGGCCTTGCCGGAAGCACCCCCTATACCTTTGGACTCTGGGTCAAAGGCCTTTTGGGGACCGGCGGGGTGGCCTGGGCGGAAATCAAGTGGCTTAACGCCGGCGGCACTCAGGTCGGCGGGACCGGACTGATCAACCTGTGGGCGGGTCTGTCCAATACGACCTATCAGCAGAAGGGAGGAACCTACACGACTCCGGCCGGAACGGCCAGCGCCCAGATTTCTATCCGACTGGAAGGCGGAGCATTGGCAGCACTCAATACGCTGTTTGTGGACGATGTGTCCCTTTATTGATCGAAATTAAAACGGATACAGGTGAGAAGGCGGGTGTTTGACATCCGCCTTTTTTATTTGCGGAAGACGGCTACGATGTTTTCGACATCGACGACAAAAAGGCGATTGTCGCCTTCAAAATCCACCGGAATGGCTCCTTTGGGATTGAAAAGGACTTTGTCATACTGCTGAAGGGGAATATCGGGGGACATTTCCACTTCTGCGGAGACAGATACGATCCGGCCTGTAATGGTCGGGATTTCGATGTTGTCGGGCAGCTGGATGCCGCCTTTGGTTTGTTTTTTATCCTCATCTTTTCGAATGAGCACCCGTTTGCCGATGGGCTCGATGGTTTCGAAAGACTCATTCCGAGGGAGATCTTTTCCGTTCATGGTTTTTGTCCTGTTTGATGCTTCTGTACGGTCTTATTATACCCGAAAACTCTCAGCCGGCGGACTTCTTTTTTTTCGAGGCGGCCGAAGCGGTTTTCCGCCCGAGGATTTCATCGGCCTGGGCCTGAGTGGCGGGGGGCCACTGTCCCTTTTCCTGGAGGTCTTTGAGTTTGTCGAGGAGTTTGATGCTGACGATGGTGCGGCATCGCGGGAACCGGCTGCAGCCCAGAAATGGGCCGCGTTTGCTTTGCCGAACGACGAGCAGCCCTTCTTTGCACTTGTGGCAATGGATTCCTGTGGGGGTCGGCGGGGGTGCCGGCGGCAGCGGATTGCCTTGCTTGTCGGCCTTGAGGATGGTTTTGCAGTCGGGATAGCCGCTGCACCCGAAAAAGGCGCCGTAGCGGCCGTTTTTTTTGACCAGCGGCTTGCCGCAGACGGGACATTTGTAGTCGGTGGGCTCGTCCTGAATCATCTGTCCGTCTTTGTCGCAGGGACAGCCGAATTTGCAGTCGGGGTAGCGGGAACAACTGAGGAAGCGTCCGTTTTTGCCGAAGCGGTATTCAAGCGGGGCTTTGCATTCGGGGCAGGTATATTCGCTGGGCTGGGTTTCGGCCTTGGCATGTTTCATTTTTTGCACCGCTTCTTCGAGCGATTTTTTGAAGGGCTCATAAAACTCCTGCAGAACCTGAATCCAATCGAGATGCTGCTCTTCGATTTTGTCAAGCTGCTCTTCCATGTGGCGGGTGAAGGCAATGTCCATAATCTGGGGGAAATACTCAAGGAGTTTATCGGTGACGATTTCGCCGACGTGGGTGGCGTAAAAGGCCTTGTTGATTTTCTCGACGTATTTGCGCTCCTGAATGGTGGAGATAATAGCCGCATAGGTGCTCGGCCGCCCAATGCCCTCTTTTTCGAGGGTTTTGATGAGAGACGCCTCGGTATATCGGGCCGGGGGCTTGGTGAAATGCTGGACGGGTTTTAGGTCCACTACCTGAAGACTCTGGCCTTCCTGGAGGGCCGGCAGGGCCGGCTCTTCCACACCGGTGGACCAGATGCGTGTGAAGCCGTCAAAGACGAGGACTCGCCCGGAGGCGGTGTAAATACAGGGACCTGCCGGCGTCTGGGCTTCGATTTCAATTCGGGTGGTATCCCACTGGGCCTGGCTCATCTGGCAGGCCACAAATCGTCTCCAAATCAAATCGTAAAGTTTGTACTGTTCATCCGTCAGGAAGGGGGCCAGTTCATCCGGGGTCAGGTCAGGGTCGGTGGGGCGGATGGCCTCGTGTGCCTGCTGGGCTTCTTTGCGGGCGGCAAAGATATTCGGCGATTCAGGCAGATACTCAGGGCCGAGTTGGGAACGAATATAGTGTCGGACTTCCTCGACGGCCTCTTGGGACAGGTGCGTACTGTCGGTTCGCATGTAGGTAATCAGGCCGAGGGCCCCCATCGAGCCCAGGTCGATGCCTTCATACAGCTGCTGGGCGATGGCCATGGTCCGCTGGGCGGGAAAACCAAGGCGATTGGCGGCGGCCTGCTGAAGGGTGGAGGTAATGAAAGGGGCGCCGGGGCGGGACTGGATGCGTTTGGTCTGGATGCTTCGGACGACGAAGCGGGCGTTTTTGAGTGCGTTATAAACGGCCTGGGCCTGCTCCTGATTGGCGGCCTCGAATTTTTGGCCGTTGACAGTGGTTAACTCCGCCCGAAAGGCGCTGTGTTTGGCAAGCCACTGGTCCTGTTCGGCCAGGGTGCGGCCTTTTTCGGGGTCTTTGGCCGAGTCCAGAAATGCCTTCCAGCTTTCGGGGCTGACCGATGCAGAATCCGGGGCGAAGACGGCCGGGATAAGCCAGTATTCCTGCGGCACGAAGGCGCGAATCTGCCGTTCGCGTTCGACGACAAGCCGTACGGCTACCGACTGGACGCGTCCGGCACTGAGGCCGCGGGCGACTTTTTTCCAAAGCAGCGGGCTGATTTGATAGCCGACAATGCGGTCGAGCACCCGCCGGGCCTGCTGGGCCATGACCCGGTCCATGTCAATCTTGCCCGGGTTGGCAAAGGCCCGCTCGATGTCTTTTTTGGTGATAGCGTTGAAAACGACGCGGTAGGTGTTTTCGTCGTTGAGGTTGAGCACTTCTTTGAGATGCCAGGCGATGGCTTCGCCTTCGCGATCCATATCCGTAGCCAGATAGAACTTTTGACACTTTTTGGCCTTGGCGCGGAGGGCACTGACGACTTTTCTCTTGCCGGGGGTGATTTCATACGTCGGTTCGAAATTGTTTTTAATGTCGATATTCAGACCCTTCGAGGGCAGGTCTCGCACGTGTCCCATCGATGCTTCGACGTCAAAATCGGGGCCGAGGTATTTATTGATGGTTTTGGCCTTGGCAGGCGATTCTACGATAACCAGTGCTTTTGTTTTGGCTGTTTTGGTCATTCTTCGCGTTTCATTCTGAAAATTGTTTTTTCTTATCTCTTTTGGCTGTCAGCTGTTACTTGGCTGCTCATCAGGATATGGCCGATAGATAACCGGCGCAAACAAAGGATGTCAAGCAAAAAGACGCAGGGCCCGTTGGAGAGGGTTTCGGTTCAAAAGGAGGAAATCTTTAGAAGTATTTATGTATCGGTTTTGTCGAGATAGCAGGTTTCAGCGGGTTTTGGAGGGAAGATTTCTTTGAATTTGCGGCAGGTCTGGAGGGGGTCTGGACTGCTGCAGACAGCCGAGGACAGGGCAAGGGTGCGTATGCCGGCGTTCAGGAGAAGGGGGGCGTTTTCTAAGGTGATGCCGCCGATGGCAGCATGGGCGGTTTGGGTGTTCTGGAGAATATCCAGTGCTTTTCGGACATAATCAAGCCCTGCGGCAGGCAGATTGGGTTTGGTAGGACTTGGGAAACAGGGGCCGATGCTCACGTAGTCGGCTCCGGCAGCGGCGGCCCGGCGGAGTTCAGATTCGCTGTGGGCTGTCAAGCCCAGCAAAGGCGGTTTGGAGAAAAGAATTCGGGCCTTTTCGATGGGAAGGTCTTCTTGCCCGAGGTGAACTCCGTCGGCTCCGGCGGCGGCCGCAATGTCGGCACGGTCATTGATGATGCTCAGCCGGTTGTATGTTTTGCAGAGGGCGGCAAACTGTTCGGCCAGCCGGAAAAAACGGATGTCAGAAATCTCTTTTGCGCGAAGTTGGAGGGCATCGGCGCCGCCTTCCAGGCAGAGTTTGGCTAATTCCAATGTCCGGCTGTCGGGAATATTCTCGCCCGCAGGGATCAGAACATAGAGTTGCACCTGGCGGAAGCGGACGGCAGGCAGTCGGCAGAACACTTCTTTTTCGAGGGTGTATATCTCGAATCTTTCCTGTTCGAGGGGCCCGGCGATGGCGGGGCAGACCAGTCGGCTGACTTCCGCCAGGACGCGGAGTGCTTCGGAGGCCCGTTTGGCGGCGGCCAGAAAGCAGTCGGTAAGGGTTTGCCGCTGCTGCGGCTGCGGGATAACAAGGGTTCGGCCTACATCGGATTCTGAATCGCGTGCGGCAAGAAGGAGTTCTGCATCCAGATTTTTTATTTGGTCGCAGAGATGATGGCGGATTTGTTTGGCCCGGGCGGAAAGGTCGGCATCATCGAGTACAAACCGGCAGAACTCCTCCATCGTGCGGAGGGCTTCTCTGGCCCGGTTAAAGTTGGCATCCAGAATGCGATAGGTTTTTCTTTCCATGGGACTATGGGCTGATTATAAAGGCGGCGGCGGAGGGAGAACAGCGAAAAATCGGGTGCGGCCGCTAACCGGCAAGAAGATGCTGGAGCAGGATTTTCAAACCAATGCCGATAAGGATGAGACCGCCGGCCAGCTCCAGCCCGCTTTCGAAGAATCGGCCGATTCGGCTGCCGATTTCCCAGCCGGCAAGCGAGATTAGAAAGGTAATCGTACCGATCATAAATACAGCGATAAAAAGGTGGGGGGTAAGCAGGTATAAGGTGAGGCCGACAGCCAAGGCATCGATGCTGGTGGCGATGCTTAAGGCAAGGAGGGTGAGCAAATTGGAGGGGTCGGCGGGTTTGTCCTCGACATTTTTTATTTTGAAAGACGCTAAGGCCATTTTGCCGCCGATAAGCAGCAGCAGCCCGAAGGCCAGCCAATGGTCGAAGGGCTTGATGATTGGCTCGAGACCTTTGCCTGCCCAGGAGCCGAACAGGGGCATGATGGCCTGAAATAGGCCGAAGAAGAGTGCCATTCGGATGCCCCGGCTGATAGGAAGGTGTTTGAAGACGGAGCCGCTGACGATGGAGACGGCAAAAGCATCCATCGCAAGGCCGATGCCGATTCCGCTGATGAGGATGCATTCAAGCCAATTCAATTGCGGACTCCCGGGGTTTGTGTTAGTGGAGATTTTTCGGTGTTATCAGGCGATTCCGGAGTTTGCGGGACAATGTCAAAGACGGCGATTTCCGGCGGGGCTAAAAAGCGGACCCGCGGCGCCCAGCCGCCGGTCATGCCGATGCCTCGATTGACATAAATAAGGAAATGGTCTTTGCGATAGAGGCCGGCTTCATATTTTTTCAGATGGCGCGACTGGGTAATCAATGCTCCATAAAAGGGCAGGGCAATCTGGCCGCCGTGCGTATGGCCGCAAAGGTATAAATCGACAGGGATTGACTGGAGATAATCCGCCAGGTCGGTTTTGTGAAAGAGCAGGATATTGAAACGGTCGGGCTGGAGGGATTGAAGTGCCTGCCGGCTGCGGGGCCCATAGGCGTCATCAATCCCGCATAAACCGATGGATTCGCCGTTTTTTTCGATGACAGCGCTGTCCAAAGACAGTTCGACAAAGCCGGTATTTTCAAAAAGAGGGAGGTCTTTGGCGAGCCGGTTGTCCACATTGCCGCGGACGGCGAATTTGCCGAGGGCTGCCTGCATCGCCCGCAGGGTTTGCTGGAGGCGGGGCAGGGCGGAAGGATGGTTGAGGGCATCACCGGTAAACACGATAAGGTCGGGCTGGAGACGGTTGATTTCCTCCGGCAGGCGGGGTTCCAGCCGGGCTTTTTTGTCGCAGTGGAGGTCCGAAATCTGAACGATTCGGAAGGAGACGGCCGTCAGTTTGGGGGTTGGAATCGTGATGCGGCTGATTTGAAGCCGGTAAGGTTCAAAGAAGTATCCCCAGACAAGGCAGGCAAGTTCGACAACCGCAAGAAGATGAAGAACAGCGATGCGTTTGGGAGTAAAGAGTTTGGGGGGGCGGTGCCGGCGGATTTTGCAGACCAGCAGGAAGCCCTCCAGAATGAAGATGGAGGCGGCTATGAGTGCAAAAAGGGCGGCTGGAAGATAGCAGACAAGGAAGTATTGAATAGTCATGGCTGAAAGTCCATCATACAGGAGCCGGTGAAATCATCGGGCAGCGGCTGGTTCGGTTTCAGGACAAGAAATTCATCGGGGCGCCAATCGCCTTGAAGGAGTCGCAAAAGCCACGCAGGGCTGCCTTTGACTTCGGCAAAATCCCAGCCGAGGTAGGCCGCGGCTTCCCTGGTGAATTGTCGGCCGCGGCTGCTGTCGGGAAGGTTCCAGTCGATAAAGACGGCCTGTTTGTATTTTTTTCGCCAGCCGTTCTCGATGTCGAGAAGATAATCGGCATTGTCCGGCCCATATTTGGAGATGTATTCGTCGGCCAGCCGCTGGTCGTATTCCCGGCAGGGCATGTTGGCTTCCTGGACCCAGCCGACGCTGTAAAAGTAAGTTCCGGGATAGGCGTTGACAAATTGTTCGTGGGCGCGGCGGGAGCCGAAAAGCAGACTGATGCAGTCGTGGGCCCGCGGAATGACCAGCGGAAGAGGGCATCGCAGTTCGGCAAGGCCGCCGCCGCATAAGCCGTAGGCAAGGAGGACAGCGTCATAGGAACAAAGTGTATCGAGTTTGTCCTGAAGTTGGCTTCGGAGTTTTGCGGGGGTGTTGTGGAGCCCCTGCTGCATCCACTGGGGTTCCACCATGTGTTTGGGCGGATGCTCAGCAAGGAGAAACTCAATTTCAGGTTTTAATGCTTTACAGGCAATCAGACAGTAATGGGCCATAATGTGGGGGATTGTACAGAAAAATTGCATTTTTGGAAAGGATTTCGGACGGGAAAAGGGGATAAAAAAACCGCCTGCGGAGAAGGAGGACCAGGCCGGGGAGGCCTGGCAGGGCTAACCGCAGGCGGCAGAAGGAGCATCTTTAGTATCCTTATTATCTCACAGGTGAAGGTTTTTGTCAAGAGAGGTTTGAAGAATAAAGCAAAAATTAAAGAGGCAAGGCAAACATACAAGACTATTCCCGTCTTGTACTTGAGATTTGTTTTAACGGTCCCTTCGTGTGAAAACTTCGCATGTATGACCGGCCCGGCTGTTGACACGCTGCTTGCTCCGCTCGCAGTGTCCGACCTCCGCATCCAGCAGTTAGTCGAGCGTCTCCTCGACTGTGCTGCGAACCATCGAGTCCAGATGCGAATGAATCTGGGCTGCGTCAATTTTGATCACGCCATTCAGGTTTTTTCCCGCTTCAACCGATGCTTCTTTGCTGCTCATAATAGGCCCTTTCTCTGTTCCAATGGTTTGGTTCGTTTTCACTCTTCCATCGACCAGAACGAGGGCTTTTCTTTTGGACCCAATAATAATGTGCGAAAGATAGTGTACGTTATCAGAGTGGTTTAGCCATGACGTTGTTCTTCATGACAAATAACTTCACCTGGATTTTCAACTCCTGGTCTCATCGGCTATTCCACTATCAAAAATTGAGGTTTTGTTAGAGGGTCTTAGTTATACAGTTTTATACCTTATCAAATCACCAATGGGGGAGGGGCAATGTTTTTCATTTGAGCACGTATAGCAAGAAGGTCTCTTTTACTAATGGATTTTCCAGTATCAGTATTTCTATAGTATAATCTGCCATTACTAAGGTCTAATTTTAGACCAGATTCAATATTATGTGCATGAGGATTTGAAGGAAAAGGATCGGAATCGTTTTTGTAAATTCTCCAAACTTGACCATCTCTTCTTATGGTAACTTCATCAAGGCGACGACGACACCCAGAAGGTATCGGGGAATGGTCGAGTTCTACTTCTTCAATCATTATATCCATAAATTTATAGTACGCAAAAACTCAAACAGAAAATGTCTGCTCGATTCCCATTGTTATCGTTTATATTTCATAAAATCCAGTAAATGTGAAGCAATATCAGCGATATTAGGTTGTCCCCATGCGCTGGACAGAATCACCCTTGAATTAAGGTGGAACTGTTTCGCACGGGTTAACGGTTAACCGGCTCTTGGAGAGGGAGCCCGGAGGGCGACCGAGCCAAGAGCCGTCGCGACGGCGGACCGCCCGTCATCTGTCTTCATCCTATCAAAATCATTTCCTCTTGCAAGACCATAGACCGCCGCCGGTGTTTTCCGGCCCAGCGACCGATGTCGCCGGCGTCGGTTGTAATGCTCAAAGTACCGCCGCCGCCCCCGGCGGTGGCAGGTAAGGCAAGAACCATGACCAGAAAAAGAACTCTCAGAAAATGTGCGAAAGATTCTTGACACTACCGGGGCTTTTCGCTCCAGTATACCCGAAAACAATTCCACCTTAAACACCTGTCCAGTTTTTGGGGACACGCTCATCATAATCAGATTTTGATTTCACCAAACTTTTTTTCATACTGTTTTATGTTGTCCCCAAGAACCTCACAAAAATTCTTCACATGTTGAGGATTGGTAATTACCCTTGAAACCAAAAAATGCTGATTTGCCATAGCAAATATGAAGTCCAAAACAAATTCACGTTCTGAGTGATGAATCATTGCTACATTGCAATAGTCTCCTGCCATTACTTCATTATTTTTTGCTAAAAACTGGAAAACCTTATTGAGAGCATCCCCCTGAACAGGATTCTTTTCGGTGTCTTTCATTGTCGCCATCTTTGTGTTTTCATTAGTAGGATTTTTGGGTGTAATTGTTTTTTTTGCCATTATCAAGACTCCTATTGCTTAAATTCGATTGCTTTAACAATCTCTTTAATTGATTTAATAATATTGGTTTGAGTTTCTGCCATATATGCTGGAATTATTCTTTTTTGCTTAATTTGAGGTTTCTGTGTTAGAGGGTTATCGCACAACGTTCTCGTCACAACAATTGTAGCATTGTTAGTGGTTGCAGTTGAATTATACCCTGCCGTTCGCCTAATATTCTTGGTTTCGCATACTTCCTCGATATATATTTGTCTTCTGTGAATTGAACAATTCCTGTAATTTTCAAGGTTCTTAAAAGCTCTTGACTTGTAACATTTAGTAATTTTTTTGTATATTTCGGTATTTAGATAAGCATTACCGCCTAACTTATTTTTGATTTGATTAAAACTCACATCTTTTTCTTTTAAACCAAGAGCCATTGTCTGATTAACTATTTGAGATAATACATCAAGGCTCGAATACAAGAATGTCCAAAAAGCATCACAATAAAATGCAACCTGTATCGCAATTGAAGGAGCATTTTTTTCAGTAGTCGATACTGTTTCATCTGAACGTTGAGAAAAACCATCTACAGAAGATAAGGCAAAAGAGACCTGCTCCAATTTTGCTTTTAATCCTTCGCAATACAATTTCACCTTCGCTTGCCTGCGCTTTGATTGAATTATCTTTGATTTTTCAATAAGAGCATCGATTGACTGTATAATTTCAACCATAGTATATACACCTTCATTACGCTTTATATTCTATATGGATCTCATAAAGTCTCATTATGTTCATTTTTTTTAGCATACCATCGCCACATTCAAATAATAATTATTTTCAGACTGCTTCCCTCACATCGATTTTACCCGTTACCGCTTCCGATATCAGGGCTGTTCGGTATTCCTGTAAAAGTTCAATTTGCTTTTCGGCTTTATAAATCGCACCATCTATTTCACTCGATTGATTATCAAGGAAGTGAACAATTAGTTCTTGTTCATTGATAGAAGGCAAAGGCAGAGCCATTAGTTTGACATCATCTTTATTCAGTTTGGGTTGAGCAGTAGTTGAGGTTGCTTTAAGAGATAGTGCTGACTGAAAGTAATCAGCCGACATTGTATAATACATAAACTCTCTTGTGGCTTGTTCTCTTTTATACCTCAAAAGATACATATTGGGCCCCAACGTTTAAGGTTGTCCCCATGCGCTGGACAGAATCACCCTTGAATTAAGGTGGAACTGTTTCGCACGGGTTAACGGTTAACCGGCTCTTGGAGAGGGAGCCCGGAGGGCGACCGAGCCAAGAGCCGTCGCGACGGCGGACCGCCCGTCATCTGTCTTCATCCTATCAAAATCATTTCCTCTTGCAAGACCATAGACCGCCGCCGGTGTTTTCCGGCCCAGCGACCGATGTCGCCGGCGTCGGTTGTAATGCTCAAAGTGCCGCCGCAGCCCGAACCGTGCCTCGGCAGGGTTCTTGGAGTCCCGGATATATACA
>CALMLO010000037.1 GCA_937868095.1 uncultured Phycisphaerales bacterium | reverse complement strand
ATAGAGTAAATATGGAAGTCAGCCAGGGAAATGCCAGGAAGATCTCTGGTGAAAACGGAAAGATTTCAGATATCTGCTGCCAGTCCGATCACTTTGTTCGCGTTATCAACTCCGAATCGCGCTGTGTGTGGAGAGGACAGAATTTAGACTTGGCGGATATTGTCGGCGGCGGCAACGGCTTAGGGACAGGCAAACGGGGCTCCTGTATCGATACAACAACCGGCGAATGGAAGCCGGAAAGTTATTTGCCGTCCTCATCAGAAGATTTTAAACCCGGCACCCATATGAAAAGTAATTACTGTTTCCATGCGGTAAAGGATAACCCGTTTATCGATGGGGTTTTTATTCCGGACAACGGCCAAGGACCTGTGGTTATCAGTACACAGGGGCACTCGTTCGAAGGATTTCCAGACACCTCCGGACTTGGTTGGGGTGGAATCGTTTATGTGGAAGAGTCTATCCTGAAGCATCCAATTAAATTAAACAATGTACAATATGGCGTCCCCGAAAAGTCGGCTTTATTTATGCACGGCAATGCAGGGATTACCTTTGATCTGGAGCAAATCCGCCAGGCCTTTCCCGGCTCTCTTCGAGAGTTTAGGGCAGCGTACGGAATTGCAGATGATTATTGGGATGGCGTAGGATGCCCTGCCTATGCAGACTTCTGGGTGCTGGTAGATGGACAGGTGCGTTTTTCGAGGAAAGGGGTACAGGTTCATCAGGGAGGGACGATTTCCGTTGTATTATCTGACCAGGATCGGTTCTTAACATTGGTGACCACAGATGGCGGCAAAGGCAGTCCTGAATATGATAACCGAACTTCATTTAATGACTGGTCTGTTTTCGGAGAACCCTGTCTGATTTTTGACTAATTCCAGAAAGGAATCAGCGTATGAAATCGAGGTTCAAAAGATGGTTCTGCAGAAAAGCGTTTACTTTGATTGAACTGCTGGTTGTAATTGCAATCATATCGCTTTTGCTGGCCATCCTCGTTCCTTCCTTAAAAAAGGCCAAGGAGCAGACACGAAATATCATTTGCCGATCGAATTTGAAACAGTGGGGAGCTATCTGGAGTTTGTATTTGACCGATTATAAAAACTGCTTTCCCGACCCGTTCAATGGGAACTACGAGGTTTTGTGGGTGGGGCCGCTGCGGCCGTACTATCAGGATGGCGGAGAGGCCATGCGTATGTGTCCGTCAGCCACAAAAGAAGAATTTACTCCGCCGGGATGGACACATGCTTGGCAAATTAGTCCCACCGGAGCATCCGAAGATTATTTCAAAAGCAGTTACGGTGTCAATAATTATGTATATGACCACAAAGATCCGGACGGCGATGGCCTCTTGTGGGGACGCGAGATTAGTTTTCACTGGAAAAGAAGCGATGTCAAAGGAGCTAGTCAGATTCCATTATTCCTGGATTGTTTCCGCTGGGGCGGTCACCCGCGGGATTGGAGGTATGACCAGCCTTTTGATGATGCAGATGGGGCACACGGTTATACTCCTTTGCCTCAAACCCTTACGGAATTTCAAAACGGCTGCCAAACCTCCCACGAAATGAGACGTTTTTGTCTGGATCGGCATAACGGCCATATTAATGCCTTGTTTTTGGATATGTCCATAAGGCAAGTGGGTCTTAAGCATCTTTGGGAGTTAAAATGGCATAAGAATTTTGATACGCAGGGATTCCGGGGAACCTGGCCCAATTGGATGAGGAATATGTAAAACAAATTCAGCAGAAACCGATTATTTATTTTGTGCCGGAGCATCTGGATGAAAATGAATCGACGGACTTTTTTGAAAACAGGATTGGTTAGCTCAGCGGGGCTGGCATTAGGTGGGTATCGTTCCTCTGTTTTTGGTCATTCCGGTTCGACTCAACCCAACCTGATTTTTGTAATAGCCGACCAGTTGGGAGTCAACCACTGCAGGTATGCAACTTGTTGGAACGGGACGAATTACGCCGGTGCCCAGAACGCACGGACGCCGAATTTGGACCAGTTTGCCGGGGCGGCAATCAATTTTAAAAATTGTGTGTCCAATATGCCTGTCTGTTCGGCCTTTCGGGCAACCCTGATGACCGGCAAATATACAACTACAAACGGAATGGTGATCAACGAATTACGAATGAACCCTTATCAGGAATGTCTCGGTCATGTATTAACGCGAGCCGGCTACAATACAGCGTATATCGGCAAATGGCATCTGTATGCGAACCAGTTGGGCAATCATACCGATCCCAAGAATTCATTCGTTCCTCGCGGCATTCATCGGCTGGGGTTCAACGGCTTTTGGGCGGCGTATAACTTTCATCATAATTATTATGGCAGTTATTACCATACGGAATCCCAGGAAAAACAGTATTTTCCTACTGGTGTATATGAACCGGACGGGCAAACGGATTTGGCGATGGACTGGCTCCGCTGTCATGCTAAAAAATCCTCGCGTCCGTTTGCTTTGTTCCTGTCGTGGGGAACTCCGCATGCTCCATGGAATACGGACAATGTGCCGGCGGAATATTATACTCATTTTTCCGGTACCAGTTTGCCCAATCCTCCCAATTATAAACCAGCCAATGACGAGCCGTATTCGGATAACTGGTCGGATTTGAGTTCTGCCGATCGTGCGAATCTGGAGGCCTGGCGCCGAATTTATTACGCCATGACTGAAAATCTGGACTGGAATTTCGGCCGGTTCATGCAGTTTCTGACGGACGAGGGACTTGCCGATAATACGATTGTTGTCTTCACATCCGATCACGGAGAAATGTTTGGTTCACAGGGCCGTGCTGCCAAGAATACGTTTTATGAGGAAGCCGCCCGCATTCCGTTTTTGGTCCGCTGGCCGGGTCATACCCCTGCCGGACAGGTTTCGGACGCCTGCATTTCGGCGGTGGACTTTATGCCGACTCTTTTGGGAATGATGGGATTGAATATCCCGTCTCGCGTGGAAGGCATGAATCTGGCTCACCTTGTACTTGGGCAAACTGGACAGGAGCCGGAGTTCGCATTTCTCCAGAATACCGGCGCATGCGCCAGTTGGGAAGATGGGTATGAATGGCGAGCCGTGCGAGATAAACAATATACCTATGCCAAATATAGAGTGGACGGGAAAGAACTTCTGTTTGATCATCTGAATGATCCTTATCAGACGACCAATCTGGCAGCCGCTCCTTCCTATCAGGACAAATTGAATGAACTTCGCGGCAAGATGTCCGCCAAAATGCTTTCCTTGAACGATACATTCCAGGTATGCACCTATTATCGGGACAACTGGACAGATGGAAACAGAGTGATTCTTCGAGGAGCCAGAGGATAGAAGATTAGCCGGAGTTTTCCGAAAAGTGACGAGATGAATAGAACGGCTGCCCATGCTCGGGGCAGGGGCGTCTGTACAGAAAACACGAGACAAAAACATGAAAACACTACAAAGCAGGAGAGATTAGAATGAAAAGCATAAAATTCATCCAATGGCTGATGATGACGATCCCAGCTGTGTGCTGGACCGTAACAGATGCCTGGGCGGGTGAGATTGTCCCGACTCTGGATGACAAGACAGCTCTGGCGAACTACACGGCTGCTCGTGCAGGTGTCGTCAACGACACCATCGACCTCACCAGCGGTAAGCTTACTCTGGCGGCCCGGTTTAATCCAGATCCCAGTCAAAGGACAGGGGGACCGATTATCGTCATCGAAATCGGCGGCACCACCAATGGTACAGGTCTGTATCTGGGGGACGGCAATCTCATTTTTGCAGCCAAGAGTACTAACCAATTGGGGCTGCCGACCAGCATGAACGATACGGATTTCAGTGACAATGCCCTGGCCATCACGCTGGGACCGGTAAAATTCGGTGTCGAAAATGAGGTTTATGTTTCGTTTGACGCCGGTACGGGGAAACTGCTCAGCAGCATCAATCACATCACACGGTTGTACACTATCACCGGGTCGAATGCTTCCAAGAATCTTGACGGGACCCGCTCGGTCAGCTTTCTTGGTTCGGGCGCCATTATTCCCGGGCAGATGGGAGGTCTTGTGGAGACCGGGGCCGATCAGTTCCCTCTGCTGTTCTGGAACAATGCCATGAACATGGTTCAAACGCCCGGCTATAACAATCAGCGAGGGCAGGTCTTTGAGAATGTCGTAGTGCTTGAACTGCTGCCCCACAATCCAAACCCGGCCAATGGTGCCGTGAATGTTGATCCGGCAGTAGTCACGCAGTTGCAGTTTAATACTGCCAAAGATCCGGGCAATCTCGCCAATCAGAATCCGAATGTGACCGGTCATTATGTGACCGTTTTTCAGATTCAGAATGGGGAACCGAATCTGGTTCTGCCGCCGGTGTTTGAAGCCTTTGCACCCGCCGGGACAGATCCGATTTCCGTGAACTATACATTTGATTTAGACGATGTGGTGTACTGGCAGGTGGAAGAGCAAATCTCCGGCTGTCATAAAGGAGATCCTAATAATATTGATGGTCTGGTTTGGTACTTTAAATCTCTTCCTTCATCGCCGGTTGTGACTGTTTCTCCAGGTAATGTTGCTGTGTTCCTCACAGAACAGGCATCTTTTACGTGTCAATTTACGAGCAAGGCGGTACCAACCGCTGTGGAATGGTATAAAGCCGGCAGTGCCAATCCGCTCGATGCAGCAGATCCCGATATTACGATTACAACAATCCAGAGCGATGGTCTCTATACCTCGACTCTTACTATTGACAATGTTGAAGCAGCCGATGAAGGCACTTACTACTGCCGTGTGGAAAATGAGGTCGGACAGGATATTTCTGACTCTGCAACGCTGGGCGTGAAACGCAAAGTGGCTCACTGGACGCTGGATAACAATATCAATGGCTACAACAATGGTCAATATGTTGATTCGAGCGGGGAAGGCCATCATGCCGCTCCAGATGGCGCGCCGGTCTTTTCCTCAAACACACCGGGCATTCTCGGCGGCCAATCCCTTAATATGACTTCTACGGGCAATGATCGTGCCGCGGCTGATTCGGGCAATTGGGCAACGTCTTTGTATACCGGTGAAACCACGGTGTCCGCCTGGGTAAATTGGGCTGGTCCCGACGGCGGCTGGCAAGGTCTGGTCAGCAACCGGCGCCAGGTCGGCACGGGGTATGCCAATTATTACATTGAAATCCGGCAGGACAACGGAAATCTCCAGATTGGCGGTATTGTCGGTATGGGCGATCTTCAGGTGAGCCCGCTTCCGATTGGTGAGTGGGTCCACGTGGCTATTACGGCCAAGGCCGGCGAAGTGGTGATTTACTTGAATGGCGAGGCGGCCAACCGAAACACAGCGGGCCAGGCAGTGCCTCAGAATATCGTTCCGCTCTACATTGGTGCCTTGAATCGGGATACTGACTCGGGGGCTCTGCTGTCAACATTCAATGGTTATCTGGATGACGTGCAGATCTTCAATTATGCCCTGACCAAGACTGAAGTGATTGATTTGTATTACGCGGTGATGGAAACACCGGTGTGTGCAAATCTGAATAATCTGGATCTTCGTTTTGACGTTGCCGGCGGCGGCGACTTAGGGGATCAGCCGGATTGTCAGGTGAACCTGGCCGATTTTGCAGCATTCGCCTCAAGCTGGTTCAATTGCGGTTTGTATCCTGCCGAGGAATGCTCGCAATGAGTGGTTTTTAATCAAAAGGTTTGTTTGGATGAAAAGGCCTCTCAGGCGGCCGATTTAGATTAGCCGGCCGCCTGAGAGGGTTTCAAAGCATAAGATTGGACCTGTTGGAAGAAAGATGGCATCGGACAAGCGGATCAAGCACAGACTGATTCTGGTGATGGTCCTCACATTAAATGTTGTCGTTCGGGCGGGGGAGATTGTCCCGGGACTGGATGACAGCACAGCCCTGGCGGACTATACGGCCGCTCGTGCGGGTGTCGCCAACGATACCGCCAAAATCACCAGTGGCAAAATCACCCTGGCGGCTCGGTTCAATCCGGATCCCAGTCAAATGACGGGGGGACCGATTATTGTCATCGAAACCGGCGGCACCACCAATGGTACAGGTCTGTATCTGGGGGACGGCAACCTCGTTTTGGCAGCTAAGAGCAACAACCAATTGGGGCTGCCGACCAGCATGAATGATACGGATTTCAGCGATAATGCCTTGGCTATCACGCTGGGCCCTATCAAACCCGGTGTTGAAAACGAGGTTTATGTTTCGTTTGATGCCGGGACCGGAGAGCTGCTCAGCAGCATCAATCGCGTTACACAGTTGTACACCATCACCGGGGCAAACAGTTCCAAGAACCTTGACGGCAACTGTTCGGTCAGCTTTCTCGGTTCGGACACTATTATTCCCGGGCACATGGGAGGTCTTGTGGAGACCGGAGCTGATCAGTTTCCTCTGCTGTTCTGGAACAATGCCAGGAACATGGTTCAAACGCCCGGCTATAATAATCAGCGGGGACAGATTTTTGCCGCATCGGTTGCTCGTGAAATACTGCCGTACACGATTCTGGTATCGGAGTCAGAGGGCACGACGACTATACAGGAAGGGGGGGCTTCCGATGATATTTGCATCGGCATTACCGAAGATCCCGCCGATTACCCAGTGACTATTGTGGCTGCTGATTTGTCAGAGCCAATCCAAGTACAGGCAGTGCCCTCCCAAGTTGTGTTCGATGCGAGTAATTGGCAGAATGTGCAATCTATTACCCTTACCGCTGTGGATGACAGCGACAAAGAACCGAGATTTCACACCGCTTTGTTAAGTTTTCAGGTTCTGGTGAATCCCGCATCGCCTTATTTCGGATTTTTGCTCGATGACATAACGGTAAATATTAAAGAGAATGATTGCGGAGTCTGGGGATATGATTCAGTCGATATGAATCAGGATTGCCAGATTGATTTGTGGGATTTGTCCAGTCTGGTTCAGCATTGGCTGGAATGCACCTTCCCGGAACCGGGATGTTCAGATTACCGATTGTAATATTCTTCAGGATGGCTTAAAACGAGAGAACAAGGGATGAACTTGACAAGATTAATAATCGTGTTTGGACTGGCATGCTCCGTCTCTGCCGCACTGGTGACGGAGAACCTGATCATTCATTTGGATGCCGGCACGCTCACGGGCTTAAACGATGGAGATGCGGTGGTTTTCTGGGCTGATTCGGCAACGGAGGATTCTGTCGATGGTTCGGTAACGGCTGTCAGCGGCTATGGGAGCCCGACCTATAAAACCAATCAGCTCGGCGGAAAGCCGGTCCTTCGTTTTGTCCGCCAGCAGGAGGATTTGATGGTCTCTTCGAACTGGAGTCTGCCCAATCCTTCTGCCGGGCTTACGATTTTTGCGGTTTGTACAGGAGGCAGCAGCGGATCCGTAGAACGGGTGGCTCAAATAGGTGCGGCGGCGGGCACCGCTTCTCATCTGATGGCTGTAGATGTATCGGCCAACGCATCCGGCTGCCGGTATAATAACGGTTATTCACTCACATTGGCCGGCAGCAACCCCGTTGCTTCGGGCCTTTATCATATCGGAATCCGACAGATGACTCAGGGCGGAAGACACGACAGTCTGTATTATGCAGTCAATGATCTGATTTCGGAGCCGCTGACCTGCAATAATCCCGGCAATCTGATTGTGTTTGATGCGGCCGACAATCACATTTCCATTGGGAGCGGCATGGATCCGAGCGGGGCATGGTATCCGGATTTCTATAACGGCGACCTAGCGGAACTTTTAGTTTATAATGCACAACTCTCAAGTTGGCAGATTTCTCAAACAGCAGAATACCTAAGCAGCAAGTATGCTCTTCCTTTCGAAAGTGCAGCCGTGCTGATCCTCGAAAGCAATGGGGATACCACAGTGCGGGAAGGCGGCGCCGCAGACCGTATTGATGTTGCGTTAACTGCGGATCCTGGAATGTATCCGGTTACTATCCAGCTGCGGGATTTTTTAAATCCAAATCAAGTTCAGGTGATGCCTGCTGAACTTGTCTTTACTTCCTCAAATTGGCAAACTCCTCAAAGCGTAATTGTTGCGGCTATTGATGATGATCAGATGGAACGTGCAACTCACGATACTCAACTGGAACTGATTGTGCTGGCTGATCCGTCTTCCCCTTATTACAATATTTCGCTGAGTAAGATCTGGGTGAATATTGAAGATAATGACTGCGGATCGCTGGGATTTAGTCCTGCAGATTACAATTTAGATTGTGTGGTGGATCTGGAGGATTTTTCCATCTTTGTCCTGGAATGGATCGAGAGCAGTATCCCGGATCCTGCCTGTCAGGGATTTTGAATGGCAATTTCAGAGAATTGAGTGATAGTAAAGAGCGGACGCAGAATGAATCGACGGAATTTTTTAAAAAGTACCGGATTAGGTTTCGTTGCTTTATCGGGTCTGCGTATCTGCGACCTGCTGTCGATTGGAGAAAAGAACCGACCCAACATTCTTTTTATCTTTGTAGATGATATGGGATACGCCGATCCCAGCTGTTATGGGAATACGAAAATCCAAACTCCCAACATTGATCGTCTGGCCCGGCAGGGGATTCAATTTACTCAATTCTATGCAAACTCACCGGTCTGTTCCCCATCGCGTGTTGCCGTGACTACAGGCCAGTATCCTGCGCGGTGGAAAATTTATTCCTATCTTGATTCTCGCAGTGCAAACCGACGCCGGAACATGGCAGATTTTCTCAGCCCGCTAGCGCCGTCTCTGGCCCGACAACTGAAGACGGCTGGGTATGCTACCGCCCATTTTGGAAAATGGCACATGGGGGGCGGCCGCGATGTTGATGATGCCCCTCATCCTCAGACCTTCGGTTTTGATGAATCTTCAGTTACTTTCGAGGGATTGGGAGATCGTCTGCTGATCAACAACGACAACCTTTCCAAACAAAGTGCCCGCCTTCAGCAAGGCCAAATTACTTGGGTGGAGAAGCACCAGATTTCAAAAATTCGCGTTGATCAGACGTTGGATTTTATTCGGCGGCAGCAGGGCCGGCCATTTTATGTCAATCTCTGGTTTAACGATGTCCACGATCCTCATATGCCTGAACCGGGGCAGATTGAAAATTATAAAGATATATCAAACAATCCTTATGAACAGAAATTTTATGCCGTCTTGGCTGAAATGGATCGCCAGATCGGACGCGTACTGGATGGCCTGGCGGAAATGGGATTGGAGGAGAAAACCCTGGTAATTCTGACCAGTGATAATGGACCGACTGATTGGCCGTATTATTATAAAGAGGGTTTTCTGCCTCCCGGCAGCGTAGGTCCCTTCAATGGCCGCAAGTGGAGTCTGTACGAAGGGGGCATACGCATGCCCTTTATTGTTCGCTGGACAGGAACGATTCCGGCCGGAAAGGTGGACAGCTCTACCGTCGCTTGTGGTATAGATCTGCTCCCAACCCTGTGTAAACTTGCGGGTGCCGGTCTGCCAGAGGGAGCTGTTCAGGATGGTCAAGATATCAGCAGCTCTTTCCTGGGGACTCCGGTAGAAAGAAAACATCCGATTTTCTGGTACTATCCTAATCAGCCCAAACCGGGCAAGTCGGAACACATCAGCCCGACGCTGGCGGTTCGGAATGGCCGGTGGAAACTGTTAGCCGATCTGGATGGGAGTAAAATGCAGCTTTATGATCTGGCTGAAGATCTGGGGGAGAAGACTAATTTGCTCAGCGAGCATCCCGAAACGGCACAGAGCCTGTGGAATCAAGTTAGTTCCTGGGCCGAATCCATGGGCCTGAAGACCGAGAAATCTGAACCGTGACCTTGGCCGGTCGAGATTCTCATCTCGACTTTTGCCACTTTAAGCTGCTAAGCAATGGATAAAAAATGCGTGCTTTCAGCAGCGGCAGGACAATATATTTCTGGCTCCCCGGAGAATTGCCGGACTTTTTAATTAGCGAGCAATGCCTGCCGGACTGAATATAACATATAACATAATTGTCAGCAGTACGACAAAAAAAGCTGCCACTATCGCACTTTTCGATGATTTTAACTCAATATTCGTGTTTTTCCTGAATGGGATGAAGGTGGGTAGCGGTTTTATCATGGTGATCATTCCTATGGCAGCCAGGCAGATTGTAAAACACACAGCCATGCGATTGACAAATTGAAGCTGGGGGACAGCCACTTTCAGCAATCCGTAAGAAACAATGCTCGTGAGCAGCCCGATTACGCCGCTGCATCTTGGGGCCCGCGGTACCAATAATCCAATGACAAAAATAGCAAGGATGCCCGGAGCTATGAAGCCCTGACTCTCCTGAATAATCATGAATATGCTATGGCTGATTTTTGGATTTCCGAGTAAGGGAGCAATGGATATGCCGATTAAAGAAAAAAGAAGTACGCTGACTCTGCCTAGGGTAACAATTGTTTTTTTTGACGCCTGTTTATTGATGTACCTCGTGTAAATGTCCATCGTAAAGATGGTGGAAGCCGCGTTCAGCATTGCTGCAAGCGAACTGACGACTGCCCCCAATAAAGCGGCCAATACAAATCCGGCTAACCCGATATTTTCAGGAAGGACTTTACTTAGCAATTGCCCCAATGCCGCATCATATTTATAGCCAATCAGTTTTTCGATACTTACCGCCGCATGGTTATCGATCGCGGCTTTGCGGGTTGCTTCATTATATCTCTGCAATTCAATCGCCAGTGAAGGAAATGCTTCGTCCCAGGATTTGTCATCAGATGTAAACACCGTGTATTGTGCAATCTTCAAGTTTTCATAACTGTCTTTTGTGACCGGCAGAATATAGGGACTTTTGTTATGCAATTTTGTTATGGTGTCCTGATTGGGACAAATAGCTATCATAAACACGCCATCCTTCCAAGTCTCGAGGGTGTCCCTTGAGGGGGAATCGACGACCTGGACCAGAGAGGATTCCGGATTCGCCATTTTATATTTTGCAATTACCAATCCATTATCACTGACAGCCTTACATTTCAATTCCGAGGAGAACAGATTGAAGGCAATCATTCCCGGGACAACGATCACAAATGGAATGAGAAGTTTCATGAACGCAGAGAAAATGATGCCTTTCTGACCTTCGGCTAGTGACGCCGACCCCAGCGTTCGCTGCGTGATATATTGATTAAGGCCCCAATAGTAGAAATTCGGTATCCACAGACCCAACAGCAATGCCGTCCAGGGCAGGACGGCGTCATTTCGGGGCAGAAACATATTTAGCCGCACCCGATTAAGGTCTAAAAAACGTTCCATGATGGATTGGTCCGGGGTGAACGTTTTTACGGCAATCGTTCCTTTTTCAACATCTGTGATATATGCGGCCTCTGACACATTTCCCAGCATCTTAAAGGCGTACACCATAATAATGCCGCCACCAATAATCAGCGCACCGCCCTGGATAAGATCCGCCCAGGCGCACGCCTTTAAGCCGCCTGTGGCCACATAAATCATTGCAATTAAGCCGATGAATACAGATGCAGAGGCAACGGAAGGAACCCATGCAATACTCATCTCTCCGGCCATCGTATTAATTGTTAATGCGCCGGAATAGGTGACCGCTCCCAGCAACAGCATATAAATCAGCAGCATCGATACCGCCATGATCAGTCGAGCCCATTGATTATAGCGATACTCCAGAAATTCCGGCATCGTATAAATGCCGGCTTTGAGAAAATAAGGCAAGAAAAAGAACGCAACAATAGCAAGTACAATAGCGGCCATCCACTCATAACTTGCGATGGCCAGACCGACATGGCTGGCAGCATTGCCGCTCATCCCCACAAATTGCTCGGAAGAAATATTTGCGGCGATAAGCGAAAAACCAATCAGCCACCATTTCAGTCCGCGCCCTGCGAGAAAGTAATCCTCCTGAGATTTCTCATTTCTGCTTTTCCATAAGCCTGTGCCGATGACGCCGAGCACAAATAATACGAATACGATGGCATCTATGATTCCCATGAATATTTTCCCTCGTCCGTTTATAATCGCTTCTCAATAATGGAACTCACGGCACACTGTCAAGGCCAATGCGGCCTTAAAAGCGATTCACGGGTTAATTTTGCTGGTCAGCGGTTTTTCTTTATGTTCATAATGCCGACATCTACACCTTGGCCGCCGCTGGTCTGTTTGCAGGTGACGGCAATGATATTTCGACCCGTCTTGAATAAACGAAGCTTATCGGCGGGAACCGGCACAACAATATAATCCGTAGTCCAGCCAGCTCGATATATCACGGGTTCACCGTTGACGTAAATCCAAATATCTTCATCGTGAAAAATACGGAAGCAAAGATCGGACACCGAAGCATCTTCCAATTGAAACTCTTTCCGCAGCCATATCTGACCGGTTTGCCAAATTGAGCCGACCGCTAAACCTGCCGTACCAGCGGTCCCGAATCCGCCCTCTCCTGTCTTCCATTGACTATCGTTGTAGTCTGGATCGGCCCACTTTTCACCGGGGTCTTGAAATGTGTATTTCCAACGCTGAGCCAGCAGTTCCGAAGTGGGCAAAACAGGATCAGCCCACAACAGACGCGACCGCTTCAAAGATTTCGCGGTTCGCAGATAAAACTTAAAGATGTCTATCTCCTCGCTCGAATAAGGTTTGTAGTCCGGCCGATAGATATCATGCTGCCATAGTGCCGGTTCCGGATCGCCCGGCCGATGTCCCCAGTTTAGATCGGTCTGTGTCCTACCGTTAACCAGCCCCCAATGCATACATCCCGCATTTGTATGGTAGAATATCGGCAGGCAGGTAATCACGACCGACTGGAGCCCCCGGTTCAGCCATTCGGTACAAATAACGGGGCGGCCCAGCATCTGGAGTTCTCTGATTTGCTTATACAGCCGATCTGCGGATAGATAGTTATGGAAGGTAATAATATCTGAATTCTCAAAAATCACCTTATTCAGTTTTGGATTATTATTCCACCACCCCGTAGTCAGCGGCTGTACCGGGTTGACCCGCCGTGCCCATTCAAATACTTTTTCAAGCAGAGGAATCGATGCATCACCCAACCCTGCGTTTGTAGGTTCATTGTATAAATCCCAGCAGAGAATTCGCAGATCGTTCTTGTGCCGATTCATAATATCGGTTACGTACTTTTCAAGCTGGTTCCACGAGGCGGGATTTCTGACCATACTGTGGCCGGGGCTGGGGGTCCAGCCGTTTGCGTACCAGCCCTCTACGATTTCCGGCTGTCGTCCGTAAACAGGATCGGTAATCGGACCGAATACGCAATCGTCAAAAAAGATCGGTATGACTTTCAATCCTCGCTTGTGGCAGATACTGAGGAACCGTTCGAAGCGAGCGTGGAATCCTTCGGGATCATGTTCCCAAACGACATAAGAGAAGACCACTCTGCAACAGTTAAAGCCCACTTCTTCTGCAATTTTCAATTCGGTGTCAATCCTCTTGGGGTCAAAAGAATAATCCATCCACATCTCTGTATAACTGATGGCATTGGCCGGGATGTAGTTAAACCCGCACAGCCAAGGCTGTTTAGCATACCATGCATGCGTTTTTTCCCTGGACCATTGGGATGATATGCCGGAAGGATGCGTATCTGCTGCAGAATAGATAGATAAAAACAGGATGGCTGTGACTAACAGGTACGGCAAGAATTTCATACAAGTCATCTCTTTGAGTCCTTTCATTTTCATGTTCATTAAAACTGTCATTGCCTGCATTTACAACTCAATGACCGTCTGACAGTCCGACGTCTATATAGTGCGAGGTACCGCTTTGTATGCAATGCACAGCCAAAACATTGGTACTTTTTATCGTTTTGCAGCGGAACGCCCGCTGCTGTTATAAACTATAACTTCCGCACATTTGTCGGTTGCAGTGAAGTCTGCGGAATAAGTTCCGCGATCTTATGTTTTATTCTTCCTTTCCGGTCATATCCGGGCTGCGATTGAGCTTCGTGAATAAACGCCAGCATATTGGCCAGCGGAGTGTCTCCCTCCACCGCATGCGACGGTGAAAAAATCAGTCCGCCTTTCAGACCGGCCTGCAATAAACGGTTTGATTCGGATCGAACCTCCTCTATGGTTCCAAACGGCAATGTCTTTTGAATGGAAAGCCCGCCGTGAAAAGCCAAGCGTCCATGATATTGCTCCAGCAGCGCATACACATCCATCACCTCCGGCTGAAATGGATTAAAGCAGTGAACGCCTGCTTCGATCAAGTCATCGAACAGTTCGTCCACATCTCCGCAGCTATGAATGAACACGTACTTTCCGGCGTTTCGCACAACGCCGTACATGCGTTTCAGCTGCGGCAGGATAAATTCTCTCCAAAAAGACGGTCCTATGATAAGGCCGTTCTGCTGCCCCCAGTCATCGCCGAAATAAACGGCATCGATGTCGTATTGAAGTGCTTTCCTGATTTGGGTAATATTGTAATCTGCGATGGCGGACATCAATTGATGGACAAACTCCGGATGATCAAGAAAATCCATCATCAGATTTTCCATCCCGCGAAGCGACCAGGCACGTTCATACAGAGAAAAACCGAGTTCATAGAGGCGAAAACAATGGGGAAAGGCGGATATTTTTTTCTCGATGCCGTCAAAAAACCGTGAATCCAGCGGATTGGGAAACGTGTAATTATCCAGCGTGGGATGCTTTAATACCTGGCCCTTCACTATGCCGATGTCTTTGTCGATCGTACGGTCCCAAACCACACCAAATACATCCTGGAACATGTTTGATTTGATTTCCCGGAAAAAACCAATATCGCTGCCGAGACGGACGATATGATTGTCAACAGCGCTTTCAATGTCATTCGTTCCATAATAAGCAATCAAAAGCTCGAGAGATTCCTGCGTAAACTTAAAAGACCACGGTGTGTAAGGAACGGCGTGACCGCTCAAAGCGAGTTTGACGATTTCTCTTTTATTCACGGCAGGTTTCATCCTTTCGATCGACTCATCAAAAGAGCCGATAAACTTAAAACTCATTAAAGTGCATTATAGTTTTATACCTGCTTCAAACAATAGACAAACCTGCAAATATGATGGATTTTTTGCAATTTTAGCACAAATTGCCGAAAAGAAGGCTGGAGTGATCCTATGCCTGTTTTTGCCTTGAAATTCGATACGCCGCATTCTGTTCTGGGGGAAAACGGTCTATGACCTGAACCGCTTCTGAGCTGCTGAAGGACTGCAGCCGCGATACTTTTTGTACAAACGAGAGAAATAATACTGATCTTTGTATCCCAGCCGACGGGCTACTTCTTTGACGTGCATTTCAGGATGTTTCTTGAAAAATTCGTCTGCCTTGCTCAGCTTCAGATCAATCTGAAACTGCTTAAAACTTTTTCCAGTCAGTTTTTTGAACTTATGCGATAAGGTTGACTGACTTTGCAGCAGGATATTGGATGCCTCCACAATGTTGAGCTGTTCTTCTAAATGGGATTGCAGATATGTAATCAATGGCTGAATGGAATTGCTTCCATACAGTTCCACCATCTGACGATAAAGAAGATGATCCACCAGCACACTGAATAATTTCAGAATATTGTCAGCTTGGTCGGATGAAAAACAGGGCGTACTTAGGAACGCCTTTGTCAATTCATCAGTTCCGAACTTTTTTTGCCACGCCCTGGCGATTTTTGTGTTCAATTGCTGCTTTGAGGTACGAAATTGCCCAATCATAAGAAATCCGACCAGGCTTTGTTCCATGAAGATGGGGGTGATCGCTTCAGTCATGTCGCCATGGCATTGATAGTGGATCATTCGCCTTTCCATGACGGCTTTGGCTTGCATTTTTCGGTCCAAATCCAGACAGGTGCTTTCGTAATTGAGCTTACGCCGCAATAGCAAACAATACCGGCACAATCCTTTGCGCTTGCCGACCTTTAATTCTGTTCCATCTGTCGAAAAAAAAGCAATTCGGATATCAAACAACTCTGTAAAAATATCCAAAATTTCCTGTACTTCTTCCCGGAAGATGTATTTCATCGGGTACTTCATAAAAGCAGTCTACTATGAAAAAGGCAAAAAGTCCATCCTGTTTATACAAAGGAAAGAATGCTTTAGGGCCGCCTTAAAACCCTCTGTGCCGACTGCAAAATTCTGAATTACAAGAAGTTGAAGAGCATTGATGGTCCATGCCGATCAGGTCAGCCGGTATGGCGGCAGCGGCTGGGTTCGGGTCTGTACCTCACCATTTCAATCAAGGTCATCTGCTGCTGTCGTAAAAGTCCGGACACCTTCAATTGTCTTTTCATCTGTGTTGGCTTTATCGATCTGCCAAGTATAAGTTGTGTTGTAGTCTAAAGGACCAAGGGTGTGACGGTTTCCTGTTGATTGCTCAGCAGGACAAGCGGTTCATTGAGGATTTAAATAGATATCATGGGACCCTGCTGAATCCGCAAAAAAACAAGCAGGGGGCGTGTTTTGGCTGCACAATGGATGAGTTCAGGGGGTGCTGTCGGCGGACATTGCTCCTTCATACGGCGACAGTACGAGGGCCGGAACCAACCAAAGGGTGACGAGAAATGCCGCGGGGGGGCAAACCCCCGCTTTCGGACAAGAAAGAAAAACGGAGGAGGAGGGATTCGAACCCCCGGTGCCTTGCGGCACAGCGGTTTTCAAAACCGCCACCTTCAGCCACTCGGTCACTCCTCCAGGGAATTGTCAAAAACGCTGTGAATTTTTATGCCCTGATTTCTTTACTTTCTCGGCAAAGAAAAGTTTATGTGATTTACGGCTTTTTGTCAAGGAATCGATGTCTGAAAACGGTAACGGTTAATCATTTTGGCCGTAAAGCCATTGTTCATCGGCGAAGGAGTAGTCAAAAATTTCTTCGGGCCGGAAGTAGAGGCCGATTTCATAGTCAGCGGAGGCGGGACTGTCGGAGCCGTGAACGAGGTTGTATCCGCGGCTGCAACTGAAGTCCCCGCGGATGGTGCCTGGCTCTGCATCATAGCCAAAGGTGGCCCCCATCAGTTTTCGAGCCATCTGGATGGCGCCGTCGGCTTGCCAGACCATGATCAAGACAGGAGAGGAGGCAAGGTATTTGACGACCCCTTCGAAAAAGGGTTTTCCTTTGTGAACAGCGTAATGCTTTCGGGCCAGCGGCTCGGGAATTTGCATAAACTTAGCGGCAACGAGTTTAAGCCCCTTATCCTCAAACCGTTGGATAATTTCTCCTATTTTATGCCGCTGGACAGCATCCGGTTTCAGGATGATTAAGGTCCGTTCCGCCATTGTGTTCCGCTGGATTTCAGAGGGCCTTCTCAGCGAGTACTGGGGACGATATAGATTTCGACCCGCCGATTGGCAGGATTGCCGCCCTTGTTAGGTTTGTTGGGTTCTACCGGACGGTACTCGCCGTATCCCTTGACCGCCATGCGTTCCGGCGAAATGCCTTCACTTGCAAGGACATTCAGAACCGAGATGGCACGATGGACGGACAGGTGCCAGTTTGTGGGATGTGCCTGCAGCGTACTAGATTTTTTGATTGGAACATCATCAGTGTGGCCGACGATGACCATATCAAAAGCGGCTGCTTCCGGGGTTTTCATAATTGCTGCCAGCTGCTTAAGGGCGTCCATGGCCCCGGCAGCCACTTTATCACTGCCAAGGTCAAAGAGCAGGTCGCTTTTGAATTTAAGCATGCCGGTGCTTTCATCAAAGGTAATCATATCGCTGGTCTTGGCAAATTCTTTGAGCCGCATGTTCAACTCTGGAGGCAGGGGGGCTCCCGTTTGGAGCAATTGGGCCTGCATTTGAGCAATGAGAGCTTTTTTCTTTTCCAAGTCAGCTTCAAGAGCGGAAATGAGCGCGTTTTTGGCCTCTAAATCCGCATTGGTTTGTCCTGCCAGTGTCTCCTTTTCTTTACGACACTGGTCGAGGTTGACAGAGCACTGATTCAATTCGTTCTCAAGGCTGGAAATACGCTCTTGCTGGAGGCGATTTTGGGCACGCAGTTCGTCCATGCCCTGCTGATAGCAGCCGGTAAGAGTCAAAATTGCCGCAAAGGAAAAGAGTCCGGTAAGTACCTTGCCCATATTCATATTCAATCCCTTTCTTGCTCCATAATCTCCATAATAAACAAGTCAACCTATTTTATCGACGATACAATTGGATTTTCCACCTGTTTTTATCGGTTTTTGAACATCAAATTGTTTTATTTTTTCTTCTTTTTCTCTTTCTTTAGGGTTTTTTCCTTTTTTGGCTTTTGATAAACGCCTGCTGCTGCGGGTTTTTTTTCGGCCAAGAGAGAGTTAAAGACAGCTAACGTCAGTAGCATCAGAAGAAAAAGACCGCCTGCAATCCACCAAGGAAGGGCTACTCCCATCAACTGAGAACCCGCCAAAACGGTTAGCAATTTTGGCCAGATTTGCCGAAGTCCTGCCCCCAGGGCGATCGCTGCAATAATTAAAGAAGCAAAGGGGACCAGCATAGCCAACCCCCATGCTGCAGTGGCCGGATCCACAGGGGCTGCCATGGCGACCGGCTGCATTGCCGGGAGGGTTTCCGGCAAAACAGTTTCTGGAAGTCCTGCTTCTGCTGAAGGGGTAATGGCAGGAGGTGCTGCTTGAACTTCTTCCAAGGGAGCTTCCTCCACAAGTTTGAGCGGTTCTTCCGCAGATGGTGCTTCGGCAGCAGAAGGGAGGATGTCATCGAGAACTGCTCCTAATGAAGTATCATCGGCCTGAAGAGACAAATCGAGCAGACCGGAACCGCTGCCGACGCTTTCGAGATTGGCATCAGCATCAAGACTTTCTATTTCTTCAAGCTCCCCGGCACGGGTTTCCCCTTTGGTATCTGCAGCAAGTTTGTAGCCCTCGTCGCTTTCATCCAGCACGTTGATGCCTGTGGTGCTGGCGCGGGTGTCGTCAGAAGTTAGATTGTCTTCTCCGGCCATGCTCAGTCCAAATCCGCCTTCGCTTTCCTTTTGAGGGGAAGGAGGAGGCGTTTCTTCGTCCGGCTCGAGTTTGATTTCGTCGGTTTCCTCCAGTTTGAGGTCAAAGTCAGTGCCGGCCGCGGTTAAGTCCAGCAGTCCCTGCTGTCCGGCGGCCAAGGCGTCCACCTGAGTTTGGTCAAAAAGGGGCTGCCCCTTGTCGAGATATTGGCGAAGAGTACCTTCTTTGACGAGGTCTTTGACTTGCTCTTCGCTTTTGCCGAGTTTTTCCATCACTTCCTGCAATGTGTAATATTTACCTGCCATATTGTGTTTCCTCCCTTATTGAGGGGGTTCTGGTTTGGGTGGATTTGTCTTTTCACCTGCCGGCTCGGCGGGCTGGATCGATTCAAGCATTTGCTTTTGGTGGATGTTTTCAAGAACAGTACGGATCTGCTGCGGCGTTGGTTCAGCGCTGTTCCATTCGGTCAGGAGGCGGTCATATTCCCAGCTTCTGGCGGCCATCAGGCGAATTTGCTTGAACCCTGTTTGCCGGTCGAAAAGCTCGTAAATCCAGAGGGTTCTGTTTCGGGTGTCAATAAGGGCGATTCCTTGATTTTCACGGCTGATTTGGATGGGAACCGCAAGGATGGAAGAACCGCTTGCTAAATCCGCTGACGCCTGGGCCGTATAGGGCGAAATCGGTGTATGGAACAGAAGCATCGCTGCCAACAAGCCAACGGCTGCTCCAACTGTAAAACGCAATAGGTTCGAGGAAGCCATATTTTCTAATATTGCCTAACCTGGGTAAAAACATCAGTTTATCTAATATGGATTATATCGTTCTTTTGTCCGGTTGCAACCGATTTTTTGGAGATAAGAAGGCGGACTTTCCGGAAAATTCTGTTTTGTTTGGTTGGGAGTTAAATAGTTAAGATAGAACCAAATATGCAGATATAAGATATGCATTGTATTGAATAAATTTTGTATCTAAAAGTACTTCCTCATAAATGATAATATTTTGCTGCGGTGCGAGCAGAAGGTATTATTGAAGCAGTCCATACATGCCAGATTGAAGATAGGAAGATTTTTATTTTGGGCAAGGTGGAATGTATTCAGCCTTGAATGGGTCAGCGCAGGTATGAGGTCATCGGTTAAACAGGACCGACAAATCCTTTTTTGACGGACAAGAAAAAAAGAGGTATGCTTTGTTTCGAGACAAAGCAAAGAAAGAAAAAGAGCAGATATGTCTTTTGTATAGATAAAGGATTTATCCATGGAAACATTGAGTTGTAAAATGCTGGAAATTTTCGGAACCAATGTCTTCAATGACGCCTTGATGAGAGAGCGGCTTCCGAAAGACATTTATATACGGTTTCAGGAGATTCGGAGGGGTGATGTCGAATTGACCCTTGCGGTTGCTGATGTGATTGCAAACGCAATGAAGGACTGGGCACTGGAGAAGGGGGCAACCCATTACTGCCATTGGTTTCAGCCGATGACCGGCCTGACGGCGGAAAAACATGATTCTTTTATCTCTGCGACCCTCGAAGGCAAGCCGATGATTGAATTCGGCGGCAAGGAACTGATGAAAGGGGAACCGGATGCCTCCTCATTCCCGTCGGGGGGGCTTCGGGCTACGTTCGAGGCACGCGGCTATACAGCATGGGACTGTTCCTCCTCTGTTTTTGTTAAAAATAAAACGCTGTATATTCCCTGTGCTTTTTGCTCGTATAACGGCCAGGCCCTTGATAAAAAAACGCCGCTTCTTCGTTCGATGGATGCCCTCAATCGACAGGCCGTACGGGTTCTGAAGGCGCTTGGCAAGACAGACGTGAATCGCGTGATAGCGACGCTGGGACCTGAACAAGAATATTTTCTGATTGATCGGCGTTTTTTTGAAAAACGGCTGGATTTGATGCTGACCGGACGGACGCTTTTGGGGGCACCTTCTCCTCGCGGACAGGAAATGGAAGACCATTATTTTGGTACTCTGCGCGACCGGATTGCCTCCTTTATGGAGGAAGTGAATACAGAGTTGTGGAAATTGGGGGTTTCAGCAAAGACGCAGCATCATGAAACGGCACCGGCTCAGTATGAGCTGGCCCCTGTCTTTACCACGGCTAATGTGGCCACTGACCATAATCAGCTGATAATGGAGGCACTTCAGAAAACAGCTCAGCGGCATGGCTTTGTCTGTCTTCTTCATGAAAAGCCGTTTATCGGCGTGAACGGCTCCGGCAAGCACAACAACTGGTCAATTATGACGGATACCGGCATCAACCTGCTCGATCCGGGCCAAACCCCTCATGATAACATGATTTTTTTGGTCTTTTTGTGTGCCGTAGTCCGGGCAGTGGATAAGTATGCCAAACTCCTTCGTGCCAGCGTTGCTAATCCGGGTAATGAACATCGTCTGGGAGCCAATGAGGCCCCTCCGGCGATTGTGTCGGTCTTTCTGGGTGAGCAGCTGACGGAGGTTTTTGAGCAATTGGCGGCTGGCGGGGGGAGAAAGTCTTGGCAAAACGGATATCTTCGGCTGGGGACATCTTTGCTGCCTCCTTTGCCGAGGGACTGCACGGACCGCAACCGTACCTCCCCCTTTGCTTTTACCGGCAATAAATTTGAGTTTCGAATGGTCGGTTCCAGTCAGTCCTGTGCTGGTCCGGCTTTTGTGATCAATACGATTGTGGCCGATATTCTGCGGGAAATAGCCGACGCTCTCGAAGCAAGTGCAGATGTAAAGACAACTGTGCAGAAAATCCTTCAAAAAATCGCCTCCGAGCACGCTCGGATTGTCTTTAATGGAGATAATTATTCCCCCGACTGGATTCAGGAGGCAGCGCGTCGCGGTTTGCCTAATATTCCGTCGGCTGTGGAGTCGATTGCAACCATTCTTGAACCGGAGAATATCGCTGTTTTTGAACGCAATCAGGTGCTCAGTCAAGCTGAACAGGAAGCCCGCGTTGAAATCTTTCTTGAAAATTACATTCAGACAGTTCACATCGAGGCCGCTACAACCTTGCATATTGCCAAAAGGCAAATCCTGCCGGTTTGTCAGAACTATGCTGGAAAACTGGCGGCCGCAGCGGCCTCTCTGGGGGCGGTTGGCGTTAAGGCCGCTTCTTTCGGCAAACAGATGGAAATTGTTTGCAAACTTATCGATGAACTGAGAGAGGCAATCAGCGAATTGGAAGGGAAGGTCTGCGATATTTCCAAAGCCCCGTCCACTTTTGAGGAGGCCAAAAAGTCTCGAGAGGAAGTTCTTCCCGCAATGGCTTCTGTTCGAAAAGCCGCTGATGCCCTGGAAATGCTTGTGGATGCTGAAGTGTGGCCTTTGCCTACTTATGCCGAAATGCTTTTTCTCTAATAAAAAAAGAAATTTTACTGAAGTAAAGAACTCTACCGTTTTCTAAAGCGATGGCGGACTAAAATGTTTTGGGAGAAGGTCGGTTTGCCCCTCCTTCAAGGCAGGAAATGATTGCGAAAATATGAGGGTGCTGGTGTATGGAAGGGGAGTTGGGCAGGCAATCGCGGCAGGCCAAAACGCAGCCCCAGCGTTCAACTGCCGGCAAAAATCAAATTAAATCGAAAGGAAAGCAAGAGACTCTATGCCGGTTCGAATCGCCTTGGGACAGGCCAACGCTGTGGTTGGAGACCTGGAAGGCAATCTCCGCAAGGCCTTGGCTTTCGCAGAGAAATCGCTGGCCAGAAATGCGGACGTGCTGATATTGCCTGAATTGTTTCTTTGCGGCTGCCCCCCGGAAGATTTGCTGCATCGGCCTTGCTTTCTTCAGGACAATCACTCTGCCCTCAGCCGGCTGGCACAGCAGATTCAGCAGATGGTTCTGGTTATCGGCTGGCCGCAGATGGAAGAAGGCCGCCTCTTTAACGCCGCTGCGGTTATTCAGCAGGGAAAAATCCGGCAAAATTACCGAAAGAGATTCATCCCCCCTATAAGTATATTTGACGAAAAACGTTATTTTCAATCTGGTTTGGACGCTGTTGTCATTGAAGCGGGACCGGTATCTCTGGCATTGACAATTGGCCAGGAGCCGTCGGATTTGTCCCAGCTGGATGCTTTTTGGGGGGGAATCCGAGGCACCTTTGATGCTATTGTCTGCATAGCGGCTTCTCCTTTTTACCATGGTAAGATTGATGAACGCAGGAGTATGCTGGCGAAATGTGCCCTTCATTTTCGCTGTCCGTTGTTTTACTGCAATCTTGTCGGCGGCCAGGATGAACTGGTCTTCGACGGCCGCTGCCTGGTTGTCGATGCCAATGGACAGACGTTGTTTGAGGCCCCCGGCTTTCAGGAAGATTTGCTGATTATCGACTGTGTCAAGCAGGGTGACGCCGCACTGAAAATCACGAGTCCCTGTGCCGCTCCCTGGAAACAGGGTGCTGAAGAGCCGATGGCGGAGGTTTGGCGGGCGCTGGTTCTGGGCACAGCGGATTATGTTCGCAAAAACAACTTTTCGAAGGTCCTGCTTGGAATCAGCGGTGGAGTGGATTCAGCTTTAACGGCGGCGATTGCCGTTGAGGCATTGGGTGCAGACAACGTAGTCGGACTTGCGATGCCTTCCCGTTTTAATGCTCCTGAAACCTGCCTGGATGCCCAAACGGTTGCTTCCAATCTTTCCATCGAGCTGCATACGCTGCCGATTGAGGATATCCTGTCGGCCTTCAGCAGAAACTTGAAAGCGATTGAAGGGTGGGATGAGCGGGGTGTGGCTTATGAAAACCTTCAGGCCCGTATCCGCGGCACACTTCTGATGACCCTCTCCAATCATTTTGGGTATCTGGTCCTGACTACAGGCAACAAAAGTGAGACAGCCGTCGGCTATTCGACTTTATATGGAGACACAGCCGGCGGCCTTGCTGTTCTAAAAGATGTGCCTAAAACGATGGTCTATCAGCTTTGTGACTATTACAATCGAATGAAAGGGTGGAAAGTCATTCCGCAGAGCGTGCTCGAGCGGACCCCTTCGGCTGAACTGAGGCCGAATCAAAAAGACAGCGATTCCCTGCCGGACTATCCGATTCTGGATCAGATTTTGAAGGGCTTTCTTGAGGAAAAGCTCAGCCGAGAGGAACTGACGGCTCGCGGCCTTCCCTCGAAGGATGTGGAGCGGACGCTGAAGATGATAGCCCGCAGCGAATACAAGCGGCGGCAGTCTCCACCTGGTATTAAAATTACCCCCTGTGCGTTCGGCATAGATTGGCGGATGCCGATTACCAACCGCTACATGGGATAGAAAGAAATTCGGCAGGCAGTGAACATTCAAGGTAAAAAGAGGGAAACTACGCCTGGAGGGACTTGAACCCCCAACCCTCGGTTCCGAAGACCGATGCTCTATCCAATTGAGCTACAGGCGCCTGGAAGATATACTATACATTTAAGGGCTTTCCGTTGCAAGAGCAAGAAAACTATTTTGAGGGCGCAGGGGTATGGAATCGAATGTTGTTGTGATTGTCTCCGGGCTGCCTCGTTCCGGCACTTCTATGATGATGCGTGCCCTGGAGGCAGGGGGTCTGCCTGTGCTGGCGGATCATATTCGCAAAGCCGACGAGGATAATCCTCGCGGCTATTATGAGTTCGAAGCCGTTAAAAAAACCAAAGAAGACCCCTCATGGCTCCGGCAAGCCGGCTGCCGAGCTGTCAAAATGGTTTATCGACTGCTTTACGACTTGCCGGACAGTTATCAATACCGAGTTCTTTTTATGCAGCGGGATATGCAGGAAATTCTGGCCTCTCAGCGGAAAATGCTGCTTCGAAGCGGAAAAAAAACTGATCCGGTCTCCGATGGTCAGATGGCGGCCCTGTTTGAAGCGGAATTGTCCCGCTGTCGGCAGTGGCTTGCCCGACAGCCCCATTTTTCTGTTCTTTATGTTGACTACCGAGCCATGATTCAAAATCCTGCCGAACAGGTGCAGCGTATCAATGAGTTTTTGGGCGGCGGACTTGACATTCAGGCGATGGCTGCCAGTGTGGACCCGACCCTTTACCGAAATCGAAACAACCCCTCTTCCGAGCCGGAATCTTTATAAGATTTGCTTGAGCACATCCAAAAGAGGACGAAGCCGGCTTTGAGACACAGGACTCATCAGGCAAATTTGTATCCAGTTTCTCTCCAGCAGATAGCAGCTTTCATAACTGACCCAAAAGCCTGCCTTCTTCATCTGGTCTCCGATAGTGCGGGAATTATGCGGTTTCTGCAAAGGCAGAGTCAGGATCCCCGGACAGGCCTTCTCTTCCGGCACCAGAGGCCGCAGCCCAAGAGCCGCTAATTTTTTCCGAAGCCAGCAGTCCAGAGAGGCAATCTGGGAAAAGCGGCATCGATAATCGCATTCCTTAAGTGCTGCCAGCAGTGCCTGAACCCAATTGGAGGCAATTGTAAACGGCACCCCCTCGGCCTGCTCATACGAATACAAATCCAGATAGGCCGGCAGCGGTTTTGTCGGCGGCGCCATGGTATGGTTATAAAAGACCAGCGCCAACCCTGCCGTCGAACGCAGCCCTTTTGAACTGCATCCTGAAGCCAAATAGACATCACGCAAATCCAGCGGTACATTCCCGACCGCACTGATGCAGTCCAGACACAGATGCAGGCTGAATTCTCTCGCAAGCCCCTTCAGCATCTCCGGTTCATTCAGCATTCCCGTGGACGTCTCACAGCAAACTGCCCATATCCACGTCGGGTTGGAACTCTCTCGTATCCTTCGACGGAGCATTTCCTCCTCGAAAGATTCTCCCCACGGCAGCCGCACTATGTCAAAATCCAACCCAAAACCGTGGGCCTGATGAATCAGCCGTTCTCCGAATTCTCCATTAGATAAAATCAGCCCTCTGCCCGGCAGAAGTGTCATTTGAGCGGCAATCGCTTCGTTGGCTAACGTGCCCGAACCGGTTAAGATTTGAACCGAGTGGGCACCGACCAGCTCACAAAGCCGCTCCTGTGTCTCTCGATGCAGGAATATATAATCGCTGTTCCGATGGGACAGAGGCGCCGCCGCCAGCGCCTCCCGCACTGACCGGGACAGCACAATTGGGCCGGCAAGAAGATTGACCGGTACAACCGTCTGCGGAACAAAAGAAGTTTTGGCGGCAGCATGCTGATCCACAGTTAAATACATCGGCTGAAAACGGGCCCGTTCGTTGCCGACAATCGGACCAAACGGCACAAATCCCAAGTGCCGATACAGCAGCAGCTGATTTAAATACCCGCTGATTAAAGCCGCATTATATCCTTGCTCAAGACAATAAGCAGCGGTTTGGGCCAGCAGTCCGCGAACAATTTGGCTTCGGCGGATGTTTTTCCGAACTGCCAGCAGCCGCACTTCGCAGGGTGTGAGCCCCTCTGGAAGGTAGGCATCCAGGTTTTCCAGTTTTTTATCCAGCGAAAAAGGCCGCCGGCCCCTGACCGCCAGCATTCCCAGCACCTCCTGCCCGCGAGTGCAAATCAGGTATGTATTTTCATGATGGAAAGCATCTGTCAGGATTCGATGAGGGTTGGCAGGATGCTGCGGGATTTCTTCGACGAAGGTTTCGTAATTCAGCGACAGAATTTGTTCAAATTCCCATGGCTCGCTGGCAATCTTAAATGTGTATCCTTCAGTCATGGTTTTCCCCGTCTCCATAAGGGTTGTCTCCCTCTGAATGGGTTTTGCCTTGATAGAGAGCAAATAGATTTTTTCGATGAGCCAGCAGGATCAAACCAGCCCACACCGCCAAAATGACGCTGCTGCTCGTCGGCAGTCCCAGCACCACTGCGGCGATCGGGGTCGCCAGAACCGAAATCATTCCGCTTAGCATATACCGCCGGCTTACCAAATACAAGACCGCACACAGCAGCATACTTCCTGCCGCAATTCGCCAGTCGAAGACCGCCAGAGCTCCCAGTGAAACACCGATCCCCTTTCCACCGCGAAAACCCAGCTGAATCGGAAAGATATGCCCGCCCGCCGCCGCCAGCACACACAAAACTCTCACCGGTCCGGAAACCCCCAAGCCGTATGCTCCAAGACTTGCTGCACATCCCCGTAGAATATCTGCGGACAAGGTAGTCCAAAACCCCCATCGCCCCAGAATGCGACCCACATTGCGGGCACCTGCTGAACCGCTGCCGATGATTCGAATGTCCTGACCGGTTTTCCATCGCACAAGGTAATAGCCGGTTACGCAGCATCCCAGCCCATAACTGAGCAAAATCGCTGCAGCATCCCTCCAAATCATGCTTTGCGACCTCCCTTGTTCAAATTGTTTTGAGCCGCTGTGCCCCCAGTTGTCCGCAGGCCGCCAAAATCGAGCGTCCTCGCTTGAAGCGGATTACTGTTTCAATACCTGCTTTTTCTAAAATAGCGGCAAAGGTTTTTATCCGCACCTGCGGACTGGCTTGATAAGGACAGCCGGGGAAATCATTCATTTCAATAAGGTTTACGTTGGCTTTCAGCCCGCGGATGAGCTGAATCAGCTTGGCGGCATCCTTCGGTGAATCATTGACGTCTTTCATCATGCAGTATTCAAATGTGATTCGTTTGCCGGTCTTTTTCTGGTAATTGCGGAGGGCATTGAGCAATTTCGGTAATGCTTCTTTGCGGGCAACAGGCATCAGTCGGCGTCGAAGATGCTCATCGGCTGCGTGAAGGGAAACAGCCAGTCGCGGCTGAAGCGGCGCCTGAGTCAATCGCTCAATTCCCTCTGCCAATCCACAGGTGGAAACGGTAATATGCCGCATCCCAAGAAAACGGCCTTTGGGATCGCCCAGAATCTCCAGAGACCGGAGCACTTCCTCAAAATTATCAAGCGGCTCTCCCATCCCCATATAAACCAGATTATCAATCGGACCTGCAGCGGCTTCAATTTGGTAAACCTGGTCTGCAATCTCCGCAGCCGTTAGATTCCGCTTGAATTGGATTTGGCCGGTGGCACAAAATAGGCAGCCCATCCGGCATCCTGCCTGGGTTGAAAGACAGACGGTGCACCGGCCGTTATCGTTAAGCCGAACCGTTTCAATCAAGTTTCCATCCGGCAGGCCAAATAGATACTTGACTGTCCCGTCGGGGTCTGTCTGACTTTCGAGGAAAGAAATGGAGGAAATTGTGTATCCCAAGTCATTTAACTGTTTGCGAAAGGTTTTAGATAAAGGAGTAATGCTGTCGATATTATGGACATGTTTTTGGTGAATAAAGGAAAAAACATAGTCTGCACTATAGGGCTTTTGGCCCAAACCAGTGACTAAATCGGTTAATTCTTTTCGTGGTTTATTTTTTAAATCATTACTCATCCCATTAATTATAGCCACAATTCCTGCAGGCATCAATTGGCGAGCAAGATTCGGGTTTAGGGGGCTGTTCCTGAGTTGCTTTCGCCGAGTGTCTGGTTCAAGTCGAAATCAGAAAATTCACCAATAATTTCTTCAAAAGAATCTTCAGAAGGTACGGTCTTGTGCTGAAGCGGTTTAGCAGGGGCGGGTATCTCCTGCGGACGCATGGTTTCAATATCTTCGGGAATCCCGTCAATTTGAACCCCGAAATAGAGGGTACCGATTTTCAGGACATCTCCCGGCTTGACCATGGATTCAGAAACGCGGATACCGTTCAAAAATGTGCCATTCTTCGAACCGAGGTCTCGGATACTGAGCCGACCTTGATCCAGATTAAGCTCGCAATGCCTTCGTGAAACCGACATTAAAGGCACACAAAGGTCGCAATCTTTCCTCCGTCCGATGGTGGTTACGGTACTGGGCAGGTGGAAGGTTCGGGTACCGCCGTCCTTTTTGAAGAGAATCAAATTGACCTCCATCTGGGCTCTCCTTTCAAACAGAGGGTCATTCTTCACTATGCAACTTTATTATATCTACCCATAGTCGCTATTGGCAATCAAAAACAAGAAAAATACATATCGGATACAGAAATTGTCTAAAAAGGAAAGTATTATTCAAGGCCTTCCGCCGAATTCAAGATTTAAAGCGGAATCTGCTTCTGGAGGAAAGATGTTTAGGGAAATCAGCCCTGTTTTCTGGAATGCTTTTGGGGCCAAAAGGTCTTTTACTGAACTTCAATTTTGGCTTCTGCGGCTTCCTGGACGGCTTTTTCAATCTGGACCTTTGCCGACAGACGTTCTGGAATCTGGGGTTGAATCTCTGCAAGATTGAGGCATTTTTCGCCGATTGAGCGAAGCTTTCGATAACGGGCTTCAAGCAATTCATCTATGCTTTTCCGCTTGAGCTGATGGAGTGTGCGGACGATGTACTGTTCTACATTGTAAATGGTATCGTGCTGATTGCGATGAGCCCCACCTAAGGGTTCCGGTATAACAGCATCGATTACCCCTAACTGCATCAGTTCTTTGGCTGTAAGTTTTAGGGCATCGGCGGCCCGGGGTGCTTGCGTGCCATCGTGCCAGAGGATGGCGGCGCATCCTTCGGGGGAAATGACGGAATAGTAGGCAAACTCGAGCATGGCCAATCGGTCACCTACCCCAATTCCCAGGGCTCCGCCGGAGCCGCCTTCACCAATTACAATACAGACAATGGGGACCCGTAATCGCGACATTTCCATCAGATTCACAGCAATGGCTTGTGCCTGGCCTCGTTCTTCGGCTCCAATGCCGGGATAGGCCCCTGGTGTGTCAATTAAAGTTACAATCGGCAGGCCGAATTTCTCTGCGAATTTCATTTTCAGCAAGGCCTTCCGGTATCCTTCGGGGTTAGGGCAGCCGAAGTTGCAGGCAATTTTCTCTTTAATGTCACGTCCCTTGTTTTGGCCGACAATCATTACTTTGTGCCGACCGATTTGCCCCAGGGCTGTTGTGATGGCCTTGTCATCGCCAAAACACCGATCGCCATGCAGAGGGTGGACATCTTTAAACATCAAACTGAGATAATCATTCAAAATCGGTCGACGAGGGTGTCGAGCTACCTGCACCGTTTGCCAAGGGCTCAAATTGCTGTAAATCTTTTGAAGAAGCTCCGTTTGACGGACCTGCAATTGCCGGATTTTGGAAGCATTTTTCCCATGCAGAGAATCCTCGTTTCCCTGTTGGGCTATCAGTTGGTCTATCCTGGCCACCTCTTCTTCAAAAGGAAGATATTGAAGCGGCTGGCTGGTGCCTTGCCGGCTCTTCATAATCCAGATTGTTCTCCTATAACCAATCTATAAAAAATCTTTTAAGCGTCTTCTGAGAATAAAGATACTTTATTTGCAGTGCTGTTTTGTCTTGAAAACTGGATAGGTATATTACCAATTTGTGTGTTCAAACAAAAGAAAAAAATTGACTTTAGTGCTGGGCGGCGGTACTTTCTTAAAACATTACAATTCTCGCGTTTTTGCTATAACTAATTCTAAATGAAAGAGTTAAAGAAAATCAGCATCCTGGGAATGGGTCTATTGGGAGCCAGCATCAGCTTGGCAGCCACCCGCAGTTTTCCCTTGGCCATGGTAAGCGGTTTCAGCCATCGGAGGCAAACCCGCCAAAAAGCGCGGCGCCTTCAGGTAGCTGGTGAAATCGCGGATTCTCTCGACCAATGCGTCCGGGAGGCAGATCTTGTTATTGTGGCCACTCCTATCCGGACATTTCCGGTATTGTTTAGCCAGATGCTGCCTTATTTGAAATCTTCTTGTATTGTGACGGATGTTGGCTCTACCAAGCAGTTGCCGCATCAATGGGCCAAGGAAATCTTCAAGTCAAACATCGCTTATGCCGGCTCGCATCCGATTGCCGGCTCGGAAAAGAGGGGGGTGGATTTTGCCCGCGATGACCTGCTTTTCGGAGCCATCTGTATACTGACGCGGACCGCTTCGACAAAGCCGTCTGCTCTTAATGTCCTCGAAAAGTTTTGGAAACGTTTGGGCTGCCGCATTCACATTATGAGTCCCCGGCGGCATGACCGCATTTTTGGACACATCAGCCATCTGCCGCATCTTACTGCAGCTGCTCTGGTCTATGCCGTCAGTACCGATATGCTTCCCTATGCCGGCAAGGGATTTATGGATACTTCCCGTCTGGCATCCGGGCCGGCGAATATTTGGACGGATATCTTCTTAACCAATCCGAAAAACTGCATTGAAGGGATTGACCGTCTTATCAGCACACTTGAAAAAATCCGCACGGCCATTCTTCAGAAAGATGAAAAGCAGATTCAGCGTTTCCTCGAAAAGGCCCGGGCCAAAAGGGAAGCGATGATTGCTGCAAAGCTCAAACGAAAAGAACTTTTTTAACGGCCCATTCAGGCAGGAGTTTCAGACAAACAATGACTGTGAAATTATGGCGATTTGAAGTATCAAGCAAACCGGGATTTCAGGATGTTCATGGACGGGCCGTTTTGGCAGACATTCATGAATGCGGTGTTTCTTCCGTTCAGGAAGTGATGACGGCCAAGGTCTATCTGATTGAGGCCGATTTTGATGAAGATTTTGCCCGACGGGTAGGGGAAGAGCTTCTTTGTGACCCTGTCTGTCAGGAATTCGTGATTGGCCGCGGCCCCATTCCCGCCGGTCCCTTGCCTCCAGTGATTTTGGAGGTGCACCTCAAAAGCGGTGTCACCGATCCGGTGGCTGAGTCTGTTTGTTTAGCCCTGCGGGATATGGGGGTGCAAACCATTGCTCATGTCCGAACAGCTCGCAAATATATTCTGCTTGGTTCTCTGACCGATGAAGACCGCGACCTCATTATTCGGCGGGTGCTGGCCAATGACTGCATCGAAGAAGTAATCATGGGCGCCGATGCCGAACCGCCCAGCCCTCATACACGCCCTTATGAATTCAAACTCATCGAACTGCCGATCCGAGACCTGGACGACGATGGGCTGCTGATGCTGAGCCGACAGCGCGACTTGTTTCTTAACCTGAAGGAAATGCAGACCATTCAAGACTATTATCGGCGAATTGGGCGGGAACCCACCGATGTGGAGCTGGAGACGATTGCTCAAACCTGGAGCGAACACTGCGTTCATAAGACACTTCGAAGCAGCGTCGAATTTGAACACGACGGGCAATTGTTCCATTTTAATAATCTGCTGAAAGAAACTGTATTCAAAGCCACGGAGGAATTAGACAAGCCCTGGTGTATTTCGGTTTTTTCAGACAATGCCGGTGTAATTGAATTTGATGAAGACTCAGCTGTCTGCTTCAAAGTGGAAACGCACAATCATCCCTCCGCTCTCGATCCGTATGGCGGGGCGGCTACCGGCATCGGCGGCGTTATTCGCGACTCGATGGGGACCGGCCTGGGGGCCAGACCCATTGCCAACACGGATATTTTCTGCTTTGGAGTTCCTGCTATTCCTCATGAAAAGGTGCCCAAAGGGGTCCTGCATCCACGACGGATTCTGAAAGGTGTGGTGGCAGGCGTGCGAGACTACGGCAACCGGATGGGTATTCCGACCGTCAACGGGGCGGTCTATTTTGATCACCGCTATATTGCCAATCCGCTGGTTTTCTGCGGCAATGTCGGTCTGATTCCTCGCGACAAATGCTTCAAGAATCCTCAAACCGGCCAGCTGATTCTTGTGGTGGGCGGACGTACCGGCCGAGACGGAATTCATGGGGCCACTTTCTCCAGCGGCCAAATGACGCACAAACACGAGGAAATTTTTTCTCACGCCGTACAGATTGGAAATGCGATTACCGAGAAGAAAATGCTTGACACACTTCTGCAGGCACGCGATGCCGGACTCTATGAAGCCATCACGGACTGCGGGGCCGGCGGCTTAAGCAGTGCCGTCGGTGAGATGGGAGCTTCGCTTGGTGCCGAGGTGGACCTTGAAAAGGTTCCCTTGAAATACAGCGGCCTAAGTTATACTGAAATCTGGATCAGCGAGGCTCAGGAACGGATGGTTATTGCTGTCAAGCCGGAGAACCTGGAAGCCATTATGAAAATCTTTGCGGCGGAGGATGTGGAAGCAACAGCCATCGGCCGATTTACAGATGACAAGAAACTTACGCTGCGCTACAACGGTATTCAGGTTGGCCGGCTCGAGATGGATTTTCTTCACGAGGGCATTTGCAAATACAGCCGTAAGGCCGTCTGGCAGACGTCGCCCGCGGCCCAAGTGAGTTTTCCGCCGAAGGATTCTTATAATGACGATTTACTGGCACTGCTGTCCTCGTACAATATAGCCAGCAAAGAATGGATTATCCGGCAGTATGACCATGAAGTGCAGGGCGGCAGTGTTGGAAAACCCCTGATGGGAGCCGCCAACGACGGCCCCAGTGATGCAGCCGTTATCCAGCCCAAATTCAATTCAAACCGCGGTCTTGTCATCGGCTGCGGGATGAATCCCTGTTATGGCGATTTGGATCCATACCGGATGGCCCTTTCGAGCATTGACGAGGCCGTTCGCAATCTTATTTGCACAGGGGCTCGATGGGACCGGATTGCTCTTCTGGATAATTTCTGCTGGGGGGATTGTTCCCGTCCGCAGACCTTCGGTTCGCTTGTACGTGCCGCCCAGGGCTGTTATGACGGGGCGATGATTTTCGATGCCCCCTTTATCTCCGGCAAGGATTCGCTGAACAATGAGTTTGTTTGCGAAGACGGCCAGTACATCATTATTCCGCCGACACTGCTGATCAGCGCCATCGGCATTGTGGAGGATATTCACAAGTGTATCACAATGGACCTCAAGGAGCCGGGCAATCTCCTGTTTATTGTGGGGCTGACTCGAAATGAGATGGGGGGCTCTCATTTGAGCCGCCTTTACGGACAGACAGGGGGAACCGTCCCGATACTGAATGGACCTGCGGCGGCAGAAACAGCCCGGCGGCTTTCAGATGCCATCGCCGAAGGGCTGGTTCGCAGCTGTCATGACTGCTCGGAAGGGGGGGTGGCTGTTGCGCTGGCAGAGATGGCTTTTGCGGGCGGTCTGGGGCTGGAGGTGGATTTGCAGGGACTGCCGGTGTCCGACGATTGTCTAAGCACAGAACAGCACCTCTTCAGCGAGTCCAATTCGCGGTATTTGGTTGAAGTCAGCCCCGATACCTACCATGCTTTTGCTACCCGAATGCTTGATTTGCCTTTCGGACAAATTGGAGAGGTGATTGAACAGCCGCGGCTGAGAATCCGTGACTGCCGACATCGGCTGGCTGTTGATATCGATCTTGATACCTTGAAGGCGGCATGGAGAAAACCGCTGGCCTTCAGTTAAATGATGGAAAATTTGAAAAAGGATTTTGCAGGCGTATGACAAATGTTCGTGCCATTATACTGCGGGCGGCGGGAATCAATTGCGATCTGGAAACCCAGTATGCTCTGGAGCTGGCCGGTGCGGAAGCCCAGCGAATTCATATCAATCAGGTAATCAAAAAACCGTCATTGCTGGAGGATTATCAGCTGCTTGTTTTGCCCGGCGGCTTCAGCTACGGCGATGATGTGGCGGCAGGCAAGATTCTGGCCAACCAGATACTGCATCATCTGCGGGATGCGATAACGGCTTTTATCGAAAGCGGCAAACTGATTCTGGGCATCTGCAATGGTTTCCAGGTGCTGATCAAGACCGGTCTGCTGCCGGGCTTTAGCGGCGGCAGACAAACCTCGTTTACTCTGACTGACAATGACAGCGGCCGATTTGAAGACCGCTGGGTCTATCTTCAGCCGGGCACGGAGCGGTGTGTCTTTCTGGAACCCGGACGGCGAATTTATTTGCCGATTGCTCACGGCGAAGGTAAACTCGCGGCTAAAGATGAAGACTCGCTGAACAAAGTGCGGCAAGAGGGCTATGTTGCCTTTCGCTATGTGGACGCGCACGGCAATCCCGGCCCGTTTCCCATCAATCCAAACGGTTCGATGGATTCTATTGCCGCATTGACAGATTCAACCGGCCGGATACTTGGTTTGATGCCCCATCCAGAACGCTTTGTTCGCTGGACGCAGCATCCCCATTGGACTCGGCTGAAACGAACAGACGGACGCACAGATGGAATGATGATTTTTGATAATGCTGTGCGGTATATCCGCGAGCATTTTTAAGAGAATCCGGTGCTGCTATGATTCGAGTGAATGAACATTTTCTAAAGCTCAGGGCCGGCTATTTGTTTCCGGAAATCGGCCGTCGTGTAACGGCCTTTGCCAAGACTCATCCCGATGCTTCCCTTATCAAACTTGGTATCGGCGATGTTACGGAGCCGCTGCCGGAGGCCGTCTGCAAGGCCATGCACGAGGCCGTTCGGGAAATGGGCTGCCGAGAGACCTTCCGCGGCTATGGTCCTGAACAGGGCTATGAGTTTCTGCGGAAAGCCATTGCCGAAAACGACTTTCAGGCAAGAGGGGCGGAGGTCTCTGCGGACGAAATTTTTATCAGCGACGGTGCCAAATGCGACATCGGCAATTTGCAGGAAATCTTCGGCCTGGACAATGTGGTTGCCGTGACTGACCCTGTCTATCCGGTATATGTGGATACCAATGTGATGGCCGGACGGACGGGGCCGGCAGACGATTCCGGCCGCTACAGCGGAATTGTTTATATGCCCTGTACACCCGAAAACAATTTTGTCCCCGATGTTCCCAACGAGCCGGCGGATTTGATCTATCTCTGTTATCCCAACAATCCAACCGGTGCGGTTGCGACACGCCAGCAGCTGAAAAAATGGGTTGATTATGCCCTTGCTCATAAAGCCGTTATTCTGTTTGATGCGGCTTATGAAGCGTTTATTCAGGATGAAACGATTCCTCATTCCATTTATGAAATTGAAGGTGCCCGCAAAGTTGCCATTGAGTCTCGGAGTTTTTCCAAGACAGCCGGCTTTACAGGGGTTCGTTGTGCCTTTACCGTAGTTCCCGAAGAGGTATCCGCTTATACGGCGGACGACAAGCCCGTCCCGCTTAAGGCCCTCTGGAATCGCCGGCACTGCACCAAGTTCAACGGCGTCAGTTATATCACGCAGCGCGGCGCCGAGGCCGTTTACAGTCCGCAAGGCCGCCGGCAAATCCGGCAAATCATCTCTGTTTATATGAGAAATGCTGAGCAGATGTGCCGCTCCCTGAGCCGGCTGGGTTATACGGTTTATGGAGGGCGAAATGCGCCTTATGTGTGGCTGAAGACCCCCAATGGGATGAAGTCGTGGGATTTCTTTGACCTGCTGCTTGAAAAGATTCATGTTGTCGGCACACCCGGGGCGGGTTTTGGAGCCGCCGGAGAAGGATTTTTCCGGCTGAGCGCTTTCAATCATCCAAACAAGATTCAAGAAGCGATGGACCGTTTTGCCTCGCTCTGAAAAAAGGAAATGAAGACAGCCGCTAAAGCATATATCGGGCTGGGCAGCAATCTGGGCGAGCGGGAAAAAGTAATACGGCAGGCGGCGGAATATCTGCGGAAAAGCCCTGAGATTCTTTCTATTCGCCTCAGTTCTCTGAGCCGCTGGCCGGCACTGGGCTGTCCGGAGCAGCCGGAGTATCTCAATGCTGCCGCAGAAATTGTTACCACGGCTTCTGCCCGGCGGCTGCTGGAACTGCTTCAGGAGACGGAAAAGCATTTCGGTCGTCAGCGCAATCACCGCTGGGAAGCGCGAACGCTCGATTTGGATTTGCTTCTATATGAAAATCTTGTTCTTGATGAGCCGGATTTGACAATCCCTCATCCTCAGATGCATTTTCGTTCTTTTGTTCTGAATGGGCTTCTCGAACTGAATCCTCATCTTTGCTGCCCGCGGCTGAAGCGTCCCCTTCGCGTGCTCGCCGACCGTCTTAATCATTCCAATTATGTTCTTGACCCGGCTCGGTTTCAGCTGATTTCGATAGGGGGACTGATTGGCGTCGGCAAGTCCACCCTTGCAGAACGTTTGGCACCTGCCCTTGGCGGACGGCTGATTCGGGAAGAATATGATAAAAATCCTTTTCTCGAAAAAGTCTACAGCGGGCAAACCAACTTGGCGCTGGATTCTGAGCTCTTTTTTCTGAACAGCAGTGTGGCGCAGCTTCAGAAAGACGGCAATCTTTATGAAGGACTTGCCGTGAGCGATTATGTTTTCTTTAAGTCTCTTATTTATGCACGTCAATGGCTGGATGAAGAATCGTTGGCTCGATACAGGCGGATTTATGACTTGGTGATTCAGCAAGTTCAGCAGCCGGTGCTTGTTCTGTATCTGCAGGATACGGCGGCTAATTGTCTGGCACGGATTCGCCGACGCCGCCGTCCGTTTGAACAGGACATTAAGATGGATTTTCTTGAATCTCAGCAGCGGATGTATGAAGAAATCCTGGCCGGCTGGACAATCTGTCCTGTAATACGGCTGGATGCCTCCGAATGTGTCTGGCCGGAGCAGATTCCTCCTCTGGCAAAGGAAGTTTCTTATTATTTGGCAGGAAAATGCTATGGAAATTCTAACCACCATTTCTGAAATCCGTCAAAAAGTCAAAGCAGCGCGTTTTGCCGCCAAGCAGATTGGGCTGGTTCCCACCATGGGCGCCTTGCATGAAGGGCATGGTGCCCTCATTCGGCAGGCCGTGGAAGAGTGCGATATCGTTGTCGTGAGTATTTTTGTGAATCCAACCCAGTTCGGCCCTCAGGAAGACCTGGCTCGTTATCCTCGTACTCTTCAGGCGGATGCCCAATACTGTGAAAAACTGGGTGCCCATTGGATTTTTGCCCCTTCGGTGGAACAGATGTATCCGCAGGAGCAGCTGACATGGGTCCATGTGGAAAAACTCACCGAAGGTCTCTGCGGGGCCCATCGGCCGGGTCATTTTCGGGGAGTAGCCACGGTTTGTGCCAAACTTTTCAATATCGTTCAGCCCGATGCTGCCTATTTTGGCCAGAAAGATGCTCAGCAGGCCGCTGTTATTCAAAAAATGGTTCAAGACCTGAACTTTCCTCTCGAAATTCGGGTGTGTCCTACGGTTCGAGATAAAGATGGTCTGGCTTTGAGCAGCCGTAATCAGTATCTCTCGAAAACCGACCGAAAAAAGGCCCTTTGCCTTTATCAGGCCCTTCAGAAGTGCAGAGAACTCATCGAAGCAGGCCATCGCGAGCCGGCTCAGATTCGACTGGCGGTGAAATCGTTTTTCGATCAGCCCGATGTGTCTCTCGAATATTTTGAAATTGTTGAACCGCACACACTTCAGCCGCTGACGGAAATCAGCGGTCCGGTTCTTGCTGCTGCGGCGGTCCGGGTGGGCACAACCCGCCTGATTGACAATCTTCTGATTGACTTGCAGCCGCCGCCGGCATAGGATAAAATATCTGATTTAGACAGGAAAGGATACGAGCGGATGCTCATCAAGGTATTAAAAGGTAAAATTCATCGGGCCCGGGTGACCGAGACGAAAATTGACTATCCCGGCAGTGTCGCTATTGATGAAGAAATGATGAGAAAGGCGGGGCTTCTGCCCTATGAAGAAGTTCTGCTGGCCAATGTTTCCAACGGTGCCCGCGTAGAAACGTATGTTGTGCCGGCGCCGGCCGGCAGCAGAAGCGTCGTGGTTTTGGGGGCTGCAGCTCATTTTTTCAGTCCAGGCGATATTGTGATTGTGATGAATTTCGGCTATTTCACCTCGGAAGAAATCAAGACCCATAAGCCCCGCATTCTTTTGTGCGATGAACAGAACAATTTTTCGCTTCAGTCCTGAAATGGATGTATCCGGAACTTTTTGAAATTCCGTTTCTGCATCAAACCGTCAAAAGCTGGGGAGTGATGGTTGTGCTCGGTTTTTTGGCGGCTTTGTGGCTGATGCGCCGACTTATTCGTCCGCTTGGAGAAGATCCGGATTTTCTGAGCAATGCGGCTGTCTATGCTCTTATCGCAGGTATCGCAGGTGCCCGCCTTTTTTTTGTTATTCACCACCGCGAGCAGTTTGTCGGCCGCTGGCTGGAGGCCTTTGCGATTTGGCGGGGGGGTGTCGAGCTGCTTGGCGGTGTTCTGGCGGCTCTTTTGTTTCTTTGGTTCTATTTGAAAAAGCAAAGGCGCCCCGTTCGTCTTTACTTTGATGTTCTGTCAATCGGCCTGATGGTCGGGCTGGGTTTTGGGCGCATCGGCTGCTTTCTCAGCGGCTGCTGCTACGGCAAATGTACAGATTTGCCGTGGGGGGTTCGTTTTCCTTATGGTTCGCTGGTGTATCAAAATCAGATTCGGCCGGATCCCCAGCGGAATCGTGACAAGCCGTATCTGGACTTGCCTTCTGATTTTTTCGGCATTCCTGCTCCGGACGGTTCCGGCTGGCTGCCGGTTGATGAGGCGACAAAAACCAGCGCTTATCTGAAACCTTTTGACCGACTTACCCCCGAACAGCAAAAGCAAGTGACGGAAGGACCTTACCGCTGCCTGAAAGTTCACCCTACCCAGCTGTATTCGAGCATCAACGCTTTTTTCTTAGCCGCCGTGCTGACTGTGCTGTGGAAAAAAGTCGGCCGGATTCGCCCCGGCGTTACTTCGGGCGTCATGCTGGTTCTTTATGGCATCACGCGGTTTTTTCTTGAAATGCTGCGTGATGACAATCCTTTTGAATATCACGGTTTCTGGCTGCTCTATCGGGGCGGGACCATTTCCCAAAATATGGCGCTGTATCTGATTCTGGCCGGCATTCTCGTTATTGCGTATGCCCTCTGGAAGCCGGCGCCTCTTCCGGCTGCGGCACCTTTGCCAAAACCGGCCGCCGGCAAAAACAAATAACAGCATTCCTATTGTGCCGTCAACTCCTGTATCGCTGCGCAAAGTCCCTCGATTTGCTCCTTTGTGTGTCCATATTGTACACTAATGCGAAGGCGGGCACTGCTGCTCGGCACTGTAGGGGGACGAATGGCTGTAATGAAATATCCTTTTGCCTCCAACTGCTGTGCCCATTGCAGGGCCTTTTCGCTGCTGCCGACGATGACCGGAACAATCTGCGAGCTTGTTTGTCCGATATTCAGTCCCATCTGCTTGAGCCGCTGCCGCAGATAGGCCGCATTTTCCTGGAGATGCCGGCGACGTTTGGGCTCGTTTTGGATAATCTGGATTGCCGCAAGAGCCCCCGCCGCACAGGAAGGGGGGGCAGCCGTTGTATAAATGAATGGTCGGGCACAATTGATCAAATAGTCAATCAGCAGACTGTTTGAAGCGACCAATGCCCCCGCACAGCCAACCGCTTTGCCGAGAGGGGCTGTAAAGACATCCACTTTTTCCAGAAGTCCCATCTCCTCGGCCAGCCCCGCCCCTGTCGGACCAAAGCAGCCCAGCCCATGGGCTTCATCGAGGATCAGGACAGCATCGTATCGCTCTCTCAGTTCCGCCAGAATTTCCAGGCGGGCCCAGTCGCCGTCCATGGAAAAGACGCTCTCGGTTACAATATATTTACGGCGGTATTTTGGCTCTGCTAACTGTCTGGCCAGGCGTTTATCCTGTTCATTCCGGTAGGTTCGAAAATCAGCCCCGCTGTTTCGCACTGCATCTACGATCGAGGCATGACTTCGATGGTCCATCAGCACCAAATCCCCCTTTTGGGGCAAGGTAGTCAAAATCGACTGATTAGCCGACCAGCCGGAGGGGAAATACAACGATTTTTCTTTGCCTACCCAGCGGGCAAACTCTTCCTCCAGCCGGGTATGGGGCAGGATGGTTCCGCTGATCAGTCTTGAAGCACCTGCCCCAAAGCCATACCTATGGATTGCTTCGACAGCGGCCTCTGCTACCCGCTTATCCTCGGCCAGATTGAGATAATTATTGCTGCAGAAAAGCACCTTTTCCTGTTCCGGCTCTTCCGCGGTCCTCACGGCAGTGCCCCGGACCGAAAGCATTGCCCGCAAACGGCGAAACAAATTGTTGTCTCGCAGGTTATCCAGTTTTTGGCCGAAATCTTCGAATTTCTTCATTTGATTGTTTTTCCTGCTTTTGTTTTTCGCTGCCGGTCAATTTTTTCTGATTCTGCAACTTTTTTCTTCAAAATCACCCATTGAAATGGATAATATTCCCCAAAAGGATACTTCAAAAGGTTATTGTTTACCAGAGGAGCCGATTGTGAGAAAGAAAATTACGATTGTTGGTGCCGGGAATGTGGGGGCTACAGCTGCTTTTATTGCCGCCAGCCGGGATCTGGGGCATATAGTCCTGCTGGATATTGTTCCCAGTCTGGCAGAAGGCAAAGCCCTTGATATCGCCCAGTCGGCGGGAGTCTATCCTTTTTCCGTCCGCGTTACCGGAACGACCAATTGGGATATCGCTGCTGACAGTGATATTGTGATTATCACCAGCGGCCTTGCCCGCAAGCCCGGAATGAGCCGCGATGACCTGTTGTTTAAAAACGCCGAAATTGTCCGCTCCGTAACCAAGCAGATTGTTCACACCAGCCCTGACGCCTTCATCATCGTTGTCTGCAACCCTCTTGATGCAATGGTTTATACGGCTGCTGCTGTTAGCGGTTTCCCGATGCATCGGGTTATGGGGATGGCCGGCGCGCTTGATTCGGCCCGTTTTGCCGCCTTCATTGCAGAACAGGCAGGGGTTTCCATCAGCCAGGTTTCGGCGGTTCTGATGGGGGGACACGGTGATGATATGGTGCCCTTGCCTCGATATACGACGGTAGGGGGGATTCCTTTGACTGAGTTTTTGGATGCTCAAACTATTAGACAGTTGGTTGAGCGGACACGAAACGGCGGCATCGAAATCGTAAATCATCTCGGAACGAGTGCTTATTATGCACCCGCCGCCGGAGCGGTTCGTATGGCTCAGGCGATTTTACATGATGAGAAGGTCTTGATGAGCTGCTGTGTGTACTGTGAAAAACAGTATAGAGTCGGTGGTGCGTTTGTCGGTGTTCCGGCCATATTGGGAGCCGACGGCGTCGAACGCATCGTGGAACTTGAATTGACAGAAGAAGAACAAAAGGCCTTGGACATCTCGGTGGCTCATGTGAAAGCCCTTGTTGAAAAGGTCAAGACTGTCCTTTAGCTTCCGCTGCAGAAGACGAAGAAGAGGGCAACCCTCGGCTTTGTTCGACTTGTTTGTTGAATGCTTGAATCTGAAGGTCAAGAGCTCCGATGGCCCATTCGATATAATGCTGCTTGTGATAGGGCCGCCGGTGCCGTTCGTGCATCAGGCCGTCGTAAACTGCATTCAAAAAAGCCCCTTTGGCCTGAGAGCTTATTTCCTCTGGGTGGGCCGCCCATGACTTCAGTTCCGCATATTCCTGGCGCAGTTTGGGGCTGGCTGCCAGCTGCTCGGCGGTCAGGTAATCCCCTGGGTTGATGGACAGTTGAAGCCCCTTTAATGCCAGAATCAGCGGTTCATAGTTGGCTTTCGGGTTGAGCCGAATGAATTTGTACTGCTGGATGTAAGCAGGTTTGGAGGCGGACGGTCCCTCTTCCAGTGAAGGATCATCCAGCCGCCAGCGTCGTCGGCTGGTTTGGGCAAAGACCAGCTCTTCATTGGGGCGGTATCGAATAATCTCATCATGCTCCATCCGGCTTATCCGGATTTGATTTCCTTCCTGCTGAACGCCCCCCCCCAAAGCCAGCAGACACTGGACAATTTCCAGCGGCAAGGTGGTTTGGCGTCCAATCTGATATCTTCGAAGTTGAAAAGATAGATGAAGACTGTGCGGATGAACGGGATAAAAGGCGGCTGTTTCCTGAATCAGCTGATTCAGAATCCATGGATCATCTGCGGCAGGTTTGGATACTTCGCCAAGAATGTTCAGCCGACCCGGTGCCAGCTCAAGGAACCCTCGTTTGCCTGGTTTTGGCTCTCCCGAATGGTCATCGATATATCCTCCCAGTTTCCAGCTGAGGATATCGAGAGCAAAATCAGAAAAATACCGAAATCCGTCAAAAACAGGGTCTTCGTGCTCCGTATGGGCCGCCACTGCCCGATAGCCGAGATTGCTCAGCTCCATCTCTGCCCCCATTGGCACAAGACCCGGCTGCAGATTCTGGCGAATCCGGGCAATTTCGCTGTTGGCTACTCGCGTATCAAAGATGCTGTCAGCGGCCTGAATCGCATATTTCACATAATCAATCAGGTCATAAGTTCCATCGGGAGGCAGTGTTTCCAGACACCGCCGCAGGACGAGATCGACCACTGCGGAGTTTGTATTAATGATTCGCAGCGCAATTAAAATACTGAGAATTCGAGTATAGTATCGTCGATTCGGGCTCAGGCGGTTCAGTTCGTAGCGAAATCGATGGTAGAGGTTCCATTCAAACTGGTTCAGAAGAACCTGTTTTACTGCCAAATGAATGTAGTTTTCAAAGTAGGGTTTGGCCTCCGGATTGCTGAAGAGATGCTTGATAGAAGGAATCGGCCGGCTCAGTTCCTGTTCAAGGTAGTAATCACTCACAGCGGCTCGCCCCAGATGGGTGATGACTAAATCGCGTTCGGTTGTGCCAAGCAGCTGCCGTCGGGCCCGCCGCTCGATGTCTGCATCCATGGATTCTTCGCCTGGCCGCGTATGTCTCTCAAAAAATCGCTCAATTCGCTTCCGCAGCCACAGTTCGTGAATTAAATTGACATGAAAGCGGTCGCCGAATCGTTTCTTCATCGACCGCGGACTGGCCAAATAGGCAAAGGCCTGAACAGGGCCGTCAGCTGTGTTGACGGTAACTGTTTCCAGATCGTACAGTTTCCCTTCATAACGGTCGATTTCCTGGAGGGCCTCCTGAGGCAGATTATAAATAATAAATCCTTCGATTTTAGCCGATGGCTCCGGGACGGCATAGAAGTACACATTATCAGGACTGATTCTTCGATAGCCATTTAAAATGGCCAGTTCCGCAAAGAGGGTCTTCTCCGGCTGCACCTGGGATGGTTTGAGGGTAAAGCTCAATCCGCAGACGGATTCAAAAATCGACGGCTCCCGAAGCGAACCGTAAACAAACAAATTGGCTCCCTTTTGGCTGGATGAATCCATAGACAAAACCTTCAGTGAACAATTCGATTCACGTGGGCGTGAATCAGTGTTAAAATTTCATAACAGATGGTATCAGCCAACTCAGCCAGGGCATAGACGCCGCATGGGGACTGATGCTCATCATCAATCACAGTTACCATTTGGCCGATTTCGGCACCAGGGACATCGGTCACATCTACAATCACCTGGTCCATGCAAACCCGACCGATGACCGGTACAAAATAATTGCCCAGCTTCATAACGGCTTTGTTGGAAAAAACCCGCCGATAGCCGTCGGCGTATCCCAGCGGCACCAATCCCGTCAGCGTATCGCGTTTGGCAACAAAAGTCCTTCCGTATCCGACTGAAGAGCCGGCTTTGATTTTTTTGATCAGTGTCAGCGGGGCCTGAAGTTTCAGGACAGGTTTTAAAACAATTGGAGGGTTGCTTGCAGGACGCGAATAATATCCGTACATTGAAATGCCGCAGCGAACCATGGAATAATGGGCTTGGGGCATTTTAATAGCAGCAGCGCTGTTGCAGGAATGAATAAGCAGGTCAGGGCGGTTTTTCAACCGGTGCGTCTGGAGAAAATCATCAAATCGTCTTTGCTGCTCCCATGCAAAGCTCAGGTCTTCTTCATCGGCGGTGGCATAGTGAGTCAAAATACCTGCCAGCCGGAGCATGGTTCGGCTGCTCAGCCGTTCCAGCAGGATGGCGGCCTCCTGAGGGTCCATCCCGCAGCGGCCCATTCCGGTTTCAAGGTTCAGGTGGATCGCCAGGATTCGCTCTGTGCCGGCCAAGGCCCTGCAAGCCCATTCGAATCCTTCCAAAGAGGCCAGTACACAGTGAAAGCCGGCCGCTGCACAGAGACGAATCTGCTCAGCCGGCTGAGCAGGATGAATCGGCTCCAGAATCAGTATCGGCTGCCTGCGCACCAAAGGCCGGATATGCAGGGCTTCATAAAAAGTGGCAACGGCAAAAAAATCCACAGGGCCGTTTTTGAGAATGTTAACGACTTCCCGAATACCGTGTCCGTAGGCATTGGCCTTGACTACGGCACAGAATCGCGTGGCCGGAGAGCACAGACTTCGCAATGCCCGGACATTATCCAGCAGGCGTTCTGAATAGAGGTGGGCCTGCAAGTCCGGACGAATGAGGGATTGGTCCCGATATACTTTCATGGCTGCTGGTTTAAAATCGTTTTCCGTAATTTGAACAGTTCATAAAAAGCCCTGGCGATTACACTTGGTTTTGCGCCGGTGGGCCGGCCGGCCCGGCGGGGATAATGATGCACGCCGACTTGAACAATAGTATATCCTTTTCTTGCGGCTCGGGCCAGAATCTCCGTATCGATTAAAGCTCCTGTGCTTACCAGGGGCATTCCATCAAAGATTTCTCGTTTAAACAGTTTGAAGGCACAGTCAATGTCTTTCAGATTCAAATGAAAGAGGCGGCAAACCAGGCGAGTCCAGCAAAAGGCATTCAGTCGCCGTATCCATCCCTCCTGACGGTTTAAGCGATAGCAGCTGACAATGTCATACTGCTCCATCAGCGGCAGAAGAGGCGGCAGTTCCTCCAGGTCAAATTGGCGGTCTCCATCCGTATAAAAGACCAGTTCTTTGGAGGCGGCTCGAAAACCGCTCTGAAGGGCGGCCCCGTATCCTTTGTTGACAGGGTGATGAATCACTTTCAGTACGGGGATTTGGGCGGCGAAAGCATCCGCCAGGGCACCTGTGCCGTCCGTGCTGCCGTCGTCAACCACAATAATTTCATAATCGAGGCCGGTCTTGTCCAGAACCTCGACGGCCTGCTGAACCAGCGGTTCAAGATTATCCCGCTCATTAAAGCAGGGAAAGAAAACGCTGATTGAGCGAAACGAGGACGCGGCCGAGGAATGGGAATGGTGATTGTCCATAATTACCAGACTGACTGCTTCATTAACTGGTTGGCTTCTTTGCGAAAATTATCCTGAATCTGCAGATAGCGATTGCGCTGTTCCGGTTCTGTCTTAGCCAGATAGTTTGCGGCAAATCCGGCCACCGTGAGCAGTTCTGCAAACCCTGCCTGCTTTCGGAGCTGGTCTTGGCGGTTGCATACATCTTCGAAAAAGTCTTTGAGAATCTGTCTTCCCTGTTCACGGAAGGGCGGCCACTGCATCGCATTTTGCATGACCATATAGGACGAAACGCAGGGCCGCACCTGGAAGGCCTTGGCGGCATGCTCAGCCATCTGGTTTATATACTGAGCATTCTGAGTCTCTAAAATCAGCATGGCTGTGCTCAAATGCCGTGATAAATCATCGGGGAAAAACGTCTTTTCTGCCAGCATCGAATCGGCCAGTTCTTTTCCCTGCGGCGTTTCGATATCCACCACCATCTGCTGGCAGCTGTCCAGATAAACGGTTTTCCAGCTTGGGGCGCGCAAAACCCCCTGCATAAATATTGATGAGGCCTGCAGTGTCGGCATGACAATTACCCAGACCTTATTTTTTCGCAGTTCATCGCTAATCCATTGGCCGATGGAGGCATAATTAAGATTTTTTCCGCCGGCCTTGATGGCCTCCGGCCCGCCTGAAAAAATCAGCTGCCAGTATTCGTATTTATCGTGGTTATAGGCCGCCTGCGCCCTTCCATCCATAAACAGTTGTAAAGGAATACGTCCGGTTTGTTCGTCGGGTTTTTGTCCAAAGGCCATCGCCCCGCCCTCTGTCCAATAATTGAACATTCGCCCGTGAATGTGATTGCCGTTGATAAAATCGCAGACCTCAAAAGGTTTAACATTCGAAGCGGTCATCCGCATAAAGATGGAATGGCGAACAGGGTCGTTGGGCCATGGGTCCAGATAAATTCGTTTGAACTTTATCCCCCAATAAACACTTAAAATCACAAGCACCGCACTGATAACTGACCATCCCCACAGATGGATTTGCGGCTGGAGAAAAAATTGGACCGGTTTTTTTCGGCTGAAAAATGTTTTGAGCATCTTTCCTGTCTGACTGAGAAGATGGGCGACAAAAGGGCATACGCCTGGGCCGGCTATAGCAATAAATCGCCGCGATTGAATGGCCATATATAAGGTAAGGGCAGCCAGCGTCCACAAAGCCAGATCAATTTTTGGATAATCAGCCGTATCGGCAGCGGAAGGAGGCCGCTTCTGACGGCTTTTAGCATCGGCCAAACGGGGAGTTGTTGTACGTAAAACCACCCACGTTAAGAGAGCACAAGCCGCCAGAACGCACAAAACGGCAAACGCCTCCTCCTCGCCGACCGGATTGGGACTGGTTCGGGTTTTGTCCAGCCAGTCGAAGGCCGGACGCCATTCATTGACCTGCCGCCATGATTCTGCGTGTTTGCTCACACTGATTTCAAAAGTATGCGTTAGATTTGTCAAATGGAAGGGGTTCAGCACAATCATGGCAACAAAGGATACTGCTGCCGCTGCCGCTGTTTCTGCAATTTGAGCTCCGGACAAAACGACCAAACGATCTTTCTTCCAGGTGGTTAGCCAGATGTACAGGATTCCCATCAGGAAAACGAAGAAATAGCGGCCGTGAGAGGTCTGAACGAAAAAGCGAAACCGTTCATGATAGACAGCGGCGATTCGCTCATAAGGGATAGAAATCTGCATTCGCACGTAGAACGCAAAAAAGACGGCTATTGTCCCGATGATAAAATAGAGATAAAAGCCCCCCTTCATCGACTCCGGCAGGTAAGTAAGCCCTATGCCGATAGCGGTTAGAATCAGAAGAAAAACAAAGTAACTATTATTCAAAAGAGAAGGGATTTGAGGACTCTGGCCGTTTGCCATCGCGACCATCGAATAATATTCATGGGTCAGAAACTGATGACTGAGCAGATAGAGCACCCACCAGACGCCCAGCAGTCCCAATGCAAAACTCCATTTTTTCGGCAGGGCCGCCAGCAGGTGAATGCCGAGGAAGGGAACCAGCATGGCGTAAACATAGATATAGCCGCCATGAACGTTGGCCCAAAAAACAACCAGCGGCACCAGCAGCCAGATATAGCGGATGTTTCTATAAACAGCCAGCGCAAGGATAAGAAAGAAAACTGGAGTTAAAAAATTGGAAAATCCGGCTGGCCTGATGTCAAAAAAGGTGCGCCCCACCACCAGCGAAAAGCAAGCTGCCAGCAGGGATAAAGCCCGTCCGACACCGAGAACTCGTGCTACCCCATACACGGTAAAGGCGGTAAGGATATACAGTGCAAACTTCCAGTACACAAGAAAATTGTACTGATAGGGGCCTTCCGACCCGGAAAGTGTAATCAATTTGTAAAAAATCAGGTGGGTCAGCCAGTTTTGGTTAATCCAGCCGGTCGGATGCCATTTTTGGATGGTTTTCAGCGAGAAGGGTTTGCAGAGGATTTGAGCCCAGCGGGGCCATTTTTGAATATCCTGCTCCGTCGGTCCTGCCGGATGAGAATTGAAGCTGAAGGGGTCAACCGTATCAACGCCGTGATGGGCAAAATGCCTTCCGCAAGCCAGGGCCACCCATGTATCGCCGGCAGCAACCATGTGGGTGGCACCGTAAATGCCGAAGACAACCAGCCCCAGGCAGATGACGACCCCCGTCCACCTGCGCATCCAAAAAGGATGCTTCGCATCAACGGGTTGTTCGTCCGCTGGTTGTTTAGTGGAACGGGTTTCCTTTATGAAAGCCATTCCCGAATCCGGTCAATCCCTTTTTCGATTTGTTCGAGCGAGCAGGCAAAACTGAGCCGTATATTTTTCGGTGAACCAAAAGGTCCCCCTGGCACCACGGCCACTAATTTCTGTTCAAGAAGGGCTTTGGCAAAGTCCATACTGTCGCTGATCTTGGCGCCGCCGATGGTTCGTCCGTAATGGGCCGAGACATCCGGAAAACAGTAGAAGGCGCCCTGAGCAGGCACACAGCGGACTTTCGGAACGGCATTGAGACGTTCGGTCATCACCTTGCCGCGTTTTTCAAACTCCAGGCGCATTTTCTCCACGGTGCCGGAAGTATCTTTCAGAGCCGCAATTGCCGCATACTGAACGAAGGTAACAGCGTTGGAGGTCATATGATCCTGCAAACGCGACATTGCCTTGATGACCTCCACTGGTCCGGCGGTGTAGCCAAGCCGCCAGCCGGTCATGGAGAATGATTTGCTCAGTCCATTGATGGTAAGCGTTCGATTGTAAGCGTCCTGACTGAGAGAAGCGAAACTTGCAAACCGCATATTCCCATAGATCAGACGCTCATAGATTTCATCGGACAACACAACCACCTGGGTTCCCTCAAGGACTTCAGCCAGCGCCTTCAGTTCCGCCGGAGTATAACAGAAGCCGCCCGGATTATTGGGTGAATTGAGCACCAGCATAGATGTTTTCGGCGTAATGGCGGCTTTCAGTTGAGAAGGAGTGATTTTATAGCCCGTTTCGGCGGAGGTTTCAAGAATAACGGCCTTGGCGCCGGCCAAATGGATGGTCTCAGGATACGTAACCCAATAGGGGGTCGGCAGCAGCACTTCATCGCCGGGGTCTAAAACCGCCTGCATTGCCGTATAAACAGAATGTTTGGCCCCCACATTGACGACAATCTGTTCGGGGGCATAGCGCAAGTTATTTTCTTTTAATAACTTGTCAGCGATTGCTTTGCGCAGTTCCAGAATACCTGCGGCCGGGGTATATTTCGTTTGCCCCTTTTGGAGGGCTTCAATAGCAGCATCTTTGATAAATTGAGGTGTGTCGAAGTCCGGTTCTCCCGCTCCAAAACTGAGGACATCCAGCCCTTGACTTTTCATTTCTTTGGCACGAGAAGTAACAGCAAGGGTCGCAGAAGGCGCCACTGCCTGTGCACGCCGGGAAACTTTCATTGCTCTTTCGCCTTTCGAAAAAATGATTTTTTCTACATTAAACAGAAGGTATTAAACCCGCTTAGCCGGAGCAGGTCAAGAAAAACCGAGTTGAATAGCTGGCAGGGGAACAATCGCAGAAGAAAACCATTGACAATTTTTCTCTATTTATCTATTATGTCTATAGACTTAGAAGAGATAATGTCTGAATCTGGATAGAGAAACAGTGAAACTTACTACGAAAAGTGAATATACAATTCTGGCCCTAATTTATCTGGCTCGCCAGCCGGAAGGGGTATGGGTCAAAATAGAGGAAATTTGCCGCCAATTTGATATTCCCAAGAAGTATCTTGAACTTCTGCTGATGCCGCTTCGGCAAAACCGCTATTTGCAGACCCGGCGGGGGGCGAGCGGCGGCTATCGTCTAATGCGGCCGGCAAACCAAATCACCATCGCCGAGATAGTCCGGCTGATGGACGGCCCTCTGGCCCCTACAGAATCCGTCAGTAAGTATTTTTTTTCGGTTACTCCGCTCAGTCAGGAGCCCAAGATGCTGGCCGTCTGTAAAGAAATCCGTGACTATATTGCCAATCGACTGGAGAAATTAACCCTGGCGGATTTGGTGTAAAAATCCTTAATCCAAGAAAGGAAAGTGAATTATGTCCAAGCGGGTTCTCGGGATTGTCTGGATGGCGGGAATGCTTGCCATCTTCGGCTGCGGGCGAAAACCCAAGCCGGCATCTTCCAATTCTGACCTTCGCGGCTCGATTTCAATCTCCGGCGCCTGGGCTTTATATCCCATGACAGTTCTGTGGGCTCAGGAATTCTGCAAAATTCATCCGGCTGTTCAAATTGACATTTCGGCGGGCGGGGCGGGCAAAGGAATGGCGGATTGTCTGTCCGGTGCGGCGGATTTGGGCATGCTTTCCCGAGCCGTTCACCCTGCTGAGATTGAGAAAGGGGCATGGCCGATTGCGGTGACTAAGGATGCGGTTGTTCCTGTCGCCAGCCAACAGAATCCGGCTCTTGAGTTCTTATTGAAACGGGGATTGACCCGCGGGCAGTGCATCGATATATGGATTACGGGCAGTCTCAAGACGTGGGGGCAATTGCTGGATACGCCCCACACCGAGCCCATTCATGTCTATACCCGCTCGGATGCCTGCGGTGCCGCAGAAATCTGGGCAAACTATCTCGGAAAAAATCAGGAAGACCTTCAGGGAATAGGTGTTTTTGGTGACCCGGGGCTGGCTGAGGCCGTCCGAAAAGACCCGCTGGGTATCGGGTTTAACAATGTCAATTATGCTTATGATGCTGCTTCCAAAAAACCTATGGCGGGTTTGGTTGTGCTGCCGCTGGATTTGAATGAAAACGGTCGGATTGACCCTGAAGAGTCTTTTTATGATACTCGGGAGCAGCTGACAGCAGCTATCGCGGACGGCCGTTATCCTTCTCCGCCTGCCCGTCCGCTTTATTTGGTTTCGAAAGGCAAGCCGGCAAAACCGGAAGTTGCTGCTTTTTTGCGGTGGATTCTGCAGGAAGGGCAAAAGTTTGTGGAAGAAGCCGGCTATGTTCCCCTTGCTCCCGAAACGATAGCCCAGGAATTGCAGAAACTGGAACCCTGAGAAGGACTTGCTATGCCGTTAAAACGGAGCGATTTTTCATTAAAGATAGACAGGGCCGCCGGCAAAATTATGGCGGTGCTCGCATGGCTGTCCGGCCTGATTGTAGTTGCGATTGCTGCCGGCCTTTTCATAAAATCCTTGCCTATTCTGAAAAGTCAATCGCTCGGCACACTCCTGTTTTCCTCGTCGTGGTTTCCCCTTCGGGGTCAATTCGGCTTTCTTCCTTTCATTATGGGCTCTCTTTGGGTGACCGGCACGGCTATGCTGCTGGCTGTTCCGCTGTGCCTGCTGACCGCTATCTATCTGGCTGAATATGCTCCCCGTCTGGTTCGCGAAGGCGTAAGGCCGCTGATTGACCTGCTGGCGGGGATTCCTTCGGTTGTCTATGGCCTTTGGGGAATCCTTGTTGTGGTCCCGTGGGTTCAGCAGGCCGCCAAGTGGTTTAATGCGGCCACCACCGGTTATTGTGTGCTGTCGGCGGCTATTGTTCTGGCTGTGATGATTTTCCCTGTAATTATTCATATGACCGTCGAAATTCTGCGTGCCGTACCGTGGGAATATCGGGAGGCCTCTCTTTCTCTGGGCGCTACTCATTGGCAGACAACCAAAAAAGTGGTGTTGCGAAAGGCCTTTCCGGGCATTTTGGCTGCTGTTGTTTTGGGGTTGGCAAGGGCCTTTGGAGAGACGATGGCCGTGCTGATGGTGGCCGGCAATGTAGCTCATTCTCCGGCATCGGTTTGGGATCCGGCGTATCCTTTGCCGGCTCTGATTGCCAACAATTACGGCGAGATGATGTCGATTCCTCTCTATGATTCGGCGATGATGCTCGGATGCCTGATTTTGTTGGGAATCGTGCTTGTATTTAATATCCTGGCCAAACTGGTGCTGATGAAGGCCCAAAAGGCCCTGCAATAGGGAGATAACAATGGATAAACGGCGTCTGGAAGAGGCGGTGATGAAAGGGCTGATGGCGGCTTCGACGGCCTTGATTCTGGCGGTACTGCTGCTGATTCTGCTGACGATTTTTATCCGCGGGGCGAAGGCAATGAGTTGGTCGATGATTACCCAGACTCCTCAAGGGGGCTTCTATCTGGGTAAAGAAGGCGGGATTTTGAATGCTATCGTGGGTTCTTTTTATTTGGCGACGGGCTCGACGGGTTTGGCTTTTCTTCTGGCGGTGCCCGTTGTGCTTTATCTAAATGTCTTTTGTCGACGCGGCTGCCGGACTGCCGCCGTAATCCGTTTCCTTCTGGATGTTTTGTGGGGGGTTCCATCAATTGTCTTCGGGGCGTTTGGTTTTATCCTGATGCTCACTGTTGGTTTGAAGGCGTCTTTGCTGGGGGGAATTGTTACAGTGGCGCTTCTGGTGCTGCCGATTATGTGCCGGGCAATGGATGAAGTGGTGCGGATGGTGCCCTCGGAATTGCTGGAGTCCTCCTATGCTGTGGGGGCTACACGATTTCAAACGGCTGTTAAAGTAGTGCTTCGGCAATCCTCCGGGGGGATTTTGACGGCTGTGCTGATTGCTTTCGGGAGGGGGATCGGCGATGCCGCTTCTGTCCTGTTCACGGCGGGTTTCAGCGATCAAATCCCGCAGTCTCTGATGCGTCCGGCGGCTACACTTCCGCTGGCGATTTTCTTTCAGATAGGAACTCCTTTTCCGCAGGTGCAGGAGCGGGCCTATGCGGCGGCATTGATTTTGACGGCGATTGTCTTGGCTGCCAGTCTGCTTAGCCGCCGGCTAAGCCGGCGTTGGTCCCGACACTCAATACGATGAGGAAAGAATGAATCAACACCACATCAGTGTAGAAAACTTGAATGTTTATTATGGCGACGAGCATTCTCTCCAGGATGTCTCCATCAATCTGCCGGACCGGCAGATTATTGCCGTCATCGGTCCTTCCGGATGCGGCAAGACTACCTTTCTGAAGTCTCTGAATCGAATGGTTGAATTGGTAGAAGGGGTCAGGGTGACCGGAAAAGTGCTCGTGGATGGGGAGGATATTTATGCTCCCTTTGCGGAAGTTACCCATATCCGCCGGAAAATGGGTTTGCTTTCTCAAACGCCCCGGCCTTTGCCGATGTCCATCTATGATAATGTAGCTTACGGCCCGCGGGTGCACGGTCTGAAAAACCGCCGCAAACTCGATGAAATCGTGGAGTTTCGCCTGCGACAGGTGGGGCTCTGGGATGAAGTCAAAGACCGCCTCAGCTGCCCGGCCTCGCAAATCTCCATCGGCCAGCAGCAGCGGCTTTGTCTGGCCCGAGGGCTGGCCGTGGAGCCGGAAATTATTTTAGCGGATGAACCGACCTCGGCGCTGGATCCAGTGTCCAGCCGGCGGATTGAGGAGTGTTTTCTTGAATTGAAGAAGGATTACACTATTGTCATTGTTACTCATATTCTCCGCCAGGCCCGCCGATTGGCTGATTATGCGGCCTTTTTCTACTGCGGACAACTGGTTGAGCATGGCCCGGCTGCTCAGATGTTTGAAACGCCGACTCAGCAGAAGACATTGGAATACATCAAGGGAGTCATCAGCTGATTAGGGATTGCAGGTTTTACAGGGACGGCGGCCGGAAGATGCCTCTTCGCGGCTTTGAAAATAAATCCGCTGTTCTTCCGCAATGCGCTTGACATGGGAACAGCCCGCTCGATGAAAAATCCGGCTGCCTTTGGATGAGACATACCCTGGTGTTGGCGGCGGGCCTGCCTTGACGGCGGCTGCTGCAGAGGCAATTGGCTGAAGAAGATTCGGCTGTTGAGCAAGCCTTGCAGAAGACGCTTGCGGTTTCTGTTCAGAAGAAGGGGTTTTTAGGATTCGCTCAACCAGCCCTTTCTTTATAAGAAAATCTCCAAGGTCCTGACCGTTCAACTCTACATCGGCAATCAGGCAGAATGACATGCCTCGCTGAATGTTTTTAAGCAGAATAACCTGGTTTGGGTCCTTGGGCTGTTTGCATAAAAGCGTTTGAAGACAGGCCTGTACTTTGGCATCGTTTTCTGTGCCGGTCGCTTCAAGACCGCGGATAGAAACCGGCATTTGCTCTCCCACCACCGGCGGATAATTGCGGATATTGCAAATCAGATGAAAATCTGCACAAACCTGAATTACTTCAGAAACTTCTGCTTGTCCATAGGTGGGTAGGGGGGAGGGGTTGATCACGACAGAGGCCGGCTTGCCCAAAATACCGGCTGAAAAAAGCCACAGGCAGCAAAGAACCATTGTTTCGCCCTTTCTTTTTACCTACAGCGTTGGGAAATACACCGGAAAACAGGCGGAATTATACGGGAATGATGCAGCTGTTGACAAGTACTTCACAGCAACTTTGTGATATTTGATGAGAAAAATTTTTGTGTAAGACACGGCAAAGGTGCCTTCAAGCAGTTCTTCAAAGTATTTTCAATAAAATGTCTTATGGAAAAACTCGCCCTTTTGATTTTGCAGAAAAAGGCAAAGAAACAAAAAACCATTGCACTGGCGAAAAGACTGGTGTAAGGTAAGCAGAGTTGCTTTGAGTCGCGGGCATGGATGCCTGCGGCTCGCTTATCGCAGAAAGGGCTGAGAAGATAGGGGGGCTTTGGGCTTTTAAAAAGGGACGTAGAAGACAACGCGGATTTTTCACAAAAGTTGTATTTGAGACTCCAGTTTGTCGTTTTTATCGCTCTTTCAGTCTAATTTTTGTCTTGACTTGCTCACACCTACTACGTATATTAACCCCTGCATCGAATGGGTTCTGGTTGATTTCTGATAAACTTCTGGTCATTTCTGGTAAGACGGGAATTGAGAAAATTTGCATGTTCTTGTCCTCTGGCTGCCTGAGGAGAACAAGGTAAATGTTGTATTGATTCAAAATACGGGTAAGCCAAGGTACATTTCGGAAAAAGAACGTTTGTTTTTCTGCCAAGGAAGGCCTTTTCTAACAAGTCCAGGGATGAAAGAGTAGGACTGTGGTTTTGTTTATAGGACACGGCCGAAAGGTTTGGCTTCAGTCCTCGAATATGGTTTGTTTGGAAAGGTTCAGACATTGGCAAAATGGGAGAAAGCTGGGAAATCTGTTTGTTACAGTCGTCCGACACATGGGGGGTATGAGGCAGCCCTTTTATCCAGCCTTTTGATGGCAATGCTGCTGGGGGTGTTTGTCTGTTATTTTGGGTTTGGAAATCGACAGCTGATCCCGCTGCACAGTGCCTGGTCGCCGATGCAGCCGGATGGCTCTGTGCCTGGTTTTGATGCTGAACAGATGCTGCCTGCGTCCAGCCCCGATCAAGAACTTGTTGAAATGCTTCGGAATCTCGAAGAATTTCCTTTGGGAACGCCAGCCGTTCAGCCAAAGAAAAGTGGTCAATGGAGGGTTGTTCGGATGAAGGTAACGGCCTATTGTCCCTGCCGCAGGTGTTGCGGACGCCATGCGGATGGGATTACGGCCTGCAATCACCGAATCCGACCGGGCGATGTTTTTGCTGCTGCCGATAAGCGGTATGCTTTCGGAACGGAGATGATTATTCCCGGCTACAACGACAATCAGCCCATCAAGGTTAAAGACCGTGGACGTCTGATTAAAGGGAATCGCCTGGATGTGTTTTTCCACTCTCATCAGCAGGCCCAAAAATGGGGCGTTAAAACGCTCGAGGTGCTGGTCAAAGCAGAATAACACCATTTTGTTTTGCAATTCTAAACCCCTCTTCCAGAGGGGTTTTTGTTTTTTGTCCAGAAATTGATTGACATTGGGCAAAAGGTTCATTATAGTATATTTATTGCCTGTGCAAATCGACGGTTTAACGCCTATGCACCATCCGCGGGAAGGTGCAAATATCGGCACAAGGCAATAGGGAGCGCGGCCCACAACAGAATCGAAAATAAAGGCGCCCGCCTCCCTTTTTTATTTCCCTCTTTCGCTGAGGGTGTTGAGAACCACCCTCTTTCTTCAAAAAGCGTGTTTAAGTCGAGATAACTTCCCTGCCGACCTCCTGAAGTTGCTGGTTCGGCCTTCTTTCAAACCTTGAAATACGGTAAAAACCGGAAAAGCCCCGATTTTCAGAGACCCCTTGATTGATGATTGCCAAAAAGGTAAAGTATTCACCATGCTGATACGAAATGCAAAAGTTCAGGATGTACCTGCTATCCATTCACTAATCAGCTATTATGCAGAGATGGACAGGATGCTGTTTCGCTCCTTGGCGGACCTCTATGAAAATGTCCAGATTTTTCAGGTGGCTGAGGTCGATGGGACCATTGTCGGCTGCTGCTCGCTGAAAGTTATCTGGGCAAATCTGGCAGAAGTTCAATCCCTGGCGGTTGACAAGAATTATTCCGGCAGGGGGATTGGAAGGGCCTTGGTCAGCAGCTGTCTGGAACGGGCACGCCAATTGGGTATCGACCGGGTCTTCACGCTTACAATGGAGCCGGGATTTTTCGAAAAAGTTGGTTTCAAACGTGTTGATAAAAATATGCTGCCGATGAAGGTCTGGACGGATTGCGCACGCTGCCCGAAACAAGACCAGTGTGATGAAGTGGCGTTGGTGAATGATTTGCCTGCTTCAAAAAATCCCCAAATCTAATATTGCCTGTTTTGCCCAACTTGTTTGTTTTGAAAAAGGGCGACGGCGAGGAAAAGGATGCCGACAATATATAGAACGGCATAATACAGCCCAATCAGAAGGTAATCGGCAGGTACTTGATTTTTTTCATAGATGGCATCGCTGACCCAGAATGTCTGAAAATTGGGAAACAGGATATAGCCAACTTTGGCCCATAAATATTTTTCTGCGAAGCGTCCGAAAAGCCAATCTGTAATTAATCCGACCAAAAAGACCCCGACACAACTCAGCAATGTGAGCACCAAGTTCAGCCGGGTCGAAAACATAACAGCCAAAGCCACGATAATCAAAACGGCAAAAAGCAGAAGAGTGGAGGCATAGATGTCAAAAAGGTGAAAACCATTCTGGGATGGATTTACCTGCCAATTTCGGTCAACAAATGCAAGAAATAAAAGACCGGCGGAGCCCAAAATAGTTCCAAAAACTACCGCCGTTGCTGAAAATTGCCATTCATAAAAGTAGTTAAGTAAAGTACTTATGAGAACTGTCAAAAGAAATACAGTTGCGGCGACTGTGATAACCGGCCAGTCGGGTTCATCGGAAGCTCGCTCGAGTACCCCGTGTCGGACAGCCATAAGCATCGCGGCGCTCAGCAAATAATGCGATAAAGTGACAGCAGAAGCAAGGCCGAAGAACTTTCCAACCACAAACAGCGGACGAGGAAGCGGCTTGGAAAGCACCGTAGTAATGGTGCCGCTCTCGATTTCCTCCGTCACGGCACCCCCGGCAGAAAAAACGGAGATGAACAAACCAGCCAGGAACAGCGTAGAAAATGCCAATTCTCGCAGGAGTTTGACGTCTTCATCGAGGGTATACATACTGATGGCAGGAGCCAGAAGCAGCAGCAGAAGGGCGGAAACGATGATGACAAAATAGATCGGCTGGCGAAGGGTTTCAAAAACCGTATTTTTGGCTATCGTAAACAGTTTTCCAATCACAAGCGAACCTTTGTGAGAAAAAATTATCTTTCTTTTTGTCTCAATTTAAGCAAAAAGCGGTATTTTTGTAAACCCTCCTGTTGCGTAATCAAGTAAATTTACTATATATACAAGCAGCGTTTCGTGTTGTTCGTATGAAAGAAGTTCTAATAGAGGAATCAGGAATATGGCCGATTCGTCCCAGCGAGCTGTTTATGTCTCTTTATTCGGACTGATTCTGAGTCTGATTTTCTTTCTGTCCTCCCTGGTTCTTGGTGCTCTTCTGGCGTCGCCTACCTTATATGTTTTCAGCTGGCAGGTTTTATCGACATTTCTGATTTGGCTGGTGCTGCTGATTCAGTTTTATCATCGGTATCGTGCCGAACAGGAAAAGCTGGACTTGGCCGAGCTGAAAAGGGCCCGGGAAAAGCAAACAATCTTTGAAGGAACGGACGAACGCCTCGAATTGTTTGCAGTAGCCCAGAAACGATTAGAATGGGTGGAAAAATGGTTTTTACCTATCAGCGGCGTCTTGATTGCCATTGGCCAGATTATCATGGGGATTCTGCTGATTCGGTTCATTTCCGGGCCGGCAAAGGATTTTACGCTTCGCTCTCCGCTTCTGGGGGCGGCTTTTCTGGTTCTGCTTTCATTTTTTTCTTTTCTTATCAGCCGATACGCCACAGGGCTTAGTTCCGCGATGATTTGGCGTCCGCTTCGGGCTGGAGGGAGCAGTTTGCTGGCCACTTCCATTCTTGGCTTTGCGGCTGCGGTTTCGCTGGCCTTTGCTCAGTACAAATATCAGTTCGGCCTTATTTTTCTAAATTGGTTTATTCCGATTCTTCTGATTGTGCTGGGTGTTGAAACCATTCTCACGGCTGTCTTTGATCTGTATCGTCCCCGGCTGGCAGGCCAATACAGCCGGGCTTGTTTTGACAGCCGGCTGCTCGGTTTAATTAATGAGCCCGGCGGGATTCTCCACACGGTAGCCAGCACACTGGATTACCAGTTTGGGTTTAAGGTCTCGCAGACCTGGTTTTACCAGCTGCTCGAAAAGGCGATTGTTCCCCTGCTGCTGTTTCTGCTGCTGGTTATTTATCTGTTCAGCTGCGTTGTGATTGTTCAGCCGGGCGAAGGGGCTGTGATTGAACATTTCGGCTCTGCGGCTCCCGAGGACGGGGGGCGTCAGGTTGGCCCGGGGTGGTGCTGGAAATGGCCGTGGCCGTTCGAGCGGGCGTATGTGTATCCGATGGAAAAGGTTCGGATGCTTCATGTCGGCTATATTCCCGCTCCGGAAGATGCCGCCAGACCGATCCTTTGGGGACAGAAGCATTACAAGGAAGAATACAAATTGCTGGTAGCCGTCGAAACTCAGCGGCAGACCGGTCAAACGGAAAAGGGAGCTGCTCCAGTCAGTTATATCATTGTGGATGTGCCGGTTCATTATAAAATCCGCGATTTGCACCGGTATCTGTACCAACATGAAAATTCGGAAGAAATGCTCGAGTCGCTTTGTTATCGCGAGCTGGCCCGTTTTGCCGCCAGTGCCAAGATTGAACCGGATGAGAGTCTGGCCAATCCGGAACGGCAGAAAAGTCTTCTCGGAGCCGGTCAGGAAATGGGCTGCCGGGTTCTTCAGCAGCGGATGCAGGAAGCAGCCGATGCGGCCCAGCTGGGGGTAGAGATTGTTTTTGTCGGAATGGTGGGGGTGCATCCTCCGCCCGAGGTGGCTCCCAATTATGAAGAGGTGGTTGCGGCGGTTCAGAAGCAGCAGGCCACGATTTTGACGGCCCAGGCCGAACACAACAAGGTTCTCACTGGACTGGCCGGCTCTATTGAAAAAGCCAATGACCTTTACAGTCTTGTTCGGCAGATTTCTAAGGCCAGTCAGGCCCAGAATGCTGCTCTGGCCCAGTCCTTGATGGAGAAACTGGAGAAAATGGTGCATCAGGCCCAGGGCAAATTGTTTTTGACCATCCGGCAGGCAGAGGCCTATGCCTTTGAACGCGTTGCACGAGCTCAAGGGGAAGGCCTTCGTTTCGCAGGACAGGTAAAAGCCAATCAGGCCGGCGGCGAGCTTTTTCAGCGGTTCCGACGGCTGCAGATTCTTGAAGAATCCCTGCCTTCGATTCGCAAATATGTGGTCTCGGTCGGTCAGGAAGATCAGGAAATTTATATCTTAGACCTCGAAGAAAAGATGGCCACCGGTCTTCTCGAAATGAACCTGGATTCTGTGATTAAGCAATAAGGATCAAAACAATGAAGAATGCATGGGGTATTATCTTGTTGATTGTCCTGCTCACAATCCTCGGATTTGTGGCTTTTACCTTTCAGGTTCGCCAGACCGAAAGTGCCCTGGTAACCTGTTTTGGGGAGCCGGTGCGGTCGATTACCAAGCCGGGGCTCTATTTCCGCTGGCCGGCGCCGATTCATCGAGTTCATCGGTTTGATTCTCGCAGCCGCCTTCTGGAAGTGCAGATGCAGGAAACCGCTACTGCCGGCGGCGAACCCATTATCATTGTCAGTTATCTGGTCTGGCGCATCGGGGACCCGCTTCTGTTTTTGACGGCGGTGCAGGATGCAGAGGGAGCCAAAGAAAAATTGCGGGTACTGCTCCAAAATGCGGCTAACTCCGTTGTAGGCAAATATGAATTCAGCAGTTTTGTCAACACCGACCCTGCCAAGCTTCGTTTCGAAGAGATTGAACAGGAAATTGCCGCAGCGGTGCACCAGCAGGCGGCTTCCAGCTATGGTGTTGATGTGCGGCTGGCGGGTATTAAACGCCTGATGGTCCCGGAAAAGGTTACACAGGATGTTTTTGAACGGATGAAAGCCGACCGCAAAGTCAAAACCGATACGATTGTGGCAGCCGGCAATGCTGAAGCAGACCGAATCCGAAGTGATGCGGAAGCCAAACAGAAGGAACTGCTGGCCGTTGCCGAAAGCCGGGCCCAGGCCATTCGCGGGGCCGGCGATGCAGAGGCCGCACGCTATTATAAAGAACTGGAGGCCGATCCGGAACTGGCTATGTTCCTGCGGGATTTGGAATCGCTTAAGAAAATCCTGAAAGAACGAACCACGCTGGTGCTCGGAACCGATGTAGAGCCGTTTCACTTGCTGAAGGAACGGCCGAACCTGAACCCCAAACAACCCTGACCGGAGGGCAGCGAACCGATATGAATGAACGACTCCCTCATTCCAATACTGCCCAAGGGGCTTTGCCGGAAACCCAGCTTCTTCATCCGGGACAGCAATCGCTGGCCGAGGCCTTGCGGGTGAGTTTTCTGATTTTGAAATTGATTATGACAGCCGTGGTGCTCCTCTTTTTAGCCAGCGGCTTTTTTACGGTCGAACCGAATGAGCAGGCCCTTGTGCTTGTTTTCGGCAAGGTGCAGGGCGAGGGTGAAAGCCGCATTAAACAGCCGGGATACCACTGGACTTTTCCCGACCCCATCAGCGAAATCATTCGCATTCCTGTCAAAGAGGTCCGCACCCTTCCCATCGACTCCTTCTGGTTTTTTGAAACGGAACAGGAAAAGCTGGCCGGCGGGAAAAAAATGGCCTACGGCGGACTCAATCCGGTGCAGGACGGCTATTGCCTGACCCGCAATGAGCCGATTACGCAGCTGAAAGGGTCCGATTACAATATTGTTCATTCCAAATGGACGGTAACCTATTCGATTAGTTCGCCCGTCCGATTTTTTGAAAATGTGTATATGGAATCCCGCAAGCCCGGTGAATCATTTATGGAAGTGGCCTCTCGAACGGTCAATCCGCTGATTGAAAGTTTGACTTCGGATGCGGTGGTTTCTACCATGGTGCGGTACAGTCTGGATGAGGCCTTGCGAAGCTCCGCCGGCATTCCCGAACGGGTTCGCATGGTTCTCCAGAACAGTCTGGATGCTATGGATAGCGGCATTCATATTGATGATGTCCGTCTGAATCGGACCAATTGGCCGCTGCAGGTGGATGATGCTTTCCAGGCCTCCAGCCAGGCGATCAACAAGAGCGAGCAAGCCATTATTGATGCCCGTGCCTACAAAGAAAAACTTCTGACCGATACCGCCGGCCCGCGGGCGGAAGAAATTCTGGCGGCCTTGCGAAACGAGTCTGTGACGGACCAGCAGCAGGAAGACTACGTTCATCAGATGGGAGGACAGGTGCAGGTGATTCTGGCGGAGGCATGGGCCTATCGGACTCGCGTGGAGCAGGACGCCAAGGCCGCGGCGGACTATCTGAAAAGTCTGCTGCCGGAATATCGAAAACGGCCGGCGCTGGTTTTGCAAAGACTCTATCAGGATGCCGTCGAGGAGATTCTGCAGAAAGTAGATGAAACGATTTTTGTGCCGCCTTACAAAGACAGGGGACGTGAAATTCGCGTAATGATTAATCGGGATATCGCCCGGCCCAAGGCCGAGCAGTCAGAAAAGAAGTAAGCCCTTTTCGAGAGGTTGGAATGGGACATCAGCATATTGGAATTAAATGTCAGGAAATGGGCTGTCCTGCCGGTCATTCTCATGGGGCAGCAGCGGCCGGCACGCATGAAAAACAAACACGAGTCAGTTTGGCTGTGCTGGGAACGCTGACGGGCGGAGTTCTCCTGCTGAGCAGTTCGATTGCCCAGGTTCGCTGGCTCTATGGTCCTAATGATTTGGGCCAGCTGGTGGCGCTGATAGGGGCGGTGCTGCTGGGGCTTCCGGTTATTGTCCATGCCGTCCGGGGATTTCTGGAAGGCCACACCCATATGGATGAGCTGGTGGCTCTGGCGATTCTTGCTGCCCTTGCCTCCGAACGCTATTTTGAGGCAGGGGTAGTGGCTTTTATTATGCTGCTGGCGGAACTGATGGAAACGCGAACAGCCCTCGGAGCTCGTGCCGCCATTGAGTCCCTCATTAAACTGACTCCGACGACGGCTGTTTTGGTGAATCCGGACGGAACAGAAACCGAAGTCAATGTGAGCCAGCTGAAACCCGGCGATATCATTCGAGTCCGGCCGGGCGACAATATCCCGGCAGACGGCTTAGTCCGGCAGGGGCTCAGTTCGGTCAACGAGGCCACGATTACCGGTGAGTCGCTGCCCGTCGATAAAGTTGTCGGAATGCAGGTTTTTGCAGGAACAACCAACCTGACGGGCATGCTTGATATTGAGGTGACCAAAGCCGGCAAGGACACCACGCTCGGCAAAGTCCAGCAGCTGATTATGGCTGCTGAAAAAACCCAACTGCCGATTATGCGGCTGATTGATCAGTATGTGAAATGGTATCTGCCGACGATTCTGATGATCAGCGCGATTGTTTATTTCTTCACAAAAGATTTTGAAAAGACCATCTCCATTCTTGTGATTTCCTGTCCGTGTCCGATTATTATGGCGACCCCGACGGCTATGGTGGCGGCACTTTCGGCGGCAGCACGGCTGGGCGTGCTGATCAAAAATGTTTCTCTGCTCGAAATCGCCGGCAAAATCACGGCGGTTGTTTTTGATAAAACAGGCACTCTCACCACCGGTCAGTTGTATGTAACCAAACTGGAGCCGGCGGCTGATGTTGAGCCGGCGGAATTGCTGGCTCTGGCGGCCTCGGCGGAGGAAATGAGCAGACATCCAGCCGCTCGAGCAGTGCTGAATCTGGCCCGAGAGGCCAATGTGAGTTTCCCCCGCGCGACGGAATTTCAGGAAACCCCGGGCAAGGGCGTTACAGCCATGGTCAATGGCTCCAGAGTCATGGTGGGACGGGATACGTTTCTGATGGAAAAAGGCATTGATGTCCATACGGTTTCCGTTCCGCCGCTCGATGAAGAGCAGGGCTTCAGCACGCTGTATGTTGCCCGTGACAACCAATGCATCGGCTGGATTGGGCTTCAGGACAAAACTCGCCCTGAAGCGTGTCAGGCCGTTAAAGAATTGTTTGATGCCAAAATCCGCCGCGTGACCATGCTCACGGGGGATCGTCGGGATGTCGCCAATCGCGTCAGCGCCGAACTGGGCTGCACCGACTACAAGGCCCAATGCCTTCCGCAAGATAAACTCGCCGTTGTGGAGGCCATTCGAAAGGAAGGCCATATCGTGGCGGTTGTCGGAGACGGAATCAACGATGCACCGGCTCTGGCGGCTGGGGATTTGGGCATTGCAATGGGGGCTGCCGGCAGTGATGTGGCGATCAATTCGGCCTCCATTGCTTTGATGAGCGACGACCTTCGACGCCTGCCGTTTTTGGTCCATCTGTCCCGCAAAACCCGTGCAGTAATTCAGCAGAACCTGCTTTTCGGCGTTCTGTTTATTCTGCTCGGCATGCTCGGCATTATGGTTGGCTGGGTCAAACTGATTTTGGCGGCCTTCCTGCACTTGGTCGGGGCACTGGTGGTTATTTTCAATAGTGCACGGCTCGTTCGCTATGGAGAACATTTGGAGTCTCATGCCGCCGCCGCAGAAAGTAAAGATGCCTGAGTGCTACTTTTTGGATAAGAAATGCCAATGGAATCATCTGCTTCTGAATATGCTATTGAAACCATCAACCTGACAAAAATTTTTCCGGATTGGTGGGGCCGGCCTAAAGTCAAGGCGGTTGCAGATTTGAATCTGAAGGTCTTCTGCAACGAGATTTATGGTTTTCTTGGCCCTAACGGTTCCGGCAAAACGACGACGATCAAGCTGCTTCTGAATCTTCTTTATCCAACCAAAGGCAGGGCGTTTGTCTTGGGCGGACAAAGCACGGACCCTCAAATTGCCGCTCGAATTGGCTATCTGCCGGAGGAATCTTATCTTTATCGGTATCTGACGGCACGGGAAACCCTGGATTTTTACGGGCGGATTTTCGGCCTGCCCGGCCCTGTACGCAAAAACCGCATTGATACTCTTTTGGAGATGGTGGGGCTGGCGGGAATGGGCAATCGGCGCATCGGCACTTTTTCCAAAGGAATGATGCGGAGAATCGGCCTGGCTCAGGCCCTGATTAACGACCCGGACCTGCTGATACTGGATGAGCCCACCTCTGGAATGGACCCCATCGGCACACGGCAGATTAAGGATTTGCTGCTCGAGCTGGCCCGAAGGGGCAAGACCATCTTTCTTTGCAGCCATTTGCTGGCGGATGTGGAGGATGTGTGCCATCGTATCGGCATTATGTATGGCGGCAGAATGCAGGTGGAAGGACCGGTGCGCCAACTCCTTCAGCATCGGGATGAAATGCAGATTTTGACCGGCCCTCTTCGGCCGGAAACTCGCGAAAAGATTGAGACCCTGCTCCGCCAGGAGGGTACATGGTATCAAATCAGCACGCCGGTAGATAGGTTGGAAACATTCTTTGTGAACATTATTACCAAAGCGCAGCAGACTCAACCTACCAGTGGAGCCCAACCGGTCAGCGGTGTTCACGGATTTTTGGCAGCCCAGCCCCCGCCCCCTTCCCAATCGGTGCTGGAGCAGCTTGTTTCCAAAAAGCCGCAGCAGATTGCAGAAAAAATCTCCGATACCACCATAGTGGAAAAGACTCAGTCGGTGGAGCCGCCGGCGCCGAAACGGGAGATGCTTGAACAGCTGACCGAAAAACCATTTGAAAAAGCCGCCCCAATGCAGACCGAAACGGTTAAACCAGGAGAGCCGTCTCCTGAACCGAAACCGCAGGTGCGTCAGGACGTTCTTGAAAAACTGACAGGGGGTCGCAAACGGCCGGATGGTTCAACAGAGAAGACCTGTCTTCCTGATTCGGAGGAGCGCAGCGATGCGCAATAGTTGGGCGATAGCCAAAAATACCATTGCCCAGGCCGTCCGAATGAAGATTGCAGCAATGGTGATTCTTTTGCTGCTGGTGCTGCTGCCGACTATGGCGGCAATGATGACAGGGGATGGAACCCTGCGGGGGAAATTGCAGAGTTTTTCCAGCTACAGCATCAGTTTGGTGGGATTTCTCCTGTCGCTTTTGACAATTACGGTATCCTGCTATTCGCTCAGCAGCGATTTGCAGAACAGAACGCTCGATTTGGTGATTACCAAGCCCATTGCCCGCTGTCAGATTGTCCTCGGAAAGTTTCTGGGGACGGCGATTCTCTCGCTGCTTCTGCTGGCGGGGTTTTCCTGCATAATTTACGGCCTGACGCTGGCAATCCCGAAATGGGCGAATCCCCCTGCAGAGCAGATGAAAAAAGCCCAAACCGAGTTCTTTACCGCCCGCCGCGTCATTACTCCGGAAGTGCCCGAAGAAGAAATTAACCGCCGTGTGGAAGAGCGGATTGAAACGTTGCGGAAAAAGGGTCAGCTGCCGGATATGCCGATGTCGGAGATTCGAGCTGCCCTGCGGGAACAGGAAACAATTGCTCAGAAATCCGTAGAGGTTGCGGCTGTCAAAGAATGGGATTTTCAGTCTGTTTTCCCCCCATCAGACCCTAATTCCGTGCTGTTTGTCCGGTACAAGTTTCAGGCTGCTCCTGATCCGCCCAACTCCGAAATATTCGGACAATGGCGGGTTGGCGATTTTCGGCAGTTTCGAACAGGGCTGCGGCAGTACAAAACTCCCATTTATGGAGTCGAACGCTACGATTCCGTACGTACTCCGCATATGTTTGAAGTGCCTGCCGATGCGGCTGCCGAAGATGGTCAGGTTACAGTAGGGTTTTTCAATTCGCCGGAGGCAAATTTTTCAACGGTGATTTTTGATCAGATTGAAGTGCTCTATCAGGTTGGTGGATTTGGAGTCAACTTTTTCCGCGTCGTTCTGCTGATGGCGATTCGTCTGGTGTTTCTGGCCGCCCTGGGGGTTTCCTTAAGCACCTGGCTTTCTTTTCCGGTGGCGATTTTGTTCAGTTTGGTGGTTTTTTTTGCCGGCCTTATAAACGGCTTTATTGTTGAATCCATTGAAGGATTAGAGGCCCTTCTTGCATTGTTCTATCAACTTGCAATTAAATGGTTTTTGTATGCAATCCCCCGATTTGACGGTCCCTACAGCCCCACAGATTATTTGGTGTCGGGTGAGGTTCTTTCGTGGCAGTTTTTGGGGAAGGCGGCCCTGATTACACTCGGCCTTCAGATGCTTCTGCTGCTGGCGGCTGGGATTTGGATTTTCTCCAGACGAGAAGTCGCCAAAATTACGGTCTGACGGATACGAAACGGATGCTTTGGAAAAACCGAATTATTGTTCTGTTTTGTCTGCTAATAGGGATTGGACTGCTGATTGCGGCCTGGCGGCTCCAGCCGACCATTCATCTGAAACGAGCCCAAATGGGACTGGTTCTTAATGACCCTCTGCTGAATGCCCCGCCTTCTTTGGCTTTTGCCACGGTGGCCATGGGGGCTTTTCGGGGGCTGGTGGTGGATGTCCTTTGGATGCGGGCCGATCGCCTCAAACAGGAGGGCAAGTTTTTTGATGCCAAGCAGCTGGCTGAATGGATTACCATTCTTCAGCCCCGTTTTGCAAAGGTTTGGGATTTTCACGCATGGAATATGGCCTATAACATTTCTGTCGCCATTCCCAATACGCAATGTCCTCAACGATGGCTATGGGTTCGCAACGGCTACGAATTGCTTCGAGACCGAGGCATTCCGCTCAATCCGCAGAATATCTCGCTCTATCAGTCACTCGGATGGATTTTCTGGCATAAAATCGGGGATAATCTCGACGATTGCCATCGCTATTATAAAATGCAGCTGCTTCTGGAGATGCGTCCTTTGCTGGGCGACCAAACCAACGAAGAATATGAACGGCTGGCAGCCGCTCCGACACAGCTTAGGGAAATTCTTGCCGATCCGGATGTGGCCCTTTTTATCGAAGAACTGTGCAAGACCGATTCGAGATTTCAGCAGCACCAAACTCTTGTTGATAACTTTTTAACGCTTCGTCAGCAGCCCAACCTGTTCCCCCGGTCTGCTTTTGAAGTGATCGATTCTTTTCGGGATAAACCTGGTCTTCAAAAATTTGATACGTTCGCCCGCGCCTTCGTTCTCCGCAATACTTGGAAAATGGAGCCGGACCTGATGGTTCGGATTAACAAGCAGTACGGCCGGACGGATATTGATGACCCCAACCAGCGTTTTCCAATCAACTGGGAGCATCCCGGCGCTCATTCTATTTATTGGGCGGTGCTGGGGCTGGAGAAGGCCTCGCGTCCGGAGCAGTACCGGATTGAAGAGAAAAACACCGACCGTATCGTCTTTCACAGTCTTCAGCAGCTTTATCGCAGCGGCAACATCATTCTTTATACAGGCCCAGACAAGGAAATGGCCATTTTTATTCGCCCGGACCCAAAAATGTTTACATCCTGCGATCAGGCCTGGCGAAAAATTATTGAAAAATACGAAATCCTGGAGGGGGGCAACCCCAAAGCCGTGCGAGGCGGGCATAAAAATTTCCTCGAAAACGCCATGATGTCAATGTATCAGGCAGGACACGAGCGGAGGGCCCGCCAAATTTACGCAGAACTCAGGAAACTTTATCCGCGAGATGACGGAGGAAATATACGCCAGGAGTATCTGAAACCCTTTGAGGAGTTTGTTCAGTATCGTTTCCGTCAGGAGATGGAGGGGCTTAGCTTTGATGATGCCGTCGAGGCCATCTTGTTCCGTCTTCAGGATGCCTATTTCTATTATGCAATCCGCGAAGACAACGAGGCCTATGCAAGAGAAAAACTTGCTCAGCAGATTTATGATTACTACATGTCCGAAATTGGGGGCGATGTGCCAGGCCGTCTGGGGCTTCCTCCGATGGATTTGTTCCGATATACCGCCTTTCAGGGGTTTATGGAAGACCCGGAATACCCGCCTTCTTTCAAAAGGAGTCTGCTTGCCCGGATTCAGATTGAACGGCCGGATTTATTTGAAAAACTTCGGCAGCAGGAGCAGCAGCTCCTCGAACGCCTTCAGTAGCAGTCGTCCCAGCCGGTTCCATAGACCGGAAAGTTTTTCTGCTGAAACTCTTGCCTCCGTGAGGGTTTTTGCGTACACTGCCTCCTCGAGAAAAACAGCAATTTGAAACAGCGAAAAAGACAGTGAACCCGGAAAAAATACTTCAAGGCCTTACTGAATCGCAGCGTCAGGCGGTCCTGCATCGCGAAGGACCGTTGCTGGTCCTGGCCGGGCCTGGCAGCGGCAAGACGCGCGTCATAACCTGCCGGATTGCAATGCTGATTTACTCCGGCGTGCGCCCTTCCCGCATCTGTGCTATCACCTTTACCAACAAAGCCGCGGAAGAAATGCGTCAGCGGGTTCTGACTTCCGGTGTGCCGGCCGGAAGCCATATCAGTACTTTTCATTCCTTATGTGTGCGCATTTTGCGGCAGTACGGACAGCCGGCCGGTATTGAACCGACATTCAGTATTTATGATGAATCTGATCAGATACGCTGTATGAAAGAGGCCGTGGCCGCCTGCGGGGTTTCGTCCTCCAATTTTTCTCCGGCCCGAATGCTGCATATGGTTTCCCGCTTGAAAAATGATCTTGAAGACGAGCAGGCCTTTGCCGCCCGCGTCGAGGATTACTTCGGACGAACCGTTTCATCCATTTATGCAAAATACCAGGAAATCCTGCGCCGCAATCAGGCCCTTGATTTTGATGATTTGCTGATGCGGACGGCCTTGCTGATGCGGGATTTTCCCCAGATTCGCCAGGAACTTTCCGGTCATTTTCGGTATTTACTGATTGACGAATACCAGGATACCAACCACGCCCAGTATCAGATTGCCCGTGGAATGGCCGCCGACCATGGCAATATTTGTGTGACCGGCGATCCCGATCAATCTATTTATCGATGGCGGGGAGCGGACATCGGCAATATTCTTGCATTCGAACGCGACTGGCCCAATGCCGTTGTTATTAAATTGGAGGAAAATTTCCGTTCCACCGCGAATATCCTGCGAAAGGCAGACCGGCTGATTGCGGGCAACCGCCAGCGGAAAGCGAAAATCCTTATTCCTACTCGTTCAGAAGGCGAAGAAGTCCGCATTTGCACTTGTGAGGACGAAAATGAGGAGGCCGAGCATCTGGCTTCTGAAATTGCCGAACTGCTCCGTAAAGGAGCCGATCCGCAGGAAATCGCTGTTTTTTATCGTGTCAATGCGATGAGCCGAGCCGTCGAAGAGGCCTTTATCCGCCGGCAAATTCCCTATCAGGTCATCCGAGGCGTTGAGTTTTATGCACGAAAGGAAATCAAGGATTTTCTCAGCTATCTGAAATTGATTGTAAATCCCGCTGATGATGTAGCTTTTCTGCGGGCTGTGGCAAGCCGCAGCCGCGGCATCGGTGATAAAACGATTCAGCGGCTGCAGGAGTTTGCTTCTGCCAATCGTCTTTCGCTTCTGGAGGCCGCAAGGCATGCCAAACGGATTGAGACAATTCCTGCCGGTACACGTGATCGTTTGGTGGATTTTGCCGGCTTTTTCGAGCGATTTCGGCAGGAAACAGAACAGGAAGCATCCGTTCTGATGGATTGTGTCTTTGCGGAGAGCGGCTTGGCGGATGCTCTCAAGGCCGCCGGGGATGAAGAGGCCGTTGACAATATCAACGAATTGATCAATGCAGCGGCCGAATACGATCGGAATACGGAAAACCCGTCTTTGGCTGATTATCTTCAGACAATCGCACTCTACAGCGATACGGACGCCTTCGACCCCAATGCAGGCCGAGTATCTTTGATGACCCTCCACGCCGCCAAAGGATTGGAGTTTTCTCATGTTTTCATTATTGGTCTGGAGGAGGGAATGCTCCCTCATGAACGAGCTCTCGAAGGCGGCGCGGATGAACTTGAAGAAGAGCGGCGGCTCTTTTTTGTCGGAATGACTCGTGCAAAAGATTCGCTTACAATTAGTTATGCCAGGCATCGCGTTCTTCGCGGCCAGTTTCTGCGAACCGTTCCATCGCCGTTTCTCTATGAAATCGGTTTTGAAGGGGAATCCGCGGCTCAGGAATGGGCGGCCGAGAGGGCTGAACCTCTTGAAAAAACCGAGACGGATGTTCGCCCCAAAAACAAGAATGGACAGAAATTCGCTGTCAATGAGTGGGTGGAGCATTCCAAGTTCGGTCGCGGCCGCGTGAAAGAGTTTCTCGATCTTGGTGAAAGCAGCATTGTAGTAGTCCACTTCAATTCTGGCAAAACGAAATCTTTAATGGTAAAATACGCCGGCTTGGTTCGACTCCGGTAAATAGACAGAGAAAATATTTTTTAAAGGAATATTGCCGTGGTAGGGAAAAATGTAAGTTTTTATTATAAAAATGTATGCGAAGAAGTTATTGGCCTCGAGCACGGAATTTCCAAACAGCAGTTTGACTTGCTGGCCAAACAAACAACACCCCTCATTGAACGCCTGAATCACCAGCGTAAAGAGAGAAAGGTTCCTTATCGGGATTTGCCGTATCATCCCCATTATCCAAAAGAAGTCTGTGAAATGGCACGCCAGATTCGGCAGGAGTGTGAGAATTTTGTTGTCCTCGGGATCGGCGGGTCGGCCTTGGGAAATATCGCCTTGCAGACAGCCCTGAATCCTTATCTGTACAATATAGACCCGAAACAGAGGAAAGGCCCCCGGCTGTTCGTTTTTGATAATGTGGACCCCGTTCAGTTCGCCAGTTTTCTCGATTGGATTGAGGATAAATTGGAGCATACCGTATTTAATGTTATCAGCAAATCAGGCCAAACAGCGGAGACCGCCGCTCAATTCCTGGTTATCCGTCAAATGCTTCTCAAACGCCTGGGAGCGGAAGGATACAAAAAACAAATTGTGGCTACAACCGATTCTCGCAAGGGCACGTTGAGAACCATTGCCGATAAAGCGGGCTTTCGCTCGCTGGAAGTGCCCGATGGGGTAGGGGGGCGCTTCAGTGTTCTTAGCCCTGTGGGACTTTTAAGTGCGGCTGTGTGCGGCATTGATATCGAGGCCTTGCTGGAGGGAGCCCGCTGGATGGATGAAAAGGTTAGCCAAACGAACTTTTTGGCCAATCCGGCAGCTATGAATGCGGCTATTCAGTGGCATTATTATCAGAAAGGCAAACGAATTTCGGTCATGATGCCTTACAGTTATGCCCTTAAAGACCTTTCTGACTGGTATCGTCAATTGTGGGCGGAAAGTCTCGGCAAGAGGGTGGATGAAGACGGCAAAGAGGTTTTTGTTGGTCCGACCCCTGTTAAAGCCCTCGGAACAACCGACCAGCACAGTCAGGTTCAGCTGTATCGGGAAGGCCCCAATGATAAGGTCTTTACCTTCCTGCAGGTGAAGGAGTTTGGGCGGGATGTAATAATCGGTGAGTGTCCCACCGAGGCCCCGGAGCTGGCTTATTTGGCCGGTGCAGGGATGGCCAAACTGCTCAATAGCGAAAAAATAGCTACGGAATACGCCCTCATAAAAGACCAGCGGCCTTGTCTGACAGTCTTTTTTGATTCAATTTGCCCGGAAACAGTAGGCCAGTTTCTTTATCTATACGAAGTGACAACCTCGCTGGCAGGAATGCTGTTTCGTGTCAATCCGTATGATCAGCCGGCGGTGGAGCTGGGCAAGGAAGCTACATTTGCCTTGATGGGACGGCCTGGCTATGAGGAAATGGCAGAAAAAATTCGCCCCTTTGCAGAGCCGGATTATCGCTATTTGATGTAGAACAAAAAAGAAGGCCTTGCAAGTCTTTGATTTGCAAGGCCTTACATCTTAAATGGGCGATGCAGGATTCGAACCTGCGACCCGCTGATTAAGAGTCAGCTGCTCTGCCAGCTGAGCTAATCGCCCTTTGTTTGCTGAAAGTCCAGCACTGTAGCGTGGAAAGCATTGGTCTGCAACCAAAATATCCCCTGCACGAAAGCCGAAAATCCTTGTTTCAGCAGGACTTTTTTGGACGCCCTCTTGAAGCCGAAGATGGGATTTGAACCCATAACCCCGGCTTTACGAAAGCCGTGCTCTACCGTTGAGCTACTTCGGCGGTAAATGATAGAGATTTTATAGCCGTTTTGCTGGAAAAAAGCAAGAGGGCAATTCAAGATTTTGAAACTGGTAATATTCTGTCCGAAGAATAGAAAATTCTTTACAGCCGTTTTTGGTTCGAGTATAAGTGCAAATTGACGAGGATTGGATAGAAGACTGATTGCGAAAGAGATATGGCTTCTTTCTTTTGCAAAAGGAACAACAAGACGTCTCTGATTTGAATCACCTTTTGTATGTACTTGAACTTTTTCAGGCCTTTCTGACGGGTTGCTGTTGGAGCAGCGGATAGAATCACCCTTGAGGGAAAATGAGCAAAGAACCCTTTATCAAACAATCATTGGCTGAAGAAACGGTCCTGTTTGTCAGCGTTTTTAAGTGGATTTGTGCGGCAGCCGGCGTGGGAGTCGTAGTGGGCTTGTCCACCACAGTTTTTATTAAGATTCTTTTGTGGGCCCAGCACCTGTCTTCCCAATGGGAATTCTATTATTTTCTTCTGCCCGTCGCTTTGGTTGTAAGTGTCTTTTTAGTTCGTTTTTTTGAACCGGATGCCGCGGGCCATGGGACTGAAAAAGTTATTGAGGCCATACATAAACGCTCCGGCAAAATTAAAGCATCCGTTGTGCCTGTCAAACTGGCAGCGACGATCATTACGCTGGCAGCTGGCGGTTCGGTCGGCAAAGAAGGCCCTTGTGCCCAGATTGGCGCAGCCCTGGCTTCCCAACTTGCCGACCTCTTCCGGCTCAGCGATCAGGATCGAAAAAAACTGGTGATTTGCGGCATCAGTGCCGGCTTTGCCTCCGTGTTCGGCACTCCCATCAGCGGGGCGATATTCGGCGTCGAGGTGCTTTTTGTCGGCTCGATTTTGTATGAAGTGCTTCTGCCTTCTTTTGTAGCAGGTCTGGTAGGATATAAAATAGCTGCTGCTTTTGGGGTGCCTTATTTTTATCATCTAATTCCTCAGGTACCCTCCGGCGGTTTTTTTTTCTTGCAGGTGGCGGCTGCTGGAATCTTTTTGGGCCTTTGTGCACGTCTTTTTATCGGGATCCTTCAGGCAGGAAAATATTGCTCAGCCCGACTCAGCATTAATCCCTTTTTGAAGGCGTTTCTGGCGGGTCTTGTGCTGGCAGGGTTGACGCTCCTCGTTTCTACTCGCTATCTGGGGCTGGGCATCGAAACCATCCAGGATACACTGAATGGCAGCAGTCCCCCTTGGTACAGTTTTATTTTGAAAGCAGTCTTTACTTCAATCACCTTGTCATTTGGAGGCAGCGGGGGGATTGTAACGCCTGTTTTCTTTGTCGGTTCCACAGCAGGGGCTTGTTTTGCCGGACTTTTTGGTTTGGATGTGTCCATTTTTTCTTCTATCGGTTTAGTGGCCCTGCTGGCCGGCGCCGCCAATACCCCAATCAGCGCCGGAATGATGGCCGTGGAGATGTTCGGTCCGGCCATCGCTCCCTACGCGGCCATCGCGGCTGTACTCAGCTTTCTGATGACCGGTCATCACAGCGTTTATCCAAGCCAAATTCTTTTGATGCGAAAATCTGCTTCACTTGATGTTCAGATAGGGCAGGAAATTGATTCCGTTTGCCCCTCTTATAAAGAGCACGAGAAGACGATTCTGGGCGGTTTTTCCCACTGCTGGAGATTCTTTCGGGAATACATGCAAAAGAGAAAAAATACTTGAGTGTTTGGGAAGGACTAGGCGTTGTTCTGAATAAGGAGCGGTTTGGATTATGACAGATGTCCTCCACGCTTTTTGGGCTTGGCTTTTAACCAACATCGTTGCCATCGCAGGATTCCTGCTGGGTGTGGTGCTGGTTGCTTATATTCTTCTTCAGAAACGGTCTTTCTCAGGCACAATTGCCTGGTTGCTGGCTGTTATTCTGATTCCCTACATTGGCGTGCCTTTGTATCTCATGTTTGGCGGCCGGAAAATCCGTCGGGAAGCCGACAAAAAAGACGAACTGGGTCTGATTCAGCATGAAGTGCCTCAGCAAAATCTTGGGCCGATCGAACGGCTGCTTCGCTCCTACGGCCACCCGCCAGCCGAGGGAGGACATAATCTGGTTTTATGCCGAACAGGGGAGGAGACCTATCTGGAATTGATGAAGATGCTTCATTCGGCAGAAGAGTCAATCTATCTGGCGACTTTTATTTTCCGGAAAGATAAGCGAGGCGTTGAAGTGCTGGAGGTTCTTTCCGAAAAGGCACGAGCCGGCGTGCGGGTCTGTCTGCTGCTCGACGGCGTCGGCTGTCTGCATACGCGGGGACGATTTCTCCGTCCCCTCGTTGAAGCTGGCGGACAATATGCCCATTTTATGCCCGTTTTTCATCGTCCATTTCGCGGCCGGGCAAATTTGCGGAATCATCGCAAAATTATTGTGGTCGATGAAAAAAAGGTTCTGAGCGGGGGAACGAATATCGGCAGGGAATATATGGGACCGGTGCCTTATGAAGGACGATGGCGGGATCTGGCCTTTACCCTCGAAGGGCCGGCTGTCCAGCATTATACGCAGGTTTTTCGTTATGATTGGCATTTTGCCAGCGGTCAGTGGCTGCCTGAGATTAAACCGGAACGATTGTCCGATATGACAAAAGGACAGGCCATTGTCCAGGTTGTTCCCAGCGGGCCGGATGTTCCCAATGACGCTCTTTATGATGCAATCCTCACGGCTGTTTTTGCTGCCCAGGAACGGTTTTGGGTCGTTACGCCGTATTTTATTCCTGATGACTCGCTTACTCAGGCCCTTGTACTGGCGGCCCGCCGCGGTGTTGACGTGAGGATTATTCTGCCGCGCCGCTCCAATCATCTGCTGGCGGACTTAGGCCGCGGCATTCCCCTGCGGGAACTCCAGCGGGCGGGGGGCAAGGTGCTCTTTTTTACCCCCGGCATGCTTCACGCCAAAGCGGTGCTGATGGATCATCAGGTGGCCATTCTCGGATCAGCGAACATTGATTATCGCAGTCTGCTGATCAATTATGAAATTGCCATGTGTGTGTACAGTTTGCCGGAGATTGAAGATGCCGAAACCTGGATACGAATGCTCTTCGGCGGCTGCAAGGAAGGGATAGAGGAGGCGGGTCTGGGACGGCATTTGTGCGAAAGCATTGTCCGCATCCTTACGCCGCTGCTGTAAAGGCCTTAGGGAAGTTCCGCTGTAATGGCCGTGTGAGGCAGGCAGGCCGAAACGAAACGAATAGCCGTCTTCATGTCTTGATTCAGATTGTCAATTTCCGTCTCATAGGGCCGAGAGAGTGTGTTTTTCAGCAGTTGTTCGTGAAAATCGTACAAATCAACCGTGATTACAGCATTCGAGAGATTTTCCTCAGGAGGAAGCGACGAGGGAGTGCTGAGATTCCACAAAAGCCAGCTGATTCCGAGAATAACCAAAGCGGCAAGAGCGGCCTTGCAGACAGTTCGGAGCGTCCGGTGGAAACCTTGCTGTTTTTGAGCAGGATGGCTTTCCTCGAGAATGTCAGACAAAATTCTTTCTTGAAGGGCGGTTTTGCAGAAAATCGGCATTTCCGGTTTGTGCCGGCGAAGATGAGATATCACACTGCATAAGTCTTCATAGTAAATCTGACAGCGTCTGCATTGTTTGAGATGTTCCGCTGCCCTTGCCGGAAGCGAGGAACCTGTCTCGGCGGCTTGCTCCAATCGCCATCGGATATATTTACAATACATTGCTTTCTCCTTTTTTATTGACTATTGAATAATTATCTAAACACATTATAGGTTCAATTTTGCACA
>CALMLO010000036.1 GCA_937868095.1 uncultured Phycisphaerales bacterium | reverse complement strand
TGCATGTATATACGATTTACCTGTTTCAATCCACGCCCGCACACGGCGGGCGACGGGCCTTGGGTGACGGACTTTGCAGAGATGGCGCGTTTCAATCCACGCCCGCACACGGCGGGCGACGGAAAGTCACCGGAAGCTAATACTGGAATACATGTTTCAATCCACGCCCGCACACGGCGGGCGACGGCGAATGCCTTAACTTCTTTTCACAAAAGCAGTAAGCGACAAAATTCCGCGAACCTCACCCATTCTTCAAATCTGCACGGTGGCATTTTCCTTCGTAACTCCCTATTCACTTGTCAAAGAAGCACTTACAAAAATCGCGAGCCCCCTTGCCTTTTCATGGTCACTTGCCTTTCGCGATGCCCTTTTACACAATCAGCGGCCCCTGCGGGTCATAGGTCGGCTTAGCACCCACATGCTCAACCCGCCGCTTCCAGTTGCTGCCGAGGAAATAAAACCGCAAACTGTCTTTACCCGGATCAATCGTATCAACCAGCTTCTGCCGCAACTGGGCCCACTGAGCCGGATCAACCAGACATTCAAACACCGAATTCTGCACCCGCTGGCCGCGATTCTCACAAATCTTCGCCACATGCCGCAGCCGTTTCTGTGCAGCAGGCGTTTCCGTGTTAACATCGTAAGTCACCAAAACCATCATTTGTGCAATCTCTCCTGCTCAGCGCCACAAAAAAGGCGGATACCCATCCAATTCTCCTCGCAAAAACCTGGCCAGCAGCATGGCTTGTACATGAGACAGCAGACCAATCGGGATTTTTTCCTGCAGAAACGGGTGAACAATTTCCTCCTGCTTTCGCTTCTGCCAGGCAACCAGCACCGTTTTTCGGGTCTGCTCATCCATCTGGACTGCCCCTGATTCCGTCTTTCGAAAGCCGCCCGGCGAGACCTGCTGACGGTTGATTAGCGACAGCACCAGCCGATCAGCCAGATAGGCCCTCATTTCCTCCATCAGATCCAATGCTAAGCTGGGCCTGCCTGGCCGATCCCGATGCAGAAATCCAACAGCCGGATCCAGACCAACCCCTTCAAGGGCCGCTTCGATATCATGGACCAGCAGCGTATAGACAAAGGAAAGCAAGGAGTTAACATTATCCAGAGGCGGCCGGCGATTGCGTTCCCGCAAATAAAAATGTTCCTTATGAATGGTGATTAAGCAGTCAAAGACGCTAAAGTAGGTGTTGGCCGCAATTCCTTCAATCCCTCGAATCGAATCCAGATTATCTGACTGCTTCAAATCCTCCATGTTGTGCCCCAGGTCGGAAATCGCCTTCTCAATGGCTTCCTGGCCCTCCATCTGCGGCCGATCCCGCAGACTACGCTGAAGCACTACACGACTATTGGCAAGTTTGGCCAGCACAATAGAGCGGGCAATCCCGGCACTGGCCGTCAAGTCATCTGAACGGCGGTACTGCTCCTTTCGAAGGAGGACATTACCCGAAACCGGCCCATGAATCCGCGCCAGAAAATGACCATGTTCCGTCAAAAAAGAAAGATGGACATTTCTCTCGCCGCACAGCCCCAGCAGGAACGGGCTGCACCCCACATTACCGAAGCAGACAATGCTGCCGAGAGTATGAATTGGCACGCGGAGTTTAGTCTGCTGTTCATACACCACTTCCACCATGTCGCCCGTCTTAGCCAGATAAGCTCCCTGCGTTGTCACAAAAAGCGTATTCAGCAGTTGTCTCATAACATTTCCTCTCCTTCCGGCAGTTCAAATGCTTTGGAAAGATACAGGTCAATTTTCTTGGCTAATCCCGTTGTTTTCGGCAGACACCGTTTGTACAGCGAACAGGCATCACACTTTTTCGCGTAGGAGACCCTCGGTGTCCTGCCGCTTTTAATAAGCGAATGCACCTGCTGGGCCGCATCCTGCGTTTTCTGCCGCAGGGAATCTGACAAATCGTTCTCATGGCGTCGGCGAGGTTTGCCGTAATAGAAGGCACCCCTTAAAATGCTTGTATGAAGCATTTCTTCCAGACACATCGCCTGAGCGCAAAGCTGAACCTCATCACAGGAGTCGATCTTGGGACTGCCGCGCTTGTATTCAACAGGGTACGGCTGCCAAAGGCCCTCTACTCCCGGTACGGCAACCCCCCTCTCGCACTGATGAAACTCTACAACATCCGCCTGGCCAATCAGCCCAAGACGGCGGGAGTGAATCCGCAGACCGCGAACAATACGGATGCCGGCACGGCTTTCATCGCCCGCCTCATGCACCCGCTCGTGCATCAGCCGTCCCTCGGCAGTCAGGCGGTTTTCATCCCACGCCTGCTCCAGGTGAATCAGCGCGCACTGCCGAGGGCAAAACAGCCAATGCTGCAAAGCAGAGAGTGGCAGATAGTCAGATTCGGCATACATCGCAGTTACAGAAGATTTTGAACCGTTACACCGGAAAAACCTTTTAACACGCCGTCCAGCGGAGTGGTAATATTGTCTTTATAATCGTCAAAACTGCGCGGCGGTTTTCCTTCACAGGGTTTGACTCGGACAGTTTCAAATAATTTATGAGCCGGAGCATTCCCGATCTTGCTGTCATGCTTGAAAACGATTAACCGCCGGGCACACATCTTTCCGCGAGCGGCGGAATGATCATGGTCGAACATGTTGATCAATGCATCCCACAACAAAGCCAAATCTTCTTCATTAAAACCAGTCTGTTCAGCCAGACAGGCAGACACATAACCTTCCGTACGATAAAGGGCGTACGGAACGATGTTTTTACGGCCCATTGTCCGATTATCGCCCGATTGGGCCTCGGCTTCTTTTTCAGTAGCAACAGCCATTCGCGTAATCGTCAATTCCCGCGGACAGATAACATCAATGCTCCGACCAAAGTTCAGTTGGACCGCCCCGCGAACCTGACCGCAGTTATAGTCTTTTAAAGACATAACGGCCCCAAAGGTTCTGACATCAAAAAAGTTCTGACACATCCAAAGCCGTGCCTTTTCAATATCATCCGGCGTCTTTCCCTTCGGGTCGATTTTTAAGGCCTCATAAGCTCGTTTCTGCTGATTTGTCAAAATCGCCTTTTCCTTAACATAAATGCAGTACGGTGGCTGATCATTTTTGATAATCTGAACGTAATTCCGTATCTTTCGTTTCAGACAAACATCGGTAATAATGCCGTAACCGGTTTCCGGGTCAATCCGAGGCATATTGCCGGCATCCGGATCCCCATTGGGATTTCCATTTTCCACGTCAAGCAGATAAACGAACTCATACCGATTTTGAATGACATTGCTCATACTGAAATTCTCCTTTCCGATAGAAAAGATTTTTATTGATTCTGCTTCGAATGTTCTTTGCCTTTGAAGAAATCCTGCCGCTGATGATAGTAGCCGATGGCAAATAAGCCCTGTTCATCCAGAGACAGATGAGCCGGAAACTCCGTCAAATCTGCCAGAATCTCCTCAATCTGCTTATCACGCATTCGGCCGTATTCCGCCTTCTCAATATGATGCTGAGCCAAACGAAGAAGCTGCGGAAAAACCACCTTCGGAGTTGCCGAAGCCGAGCCGAAGAAGCGATCTTTAATGGTGGCGTTGATGCCTGCTCCCAAGGCATCCTGCTGCGCCTTTTCCAGAACAGCAAAGAGCCGCCCCAGCAAATATGCAGGATTTTTGTTCTCTTTGTCTAAAGCCATAGACACCTCCATTCCTTGTTGATAGAGTCTGTTTTTTCGAACCAGCACAGCTTTTAAAATAGCTGCCCGGACATAATTAATTTTCTGATCGGCCCGAATGCGATTTATCACCGCATTCTGAAGGGCCTGCGGATAAGCCGTGCCTTCTACAATCGAACGCAGCACAGCGCCCGCCAGAAGGGGCTGCGGGGATTTATTCGACGCTTTCTGATTTACCGTCTCCATTAATAATCCCCAGACACCGGGGAAGTCGAGTTCAGAATCAATCCTTAAATCCTGAAAATGCTGCCCGATCCTTTCTTCCAGCTGCCCCACCGTACAGACATACCAGAACCGAACGGCAATCCGCGCAGCATTAGGGGAAAGCCCCAGAATATAAAACTTGATATCCGGCTCAATTCCTTGCAGCGGTTTTCCATCTCGTACGGCCTCCAGCATTCGGCGAAGTTCAGCATTATCATCAAAATCCGAGTCCTTTGGGTCCAGCATCATTCTGAATATCCCCTCAATTGGCGAATCCCGTTCCGTCCAGAAAATCGTCGTTACATCGCCAATTTGAATTTTCTGCCTGCTCCCGGAAGCCAAAAGAAAATTTAAGGCGGTAATATAGGAGAAAGCCGCGGCCTCGCCGACGGGAGCATTATAATTCTGCTTTTTCCCATAGGATTCGTATGCTTCATCATTAAAGGAGACAATGGCCGCACCCGAGGACTGAGCACCGGCCACCCCCTTGACGGCTGGATGAATGCGGGCAATAGCAGTTTCCTGGCCGCTTATCAGACAATAGCCCTTCTGGCCGGATGTTTGATTGGCTGTATACTCCAGCCAGATTTCCTTCAATTGGCTGTTATCATGAAGATAGGTCCTTTGACCGTCGAGACGAAAAACAACATTGCCGCCGGCCAGCTCTTCCCAATTATTCAGCTGCTCTGCATACTCCGGCTTCCAGCAAGATAAAAATTGAAGCAGGGCCTGGGCCGCCGGCTCTGAACACCCTGTCAGCAAACCAGAATGAAACTTTTGAAAGGATTGAAATTTGAGCGGCGTTTTATCATCGTTCTTCTTATCACTCCCAAGCACAAAACCGGTGTTATCCCACAAGAAAAACGGTGTTTCGTAGGGTTTCGCACCGGTACGCTTGCGGCTCTGCGGAACAATCATATCACGCGGAACCAGTTTCTTGCCTCTTTGAACGCGCAGATCGTTAAACTGCAGAAGTTTTCCCGCCGCATCAAGAACAATTTCTGCATGAATCTTTTCACGGCTGAACCCAGGCGGAGAAATGGCAATATCCGGATTGGCGGACAGCCGATCATAATAACGGCATAGTTCCTGAAGTATCATACATGAACCTCCTTCGCCCGAAATTGCGGGATTGCAATGATTCCGTCTATCATTTCTGCCCGGAAAAAATGTGGCGTCATATCATCAGGATAATCAATATCATGCAGCATAAAACCGAGATCCTGCCTGCCCCGCAAGGGAGAAGCGGGAACAGGTTCATCGGTTTCGAGAAGTCGAAAATGGGCCGGAAACTCACGGCACCCCAGATAGGGCTGCATAAAACATTGCCCGTCCCGCGCCCGACGATTGAAGATATCCAGATGTTTGCCGTCATTGGTGTCTTCATCACCGACATACTCAAAATGGGCCTCAATAACATAATCCACATCCCGCAGAATCACCGCAGCACGCTGCTGGCGGTCATTCTCAATAAACAACTCCAGTGAAGACGGCCCACCTCTCATGGCTGTCGTGATGTTTCGCAGAGGGATTTTGCTGGCCACCTCATTGCGCCGGATATTCATAAAACGAATAGGATTGAAAACATGAATCCGGTCGATAACCCAGCGGATAGATGGTTTCCAATAGATGGCCTCCAGAATACCCCGCGCAGCCGATGGCGTCATCACATCATAACTGACCCGCTCCACCTTCATCTCCGGCCGGGTAAAGCAGGCATAGGGACCCCACACCTTCAGTTTAATTCCGAAACTCATATTGTCTCCTTTCCATAAAATTATCCAATCAGTGACTCCGGCTCCGGATTCCGATATTCGCAGCACAAGCCGGTATTTTCATCATACAAATGAATATCTCTGAGCACCGGAAACATCCCCTGAATTATCTCAAGGCTGCCGGCCTCCAGCAGTCTGCTCCAATGATAAGGATTGATTTGAACCGTGTACGGCTGCAATTTTCGACTCACCCCCCTCAGAGACTCAGCGTACCGGCTTTGCTCGATAATTTCCTGCACCTCCTTCTCTCGGGGAATGATTACCGGCTTATTCTCTTCCGGAATCATTTGAAATCGTTCCGCAATAGTCCGAAACGGAAAATCCCCTCTTCTGCCTCCTTCTCGAACGAGCCCCAGAATATCTTCTCGGTCAAGCTCCGCCCCCTGCTGCCAGTAATATTCCCTGAAATATTCCTCGATAGCTTCTAGGGAAAGCATATCTTCAGAATGACGCCGGATAACCCCTTGTGCCGTTTGCGCTGAATGTCGAAGATAACCGCCCGGCAGACCTTCCTCCGGCTCAAAGACAAAAACCTGGCCGCATTCGAGCAGTCCTTCCCGGTTGCATCGACCCGCGGCCTGGGCAATAGAATCCAGACCCGCAATCGAACGATAAACCACTGGAAAATCAATATCCACCCCCGCCTCGATCAACTGGGTACTGACAACACGGCACGGCCGCTTGGCCTGTAAGGTCTCTTTGATTGCCTTCAGTTTCCGCGAACGATGGAGCGGATACATGGAAGCGCTGAGATGAAAGGCATTATCCGGATTATCTTCCGAGACAAGCCCATGAAACAACTTCTTGGCGTGCTTGCGGGTATTGACTATGCACAATACCTGCGGATGCTGGATGAGTCTTTGAATCAGTTGTTCATCCGTCTGCAGCCCCAGATTTTGAATACGAACTCTCTTCAACTTGCGATACAGCGCTTCAGGATCGTCGGTTATTTCCCGCACGTCCGAAAGCCCCATTTGAAAATCATCCCGATATTGAATCGCCGGTTGGGTGGCACTGCACAAGACAACGGAGCAGTGATAATGGACAACCAGTTCCCGAATGGCCTCCAGACAGGCAAGCAGAAGCTCCGAAGGCAGCGTTTGAACCTCGTCAAGAATAATCACGCTCCTGGCGATATTGTGCAATTTTCGGGTACGGCTGCTGCGGCAGGCATAGAGAGATTCAAAAAATTGAACATTTGTCGTCACCACAATTGGAGCATCCCAGTTTTCACCGGCCAGACGGGTTTTATAATCCTCCTCAGCCGGCTCATAATTGCTGTGATGCTCCAGAACCGCCTCTCTGCCAAAAATGTTTCGAAAAACATTCGCATTCTGCTCAATGATGCTCGTATAAGGAATCGCATAAATAATTCGTCTTTGGCCATGCCGAACAGCATGAGTAAGCCCAAAAGCCATAGAAGACAGCGTCTTCCCCCCGCCTGTAGGAACGCTCAGAGAAAAAAGACCGGCCCCCATTTCAGCGGCCTTCAGACAATTAGCAAGAATCCCGGAGCGGATAGCATTGACCCATGTCTTAGCAGATTGTTCCTGCAATGTGGAAAGATGGCTTTCCAGCTTCTCGTATAACCTGTTGAATTCAACCTTATCTTTCTCGCGAATGCCGGCCTTTTCAGGGGCTATATGCTTTTCCGTATCCAGAAAATCGCCGTCAGCCAGACAGGAAAACAGCATTCGGATAAAGAAAACAAGTTCAAAACAAAACCTTTGCCTGTCCAGAGCAAAGGGCAGAGTTGGCTGTTTTTGCTCAAACAGTGATTCCGGACAGTGGAACTGATAGGGTAATCTTCTTTCAATCCTTCTTGTCAGGCAAGACTCTTCGTTAGAACGGCCGTCAGGAAGGCCGGCATGATGTCCCGCAATCACATAAGCAAGGGTTTTGCCTTCTCCTTGCGGCCATTTCTGATAGGCCTTCTGGGCACCATACGTGGAATGATCGACCCGGCTCCGCTGCTCAATGTGCGCATTGCATGACTCTCTGAGAAAACGTTGAAATTCTTCGCTGAATTTGCCGCTGTCATGCCACAGCCCCGCTAAATACCCCCACTCGCCCGCCTCAAACGCCTCTGCGAAGTCCCGAGCCAATTGAGCCGTTTGTTCAAGATGCTCACCCAACGGCTGCCATCGGCCTCCCTCATCCGGCCTTGCGCCGGACGGGTCTGAATGCGCGTAATACTCCTCCTTGCCCATAAAAACCTGTCCGCAAAAAATACAGGAACAAGACACCCACTCTCGCCAACAGGGCCTCCTCTCAGCGATTAACATAGAACAAATACTCGGTAAATATACATCCCCCTGCCAAAATTTGCAAGCAATTCATCCGGAATAGAAAAAAATAAAAAAGAAAAGAAAGCAAACTCGCCGCAACTCCCTTGAAAATACGAACTTAGAATAAATCCAAAATCCTCGCCCATCCCTTGAAGCACCAAGAACACCCCGGCCTCAGTACGCCGGCCGCATAAACCGAAAAAAACCCAAAGAATTTCTTCTTGAAAAAAACAGCACAGAAAGGTAAAGTTTTCCTCTGAAACGATGTCTTTGGCGGCGTACCCAAGCGGTCTAAGGGGACGGTTTGCAAAACCGTTATCCGTCGGTTCGAATCCGACCGCCGCCTGTAGTTTTCAGACAAACCCCCAGTACTTGCGCAAAAAGACCCTGAATTACTTGTATTTTCAGGCGAAATAACTATAAAAAATGCTGGAAAATAGTCTGAATCTCACTACAATCCTGAGAAATGAAGTTTATCTTAATTGATAAAATTACGGCTCTGAAACCGCGGGAATCGCTCTCGGCTGTCAAAAGCGTTTCGCTGGCTGAAGAATACCTGGCGGACCATTTTCCGATTTTTCCGGTCCTGCCGGGAGTGCTCCTGCTCGAAGGGCTTATTGAGTCGGCCTCCTGGCTGGTACGGCAGGCGGAAGATTTCGCGCACAGCATGATTCTGCTCGAATCGGCCCGCAATGTCCGCTATAAAAGTTTTGCGGCACCGGGAATGCAGATTCACTACCACGTGCAGGCCAACACCCTCGAGCCGAATGCGAGCAGTTTCAGCGGAGAAGGAATCTGCGGCGAGGACTCCATTGTCGAGGCAAAATTCTCCCTTCGCCATTTTAATCTCGGCGATGAGAACCCGAAGATGGCCCGACTGGACGGAACAATCATTGAACAGTTAAAAAACCGGTGGAAACTTCTATACTCGGAAGAATAAAATCAGCACCCCGCCATACGGAGACAGCGGGAACGCAAGCAGGGTTTTAATACTGGAGAAAGGAAATTATGGCTATCAGCCGCGAAGAAATTTTCAAAAAGGTGCAGGAAGTCTTAGTCGATGCCTTGGGGCTGGATGAAGAAGAGGTAACCGAAGACGCCACCCTCATGGGCGATTTAGGAGCCGAAAGCATCGATTTTCTCGACATCGTATTCCGTCTTGAAAAGACCTTCAATATCAAAGTGCCGCGAGAGGAGTTGTTTCCGGCCGAAAGTATCCTGAACAATCCCGAGTTTGTCAGCGGAGGAAAATTAACGCCCAAGGGTCTGGCGGAACTCAAAGCCCGCATGCCCCATACAGACTTGACGGAGTTCGAAAAAGACCCCGACGTAAACAAAATCGCAGACCTGTTTAACGTCGGCGCAATCGTCAACTTCCTCGAGACCAAACTGAACAGTTAAAAAATCGCGGCCGCAGATGAAAAAACAGCATCAGCAGGCCGGCCGCCCGCACCTTCGCAAAGGCGGAACGCCGCGAAAAGTGCTAAACAAACACTGTTTGATTTAAAGCTCAGCAAATGCGGTGGATTTGGATTGACAAATTTCTCGAGTTTGAAAGCGGCAAGCGGGCCGTTGCCCTCAAAAACGTAACCCTTGCCGAAGAGCATCTGCATGACCATTTTCCGGGTTTTCCAGTCATGCCCGAATGCCTCATGATCGAGGCAATGGCCCAGACCGCAGGCATATTAGTCGGCCAGGCACGCAATTTTCAGGAAAAAGTAATACTCGCCAAGATTAAAAAGGCCGCCTTTTATCACTATGTCCGCCCGGGAGATACAATCACCATCCACGCCGAAATTGATCACATCTCCCCGGAGGCCGCCAGCACCGACGGAGAAATCCGACGCGGCCAGGACCTCATCGCCGGCATCAGTTTGATGTTCAGCCATATCGACAAAAATCTGGCCGGCAAACGCTTCCCCGAAGAGAACTTCGTTTTCACCGACACCTTCCGTTCACTGCTGGAGGGATTCGTTCAGCAGGACTCTTCGGAGGACCAATCCTGATGGCAGACCGGCGTACGGTAATTACGGCGGTCGGGGCGGTCAGCCCCCTCGGATTGAGCAGCCGTCAGATGTGGGAGGGTCTGCTCCAGGGCCGTTGCGGAATCGCACGCATTCGCGCCTTCGACCCCGTAAAAATGCCCTGCCAAATTGCCGGGGAAGTGCCGGATTACAACATCCGTGACTATGTCCCCAAAGCATATCGAAAAGCCGCCAAACTCATGTGCCGCGATATTGAATTGTCAGTCATAGCGGCTGATGAGGCCATGCGAAACAGCGGGCTCCGCAGCAAGGCCATCGACCCCGACCACCCCACCCTTCCGTCCCAACGCACCGGAATCGAATTTGGCGCCGGCATTATCAGCTGCGACCTGCTCGAAATCGCCCCTTCCGTAGCCGTCTCCGCCGAAAACGGACGTTTTGACATGAAAAAATGGGGACGCGAGGGCATCCCGACGGTAACGCCCCTTTGGCTGCTGAAGTACCTGCCCAATATGCTCGCCTGCCATATCGGCATCATTCACGATATTCAGGGCCCCAGCAATACCATCACCTCCGGCGAAGTAAGCTCACATATCGCCGTCACCGAAGCAGCCGAAATGATTCAGCGCGAACACGCCGACGTCGTGCTGGCCGGCGGCGGCGAGGCCAAAGTAAACCCCCTTCTGATGGTTCGCCAATGCCTCCTGAAGCGTTCGACATTTTCCGGCAATGACAACCCCTCAGCCGCCTGTCGGCCCTTCGACGCCGGCGCCGGCGGTTCCGTTTTCGGCGAAGGCGCCGCCGCTTTGATGCTCGAAGAACTCAACTTCGCAAAGCAGCGCAATGCTCCCATTCTTGCAGAGTTTGCCGGCGGTTTCTCCAGCGTCTCCGATACAGACGACTACATCCACCTGAAAAATAGCCGCGGACTCGAAATTGCCATCGAAGAAGCACTCGCCCAGGCCCAAATCCGCCCCGACCAGCTGGATTTAATCATCCCTCACGGCACAGGGATTCCTCACGATGACCGCATAGAGGCAGCTGCCCTTCAAAAAATACTCGGCAAGGCCGCCCCCGCCGTGCCCGTCTGGCCGCTCAAAGGCCAGTTGAGCCATACCGGCTCAGCAGCCGGTGCGTTGGACATGGCCGCCGCCGTAATGGCCATTCAAAACCAAATGCTCGGCGCCGCTTACAACCTCCAGACACCAGCCGAAGGATGCGCCCTTTCTTTCCCGAAACAGCCGATGAAGCATCCCATTCGCACGGTCCTTTGCTGCGGCTATAGTTTTGGAGGCCACACAGCCGCCGTAGTCCTAAAACGATACGAGGAGACAGAGTAAAATGAAGGAACGGGTCGTCATCACCGGAATGGGGCTTGTTTGCCCGCTGGGCAACGACGTTGCTTCAGCATGGGAAGGGCTGATGACCGGCCGCCACGGCATGAACTATATAACACTGTTCGATGCCTCCACCTACCCCACCACCTTCGATGCAGAAGTCAAAAATTTTGACGTAAACAAAATCCTCAAATACCCCGATCGACACAAACAATGCAATCGAGGCAGCTCCTTCGCATTAGGAGCCGCCAAAGAGGCCTGCCGTCAGGCCGGCATTGAAACAGAAACCGACAGCCCAGCCGACGGCATCGACCGAAGACGCATGGGCATCTATCTGGGCGCCGGCGAAGGGGCCATGAACAGCGACGCATTTTTTACGGCAATCCTCAAGGGCTGGAACAGTCAAAATCAGCAGATGGATTGGGCCGCCTGGACGGATACCGCCTTTGCAATGATGAACCCCGAACATGAACTCCAGCAGGAAACCAACATGCCTTCCGCTCATCTGGCCGTTCTGACGGGAGCACGCGGCGTCATCCGAAGCTGCCTGACCGCCTGCGCCGCCAGCACCCAGGCCGTCGGAGAAGCCGCCATGCTCATCCGACACGGCAAGGCGGACATCATGATTGCCGGCGGAGCCCATTCCATGATTCATCCCCTCGGCGTAATGGGCTTCAATCGGCTCACCGCCCTTTCAACCCGCAACGACAGCCCGGGCACGGCCTCACGCCCATTTACAGCCAGCCGCGACGGCTTCGTCCTCGGCGAAGGCGGCGCCATCGTCATCCTCGAATCGCTCACCTCCGCCCAAAAACGCGGAGCCAAAATCCTCGCCGAAATCATCGGCTTCGGCAGCAGCAGCGACGCCTTTCGGGTTACCGACATGCACGAAGAAGCCCGAGGAGCCGTTCAGGCCATCAAGGCCGCCCTTCAGGATGCCGGCATCGGCACAGAGGATATCGACTACATCAGCACCCACGGCACCAGCACCGCCGAAAACGACGCCATCGAAACGCTGGCCATCAAAACCGTCTTCGGCCCCCGTGCCTATCAAATCCCTTGCAGCAGCCCCAAAAGTCAATTCGGCCACTTAATCGGAGCAACCGGCTGCGCAGAACTGATTACCTGCGTCATGGCCATTCTCACCCAAACCCTGCCGCCGACAATGAACCTCAACGACCCCGACCCCGCCCTCGACCTCGACTATGTGCCCAACCACCCACGAAAGGCCGCCGTGCACACCGTCCTCAAAGAATCATTCGGTTTCGGCGGGCAGAATAATGTTCTTGTCATTCGCCGTTTTTCTTCGTAAACTTCTTCAGCACAAGCCCCTTTTGCAGAGGAAACCATGATTGATATCAAACTGATACGCCAAAATCCGCAATTGTTTAAAGACGGCGCCAAGGCCAAAAAGTTTGACGTGGATATCGATGAACTGCTGGCCATCGATGCCGTCTTAATGGATGTCAAAAAGAAACGGCAGGAGATCGCAACCGAAAAAAACCGGCTCGGCAAAGAAATCCCGCGCCTTCCGCCGGAACAAAAACAGGCCTTCCTGAAGACGCTCAGTGAGCTGAAAACCCTCGAAGCAGAGTTGGAAGCCAAAGCCAAGGAACTCCAGCCGCAGTTTGATGCCCTCATGCTTCAGGTCCCCCAGCCCCCCTCCCCCGACGTGCCCTATGGAGAGGACGACACCCAAAACGTAGAGATTCGCCGATGGGGCACCATTCGCCGGTTCGATTTTGAGCCGAAGGATCACATCCAGCTCGGCCAGGCCCTCGACATTATCGATGTCGAACGAGGCGTCAAACTCGCCGGAACCCGCAATTACTTCCTCAAAGGCGAAGGCGCCCTGCTCCATCGCGCTGTCCTCCAATTCGCCCTCGATTTTATGATTCAGCGCGGCTATACCCCTATGGTCGTCCCCCTCCTGATGCGGGATGAGGCCATGCAGGGCACCGGCTATTACCCCGGCGCCGAAGAGCAGACCTATCGCATGGAACGGGACGAACTGAATCTGGTCGGCACCGCCGAAGTCCCACTCACCGCCTATTATATGGGAGAAACGCTCACCGAAGAAACGCTCCCCATCAAATTGGTGGCCATGAGCAGCTGTTTTCGGCGGGAGGCCGGCGCCGCCGGAAAAGACACCTACGGACTCTATCGAATCCACCAGTTCGACAAGGTCGAACAGGTCATCATCGGAGAAAACGACGAGGCCAAAAGCATCGCCTACCACCAGGAAATCCTGGCCAACTCAGAAGCCGTCCTGCAGGCCCTCAATCTGCCCTATCGAGTGGTCAATGTCTGCACAGGCGACCTCGGCAGAGGCCAGGTCCAGAAGTTCGACATTGAAACATGGATGCCCTCCCGCAACGCATTCGGCGAAACACACTCCGCCAGCCGCTTTTATGAATTTCAGGCACGGCGGATGAACCTGCGCTATCGAACCGCCGACAAGCAAATCTTGTACTGCCACACCTTGAACAATACCGTCATCGCCTCCCCGCGCATTCTGATTCCCATTCTCGAACTCTATCAGAACGACGACGGCTCCATCACAATCCCGCCCGTCCTCCGTCCCTACATGGGCAATCGGGAACGCATCGAACCCAAATAATCACTCCAGCCGCGACGGCCTGCCTGAAAAACAGAAGGAGAAAAGGCAAAAGAAAAATCCCGTACCGTCAAAAAGCAAAGGCCCTCAGCCGACCCCATTCGGCTGGAAATAGAAGCCCTTCAGAAAAGACTGAGAGAACCACCCCCTCTTTCAGAACAGATTCTCCAGACCTGCCCGCTTCTGCCGCTCGCCTGCGGCCTGCTCGCAGGACTAACCCTTCAGCAGCAAACAAACATCCCCCTATCCGCTTGGGCACTCGGCTTGGCAATCCTGTCCGCAGCCGCGCTTTTCACACGAAAAGTGCACCAGCCCTCTCACAAACTTTCGTTCTTTCTCCTGCTAAGTTTCTTTTGCGGGCTGGAGGTCGGCGCCATCCGCCTGAAGCTCTTTCACACCCCTTCGCCGCTTGACATCCGCCGAAAGATAACCGCCGATCCAACCTTCGCCGCATTGAGCGGGACAATTCTCACCGAACCCCAAATCGAAGACCGCAGCCGCTGGGTCTTTGGCCGCTATCAATGGACGGAACCGTCAACATCCTTTCACTTTGCAGTTGAAGAGGCGCAGACCAGCGCCGGCTGGCAGTCCGCCTGCGGCGCAATTGCCGTATCCATCAATCAGCCGCTCCGCTTCCTGTCCGCCGGCAGCCGGCTCCGATTCCACTGCACCCTTCAGTCGCCGCTGCCGCCGGACAACCCCGGCATGGCTGACAGTCGGGCGGCCCTTGCCAATCAAGGCATTTACCTAACCGCCTCCATCCCGGCTCCCGAAGCAATCGAACAGCTCCCATCCGCCCCCAAAAGCCGCCTCAGCATCCGGCTCGACCGATTCCGCCGATGGGTCTTCGAAGCCCTCGACGCCTATGGCGGCCAATATACAGAATATTCCTCCCTCCCGGATACCCTGCTCCTGGGCCAACGCAGCGGACTGGACAGCCGCCTTCAAACGGCCTTTCGAAAAACCGGCCTGGCACACTATATCAGTCTCTCAGGGATGCATGTCGGAATCCTCGCCGGCATCTTCTGGCGCACCGGACGAATCCTCGGACTCGGCAGACGGCCCCGTGCCCTCGTATGTATGGTTTTGCTGCTGGCCTATGCCTTGCTCCTGCCGCCGCGAGCGCCAACCCTCCGGGCAATTTTCCTTGCAGAGTTTGTCTTGCTGTCCCTCCTTCTCCATCGCCGCTGCCGGTCGCTCAATACGCTCTCCCTGACGGCAATGGTAATGCTGCTGTTCCGCCCGACCGAACTGTTTACCGCCGGCTGGCAGTTATCCTACGCCTGTGTCTTAGGCATTCTGCTCTTTTACGACCCCATCTTCTTCCACCTCAATCGATACCTCCTGAAGGTCTTCTCCCTTTCGTTTCTTTCTGAGTCCGCCGCCTTAGGGCTCGTACAGTCATTCATCGAATCCGTCACCAAACTTCTTTCCGTCGGCATGGCCGCCTGGCTTGGAGGAGCAGGGATTTTGCTCTATCACTTCGGCTCCTTGACCCCTCTTTCCCCTGTATGGACAGTCCTGCTTTTTCCTTTGGTCTTTCTGCTCCTGCTGACCGGTTTTCTCAAGATTCTTCTGCTGCCTCTTTTGCCCACCGTTGCTGCCGGATGCAGTGTTTTGCTGGATATCCTCAGCGACGGATTCTGCACGGCAACCCTGAAGATGTCGGCGGCAGATGCCTTATCATTCCAATTCGGCCGGCCATGGCTGGGACTCATTCTGCTCTATTACCTGTGGCTGGCTTTCGCCCGTTTTCTGCCCGCCGGCATCACCGGCAAACGGCTTCTTATCCGCCTTGGAGTCCTCATTCTTCTGCTGGCCCCTGTCGGCGCCCGGCTCAGCCGAACCTTCTCCTCCGACTTGAAACTCACCTGCCTGTCCGTCGGCCACGGTCTGGCCGTCGTCGGACGATTCCCGGGCGGACACACATTTTTATTTGATGCCGGCTCTATCACCCGCAAAAATCCGGGCGGCCGAATCATCGTCCCCTATCTCCTCTCCCAGGGCATTGATTCCCTCGATGCCGTCATCCTCAGCCACGGAGATTTAGACCACTACAACGGCCTGCCCGAAATCCTCTCCTCCATTCAGGTCAAAGCCGTTTACGCCAATCCGGGACTGCTCCAGCGGGCCCAGCGTTCGCGGGCGGCAGCCGCCATGAAAAGTATCCTCGAAAGCGAAGGACTCCTGCACTCTTCCTTCGAACTGCCGAACACCCTGGGCACTGTCCGGCTCAGCCGTCTGTGGCCGCACACGGACGCCCTGCAAGATTCCGCACTGTCGGATAACAATCTATCCGAAGTCCTGCGGCTCGAATACGCCGGCCGAACCGTACTGCTCTGCGGCGACATCGAAGAAACGGCCCAGCGGAAGATTTGGGAACGCTATCCCCATTTGAAAGCAGATGTACTCCTCCTGCCTCACCACGGCTCCGGCAGAAACAACCTCCCCGGCTGGATTCGGCAATTGCAGCCGGCCGTCCGCCTCGTCAGTTGTGCCCAGCGCCGACTGGCCGCCGTCCTCACGCTCGATGACAGCGGCATCAACCGATATACCCCCAAAGACGGCGCTGTTTCCGTCATAATAAAAGCCGACGGCACACTCCGTACCGTCGGCTTTCATGACAACAGGTAAATAAAAACGGCTCGCCGGCCTTACCGCATATGCACTACAATCTCAACACGCCGGTTCTTGGCCTTCCCAGCAGGCGTCGCATTCGAAGCAACCGGACGGCTCTCCCCGCACGCAACCGCCCGAATCTGCTTGGGAGGAATCCCCTGATTGACCAGATACCGAAGAACCGTCAGCGCACGTTCCGCAGACAATTCCCAGTTATCCTGCCATAGATTTTTAGTCTTGCGGATCGGGTCTGAATCCGTATGTCCGACTACATCAATCTCCTTGCCTGCATACCGCTCTTGAATCACTCCGTAAATATGGTTCAATTCCGAACTCGTCGTCCCCTTCAGCTTAGCACTGCCCGGAGCAAAAAGAATTGTGTTTTCAAGCGTAACGGTAATCGTACCGGCCTTTTCATCAACCGATACTTCGCCAACCTCAAAACCAGTGGCCGAAGATGCGGTTGCCCCCTTCTGTGAAAGCTGCTTGCGGAGATCTTCCACTGTCGTCTGGCATTGACTAAGCTGCTGGCTCAGCTCGTTCTGTTTCCCCGACGAACTGTCCAAAGAAGCCACACAGTTTTCGTACAGCCCCTTCAGGTTCTGATGCTCCACCTCCAGAGATTTGTACTTCTTTTGCCAGTTTGTGCAGCCGCTCAGCAGAACCGCCGCCGAAACAACCGCTGCCATTTTGAAAACCACCCACTTTTTTGTCTGCATACTCGACCTTCCTTTCGCTTCCAGTGCGACGTTCCTATTTCAACCCGTACAAGTGATTCAGATAACCAACTATCCAATCATGGAAAAGTATAACCAGCAGGACGGCCAATGACAAGAAAGGACCATACGGAATTTGTCGTGTTTTCCGGCATAGCCATTGATAGAGCGCCCACGCCAGACCGAAAAACGGCGCAATGAAAAAAGCAAGAATAACCCCCGCAGGCCCAATCACCGCCCCCGCTGCACCCATCAGATGAACATCCCCCAGCCCCATCGCCTCCCGGCCAAACACCAGCGTCCCGAAAATCCGCGTCGCCCACACAACACCGCAGCCGGCAAAATACCCCGTCAAAGAACCCATAACTCCAGATACCAAAGGAAGTTGCGAAAAAACACTCCACCGTTCCCCAACCGCCGGTATCCTCAAAAGCACAAAAGCAAGACCCGCTCCCGCCGCCACCGGCAGCAGAAACAAAATCTCCTTCAAAATCTCCCGCCGGTCATCATATTCGGGCTCTTTTAGGACTTCTTTGACTGTCTCGACTTCTATTTTTTCCCCCTCAGCCAGGGAATAACTCGGCCGAATCCACCCCTTCCGCACCCCTGCCAGCGAAACCAGCAGCCCAGCCGCCGCCCCCACCGAAACACCGCCCCAAACAGGCGAAACACGCGGAAACAGACCGCCTGCCCCGCCCAAATCCCCCGTCTTCAGCACCCACGGCGCCGCCGCCGATGTCAGCAAACCCGTCGCCGTCACAACCCAGCACAGCGACAGAGGAATCACCCACAACTCCAGATCAATAGCCGACGCCGCCAGAAATGCAGACGCAAGCACCATCACATTCACATAAAAAAGCCAGCCCCCCGAAAAAAAGAACCGCTCAAGAGGCCCGCTGCCCGCCAGGTTTGTATCCCGATATTCCCACACAAAAAACCACAGATAAAAACCCGCAAAAAGCACAGCCGTCAAAAGTTCAACCACAGGATACCGAAGCGATATAGGAGCACGGCATCCCCGGCAGCGGCCGCGCAGCAGAAGCCACGAAATCACAGGAACATTGTCATAAAAGGCAATCGGCATGCCGCACGAAGGACACGAAGACGGCGGAGATACGATGGATTTATCCCGAGGAACCCGATAAATCACCACGTTCAGAAAACTGCCCACGCAAGCCCCGAACGCAAAAACAAAAAGAAGCCAAATCCCTTCCGCCGTCATGGACCATCCTTCTTCCTGAGGGTTCTTCCCGGATTAGCGCCGCTTGGATTTCCGCGACCGCACCTTCCCGCTTTGCCGGCGGACAATCGCAGACACCTTCAGCGGAAGCCCGAACAGCCGGATAAAGCCCGTTGCATCAGTCGGATTGTATTCCTCGCCCATTGTAAAACTGGCCAGTTTCGGATTATACAAACTCATCGGGCTTTTCACACCGGCCGGCGTCGCCTGCCCTTTAAATAGTTTCAGACGAACCGTGCCGCTGACCGTTTCCTGAGTAACATTTACAAACGCATCCAGCGCCTCCCGCAGAGGCGAATACCATTGCCCGTAATAGACCAATTCAGCATACCGCAGCGCCGCCTGCTGCTTGTAATGCATCGTTTCCCGTTCCAGCGTAAGCATCTCCAGTGCACGATGAGCCGTGTACAGAATCGTCCCGCCGGGCGTCTCATACACCCCGCGAGATTTCATCCCCACCAGACGATTTTCAACAATATCCACCTGCCCGATGCCATGCAGACCGCCGATTTCATTAAGCCGCTCAATCATCCGAACCCCCCCGACCGCTCGTCCGTCCAGTTTCACCGGAATCCCCTTCTCAAACTCAATCTGAACATAATCCGGACGATTGGGAGTCTTGGAAACAGGCCGGGAAATGACAAACAAATTCTCCTTCGGCTCATTCCACGGGTCTTCCAGATCCGCCCCCTCATGACTGATATGCCAAAGGTTGCGGTCGCGGGAATAGATTTTCTTCTTCGTCTGCTCAATGGGAATCTTATGCTTCCTCGCATATTCCACCGCCGCCTCCCGGCTGGTCAGCGTAAAATTCGGATCCTTCCACGGCGAGATAATCTTCAAACTCGGATCCAGCGCCATATAAGTCAGTTCAAACCGCACCTGATCATTGCCCTTGCCGGTCGCACCATGAGCAACCGCCGTCGCACCGGTCTGGTGAGCCGCATCCACCTGATGCTTGGCAATCAGCGGCCGCGCAATGCTGGTCCCCAGCAGATAGCCGTTTTCATAAACCGCCCCGGCCTTCAGCATCGGCCAAAGAAAATCCTCCACAAATTCCTTCCGCAAATCCCGAACGATGCACTGCACAGCCCCCGTCGCCAGCGCCTTCTTCTGAATCCCCTTCAACTCATCTCCCTGCCCCAGTTCAGCCGCAAACGCCACAACATCATAACCGTAGGTCTCCTTCAGCCACGGCAAAATAACACTCGTATCCAACCCCCCGCTGTAAGCCAGCACAACCTTTTCCGCTTTTTTCATAGCCATCACAATCCCTTTTCTTCTTTATCCTGTCTTTTTTCCTGAAAAAGAGGCATTCTACAGATACACTCCCCGCAGAACAAGTCATTTTTCCCGCTCTTGGTTTTCAAGAGCCCCCGCGCCGGCGCAAAGCCCCGCAAAACATCGGCTCACTGCATCCAGCCGACCCCTGCCGTCATTTACGAACAACCCTCCGGCTGTAAATGCCGGAAAACAATCTGTCGAATCCGCTCTTCATCCGGCTCCGCTCCCACCAGATGCCGATATTGTGCAACGGCCTGCCGAATGAACATTTCCGCCCCATAAACGATTCTGGCACCGGCGGCCTCCGCCTCCCGCAAAAAGCGGGTGCGCAAAGGATTATAGACCGTATCAAAGGCCGCCTTATCCGGCCCGAAAACCTCCGCAGGCACAGGCGAAGCATCGGTATGAGGAGTCATCCCAATGCTCGTACAGTTGATAAAAACAGCGGCAGAACTATTTCGCACTTCCTCCAGCGGCGCCGCCCGGCACCCAAACTCCTCCGCCAGCGCAACGGCCTTCTGAACCGTCCGGTTATAAACCGTCACCCGGCAGCCGGCCTCCCGCAGCCCCGCAACAACCGCCCGCGCCGCCCCGCCGGCCCCAAGCACAGCGACCTCCAGATTTCTCAACTGATGCCTATCAAGCCCCAGCGTCTGCGTTAAAGCATCCATAGCACCGACACAGTCGGTATTATAAGCACTCAGCATCCCGTTATAGCCGATTTTCAGCGTATTAGCCGCCCCGATTCGCTCAGCCGGTCCATCCGCAAATCCCCCTTCCCGCCGCACAAACTCCAGCATCGACGTCTTATGCGGCAGCGTTACACTAAACCCTCGGCAGTGAAGCCATGGCCGCTCCAGCACAGATTGAAAAAATTCATTCAGTTCCGATGGTCCGCCTTCCACCTCAAAAGGAAGAAAAATCGCATTCCTCCCCTCTGCTTCAAAGCAGCCGTTATACACCATCGGACTGAGCGAATGCCCCAGCGGAAACCCCACAATCCCGTAAACCTCCGTCTGCCCATCAATCGCATCCCAGCGATACAGCGTTTTCATCTTCTCCAGAGGAATCTGCCCCGGCGCCGCCGCCGACCCCTCATCAAGACAGGCAAACGTCAAAAAGCCCCCCAATTTCTTAGCCAAAACGCGCGTGATCGCCCCTGCCGGCCCCATCCCAAGCACAATCGCCCCCGACTTCTCCCGCTCCAGCAGGTCCAACCCCTCAAAACAGTCATGGATATGGCGCGCCGCATAAGCCAGTTTCACAACAGCCGTCGGACAAACCGCACGCACCGCCTCATACCGAGCCGTCAAATCCTCAAAAGGCCCCTTAAAATTATGAACCGAAAGAATCAGACGGCTGGCCGGATTTCGCCGCAGCGCCGCCGAAAGCGCCTCCCGCACTGGAAGATAGTGAGCAAACTCCCAATCCGCAAAATCAGCCCCGCTCTCCAGCGAAGCCGTCAGCACCGCAAGCCGCTTGTCCTCAGGCAGCGCCGCCGCTCCCCCTTCCGACGGATGTCGGCAGGTCGCAACCACTCCGACCCCTTTTGATTTCGCAAAACGAACCAGACCCGCTGCCGACGGCGCATCCGGCGCGCGCAGAAAATCCAGCCGCAGCTCCACGGCCTCCGCACCCTGCCGCACCGCCTGCTCAATCTGCAAACACGCCCGCTCAGGAGTATCCGCTGAAATAGAAACCGCCAGTATTGTCATAACATAACAATAACCGTCGGCCGAAAATTATTCAACACCAATCGCCCGCTTCCCCGCAGCTCACTTGCCGGGAGGATATTTCACCGTGCACCCATAGGGCTTCGTCTGTTTGACAGGCGGTTCTTTCCCCGCCAGCAGCGCCTCCAGCGCCTGCTCCACATAGTTGACGTATGTCTGATTTTCCGGCACCTTGCCCAGCGGAGCATTGTCAATAGCCCCCTGATAAGCAATATGCCCTTCCAAATCAATCACGAACATCTGCGGCGTATTGGTGGCCTTATACAAACGCCCCGCCTTCCCGTTAGGATCCGCCAGAATCGGATGCGTCAGGGCATACTTCTCAGCCCAGGCCTTATGGTCTTCCGGCTTGGCGTAATAAGTGCTGTTGATGGTCAGCCACACCACTTTTTTCTCGGGCTCCTCTTCCTTCTGGCGCCGAACATACTTTTCAATCAGTTTCGCAAAGGTTTTGTTTTCATAGTGGGGCTTAACATAAGGACAATCCCAATTCGCCCACTCAAGCACCACAATTTTCTTGCCGACAAAATCAGACAACTTCACTTCCTTCCCGTTCTGGTCCGTCAGCACAAAATCAGGAGCTGCGCCGGGGCATTTTTCCTCGCTGCACGAATGCCCTTTCTCCTCCGCCGTCTGCCCCCCTTCCTGACCTGCGAATACAAAACTCACAGCCGCCGCTCCCGCCAGAACCACCGCTGATGCCGTCAGAATTTTTTTCCAGGTCAACATCGCTGATTCCTTTCCATTTTTGTATTTGCTCTTTGACAAAATCCCTCTTCTCCTATACGGTAATTACCAATTTATACGAAGTTTTACTCACAAAGATTGATTTTTCTTGGATTGGACTGTTTTTCCCTATGAAGCATTGGAAAATTATACATCGCATCAACATCCAGACAACCTTCACCATTCTTGCAGCATTACCCATTTTAACTGCTGGCTGCCGTGCACCAGTTGACCGTTACGCCCCCCAGATTGTTACCCCGCCGGCGGTTCAGATAAAAACCCTTGGCTATTCCGTTCAAAATCGTCCCATCGAATGCATTCAATTTGGACATACCGGCCCGACAGCCCTTGTAATAGGAGCCATCCACGGCAATGAGCCGGCCGGCTTCGTCCTCGCCGACACCCTGCGGGAGTATCTAATCAGCCATCGGCCTTGTGCTCTCTGCCAGAGAATCCTGATAATCCCTGTCGCCAATCCCGATGGCCTGGCCGCCGGCACTCGCGACAATGCAAACCAAATCGACCTCAACCGCAATTTCCCGACCGACAACCGGCTCAACAACGAAAAATTCGGCCTCCAGCCCCTTTCAGAACCTGAATCCCGGATTCTTTACCATCTGATTGAAACGGAAAAACCCGACCGCATCCTCACCATCCACCAGCCCTACGGCTGTATTGATTTTGATGGACCGGGCGAAATGCTCGCCAGACGTATGGCCCTCTGGTGTCCTCTGCCGCTTCGGCGGATTGGTGCCCTTCCGGGCTCCCTCGGCACATGGGCCGGCGAAACAAAAGGGATTCCCACCATCACACTCGAACTGACGGCGGAAGATGCGGCCCTCTCTCCTTCCCAGATATGGGACAAATACGGCAAAGCCGTCCTCGACTTTATCACGTTCCCCTAATCCCCGCCCTCTTCAGTCAAAATCCGTCGGCAGGGATGGGTCCCGATACTGCTGAAAAAACCGGTGGATTTGAGCAGGCAGCGTGCGCCCCTTGGAAAGCGGAGGGATTTCATCCTCCCCAAAAAATCCCACAGCAGATGTTTCAGAACTTGTTTTCGCCTCGCCCCCGATAATCTCGCACAAAAAGAAGAGTTTATAAATATTGAAGGGATACGGCGGAGTATGCCCCTGACGATCACGGTCATACACCGCCAGAAGCCGAATCGGCCGCGCCTCAAAACCCGATTCTTCCCAAATCTCCCGAATGCAGTTCTCGCTGGCCGTCAGCCCTATATCGCACCAGCCGCCCGGAAGCGTCCAGCCCCCGTCGGACACCTCACGAACCAGAAGGATCTTATTCTCCCGAAAACAAACACCCCGGCAATCAACCTTCGGCGTCGGATAACCGATGTCTTCCTGAAGTTGATAAACAATTTTCTCCGGCTCCAGCCCCGTATAACCAGCCAGAATCTCCGCACAAATCCTCTCAATTTCCTCATGACGGGCCCGCTCATACTCGTTTTGAGCAAAAGCACGCCCCGCCTGCGAAATGGCCTTCAGCCGTTTGGCTATATCAAACCAATCCAACGCCACCGCTCACCTCGTTTTTTCTCTGCCTGAAGTTCTTTCGTACAGCCGCAGACAATCTCCTCCATCCGCCGGAGGCATTGGATCTTCTCAGAAACACCAAACTTTCTCAAGTTCAAAATGGAATCAGCATCTACTGCATCACCAGCCAGTTTTCAGCCAGTTCCGCCAAATCCAGCAAATCCACCCACCCGTCGCCTCCTGCCGGAGCAATATCAGCCGACGGCTCATTCGGCTCGCCCAGCCACTGGCTCGACAGCACCGAAAAGTCCTCCAGGTCCACTATCCCCGTCCGATCCAAATCCGCCGCATGATACTGCCGCACAAACTCCGCATAATTCAATATAACCACACCATCGCCGACAGTAAATCGCAGAACCTTCTCCGAACCGCCCGAAAGATACACATCCGGAATAATTACATCCTGCCACGTGCTCCAGCCCCCCGTCGGCGGAAGCGTAGCCGTCGCTATAACCCCCGTCTCATCCGACACCGTAAACGACTGCACGGTATAGCGGTAAGTCGCACATCGAATCCGCAGAGTATAAAAACCCGGCTCCGCAGAGCACGTGTACTCCAGCCATTCGCCCCCCACGGTATACACCCCATAGCCGCTCACCCCGTCCATAATCGACATAACCTCCACATCTTCGTCCGGCCGGTATAACTCATAACCGTTCCCGACCGAAGTGTCATAATAAGACACATTCAATCCGCCGATGTCAAAATCTTCAAACTCCAGCCGCCCGGGAAGCGGAATGGGACTGCCGGAATAAGGCATCTGTTTCACCAGTGCAATCCAGTTCACCCGAAAGCCGCCGCCCGTAAACTCAAGTTTCAGCGGCACACCAGCCGATTCAGGCAGCACAACATCATGAACAACCGCATTCTGCCACACGGTCAGCGAGCCCGTATTCGGCACATCCACCCTCGCCAGAAGTTCATCATCAAGCCAAACCAGAACCTGCCCCCCATCCTGCGCCGAAGCCAGACGAAGATACAAATCAGTCGTGCCGCCCGAACAGTTGACCGTATAGAGCAGCCGCTCCCCGTCGTCAATATTGTCTATCGCATAATCCGAAATCCCATCCTTGATAGAAACAATATCCACATCCTCCCGCGTGCGAAACTGACCGCCCGAGTTGCCGCTGGTTGTATCAAAATACGTAATACCCTGACCGCCGACATCAAAATGTTCGGCCTGAATCTTGCCCGGTATCGCACGGAATTGTTTCCCATAGGGATAGGGCTGCAGCACCGCCGTAGCCGGAGCGGAATAACCGGTTTCGTTGAGATTATCGCTGCAGTCTCTGGCCTTAACCCGGTAGGTGCTGCTCACCGCAACAACGGAAGTATCAGTATAAACCGGGCTGCTTTGCCAGCCGCTGTCAGAGCCGCCGCCGGCGGTACATTGGAAATAATACTGCACATCCGCACCTTCCCCGTCCACCGCCGTGGACGCCTCCATCGTCACCGAACCCATCCCGCTCTCATACGGCTCGGTTTGCCAGGTCATCGGATTCGGCGTCGGCGAAGTGAAATCCGGATCCACCAGCACAAAAACAGACGGGTCCCCGTACAGCGTCATCCGCGTGGCATTCGGCGGATAAATATAATCCTGCTGCTTGGCATTGGCCAGCGCCAGCCCGCAGGTCTGCCGGTTCACCACCATATTTCGCGTATAACGATACGCCAGCGTACCGATACTGCCGCCCCCGGCAAAATCCGTCTGCGCCACATCATAAAAACTGTTCCGCGTCGCCGCCACCGTCGTAATCCCCCCGCGCTGAAGAATCCGGTAAGCCAGATTCGCATTGTTCTCAGGCCAGGCATTCTGACAGGAGCCCTGATACACCGCACTCGGATAAGCATCATTCAGACGCCACACATTGCCCGTATCAATCACCTCACTGGCAAGCGTCTCATTCCCATGGGTCAGCCACGTCACAAATCCATAGGGCCGGCTGCCCCACTCCGTCGCCGGATAACGGTTAGACAGCAAATACTCCGGCGCCGGATTCAACCCGTAATCACTCCTGTAAATCCGCGTCGAAGAAATCCCGTTGGGCGTGTAAAAATGAGCCCGAATCTGCTCCCCGCATTGATAGGCGGGCGTCGTATCGTCCAGCGGAACCATCGGCAGCAAGCCGTTGCGGCGCCACACAACCTGATGAGAATTTTCATAATCCATCGTCTTTTGAAGAATAGCATCCAGAATCGAGATAGTGCCGTAATTCGGAATGCGGCCGACAACCACCTCCCAGTATTTATCCCACCCGTCCGCCAAACTCAAATCCGAATACATCGCATCCGTAGGAGCACCCCCATCGCGACCGTCATCATACCATCGCATCGGCACCGTCCCCGTATCCGGATGCGGATCGCCGATCAGCAGCACATACAGAATATCTTTAGAAACATAATTCGCCCGCAGCCAGTTGCGGATATTAACAGCCGCCGTCGGTCCCGTCCCTCCCCCCCATATATCTTCCGTTACAATAGATACAGTCCACCCGCGGCCTCTCTTATGAGCAGCAAAATCCGCCAGTTTGCTCGAACTGTTCACAATCGATGAAGTCGTAAGAATCACATACCCCTTCGAGCTGACGCCGGCCGTACCAATCTGACCCTCTTCCGAAGAAACAGACGACTCCGCCGACGCCGCCGCAGTCTCTTCTGCCGCTGCATCATAGTCCGCCGCCGCTGCTGCAAAATTGATCGCCAAAGCCCGTGCGCGCTCGCGGCCCCGACGGACATCGATTTTCCTGCCGGCATGGCCCGCCTGTATCTCTCGCCCCTTCACCTGCCGGTTCCAATCCACCCAAACATCCGCCCCCTGAAGTTCTTTAACCTGTCCGGTTGCAGGATTGTACTGCACCAGCGGTATCGCCGCCTCGACAAACTGCCAGTCCTCCAGCCGCCCCTGATGAACCAGCCGATACCCCTCCTGCGGCCAGAAAGCATCACGACGGTAAATATCAACGTCATACCCATCCGCAATCAGACGCCCCTCCGGCCAAAGAAAAATAGGATTGCCCTCCGGGTCCCACGTCCCCAAAGGCGCCTTCGGCTGAATCTCCCAACTCCCCTCAATCAGTTCATAACGCCCTTCAACATAAAGCGTCCAATCATCCATCTCCGCCTGCGGCGGCAGAAGCACACGAACCACCTGCCACGGAATATCCGGCTCCCCCGCTTCACTTGGAAAGAAGGCCTCTTCCGCGACCGCCCGATAGGAACCCCGCTCCCCTCGATGAAACTCAACCGGCCGCGTCTCCATCTGTCCCCCCTGTCGGCCGGCTGTAAAAACCCGCACTTTCGCCCCCCACGCCGTCCCAACACTCACCGCCGCAGCAATAAGCCACACAACCATCAGAGTTTTTGCCGTTTTCATCAAAGATGCCCTTACAAGCAAACCATGCCTTTCGTTTCCCCGCAACTTCACCTATTGCATAATCAGCCAGTTTTCAGCCAGTTCCGCAAAATCCAGCAAATCCACCCACCCGTCGCCTCCTGCCGGAGCAATATCAGCCGACGGCTCATTCGGCTCGCCCAGCCACTGGCTCGACAGCACCGAAAAGTCCTCCAGGTCCACTATCCCCGTCCGATCCAAATCCGCCGCATGATACTGCCGCACAAACTCCGCATAATTCAATATAACCACACCATCGCCGACAGTAAATCGCAGAACCTTCTCCGAACCGCCCGAAAGATACACATCCGGAATAATTACATCCTGCCACGTGCTCCAGCCCCCCGTCGGCGGAAGCGTAGCCGTCGCTATAACCCCCGTCTCATCCGACACCGTAAACGACTGCACGGTATAGCGGTAAGTCGCACATCGAATCCGCAGAGTATAAAAACCCGGCTCCGCAGAGCACGTGTACTCCAGCCATTCGCCCCCCACGGTATACACCCCATAGCCGCTCACCCCGTCCATAATCGACATAACCTCCACATCTTCGTCCGGCCGGTATAACTCATAACCGTTCCCGACCGAAGTGTCATAATAAGACACATTCAATCCGCCAATGTCAAAATCTTCAAACTCCAGAATCCCCGGCAGGACAATCGGCTCGCCCTTATAGGGTATCCGATTGCAGAAATCAATCCAGTTCACTCGAAAGCCGCTCCCGGCAAACTCAAGTTTCAGAACGGCCTGGGCCTTTTCCGGCAGCACCACCGATGGCACAACAACATTTCTCCACCTATCCAGTGAACCGGTATTCGGCACATCCACCGTCGCCAGAAGTTCATCATCAAGCCAAACCAGAACCTGCCCCCCATCCTGAACAGAAGCAGCCCGCACATACAAATCCTTCACATCAGCACGGCTGCTGACCGTATAACTCAGCCACTCCCCGCTCTCCACATCTTCCACCGCATAGCCGGCCCCGTTATCCGTAATCGCAGCAATATCCACCGATTCATAAGTTCGATAAGCCCCGCCGGAATTGCCCGCCGTCGTATCAGCATACGCATAGCCGGGCCCCCCATAGTCAAAATCCTCCGCCTGAATCCGACCGGGCAGCGTGTGGACAACCCCATTCCACGGACTATTCTGTTTCTGAAATTCCATCCAGTTAACCTCCAGCCCGCCCGCCGGAAACTCAAGTCTCAGCACCTGCCAGCTGCCTGCCGTCAAAGGCAAATCATTCAGCATAAAAGTCTGAAACGTGTCCAGCGAACCGGTATTGGTAACCTGCACCGTCCCAAGGACCGTTCCATCCAGTTTGACCGTCACCGGAATCGAATCCGACACCGACGACGCCCGAAAATACAAACAATAAACACCCGTCTCGGCAACGCTTACCGTATAATGAAGCCACTCGCCGCCGGCAATCTGGTAAACCGCCGACCCCTTGCCGTAATCCGAAATACTCCGAATGTCAGCATCCGCATCCGTCCGGAAAGCCCCCCCGCTGTTTCCAATCGTCGTATCCCAATAAGCCGCCCCCGCCGCACCAACATCAAACTGCTCGGCCTCAATCCGTCCCGGAATCACCGCCGGCGCCCCGCCGTAAGGCCGGCTGCTCCCCCTGGCCAGATAAAGAGCCGACACCTCGCTTTGGCTCAGCGGATAATCAAAAATCCGCACATCATCCATATCCCCCTGGTAATAAGCATCCGCACTCCAATTGCTCCGGCCGATATAATTGGCGGTACGCGTCGCACTTCGAGGAACACTCGTCGTAGCCGTCAGAATCAATTCGCCGTTTTTATAAATCTTTACATTATTGCTCGAACGCCTGCTGACGGACACAGCAAAATGCTGCCACGTATTCAGGGCAATAGCGCCGGCGGCCTGCACCGTCGCCCCGCCGCTCGAACCGTTATAAACCTTCACAAACAAATCATTCGTCGTCCCATACCGCCCTACAAAAATATTGTCGGCGTTCGGCCCGCTGCCCAAATCAATAAATCGGGCATAATTCTTCACCGCCGTCGGATACGCCCAGAAAGAAACAGAAAACCCATTGTCAAATTCATAATACCCGCTCGGCAGCTGAACATAATCATCCACCCCGTCAAACCGCAAAGCCGTCCCCAAAACACCCCCCACCCGGTTCGAATCAAAACTCAGCCCGTTCTTCAGAGTCCCCGTATTTTCTTTCCCGGAAAGGTCTGCTGCACTCGTGCCGCTTGTCTCATCAAACCGGTAATAGCCGATACACTCAAAATTCACATCCAGCGAATTAGCCGCCGGACAAACATGGTCGCGGTAAACGATACCCGCCGGCGTCAGCGAACTGTCCGAATAAAACATCTCCCGATTAGTACACCACTGATAAACCGCATACCGCTCCACATAAGGAAGAGCAGCCATCCGCGTAATCAGTTCATTCATCTTCGCAGCATTCTGTTCATACGTCGGATGCGGTGTAGTCCAGTTGCAGCCGTTATTGAACTCCGTAACCCAAAGCGGCCGCCCCGTCCGCTCGTGAATCCCCCGCAGCCAGTTTTCCAGCTGGTCTGCCGTCCAGTTATTTTTGTAATAATGCACCGCCACAAAATCCACCCGCAGATTCAGCGCATCCGCCTGGTCAATAAAATTATACACCCAGCTCAAGCCGCCGTCGCTCGGTGCCGGCGAGCCAAGCCGAAGCCCCGACGCCAGAAGATTCGGCCACGCTTGAATCACATCCTCAACGCTCATATTGGCCTGATCGCTTTTGTCCGGTTCATTGAACGCCAGCACATGCGTGCTGTTCTGCTTGTTGTTGATGTTGGCATAACTGTTCCAGTTGCTGTTGTGACGCATCGGAACATACTCAACATCCAGCGTCGAACTGGCCGCGTTATCCCAGTCATACCGCCACGTGCAGTCCAAAGCCGCTGCTTCTGTTATGCCGCCGCACCAGCCCTTCTTAGTGGGCCATCGCCACGGAATCACCCGCACAAACGAAACCCCATCCTCCAAATCCGCCGGCATAACCCCGATTTCAAGGTCTTTATCCTTGGCCGCATACACCCGGCTCGCCCCCGTCCCGTTTTCATTGGCGGCAAAAGTCGCCATATAGCCACGCTTCAGACGGAAAGAACGAATCGAATCATTCATCGAACCAAGTTGCGACGTCCGATAATAAGTATAAAGCCCCATTTTCATCGTGCTGCCGGTAAAATAGACATTGCTGAACACCTGAAGCGGCTGATAACTCGGCGAATGCGGAATCACAACCGACCCCATCTCATACTCGACAATCCGGATGTTGCTGTTCAGAACCGCCGACGCACCATTAACCCGAATCTGGCTCAGATAGGCGCTGCTGTTCACAGTAGAGGGCTTAATAGACTCCAGAAAAAGCCACGCATCCGCCGAATTCAGATGAATCACACAATTCGTCAAGGGAGCCGTGCCGCTGGTCAGATGAAGCTCCGACCGGCCGCTCATAGAAACCGTCGTATTACTTAGACTTGGATAGGTTTGAACGCCGTTCTCAATAAAAATATCGGCTGTGGAAACGGCCCGCAAAAGACAGAATAGACCCAGAATAACTAAAATTACAGCGGTCTTTCGCATTCCTGCACCCTTTCTGATAAATCGCTATTGTCCGACCCCCCAAAGGCAGGATCGCTGGATTTCCGAACCCCCCAAATACCCCAAAAAACCAACCAAATCGTTGAATCTCTTCACCAACGGAAAACCTGATTATATAATTTTCCTCTTTCTTTCCGCAAGTGTTTTTAATACAAAAAAAGGGCAGACAGGAATCTCATAATCCCGCCTGCCCTTTCATCTTAAAACCTTACTGGCAATCCGGATACAGACCGCAAGCCAGCCAATTCTGAGCAAAAATCGCAAAATCAACCAGGTCCACTCGGCAATACGAATCAATCGTATTGTCAAAATTGTACGCATTGCCATCAAAAGACGGTGTCAGGCAAGGTCGAAAACCCGATTTGTCCGCATATTCCTGCGCAATCGTAGTGCCGGAAACAACATAGTTATAGACCCGCAGGTTATCCACAGCACCGCCGAAGAAGTTGGTCAAAACAGTCCGATTATCCGAGGTTCGGCTGGCGCCAATCAGAACACCGTACTGCCACGGCAGATATTGATCGGGCTTGCCGGCTGTCACAGAAGCCACTTGCTCACCGTCAACATAAATCCGCAGCGTATCCCCTTCTTTCCACGTCGCACCGACCAAATGCCACCGCCCGTCATAGAGACTGAAGCCGGTCATGCCGGGCCGGCCTTCCGCCGTCCCGATTTCCTGATACTCCTGCTGCAAACCTTCACCGCGAATGTTCAGACGGGCATTCGAGGACGCATTCACGGAAAAACCGAAGCCCGTCGTCGCCCCGTCATTATAGTTCAGCAGAACGGTACCCGCCTGCGTCGGCTTCACCCAGCACAGAATCGTCCCTTCGGCCATACCATTGGTAAAGCCGGCTTTCGGATAAGCAGAACTCCCAAGGTCCACATATTCCCCAAGGCCGTTGAAAACACCATAAGCCCCGTCAATCCCGTCAACACTGTCAAAAGTCGGGCCGGCCAGAGGATTATTCGGATCGGCATAGTCCTTGCCCACTCCGTGATTCTCACCCATCATATCGTTGAAATTGTTCTCGAAATCATACTGCGCCAGCACGCGATTGACAATCAGAGCCGCACGCTCGGTAACACGGGTCCCCTCAGGATTCTTCAGTTCGCAATAATACCAGCCCTGATCATCAAGACCCGGATTATGAATAAGCAGCGTAGAAGTCGTATCCGTGTGGACAATAGTGTATTTGCTGCCGGACGTAAGTTCCACGTCATTCACACCATCCACATATTTCTTCCACGTCGAATTCGCCGGCGAAAGCTCGCTGCGGTAAACCACTGTAAACTCGGCCGCCGGCGGGGTCGGATTCGAACCGTCAACCCGTGCCTCCATCGGTTGAACCTCAATAAACGGAACTGCCGGAATCGTGTTGAATCTCCAAACTGGACCCGTAATCGTGTTCGGATCCCTCGGAGAGGAATCAAGAATGCTTTCATCCACGCGCCAGTAATAAGTCCTGTCTGCCTCCAGCGGAAGCGGAGGGGTATAAGAAGCGGTGGCCCCCGCAGCAGGAATCACAATCGGTGTCACATCCAAAAAGTTGGGCTCCGTGTACCGAAGATACAAATAGTGCCGCGTAATGTTGGGATTAAACTGCGACGGATTGCTCGGATCCATACCTGTATTCCACGACAGCGTCACATCCAAAGGAACCTGGGTGGCCCCATTAGCCGGATAGGGATTGTACGCCGACCCCGGAACATAAATGGACAAATTCTGCCCAGGACTGGTAACAATATTATCAAAATGCAGCCGCGTACCCGATGTAATGTTAGACCCATAATTCGCAATGGTGTAAAAGCGGTCCAGGTCCCCATCGGTACTGCCGGAGCGGAAGGCAAAGTCCTGAGCCACACGGTCGGCCGCCGTCGCGTCAGAGGGCGTATTCTTGATATAAACCGAATAGGTATTCGCCGTGTTATTCACAACAATCCAGATATAGTACCACGTATTGGCCTGAAATGTCCCCACCGTCGTGGAACTTCCGCCATTGCGAACCAGAAGATTCCCGCGAACCAGCGCCACCTGACAATTGAAATTGCCGAACCCGCCGGATGTCGGTGCATCAATAGAAGTCAACCCGAAAGACTCATCCAGTGCCGTCGTCGTCACATAGAACTGGAGGAACAGCGTCCCCACCGTATTGTCTTTAATCGCCGCCTCGGCAGGAATAACACCGTACATCCCATACTGCCCGGCATTGTTTGTTTCCACGTAGATAACCTGGTTCATCGGATTGGTCGGGTCCGCGGCAATCTGCCGAACAGTCGAATCCGCACCGGGGTCCGTGCCGACCCCTCCAAAAACAGGAACCCATTTCCCACCCGTTACCTGGGTAATCACACCCGGCAGATAACTTTCAAAATCATCCACAAGGACTGCCTGCACGGAACCGATCAGCCCCAATAACAGCATCATTACGAAAATTTTTTCTCTCATAGTTTTCCCTTTCCTAACGAACTATCCGTCTCTTTACCAAATCCGATTTCCAAACAGCAGCCATTGCGCTCACACCCCTCTGCAAATTTCTCCTGCTGTTCTCTTTACCGCCAAACACAATCCGTCATCTTTTTTCGACGGAAACAGCCCCCTTCTAAAGGCCTTTCCGGAATCCTCCCGCAGCCGTTTTTACCGTTTCCGCATCCCCGCAGCCAGTCCTCCAATCCCAAGCAGCACCAGCGAGCACGGTTCGGGCGTCGGATTGATCAAATCAACCCCTTCCGTCAAATAAATGTTGTCCAGCCGATAATTCATATCCCGATTGTTTGTCAAGGCCAGAAAATAGGCCAAATCCGCCGTCGTCCCATTTCGAAAGTTGATCGGATCAGGATTAATAGGAGATTTCCCCCGGGCGGAATCCTTACCGGTAGTCACATACAGGTCAAACCAATCGTTCGTCTGGTCAATCACCGCCCAAATGTTATACCATTGGCCGAGTTCCAGCGCCATGTAGGTTTCCACCGTACCCCCGTCCCGAGCCCGCAGGTTAATATGCTCTGCATCATCTCCATTGCCCAGCGCAATCTGAACCTCATAATCTCCCCACGTTGCAGCAGAAGTGGTCACCACATCGGCCAATCCGATACTCGTATCCTGAGAACTGGTGATGGCGTAGATTTGCATAAACAAGGTTGCCGCAGAGCAGGTATTCGCAATCGCCGGAATCGAACGGTAGGCCCCTCGCCCGCCCTCTTTCCAGCCGGTCTGCAGAAAGCGGTTGCCGTCCTCTTCTCCAATCTTGGCAAACGCCGAGCCCGCCGTAATTTCCTTCCAAACCCCTCCCGTCACCCCATCTCGAATCAGACCTGCCTGATAACTTTGAAAATCATCGATCAATGCCGCCTGACTCAAACCAATCAGTCCGGCTGCCAGACACAGCACAACAATACGTTTCATCACACTTTCCTCCGAAATTTAGGTTTTTCCTGGCTCATCAGCACACTGCCTTTGCTCCAGGATTACAAAGACAGCTCTCGTCCATACATTTCATCACACACAGCACACACTTCACATTCCCATTCATTTGCCTCAGGGAACAATCCGATTCTCACTGATTTCCCTGAATAGCCCGCAGAATTTTTTCAAAGGTTGCAACATCATCGCCCGGACCGTTGGAGTAGCCGTCTCCGCTTCGATTCTTGTTATTCCACGTATCATCACTGAAAATATCCCTGTTCATGCAGAAACTCACATGCCCGTCGCCAAACAGGGCCGAAACCCCCTGCGGAGCCGAATTCGAATTGCGATTCTGCCGATGCGGAATCACTTCCCATTCCTGCAGATTATCCACCACCACCGGCCGAATCCCCAACTGGCTGTAGCGCTTCTTGTCATAAATCCAGTAATTGTACGACGTCCTCACGAAAGCATTCCCGCTATACACCGGAACATACGACCCCCACAAACCCTCTCGGGTATAGGCCTCATAATAATAGGGATACGGATAATCCGTGATTTCGGGCTGTGCCGGACAATAAAACCCCTTCGGATCCGCAAAATAATTCAACTCATGCAGAACCCCCAGATGATACGAAATCGGCCGCCCGTTCCTAATCAGACTGCCCTGATGGGTAATCACCCCATTATAGGGCTGCGGTTTTACATTGGTCACACCGCTGGAGGAGCCGCTCGCCGACGGATCATACAGCGTCCCGGGCGTAACGCTTCCGCCCATATAATACAGCGGCATCATCTTATCATCATAATCATTGGTATAGCTCCGAAGCGCCAGCCCTACCTGCCGAACATTGCTGCAGCAGACAATCCGCTTGGCATAATCTTTCGCCTTCCCAATGGCCGGAATAAGAATAGACAGCAGCAGACTGATAATCGCAATCACCACCAAAAGCTCAATCAGAGTAAAACCCCTCCTGACAGAGTGTTCTCGAAACATCGTTTCTTCCTTCCTATGGTTTCCCATTTTCATAAATATCCCGTATTTCCGCACCCGACAGACAGCGTCGGAAAAGCATCAGTTCATCCACCACCCCGTCAAAATCCCCCTCCGGCAGAACATAACCGTCGATTTTCATCGCTCCCAGCACAATCTCCGCAGGAGCCGCCTTATCCATCCCCGCGTACGGAGCCGCCTGGAACAATTCCCCGTTCACATAAAAGCGAACCTCCCGCCCGTCAAAAACCATCGCAAAGTGATACCACATCCCGTCCTGCGGCACAAAAACCTGACTGTAAAAACCGGCCTTGCCGGCCCCGTCGTATTGCCGAAACTCAAAGCGATTCTGCTGATACCGATAGACATACTTATCATCAAACAGCGAAAACTGATAGTTAATCCGGTGCTTCTCACGGCACGAAATCAAATGCCCTCCCCACCGTCCCTTCTCCGGAAAATAAACCCACGTCGAAATCGTTAGCGGCTGCACAAACGACAAAGACGGCTCCGCAGGAATCACAATCGCCTGGTTGCGCCCGCGCTCAAAACGAACCCCTTCCTTCTGCGGCCACCGACCCGGCACCCAGATCGGCTTATTCCGCCCCGCATCACCAAACCGTCCCGACGCCGCCCCGCCTTGGCCCGCCGCATTGATCAGACAGTCCTCATCCCCCCCATCCCGCTCAAAAAAGTAATGGGCCGCCAGCGAAGAATCCTCCCGATGAACACGGTAAACCCACGACCGCCACCGGTAATAACCCCCGATGTTGCGGGCCTGCTCAAACACCTCCATATCCCCGGCCCGAACAAAATGATACGGATTCACCGGCAAATCAGACAACCGCCCCTGCCCATCCGAAACACCGCTTTGCCCCTTCTTCAGCAGCATACTCTTCGAAAACCGCACCGGATCAGACGAATCCCGCATCTGAACCATTCCCTCATAAACATACGCCTCCGTCTGCCCGTCCGGCTTCACAAAAACCCCAAACTCCGTCCCGTAGTCCACCACGCTGGCCGTCGGCGAACGAACCACAAACGCCTGCTTGCTGCCCCCCTTCACCAGCGCCGACAGCCGCCCTTCCGCAAGATACACCTGCAGCGGCGTCTCAACCGTAACCAAGCAAGGGCCTTCCAAAACAACCCTCGCCCCGGTCTCCAGCGTAATTTCCGCCAGCCCCTTCACCAGTTTCAGCGGCCCGGGATACACCTCGCAGCCCTCCGCCATATTATGCCCCGACACACCCTGCCACACCGCATCGGCCGTCCGGTTCAACCTGCCCACACTCGCCGCCTCGCCCCGATCCGGAGAAAGATAAGCATACGCAATCAGAAAAATCAGAGCCGCCGTGGACAAAATCAGCGAATAAATCGACAACTTGCTCACCGGAGCACGCCGCGACCCCTCACGCCCGCCGGCCGCCGCAGGCACCGGCTCCTCCGCAAACCGCTCCACCAAAACCGCCTCAGCCCTCTTCTCTTCTTCCGCCAGCACCTTCCACGCATACTCATTCAGAAGAGTCTCATCCGTCGACGGCTCCACAAACAAACAAGCCCCTTTCCGGCGGTGAAGATGCGCATACATGCAGAGAAAATCAATATATTCCTGACGTGCCCCCGCATCCTTTTCCAGAAGAGCCGACAATTCCGCCGCCTGCTCCTCATCCGCCAGCCCGTAAAGGCACGCAAGAACCAAATCATAAAAGTGATTCGGCAGCCCGCTCATTGCACCGCCTCCTCCGCAAGGGTTTGCTTAATGCACTGCAAAAGCATCCGATGAATCCGAACCAGAGCATAATACGTCGCCCGCGTGGACTTCGAAATATGAGCCCCGATATTCTCAAGAGTCAAATCCTTCTCGTAACGAAGTTTCAGAATATACCGATCCGCACCAACCAGTTTATCCATACACCGCTTCATCGCGCCCATCCGCTGGTCCATCTCAGGAATAACCCGCTGAACCTCCTCTTCCAGCTCCTTCACCAGAGACTCGCTGAAACGCAGCCGGCTGCTTTTCTTCTTCTTGAAATAAGACAGAATCTGATACCGCGCAATCGTCAGCGCCCACCCCACAAAATCCATCCCCGAACGAAAACTCGAAAACTTCCGCCACATCACAGCCGACACCTCCTGCATAATATCATCCGCGTCGGCCGCATTCGGAACCAGCGACAGAATATAGGCATAAATACGCCGGTCATTCAGCATCAGCAGCCGCAAAAACTGCTCCTGATTTTGCTCCTGTTCCTGCATTCTCATTTCCTTATAGATTGCCGCATATATCGCCGCTCCCCCTTAGGAATATCTATCCCCAGCCCCCCTGTTTTTACCAAAAAAATCCGCACTTTGTTCAGGAACTCCCCCATTAGCCCCCGCACAAAAGGATATGAAATGTCCGCTTAAACCCCCCAACCAAAAAAAATGCCCAGGACTGGAGTCGAACCAGCACGAGGTGTAACCCCCATCAGGCCCTCAACCTGACGCGTCTGCCAATTCCGCCACCTGGGCTTTATCCTAATTGTACGCCGCTCGCCGATTTTGGCAAGTATTTTTCGCAAATCCGCCCGATTCTATCGGCCGGCCCGCCCGTCCCAAAGCATAATCTGAAGCCGCGGCGAAAACGAAAAACCCGTTTTCAGACAGGTTTCAGCAATCCATTCCGATTTTTCAAGATACTCCGTCCGGCTGGCCGCCTGCGGCATCAGATAAACCTTATAAGGGTCCACATCCCCCACTTTCTCCAGACAATCCGCAATTTCATCAAAATCCGCCGGCCGCTCCACAACAAACTTCAACTGATAATCATACTCGCCAATCAACCTCTTCAAAACATCCAAACGAAGCCATGACCCCGCCCCATCTCCTTGGCCGGACATTCCCCCTCTTGAATTAGACAATTTCGGGCTGATGCTCATCAAATCACACCGCAAATTCGGAACATAGCAAATCCCCGCCGTTTCAATCGTAATATGCCGCCCCGCCCGCCCGATTGCACCCGCAAACGGCTCAAAACCCCGCTGAACCATCGGCTCTCCGCCGGTAAGAACCCAATAGCGGGTGTCGAACTTCGCCCCCTCTTTCTCAACCGCCTCGGCCGTAGATTCCTGCCCCGCTTCAAAATCCCACGCATACCGCGTATCGCACCATCGGCAGCGGACAGGGCACCCAGCCAATCGGACAAAAACACTCGGAACACCCGCCAGGCGCCCCTCACCCTGAAGCGAATAAAATAACTCCACAATCCTCACAATAAAGCGAACTCCAAAAAACGCACCCCCAAAATCAACGGAGAGGGCGGGATTCGAACCCGCGGTACGGGCTAGCACCCGTACGACGGTTTAGCAAACCGTTGCCTTCAGCCTCTCGGCCACCTCTCCTGAACAAAACCAAACAACAAAACTAACTTACACGCTCACCACAAAGACTGCAAGCACAATCACCCCAAAACCGCAGAATAAAAAGACATCCCCCCTGCGGTTTTGAACCGCTGACCTCTGAGCCAAGGGAACTTTGCTGGGGAATGTCAGAAATCTTTCGCACGTATACAGATTATTTCGCCACCCCTCGCCTCAGGAAAGGCCTCTTTGCAAATGGCAAAAAATATCTCTTATGTTCTCTTTAGCGGATATTGTATGACCCTCAAAAACCTTTGTGGATACCAAAACACCATTCTGATATCCACAAGCAGGCGTTGGAAAAACCAAATAAAACCGTTTTCCTGCCTAGACAAGGGGGAGAGGTTCATCATAAAGAGAGCCTGTCCCTATTTCGCTGTAAGCCCCAATAATCCTTTCATGAGCAATCCTGCAATAATTCTCATCAATCTCTATACCAATAAATTTCCTCTTTAATTTCCTTGCAGCAACCCCAGTTGTACCAGAGCCCAAAAATGGATCTAAAATAACATCATCTTCCTTGGAACCAATTTGGATTATTCGCTCCAGTAAATCAAGTGGTTTTTCTGTTGGATGGCTGGTAACGTGCTTTTTCGCTGGTAAAATCCACAAATTACGCATTTGCTTGCCATTATTTAACGCTCTTGCAACATCATAATTAAAATAATATTTTTTTGTTTTGCTAGCAACCCATATCAATTCGGTTGAAGGGGCCAAGCGATTCCGAGACAATAAAGGTGTAGCATTTGGTTTATACCATATAATATCGTTAATTATCCACATTCCTATCTCTTTAAGTGCTACCCCTATTGAGGGATGATTATGCAACGTTCCCGAAATCCATATTGTTCCCTGAGGTTTTAAAACTCTTTCGCATGCTTTAATCCATTCTAGATTAAAACTGTGAAGATTTTCAACTTCATCCCAAGAACCCTTATTACACAAAACGGGCTTGCCAGAACGAACCGTCAAATTATTATTGCCAGATAAATTATAGGGAGGATCGGCAAATATCAAATCGATACTTTGAGGTGCCATCGCATTAAGCACGTTGATACAATCATCATTAAATAAAGAAAAATCTTCAATCATAATATCCCTTTATTCTTTTCTCAGCTATATGAGCATAATCTTTATCTTTTTCAATACCTACCCAGCACCTTCTTAATCGTTGCGCTACCACCCCCGTTGTGCCAGTGCCAAAAAAGGGATCAAGTATGACATCACCCTTATTTGAAGAAGCGGTAATTATTAATTCTAACAATTTCTCAGGTTTTTGTGTAGGATGAAATGCTCGCCCATCACTACCCTTCAATCGTTCTCTACCTTGCACTATAGGCATTTCAATAAAATCACGCATCTGCTTTTTTTGGCCTGTCTTAGTTTTATAAGGGTTTAATTCTTTTAACATATCATAATTATATACCCAGTTTTTCCCTTTTACAAACCAACATACATATTCAGTTGAATGCGTAAACGTCCTTTTTGTTATACTTGGCATAGCGTTAGTTTTATACCATGTTAGGATATTATTGAGGCGGAATCCAATCTTTTTAGCAACAACTATTACTTCACCTATATTATGATAAGTGCAAGATACATACAAGCTTCCATTGGATTTTAGAACATCCCAAGCCTTTTGAATCCAGAGATGAGTAAAATTGACATATTCTTCCTCAGTCCATATATCCCAATCTTTGTTCATTTTATAAAAAGGACCGCCTGTCTTGTTGTTAATTAAAGAGAGAGATTTTCCGGATAAATTATAGGGGGGGTCTGCATATATTAAATTTATACTACTTTTAGGAATCTTTTCATCCATGATTGTAATACAATCTCCGACGAATATATGGTTTAGCATTCTTAATTCCTTTGTGCTATCAGCAACTTCCAATCATTGATGCAACGAGGGATGCCTCTTACCCATTCAACGCTAGTACTAACGGTATCTGCGAACGAAACGATATTATCAAACAGATCATATAAAGATTGATGACTAAATCCTTCTCCGTTTTCGATAACACTGACAATAGAATCCAATACCATTAAAAAACTGCTGAAATTTAATGGTACGATTCTTTGTCTAGTCCCCTCAAATCCATATCTTAATGCTATCCAAAAATAGTTCACCGTGTCATCATGGATTTTCGGTGCAATAAAAACGCAAAAATTCCGCTTGTCCTGATTGTTTTCTTCAAAATTCTTTAAATGTCTCATAACCGGAACGCTCTCACGATACACCTGTGCTCTTGAAACATCTAATGTCACTTCAAAAATAATATTAAAACTACGATAATAGCCTTCAATGTCAGCCCTGTTGCCTGGAGCATGTCCAATAGGATTCCCTTCATCATCCGTAATAAAATTAGGCTTAATGCTAATTTCGTCATTAATGATTTTAAAACATTGCGAAATCACAAACTCAAGATCTACCGGCTCAAGAGCACGATATTCTCTTGGGCTATTTAATATGCATATATATTTTTTTAATTCATCCGCGTTTCTTTTAATCCTAATATCTTTATCAAACTGAATAAAATCAAGATGGAGGCGTCTTAGATCATTTATATATTTTTCTTTTTGCAAAAGCGGTAATTCTTCTACCTTTATATTCATAATGGTTCCATATCTTTCCTGAAACTGCTTCTTTAGGCAAGAAGGGCCATGTTCATATTGATTTTGTATGAGGCTTCTTAATGACGTAATTACCTCTATCGACTTCTCAGCATCAAGTTCCCACGGCAATTCGGGTTTGTTTATGTCTGACATATAACCAATATACCCCTTTAAGTCAAACTTTAATGCCTTCCCATCATAAATCGTTAAAATTTGTTCAATTTCTTTTTTTCTTGTAGGCTCTAAAATAATTTTCCAAGGTCCAATTATCCCTTTATCAACTCTAAAATATTTTGTTAACCTAAAATAGCGCATGATATTGTCTCCGTATTCGGAGGGATTTTTCTTCTGTGTTTCGCTTAAATTCTCTACGCCATAAAAATCAGTCAAAAATTTCTCTATATATTCTGCGCGTTGGGTTGCAGATTTTATCCCTCTCAATTCCATAATTTTGGCATGATATGTATCTATGTATTGGTAATTAATGAGTGTTGGGATAAACAAAGAAAATTCCTCTTGGGTTAAGCCATTTGTTTGTCGCAGCAAGTGCATAGCAGCAATCATTGGCCTTATATTGAAACCGATATTTTCATTAAAAGCAGGGGAGATGGGATTGGGAAACTGCAATTTTAAAAGGCTTTTAAAGAGCACATAACTTATATCCGCATCTTCAGCAATAAACCTATTTCCAAGCTCTGTTATTATGATAGGCCCACATGATTCTTTAGCAATACAAAAACCTAATTTATTTAAGGGGTTAACTGACTGGCGACCTCTCATGGGCGGATCTTCATATTGCTGATTCCTGAAAATAGCCTCAGCTATATCAAGAGGCAGTTCTTTTGCATAATCATCAAATATTCTACGATATCTTTCAGGAATATTCTTGGGTTTATACACTCTCTCTTTGATCAGCAAAATTTGGTACTTGCTCTGCGTTTCCTTGTTAAAGATTGAACCTTCAAGTTGTTTTAATACACTTAAAAAAGCTCGCAATCTTTCAGGATTTCTAACTGTTGTTGATATGGACCATAGTTTTTTCACAGCGATTCTCCTGTATATGTCCTATTAAATGCACCCTCGTTCATTAGAGCATTTCTATGTTTAGGACTTCCAACAATATGATATGTTTTTTAGCTTTTCGTCAAGTAATGGGCGTCCCCTGCAATGCTTCTGTGAAAAGATCAGAATAATCATCTGCTTTTCATCCTCCTCAAATCAATTTACCATAGAACTATCCTCAGCCCCAGAAACTCCGGCATCCTTCCAAAACCCAGCAGACCCCTTGTTTATTTCCTTCCGATTTTTCGATGTCTTTCCAAAGCAGCCGTACACCGCCCCTTATTATACCCTACCAACCCCCTCCGGCAAGCCATTCCCCCATTTTCTGTTTAATTTTTCACCCAAAACCCCAAAAAACCCGACCCGCTTCCTCGACTATTCCCCTTTTCACTCTTCATTCTTTCCAAAACTGCGGCTCCGCCTGCACGCAAAAAAAGTTTGATAATCACCAAACATTTCCTTGATTTCAAAATCATTTATGGTATAATACCCGCTTGAATGACAAAGGAGCAGACATCCGGCCCCAAGGAGCCGCAAGGTATAGGAACTAAAGGAATTAAAATGGGCAGCAGAAGGAGCAAAACCCGACAGCACTTATCCGCCCAAAACCCTCTCCATTTGCCCCATTGTTTCCGGCTTTTCCCCTCCACTTCCTCTCCATTGCTCCCTCTCAGTCATTCCCACTTGGCTCAAGAATCCCCGTCTCCATTGAATTATCCCCAATTGCCCCTTAATCCTTTCCAACTGGTTCAAAAATCTGTGCATCAATTGAATTATCAGCAATTTCCCCCAAACCCCCTCGGCAGCCCTTTTCAACTGGCTCAAAAATGCGCGCCGACGCCTCCGCAGGTCCAAAATCCGGCTTTAAAATGCGCGCGGCCGTTTTCAGGTGGCTTTAAAATGCGCGCCGCCTGCGCGCCGCGGTGCGCAAATTTCCCCAAAAACCCCATTTTCAGCCCAAAAACCCGCAAAACAGCCATTTTTGACAACACCCCCGCCAAACACCCTTGGAAAACCCAGCCCCCCACGATGCACCAGCCCCAAAACCTCACCAAAAACACCTTCCCCTCATCTTCCTATGCAATTTCTATCGAACACCTCAAAACCAGAAGGAATTTTACTTTCCCCTCCCTCTTAGGATAAAATGGCTCTATGTTTAATGGTTTCAATCACAGTTATCAGCCGAAAGACACGGCAGCGGCACTCAACCCGACCGCCAACCAGATTCGCCATGCCCGCAGCGGCATTGACCAAAAACCAACTCGTGATTTCCATCTGCCCTCTTCTTTTCGCCAACCCCCTATTCCCCCCCAAAATACCGCAGGAGAACCGAACGAATGATTATCGGGACCATGACAGTTCCAATCCATCTGCACGGCCTCGGCTCGCTGAAAGACAAACGCCGCATCGTCAAAAGCGTCATCGAACGTCTTCGCAGCCGCTTTAACGCCTCTGTTTCAGAAATTGCCGCCCACGACAACAAACGCCTCGCCCTGATAGGGATCGCCGTTGTCTCCAACGAGAGCCGCTTTGTCGAAGAGCAGATTGACCAGATTGCCAACTTTATCGGCCAGGACGGCCGATTTTTCCTCGGCCCCATCCAGCGTGAGTTATTCTGCTCCCATTACGAAGTCCCGCTCATCTAACCCATAAAACCTGCCCCGCCGGACCGGTTTTTAATCCGGACGCCGCCCCCCTCAATTTCAAGGATTTCTTGATTTTTGCCCGCAGGTAGGGTAAAGATTTTTATATCTGTTGAATAACTTGATTTTATCGGTATTGGTTCTGATTGGGCAAATATGCACTATTTAATTACAGGCGGAGCAGGGTTCATTGGTTCCCATCTGGCAGAGTCGCTTCTCTCGGGCGGCCATACCGTTACCGCTCTCGACGATTTAAGCACCGGCAATCTTCGGAACATTCAGGCCGTCTTGCCGAATCCCCAATTCCGGTTTGTCTTCGATTCAGTCTGCAACGAAGCCCTGATGAATCAGCTGGCCGAATCCTGCGATGTCATTGTCCACCTGGCCGCCGCTGTCGGCGTCCGTTTAATTGTCGAACGCCCCGTTCACACAATCGAGACCAACATCCACGGCACAGAGGTGGTTCTGGCAGCCGCCAACCGTTTTCGCAAGAAAGTACTGCTGGCTTCGAGCAGCGAGGTCTATGGCAAAAGCGAGGCAATCCCTTTTCACGAGGACGATGATACTGTTCTCGGCAGCACGCGATTCAGCCGCTGGTCTTATGCGTGCAGCAAGGCCATCGACGAGTTTTTAGGCCTGGCTTATCATCAGCAGTACAACCTGCCCGTTGTGATTGTTCGGCTCTTCAATACAGTAGGGCCTCGTCAGACCGGACAATACGGAATGGTAATCCCCCGATTTATCGAAAGAGCCCTTCGCAATGAACCTGTCGAAATTTACGGAAGCGGCAAGCAGACGCGTTGTTTTTGCTGTGTTTTTGATGTTGTCCGGGCCCTCGAGGACCTCCTGAATTGCCCTGCCGCTCCCGGCCTGGTTTTTAACGTCGGTTCAGACGAGGAAATTTCTATTGAAGACCTTGCTGACCGGATTATTTCGATGACCGCAAGCCGCAGCATCAAGGTCTATCGAAGCTACGAGGAGGCTTTCGGACGGCCCTTTGATGATATGTCTCGCCGAGTACCTGCATTAGACAGGATTCGCCAGGCAATCGGCTTTCAGCCAACCTATACTCTTGAAAACACCCTCCGCTTGATCATTGAAGACATAAAGAGTCGACTCTGACCTTCTCCCCCTTGCATTCGACAGCACAATAAGATAAAATATTGTTCTTTTCTTACGAAATACTGGAGCCATACTATGCAGAATAAGCAAACCCCAGCCAAGTGGGGCGTTATTTTTGACCTGGATGGGACCATGGTGCCGAACACGGCCTCCCATTGCCAGGCGTGGTTTGAATTGTGCAAGCGATACAATATCCCAATGAATCCCGAATTATATTATCAGAAAATCCACGCCCGCAGCAATGACAAGATTGTTCAGAATCTTTTCGGGCCCAATGTGGATGAATCGTTTATCCGACAAATTGAACAGGAAAAGGAAACTCTCTACCGCCGGCTCTATCGGCCTGTTATGAAGCCCGCCGCCGGCCTGCTCGACCTCCTCGAAGCCCTTCGGTCCGCCGGTGTTCCCTGCGGAACCGCATCCAACTCACCCACGGAAAACGTAGATTTTATCCTCGACGGCCTGAACATAAGGCCTTATTTCAAAGCTGTTTTTTGCCGCAGTGACGTCCGCCAGGGCAAACCGGACCCGGAAGTACTCCTGAAAACCGCCGAAGGACTGGGCCTGCCGCCCACCCGCTGCATCTTATTTGAAGACTCCCCTTCCGGCTTCAAAGCCGCCCGGGCGGCCGGTATGCCTTACATTGTCATTACCGCCGACGGCAGCCCTCAGGAAGAGAAAGAGGCCTGGGATGCAGCCGCCGTATTCAAGGACTTTACCGCCGTGGGCGTCAAGGATCTGGAGGCCCTTCTCTGCAGAAAAAACAGGGAATCCAAAACTGCCTGATCAGAGAAAATCAATCAGTTCCCTCAATTCCACCCGACAATGCGCCGGCAGGTTCTCCTGTGCCAACTCCTCCAGAAACATAGTATGAATCCGGCTCAACTGCTCGTTGAGCCAGTCGAGATTAAGGGTATTGTCAGGGCCGAATGTCAGCGTCTGCCTGTCGCGTCCTGCAAAATTCTTCGGACAAAAGGAGACAGCCATCTCCGGTTCCGCCGCCGAGTCATCCTCAAATGCCGCAGGAAGCCCGTGAGTGCGGCAAATCAGCGGACGAACCGGATAAATCTGACAGAAGCCATCTTTAAGAAAACCGCAGGAAGCCGACCCATCAAATATCAGTTTGGCAGTACTTTCCGCCCGCAGCTCGTCCAAAATCGCACAAAACTCAACGGGCCAGACCGACAAATTTCGGCAGCAGTCCGTACACCCCGCCCGACAGACAATCTCCCCTCTATGAATCGACAGGAGACCTGCCGCAATGCGGTCCACCTCTTGCCGCAAAAGCCGATATTGCTGAATGGCAGATGAAATAGCCGTACCCTCATTGTTTCGAATGCTGCCGCGAAAAACCCACCTCGAAACGGTTTTAAAGTCGTTCCATGATATACTCTCTGGCTTTCTCGAGAGCTTCTGGAAGTTTGGATGGGTCTTTGCCGCCGGCCTGAGCCATCTGCTCCCTGCCGCCGCCGCCCCCCCCGACAATTGGAGCAATATGGCGAACCAGCTCTACCGCTTTCAGCCCCTTCTCAATCAAGTCATCCGTAACCCCTGCCAGCAGCAGCACTTTGCTGTCTTCTTCCGCTGCCGCCAAAACCACCACCGCAGAACCGGCCTTTTTCTTGATGCTGTCGATTGCGGCACGAAGCTGCTCAACCGGTGCCGCCGGCACAGTCCCCACAACAACCGCCGTTTGCCCGATTCGCTGGGCCTTCTCGAGGAGCGTGCGCGCCTCTGAGAGCACGTCCGTGCCGCCCCGCCCGCCGGCTGTTTTCATCTGCTTTTGCAGATTTTTATTCTCTTCCAGCAGTTTTCTTACACGGGCCGCAATCTCCTGGGCAGGCGTCTTAAGCATCTCCGTCAACTCATCCACAATTCGACTGCGGCTGTGCAGATACTCCATCAAGGCCCGCCCTGTCAAACCCGTAATCCTTCGAACACCCGCCGAAATACTTTCTTCCTTAAGAATCGCAAAACCGCCGATCAAGCCCGTCCGTTCTACATGCGTCCCTCCGCAAAACTCCTTGCTGAAGGCCTGCGGCAGCGTTTCCTTGGAATGGGCTCCAATCGCAATAACTCGCACCTCCTGCCCGTATTTTTCGCCGAACAAGGCCGTAGCGCCGACCTTTTTGGCCTCTTCCAGCGGAAGCACCGCCGTATAAACCGGATGATCTTCGTCAATCCGCATCTGCACCAGTTCTTCAACCCGGCGAATTTCGTCCTTTGTCAGCGCCTTCGGCCAGGTAAAATCAAATCGGAAATAATCCGGACAAACCAGCGAGCCCTGCTGGTGAACCGATTCACTAAGCACCTGCCGCAGCGCCCACTGAAGCAGATGGGTTGCCGTATGATTTTTCCGTGTTTGCCTGCGTCCGGCATCCACAATCGCCGTCACCGTCCGGCCCACCTCCAGAACACCAGCCGTCATCCTGCCGCGGTGAATGACGCAATCAGCGATTTTCTCCGTTGTCTCCACCGTAAAAATTCCTTCTGGCGTCTCAATTCGCCCGCTGTCGGCCACCTGGCCGCCCGATTCCGCATAAAAACACGTGCGGTCAAGAATCAGCCCCAGCGAACCCGACTGTGCCGGAATTTTTCCCTCCGTATGCAGTCCTTCTTCGTCAATCCAGCCCGTAATCTGCGCTGTACATTGTTCTGTCTCATACTTCAGGGAATCATCCGTACAAGGCAGTTGAACCCCGCTGAGAAAAGCGTTCAGCGAAGTGCCTTTCTGCGCTGCGCGGGCTTGCGAACGCTGCTGTTCCATCAGCCGCTCAAACCCTTCTTTATCCACCTTCAAGCCCTGCTCGCGGGCCATCAATTCCGTCAGGTCCAGCGGAAAACCATAGGTATCATAAAGCCGGAAAGCATCCTCGCCGGAAATCATCCGCTCGGCGGTTGAGGCCGCTTTTTCTGCGGCTGCCGCAAACAACTCCAGCCCGCGGTCAAGGGTCCTGCCGAACGATTTTTCTTCTGCCTCGATAACCTCGCTGACAAATTCTCTCCGCTCCTTCAGTTCCGGATAGGCCTGACCCATCATTTCGACCAGCACCCCGACAAATTTATAAAGAAACGGCTCACGTAAATTAAGCATCCTCCCGAATCGAGCCGCCCGACGCAGAAGCCGCCGGATGACATATCCTCTGCCTTCATTGCTCGGCGTAACGCCGTCTGTAATCGCAAAGGTGAGGGTGCGAATATGATCGGCGATCACCCGATAGGCATTATCCGTTTTCTTGCCCAGCTGCGACGTGTAAGGAATCTTTGCCAGCTCTTCCGCTGCCCGAATCAGCGGCAAAAACAAATCCGTATCATAATTACTCCGCTTGTTTTGCAGAACAGCCGTAATGCGCTCCAGACCGGCACCGGTATCCACATAATTGGCCCCCAGCCGCTCAAGCACACCGTCCGCCCGCCGATTGAACTGAATAAAAACCAGATTCCACAATTCAATAAACCGGGAGCAGCCGCCGTTGACCCGGCACAGATGACCGCTCACATCCCGCATATCACACCGGTCCGGCCCCAAATCAATATGAATTTCGCTGCACGGCCCGCACGGCCCGCTCGTGCCCATTTCCCAGAAATTATCCTTGCGACCGCAGAACAGAATCCGCTCCTTTGGAAGCAGTGTAATCTTCCTCCAAAGTTCCGCTGACTCTTCATCGGGTTCAGAGCCCTCTTCTTTATCTCCGGCAAACACCGTCGCCCAAAGCCGGTTCGGGTCAATTCCATAGCCCTTCGTCAGAAGCTCCCATGCCCACTCGATTGCCTCGGCCTTGAAATAGTCGTTAAACGACCAGTTGCCCAGCATCTCAAAGAAGGTATGGTGATAGGTATCCAGACCGACTTCTTCCAAGTCGTTGTGCTTGCCGCTGACACGGATGCATTTCTGGCTGTTCACTGCCCGGCTGTACGCCGGCTGGCGAAAGCCAAGAAAAATATCCTTAAACTGGTTCATCCCTGCATTGGTAAACAGCAGCGTATCATCGCCGACCGGCACAACCGGCCAGCTCGGGACAAACTGATGTTCGCGCTCTTGAAAGAATTCAATAAAGGTCTTTCGAATGTCGTTGGAACTGTGCACGTTTGTTCTCTCTGCTTATTCCGTCTGAGTTTCCGCCAATCCCCTGGCGGCAAGGATTTTTTCTTTCAACTCCTCTGCAAAATCCGGATTTTGCTCCAGATAAAGTTTGGCGTTGTCGCGGCCCTGACCGAGTTTGCGATCGCCGTACAGATACCAAGCCCCGCTTTTGGTAAGCACATTGCACTCCGCAGCCAAATCCAGCAAATCTCCCATCGCACAAATTCCGCGGTCAAAAAGAATATCAAACTCCGCTGCTTTGAACGGAGCAGCCAGTTTGTTCTTGACCACCCGTGCCCGCACCCGATTTCCGATGGCCTCCCCTTTGGAGTTCTTGAGGGTCTCCACTCGCCGAATATCGACACGCACAGAGGCATAAAACTTCAGGGCATTGCCGCCCGGCGTCGTTTCCGGATTGCCGAACATCACGCCGATTTTCATCCGAATCTGATTAATAAAAATCAGACAGGTTTTGCTTTTGCTGATAGCTCCTGTCAGTTTCCGCAGTGCCTGGCTCATCAGGCGGGCCTGCAAGCCGACATGACTTTGCCCCATTTCCCCCTGCAGCTCCGCCGCCGGCACCAAGGCCGCCACCGAATCAATCACAATAATATCCACCGCGTTGGATTTAATCAGCATCTCCGCAATATCCAGCGCCTGCTCACCCGTGTCGGGCTGGCTGATCAAAAGCGAGGAAATATCAACCCCCAATTTTCTGGCCCATGTCGGATCCAGGGCATGCTCAGCATCAATAAAGGCCGCCACACCGCCGGCTTTCTGAGCATTGGCAATCGCATGCAGGGCCAGCGTCGTTTTGCCGGAGGATTCCGGCCCATAAAATTCAATCACACGGCCCCGAGGAACCCCCGACCCGCCCAAGGCCAAATCCAGCGACAGCGCACCGGTGGAAATCCCTTCAATCCGGCAGCGGCTGCTGTCATCCATCTTCATAATCGAACCGGCGCCGTACTGCTTTTCAATCTGAGCAATTGCCCGATCGAGGGCGTCTGATTTCGTAGCCGGCTTTTCAGGACCAGCCGACGCCTCTTTTTTTTCTGATGTCTTCTTTTTCGCCATTCAATTTCCCCTTTTCCAGACGGTTGTTCTTATCCGATCAAATCATATCTGCCAACAGGTGTATAAACCGGCCCTTTCGAAGATAGCTGACTTTCATAAACAATCAGCTCGTCCACCCACACATCTCCGAAAACCGAAGACGGCTGCTGCTGGACAAACCGTGCTATCTCACTGCCTGCCTTCGGGTCCTGGAGCCGTGCCAGCGTCAAATGTCCGCTGAACGATTTCTCCTCCCGAGGCCAGCCGGCATTCTCAAAACCCCTCTCCAGGTCTTCCTGAAGCAGCGACAACGCCTCCGATATCTGCACCCCCGCCCAGAACACCCGCGGCGGCCTTCCGAAGGTCCCAAGTCCCTGCACCCGCAGTTCAAAGGCCCCATGCCTGGCAGCCGTCTCCCGCGCCACCTGGCAAACCTGCGGCACCGACGCATCCGGCACCTCACCCAGAAACTTCAGGGTTAAATGAATCAAATCCGGATGAACCCACTTGAACCCTCGGCCCGACAAATTCTGACGCAGACGCCGCTGAACGGCCTCCAACTCCCGACGAACTGAAGCATCTATATCCACCGCGATAAAAAGCCGCATCCAAGTTCCTGCCAGCATCAGCCGATTAAAACTGCGTCACCTTCCGCAGAAAGTCAAACCGTTCCTCAATCATCTCCTGCGTCGCAGACCGAATCCCATAAATCGAAAAATCTCCGATCGTAAACGACGCCACCACCGTCCCGTACACAATCGCATTCCGCAGCGTAATCACATCGACGCGGTTCGATTGAGCCAAATATCCCATCATTCCGCCGGCAAAGGAATCCCCCGCTCCCGTCGGGTCAATAACCACCTTGGTCGGGTAGGCCGGCAGAATAAAACAGTCTCCCTCCCGCGTATGCATCATCGAGCCATGTTCGCCCTTCTTAATCACCACAAACCGCGGTCCCATTTCAAGAATCTGCTTGGCAGCCGTAATCAGATTCTGCTGGCCCGTCAGAAGACGCGCTTCTCCATCGTTGAGAATCAGCATATCAATCCGCCCCAGCAGTTCTTTAAGGTCATCATTGGCCGTTACAATCCAATGATTCATCGTATCAGCCGCCACAAAGGCCGGACTGCCCAGCTGACTGAGCAGTTCCATCTGCAGCGCCGGCGCCGTATTAGCCAGAAAGACATATTCGCAATCCCGATAACTTTCGGGAATCCGCGGCGGCTCCTCCGCCAGCACATTCAGCTCCACCGACTCCGTGCGGGCCTCATTCATATCTCCCTGATACGAACCGCACCAGCGAAACGTCTTGCTGCCCGTTCGCACCTCCAGACCGCTCAAATCCACCTGTCGACCCTGAAAGATTTCTTCCAGGTCAAATGGAAAATCCTCTCCAACCACACCCAAAAACTTCACATCCGTAAATATCCCCGCCCCCATGGTAAAATGCACTGCCGAACCGCCAATGCAGTCTTCATTGTACCCGAACGGTGTACGCACCGTATCAATCCCCACTGAACCAGTCACCAGCAATGACATTGCCTGCCCTTTCTTTACGCCTGACCAAAAAGCTGAACCGCCCGCTCAATCCGTTTTATTGTCCGTTCCAGTCCCAGCAAGTTTACGGCATCAAAAATCGGCGGGCTGATGGTGGTGCCGGTGATTGCCACCCGAAGCGGCTGGGCAATCTTCCCCAAGCCGGCCTGCTTTTCCTCCGCCAGATGCCGAAGCATCGCCTCCAGCGATTCAGCCGTAAACGTCTCGAGCATTTGGAGACGCTGGGCAATCGTCTTAAGAATATCGATTGCCCCCTCTTTTCGCAATACCTTTTTGACTGCCTCCGGGTCATACTCAATCGCCTCATCAGCGACAAAGGCAAACCGGCATTTTTCCTCAATCTGAGCCAGTGTTCGCGCCCCTTCATTAATGCGGAGCAGATGGCCCAGCATCGCATCGTCAGCCGCGGCTGCCGGCGAGCCGACCGTCTCCAGGAAAACTCGAAAATGCTTCACGAGCATATCGGCAGGCACCCGCTTGATATGTTCCGTATTAAAAGCCAGCAGCTTTTTCCGATCAAAAAAACTGTTAGACTTATTAAGCCGGTTTAAATCGAAAGACGCAATCAGCGTCTGCCGGTCCATAATCTCCTGTCCGTCAGCCGGACTCCACCCCAAAAGGGCCAGAAAATTGACCATCGTTTCCGGCAGATAGCCGCTTTTCAGAAAATCTACAACATTAATTTCCGGCAAATGAATGCCCAGATAGGTCGCCATCGCATCAATGGCCGGCATATCCGGAATCTTCTCCCCAGACAAAAACAAATCCAGTTCCTGCCGGCTCAAGCCGCCCGCCCAAGCTAAGGCATCCAGGTCAGCATCCGACTGGAGAATCGCCTTCCGCAGGGTTTCGGGGCGTTCCCGTTTCGAAAGTTTACCCCCGCTTTCGCTGACAGTCACGGACAGATGCAGGTATTGCGGCGTACGAAACCCAAGGGCCTTTTGGAGCAGCATATGACTGGGGGTATTCATCAGATGCTCCTGACCCCGTATCACATGCGTAACTCCCATCAACTCATCATCCACCACCACCGCCAGATGATAAGTCGGCAGGCCGTCCGACTTCAAAATCACAAAATCCCCAATCTCCGCCGGGTTAAAAACCACCTCTCCCCGCAGCAAATCCTTCACAACAATCGGCTCCGTTTCCGTTACCGCCAGCCGTACCGTAACAGGCCGACCTTCCGCAGCCGCCCGGCGGGCCTCCTCCGGCTCCGGAAAACGCTGAGGCCGAGGATAAAGAAAAGTTTGCTTGTTGGTTTGGGCCTCTTTCCGAAGCCGCTCAATTTCTTCCGCTGTATCAAAACAGTAGTAGGCCTTTTTTTCGGCAATCAGTTTCTGGACATAATAATCATAGATTTCCTTCCGCTGCGACTGGAAATACGGCCCGTTTGGCCCCCCCACCTCCGGCCCTTCATCCCAATCAATCCCCAGCCAGTGTAAATCCGCCAAAACCTGCTGGGTGGCCGAGGGAGTATTCCGTTTCAAGTCCGTATCCTCAATGCGCAGAATAAACTTGCCGCCGGTTTTGCGGGCCAAAAGCCAGTTAAACAGGGCTGTCCGCGCCCCCCCAACATGCAGATACCCTGTCGGCGAAGGGGCAAATCGTGTTACAACCATAGAATGACCTCTATTTTCAGTTTCTGCAGTAAACCCAACAAGGTAGGTCATCCTGCACAAGAAGTCAAGAAACTTCAATCCTCCCCCCTCAAAAACAGACGCACACTCAAAAATCTTCTGCCGGGCAGGATTCTGAAAACTTTTTGTTGAAAAAAACACAAACAAATATAAGGTTATAACTCCATAATCCAAGTGTGCTTTACAAAGACCTGTGATTTCAGAACAAGACAGCTCCAGAAAAAGAAAATTGCAGTAATGGATACACAAAACCAGGAAAACTCAATCCAGCGGATGGATTTTATCCGCCAAATCGTTGCAGAAGACTGTGCCAAAGGCACCTGGGGCGGACGGGTCCACACACGCTTCCCCCCAGAACCCAACGGCTATCTCCACATCGGCCATGCCAAAAGTATCTGCCTGAACTTCGGTATTGCTCAGGAGTTTGGCGGCAAATGCAACCTGCGTTTTGACGACACCAATCCCTCCAAAGAAGACCAGGAATATGTCGATGCCATTATTGAAGACGTCCGCTGGCTGGGATGGGACTGGGAAGACCGTCTCTATTTCGCCTCCGATTATTTTCAGCAAATGTATGATTGGGCTGTAGAACTCATCAAAAAAGGCAAGGCCTATGTCTGCGACCTGTCCGCCGAGGAAACCCGCCAATACCGAGGCACCCTCATCGAGCCGGGCAAAAACAGCCCCTATCGCAGCCGAAGTGTCGAAGAAAATCTCGACCTGTTTGAACGGATGAAAAAAGGCGAATTTCCCGACGGCTCGCGAACCCTCAAAGCCAAAATCGATATGGCCCATCCCAACCTGAACATGCGCGACCCTGTGATGTACCGCATCCTTCACGCCACTCATCACCGCACCGGCGATCAGTGGTGCATTTACCCAATGTATGACTGGGCGCACGGCCTGGAGGATTCCATCGAGGGAATCACCCATTCAATTTGTACCCTCGAGTTTGAAAATCACCGGCCGCTTTACGACTGGTTTCTGGACCAGTTGGGCATCCATCATCCCCGTCAGATTGAGTTTGCCCGTCTCAATCTCACCTATACCCTGATGAGCAAACGAAAACTGCTGCGGCTGGTCAAAGAAAACTACGTCCGCGGCTGGGATGACCCTCGAATGCCTACCCTGAGCGGGCTGCGGCGACGCGGCTATTCCCCAGAGGCTATCCGCAATTTCTGCAAGGTCATCGGCGTCAACAAATTCAACAGCACCGTCGATTATGCCCTCCTCGAACACTGCCTGCGCGAAGACCTCAACAAAACCTCGCCGCGTGTCATGGCCGTCCTCAATCCTCTCAAAGTCGTCCTGACCAATTATCCCGACGGACAGACTGAAATGCTCGAAGCGATTAACAACCCCGAAGATCCAGCCGCCGGAACACGCCAGGTCCCCTTCTCCAAAGTACTGTACATCGAGCAGGATGACTTCATGGAAAACCCGCCCAAAAAGTTTTACCGCCTGGCGCCCGGCCGGGAAGTCCGTCTGCGCTACGGTTATTTCATCAAATGTGAAAACGTCGTCAAAGATTCCGCCGGCAATATCCTCGAACTTCACTGTACCTATGACCCGGCCACCCGAGGCGGAGAAGCCCCCGACGGACGAAAAGTCAAGGCCACAATCCACTGGGTCAGCGCTGCCCACGCCCTCGATGCCGAAGTGCGGCTCTATGAGCATCTCTTTACAAAAGAAAACCCCGAAGACGCACCCGAAGAGCAGGATTTCACCGTCAATATCAATCCGGATTCCCTCAAAATCCTGACCGGCTGCAAGGTCGAACCCTCTTTAAAAAACACCAAACCCCTCGACCGCTGGCAGTTTGAACGGCTCGGCTATTTCTGCACTGACTCCGACACATCCGAAGGCCGGCTCGTTTTCAACCGAACCGTCATCCTCAAAGATACCTGGTCCAAAATTCAGCAGAAATCCCAGACTGACGCAAATCCGTAGAAACACCAAACCGGCAGCAAAACGGAATCATTCAAACCAAAAATGCCTGCCCAACAGACAGCTTACTTCAAATCCCACTTGGAGGAGTGCTGAATAAACTTGTGCTGAATAAACATCCCAATCAGCGTCGGCACAATAATTACCGTCGGAAGAAACCACGGATGAAGATAAATTAAGTCTTCAATATAGCGAGTCGGCTCCGCCCGGCTCATCTCATACTCATGAAGCAGTGCCAAAACCCCAACCATCGTAATCAGACTGCCCCCCAAACTGGTAAACAGCATCACCGCTGCCTTCAGAAGAATAAAGGAAATCATTCCCCCCGCAACAATTCCGATAATGGCCCCCGCCCAGATATATTGTTCAGGCAGCTGACAGGCATACCAGATGCCGCTGGTGAGAATCCCCCCTGCGGCGGCCCCAAGAATGCTCACACACCACTTCATCAGCGGCACAGCCAAAAAGGCCGCGATCGCCGTCCCTGCCAGTCCGCCAACAACCAGATTTCCAAACTGCTCCCCCGCCTTCATCCCGGCAAACATCCCGATCATCCCAAAACTGATTACAACCAGCACTCGGAAGATTCGCCAGCCATAAAGCAAATAAACCACCCCAAACGAAATAGCCAGCACGGCCTGAAACCACGTCAGCCCGGTAATCTGCTCCCACAGCAAATCAATGGTCTGGCGCACCAGACTTTCACCATCCGAAGCCGGCCCCGCCGCTGCAGCAAGAAGCAGCCAGTTGACCATCTTTTATCTCCCAAACCTCAACAGATTCCCCATTTTAACAACCCATTTCAGCATTTCTTTTACTAAAATATCGGAATTGAACACAGAAAATCGTTAAAAAAAGAGGATATAAACAGTCAAATATAGCCGACAAAAAGACTCAATAACTCTCCTTGTGAAAAATGCGGATGAGAGGAGTCGAACCTCCACGAGCGCAATGCCCACAGGCACCTGAAGCCTGCGCGTCTGCCAATTCCGCCACATCCGCAGCAAAAGCAAAATATACCTTCCTTGGAAAAATCCGTCAAGCCCAATTCTTCCCAAGTTAATGTTTTACCGACTTAACAAACTGAAAAGAGCTTACAGTTTCGTTCCATCCACCGCAGGCGCAACTCTCGCTTTAAGTATCTATTCCTTCCGTAAAGTCAGCAGCGTAACCTCAGGCGGACAAAAAAAGCGAACCGGGATCCCGGAAACACCGATTCCTCGCGAGGTATACCCTTTCATACGGCCTTTTTGCCATAGTCCGCGTGCATATTTCCGACTCACCGAGGCACAAATAACCGGCGGGAAGCCCCCCGGCAGGCAGACTTGTCCTCCGTGCGTATGTCCGCACAGACACAAATCAATGGAATACCCGTCTGTTTTGTGAATTATTTCCGGAGAATGAGACAAGAGGATCGAAAAACTGTCCGAAGGAATCCCTTCAGCCGCCGTATCCAAATCATCTCCCTTGAAATAATGGCAATCGTCCACCCCCGCCAAATAAAGAACCTGGCCGTCGCGTTCAAGCCGGCAATGCTCGTTCACAAGCATCCGCACCCCCCACTGCTCAAGGATTTTGCCCATTTCATACCGGTCGTGATTGCCGAGAATCCCGTACACAGGCGCCCGTTTCAGCAGCGGCTCTGCAATCGTCCGCATCCGCGCAACCGCCGCCTCCGTCAGGTCATAATGAAAGGCACAATCGCCGCCGAGGATGGCTATGTCAAAAGAAAGGGGGGCAAGATGTGAAATCAGCGCCTCCGCCAGCCCCTCCAGCGGCTCAATATGAAAATCCGACAGCCAAAGCACTCGAAACCCGTCAAAGGCGTCCGGCAATCTCGCAAAAGCCGTCTCAATCAGCTCTGTGCGAAAGTCAAAAAGATTCTGAAAGCCGACTTGGTACAGGCCGACCGCTCGAAGCCCTTTTTCAACCAGACGCTCCAGCCGCTCCATATCCTCCCACGTAAAACCGGCAAGGCCCTTCCGGCGAAGTTTGTACTTCCCTGTTTTTCGTTCTATTTCAACTCGATTTCCCGAAATTGGTCCCATACCCTCTTTTCCCAAAAACCATAAGAACTACTTTTTCCATTACAGAGATACTTTGTCTATATTTGGACAATCATCATCAAAAAACGCCCCTTATTATTACACAAATCTTTTCAAAAAATCTTTTCAAAATAACAAATCAATCCCCTTGCTTGTAAAATCTCTTTATTTATGCTATAAAAGTTTAGAAAGATGAAAGTTCAAAAAATATAACTTTTGAATTGACAGGATCTTAGAATGAGTCAAACACTCACCTGCAAAATCCTTCAAAGCCACCTGCTCGAAGGTCGGCTTCAGCCGGGCGAGCCCATTGGAATCCGCATTGACCAAACCCTCACCCAAGACGCCACCGGAACAACGGCCTTTCTGCTCTTTGAGTCGATGGGCATCGCTCGCGTTCGCACGGAGCTGTCTGTCAGCTATGTCGATCATAATATGGCCCAGTTCGGACCGGAAAATCACAATGACCACCTCTATCTCCAGAGCATTGCCCGAAAGGTGGGGGTTTATCACTCCCGCCCAGGCAACGGAATCTGCCATCAGGTCCATCTTGAACGCTTCGGCAAACCCGGAGCAACCCTTCTGGGCAGCGATTCTCATACTCCCACCGGCGGCGGACTGGGAATGCTGGCCATTGGGGCCGGCGGGCTGGACGTTGCTTCGGCTATGGGCGGCGGGGCTTTTTACATGACCTGCCCAAGGGTTATCGGCGTCCGCCTGACCGGCCGCCTCAACGATTGGGTCTCCAGCAAAGACGTGATTCTCAAACTCCTCAGTATCCTCACAACCAAAGGCAATGTGGATTCTGTCATAGAGTACTTCGGGCCGGGCGCGGCAGCACTCACCGTACCCCAGCGGGCAACCATTACCAATATGGGTGCCGAGTTAGGCGTGACCACCAGTATTTTCCCCAGCGACCAAATGACGGAACAGTTTCTGGAAGCCCAGCATCGTTCTCATCATTATCGTCCGCTGGAAGCGGATCCTGACGCCGCCTATGACCGGCTGATTGAAATCGACTTATCCAACTTGGTACCCATGGCGGCCTGTCCCTCTTCGCCGGATAATGTCGTACCCGTCGAAGAAATCGCCGGACGAAAAATCGGACAGGTCGTTCTCGGCAGCTGCACCAATTCAAGTTATGCAGATTTAATGACAGCCGCCGAAATCCTCAAAGGCCGCAAAATTGACCCCTCCGTCGAACTCGGCATCGCCCCAGGCAGCCGCCAGGTCCTTGAGATGCTCGCCTCCAATGGCGCGCTGGCCGACCTCATCGCTGCCGGAGCACGCATTCTCGAGTGTGCCTGCGGTCCCTGCATTGGCCAGGGATTTTCCCCAGGCGACGGCGTCGTTACCCTGCGAACCTTTAACCGCAATTTCCCCGGCCGCACTGGAACCAAAGGCGACCAGTGCTACCTTGTCAGCCCGGAGACCGCCGCCGCCTCCGCCATCCTCGGCGAAATTACAGACCCCCGAACCCTCAAAGAAATGGTCGGTCTGCGATATCCTGCTGTCAAATTCCCAAAAGAGTTTCACATCGACGACACCATGATTGACCCGCCGCTGCCCCCCGACAGAATCTCAACGGCCGTGGTCGTGCGAGGCCCCACCATCGTCGTGCCTGAATCCCCCGCACCGCTGCCGGACAACCTCAAGGGTCGCGTCCTGCTCAAATGCGGCGATAAAATCACAACAGACCACATTATGCCCGCCGGCACTTTCCTCAAATACCGCTCCAATGTGCCCGAATATTCCAAATATGTTTTTAACTGCTTCAATGAAGAAGGCAAACCAACCTTTGCCCAGCGATGTCTCGACCTGAAAAAACAGGGTCTGGCGGGCATTGTCGCAGCCGGTGAAAGCTACGGACAGGGTTCCAGCCGCGAACACGCCGCTTTATGCCCCATGTATCTGGGCGTGCGAGCCGTGCTGGCCAAGTCCATCGAACGTATCCACAAGGCCAACCTTATTAACTTTGCCATCGTCCCCATCGAATTTACCAACCCGGCGGACTATGACAAAATTAAGGAAGGCGACGAACTTGAAATCCCGGACTTGACAGCCGCAATCCAAAACGCACAGGAGGTAGAAATCTTCAATCGTACAACAGGTGAGGTTTTCAAAGGGCGTCTGGCGCTTTCACCTCGTGAACGTGAAATCCTCCTCTCAGCAGGACTGCTGAACTATATCAAAAAGAAGGTCAGGCCATCATGAATCGTCAGCAGACCATCATCACGCTGTTCGGAAGCGGCCGAGCCGCCGAACACGAAGAAGTCTTTAAAACAGCCGAGCAGATGGGGGCTTTGCTGGCGCAGCACGGTTTTGCCATTGCCAACGGCGGCTATGAAGGAATCATGCGGGCCTCCGCCAAAGGGGCAGCGGCCGCCGGCGGCAAAGTCATCGGCGTAACCTGCCGGGCCTTCAAACGCAGCGGCCCAAACGAATACATCACCGATGAAATCCAAACCGACACGCTCACCGAACGGCTGACAACTCTGATCCGTCTCGGCAGCGCTTACATCGTCTTTGCCGGCGGAACAGGAACCCTCCTCGAACTGGCCGATGTCTGGGAGCACAAAAACAAGGGATTCAGGGAAGCGGACAAACCCATTATTCTGATAGGAACATTCTGGCAGCCGCTGGTGCAGATGATGGCCGAAGCCGACTCCAAAAGCGCCCGCTGTGTCTCTATTGCCGACACTCCCCGCCGCGCTCTGACCATTCTTCAAGAGGCGATTTAATGACCAATCGACCGTTTATTCCTGCTTTGATGCTCGCCTTAGCCGTTCAGACGGCCTGCCTCCAGGCCGCTGAATCATCCCCGCGCCTTCTGCCGGAAGGGCTGGAGTTTCGTCAGATCGAGGGCATCGCCCGTCTGAACGAAAAAACCAAGGCCTGGCGGTTTCTCCCCAATATCGACCTTACCGCCGGCAAGGTAACCGTCCCCGCTGGAACCGAACTGACCATTCTGCCCAGCAGCGCCCTCGAGAAGATTCTCTCGTATGCCGGATCACAGAAACAGGTGGCTGTCCGCATCGACGCCGTCGTAACCCAGTACCAAAAAAACAATTTCCTTTACGTTTTCGATGCGGCTCCCCTAAAAACCGCACCCGAACCTGACGCAGAAACAAACACCGCAAAACCGGCCCCTAAAGAAATGGTCAATATCCTCCGCACCGCTGCCGACCCCAACGAATCATCGGTAATTCCCCCTGATATCCTGCAAAGGATGAAGCCGGCCCAGAAAACCGATTTCAGCCAAATGGCCAAAACCGCCTCTGCCGCCGTGCAGGAAGACACCATGCTGGTCAGCCGCACCGGACGCTTCACACGCCTCGGCGCTGCAGGAGAGTTTGTCCTCGACGGCTTCGGACGAAACATTTCGGAACGCACTTTCATCCTTCTGCCCTGCCGGACCCTCGAACAAATCGAACATCAGCACAAGCAATCCCTCGAGCGCCGCCGATATCGAGTCTCCGGAATCATCACAGCATTTCGCGGGCGAAACTTCCTCCTTCTTCAGGGAGCGGTGCCAACCTACACCCATGGCAATTTTACCCCCTAATCTTTTCTTTCGGGAGACTGCCGGTGAACATCGAATTGGAATCCATCCTGCTCATCCACGGACAGCCGGATTTTGACACAAAAATCAGCCGCCTTCTCAAAGAACATTCAATGAGGGCATTTCTTGAGGACAAGCAGGAATTGGCCGCTTCAGTTCGTCACATCGTCGCCGATGTCGGCAAACGCGGCGACGCGGCTGTTTCTGAGTACAGCGAGCGTTTCGATCGTGTCCGCTTATCGCCGGAAGAGTTCCGAATTTCAGCGGAAGAATTGAAAAAAGCACACAGCCGCCTTGAACCCGCCCTTCTGCAATCCCTTCGCAAAGCCATTGAAAATGTGCGGCTTTACCAGTCGCAAATCTTCATCGGCGGCAGAACCTCTCATCCGGGAATCCGCTATCTTCCCCTTCAGCGAGTGGGGCTTTGCATTCCCGGCGCCAGTGCTCCCCTGCCGAGCACACTCATTATGACAGCCGTCCCCGCCCAGACGGCAGGCGTACAGGAAATAGTTGTCGTCTCGCCTCCCCGCTGGCAGGCAAGTATCCACCCGGTCATCCTCGGTCTCTGTTATGAACTGAATATCACAGAAGTGTACCGGCTCGGCGGAGCCCACGCTGTCGCCGCGCTGGCCTTCGGCACCCAAACCATTCCAAAAGTGGATAAAATCGTCGGCCCCGGCCACGATGTCGTCCAACTGGCCAAAAAAGAGGTGTACGGCATGGTCGATATCGATTCCTTTGCCGGCCCCAGCGATGTACTCATCATTGCCGACTCGCAGGCCGAGCCGGAGTGGGTTGCCGCCGACATCCTCAGCCAGGCCGAACACAATCCCGGCGCCGGCATTCTCGCAACCGACTCGCTTCCTTTCGCCCGCAATGTGCTGGCCGAACTCGAAAAGCAGCTGTCACAGCTGAACCGCGCTGAAGGAGCGGCCAGATGCCTCCTCGAGTACAGCGGAATCCTTGTATTCCAATCCCTTGATGCCGCCGTTGACTGGGCCAACGAATTTGCCGCCGAACATGTTCAGGTGCAGTGCGGCCCCCAAAGCCGAAAAATCGCCGACCGGCTCCGGAACGCCGGCGCTGTCTTTATCGGCCCCTATTCGCCCGTGGCTGTCGGAGACTATTGGGCCGGCCCCAGCCATACCCTGCCCACCCGACAAACCAGCCGATACTTCAGTGCCCTTACCAGCAACGACTTTATCAAATCCATCAGCATAATTGAATACTCCGAGGAACAGCTGCGCCGCAGTGCAGAAAATATAATCAGACTGGCCCTGACGGAAGGACTCGACGCCCACGCGGCCAGCATCCAAAAACGTCTCCGCTGAACGGCAACACCGCCCCTCAACCAAAAAAGAACAAGAAAGGAAAACAGCAATGACCCCGGCAGAACGAGCCGTATCCTTGTTTCAGGAAGGATTCAACTGTTCCCAGTCCGTTCTGGCGGCCTGGTGCAGCCGCTTCGGACTGGATGAAGAAACGGCCCTAAAGATGGCCGCCGGCCTGGGCGGAGGAATCGGCCGCACAGGCGGCATCTGCGGAGCACTCACCGGAGCAATTTTGGTGCTCGGCCTACGGTACGGCACAGCCGATCCCAAAGACAAAAATACCAAACATGACCTCTACCGGAAAACACAGACCCTCATGGAGCAGTTCAAGGCGAACGCCGGCTCTTTGTACTGCCGCCAACTGCTCGGCTTTGACCTGAGCACACCGGAAGGCCTGGCTGCATCCAAAAGACCAGGGGCCTTCGAGGAGTGTCCTCAGTTTGTCCGTCTGGCGGCCGAACTGCTCGAAAACTTCCTTGAAAAATAAATCATCTTCAGATTTCCCTGCTTTTTTCACCTGTTTTTCGCTGTTCGCCTGAACGGATAGACTCAGTCCAAAACAAAGATTTTCTGATTTACCCAAGCAGGAATCCCCCATTATAATTGAGAAACAGGCAAAAACAGACAATGGACATCTTTTTATGAAAGGACAAGATTATGCCGCTCTCCAAGCATATCATTTTAGGGGTACATATTACCGACCGACTCCAGCAGGTCGAATCGGTTCAGCGTCTTCTCACAGAATACGGCTGCAGCATCCGAACTCGGCTGGGCCTTCACGAAGCCAACGACGGCTCCTGCTCTCCGAACGGCTTGCTGATCCTCGAAATGACCGACGACGAAAAATCAGCCGACCAGCTGGCAGCCAAATTGAATGCCGTCAAAGGCGTCGAAGTAAAAAAACTGGTCTTTGACCATCCTGCAGCAAATAAAAAGTCCTAAAAAATGCTCACAGACAATATTCTCGATTTAATTGGAAACACGCCCCTGATTCAGCTTCGAGGCCAGCCCATTTACGCCAAAGCTGAGTTTCTCAACCCAGGCGGCAGCATCAAAGACCGGGTAGCCCTCGCCATGCTCGAAGGGGCCCAGCGCAGCGACAAACTCAAGCCCGATTCTATCATCGTCGAACCCACCTCCGGCAATACCGGCATCGGCATCGCCCTCGTAGGCCGACTGATGGGATACAAGGTCTGCATCGTCATGCCTGAAAATATGAGCGTCGAACGCAAAAAACTCATCAAAGCCCTCGGCGCCGACCTGATTCTCACCCCCGCCGACAAAAACATTGCCGGAGCCATTGAAAAGGTCGAACAGATGCAAGCCGAAGACCCCCGCGTGTTCGTGCCCCAGCAATTCAAAAATCCTGATAATCCCCGCATTCATTATGAACAGACAGCCGTGGAATTATGGAGACAAATGAGCGGCGATATCGCTTGTTTTACAGCAGGTGTCGGCAGCGGCGGCACCCTTCAGGGCATTGGCCGTTTCCTGAAAGAACACAAGCCCGATGTGCGAATTGCCGCCGTGGAACCAAAGGATGTTTCCGCCCTGCTCGGCCACGAGCCGGGGCTTCATCAGATTCAGGGCATTGGCGACGGCTTTATCCCCGATATTCTGGATGTCTCTCTTGTGGATGAAGTCATAGAAGTCAGCGATGACGATGCCATCGAAGAAACCCGCCGTCTCAGCGTCCAGCACGGGCTTTTGGTAGGCATTTCCTCCGGAGCCAACGTCTGGGCGGCCCGTCAGCTCGCCCGACGAATCAAAGGCAGCATCGCCACCGTCCTGCCCGACCGCGCCGAACGATATTTCAGCACCGCCCTGCTTTGAAAGAAAGAAAATGGACTTTCAAGACCTCAAAAACCAATTGCTCGAATTCCGCCGCCTGCGGGACTGGCAGCAGTTTCACGACCCCAAAAACTTGGCGGAGGGCATGGTAATCGAAGTCGCTGAACTCCTTGAAAACTTTTTGTGGAAATCCTCCTCGCAAAGCAGACACCTTACCGACATCGAACGCAAAAGGGTCGAAGAGGAAGTCGCCGATGTTTTTGCTTTTTTGATTTATTTCTGTCATGAAACAGAAATTGACCTGTTTGAAGCAGCCCGCCGGAAAATCGAGATAAACAATCAAAAATATCCCGTCGAAAAGTCCAAAGGCCGAAGCACCAAATACACCGATTTGTAAGAGACCTTCCGCCCGCCCTATTCAAAAACACACCGCGTCCCTGATGAAAAACGAACGGACGCGGACACAGCCCCTATGAGCCGGCGGAGTCTGCTCCTTTGACCCGTTCAATCCAGTCTTCTTGCGTCAGAAACGCACGCAGCCGCCCAAAGGCCTGCCGAATTTCCCCAAGCATAAAGGCAGCATTCGCCATCTGATTGCCCTTAGCCGCCAATTCAAGGGCAAAGGCCTTTTCAGCCAGTTCCACAGCCGCCATATTGCGAGCCGTTCCCTTAATCCGATGGGCCAGCAGCTGAACATTCGATACGTCTTGGCAATCCACCGCCTTCTGAAGCTGCTCAAGCACCGATGGAGTCTCTTCAAGCACTGTTTGGGCCACCACCTGCAATATTTCTGAATCATCACAAATTTTAGACAGGTCCTCCCATCGAATCGGAGGAGGCGTGCTGTCGGCCGCCTTCGACTCGGAAATCGCCTGAGGCCCCTCTACCGCACTCTGGCACAAATCCGTCAAGTTTTCCACTTCCGAACGTATCCGGTCCACCTGTTTGTCCATATCATCTTCCTTTCCGGCAAGGTAGGTAGAAAGCACTTCTTTGAGTTTTTCCCGGTCTATCGGCTTCTGCAGATAGCCGCTGCAGCCGGCAGCCACACATTTCTTCTCATCTTCTTTCATAGCATGGGCAGTCAGTGCAATTATCGGCAGCCGGCAGCCTCGCTCCCGAAGCATCCGCGAAGCATCATACCCACTCATCACCGGCATCTGCATATCCATAAAAATCAAATCAAACTTTCCTTGAAGCGCTCGTTCGACGGCCTCCCGCCCGTTTTCAACAATCTCCACCTCAAGCCCCATTTTCTCCAGCAGCAGCCGAATGAGGACTTGATTGCCTTTGGCGTCCTCCGCTACCAGCACATGCCCGCGCAGAGGCCCTTCCTGTATCGGCTTGGCTTTGGTCAAATCCTCAACCACCGACTCAGAATGCTGATACCGGTTCATCACCGGCTGCTCACTTACCTTCACCCCCGCCGGCAGGATAATCGAAAAGACAGACCCTTTGCCCTCCTCGCTGCGGACCTCGATGCTGCCGCCAAGCAGCTGAACCAGCTGACGAGTGATCGTCAGCCCCAGCCCTGTACCCCCGTACTTTCGGGTTGTACTGCCGTCAGCCTGCGTAAAGGCCTCAAAAACCTTTTCAATCTTATCCTTGGGAATACCAATACCGGTATCCTCCACATCAAAACGAATATAATCGCCGTCCTCCTGCCGCTGAACATAGACATTAACAAAGACATGGCCAGCAGACGTGAATTTGATGGCATTGCTTACCAGATTCACCAGACACTGGCGAACCCGCACAGGATCCGAATAAATTACAGACGGCAAATCGCTGCACTGCAGAATATCAAACTCAAGCCCTTTATTCAGCGCCATCGGACGAAGCAGCGAATTTAAGTCTTCCAGAAACTCCAGCAGCGAAATCTCTACAATTTCGGTATCCAGTTTGCCGGCTTCGATTTTGGAGAAATCCAGAATATCATTAATCAGCTGCAGAAGCATTCTGCCGTTGTTCAGAATCAGCTGGATGTATTTCCGATGCTCCGGATCGACGCCTGGTTCTTCGTTGAGAATATCGCTGAAGCCGATAATGGAGTTCATCGGCGTACGAATCTCATGACTCATATTGGCCAAAAACTCACTTTTGGCCCGGCTGGCCTCCTGGGCCTGTCTGGCCAGCAGATTGGCCTTCTCCACAGCCACTTCGAGCTGCCGATTGCTTTGCCTGAGCTCGGCTGTCCGCTCATTAACCATCTCCTCAAGATGGTCCCGGTGCTGAATCAGTTCAATCTGGGCCTTTTGACGCTGTTCAATTTCCTTTTGAATCTGCTCAAGCATCCCGTTAAAGGCCTCAATCAGAATCCCAACCTCATCACGGCTGCTTTGCTCAGCCCGTACAGAATAATCTTTTCGTTTGGAAACCTGCTTGGCCGCTTCTGCCAGCAAAAGGATCGGTCGCGAAATCAGCCGCTGAAGGTTGGACGAAAGAATATAAGCCGCAACCGCAGCCAGCAAAAGAATGCTTAAATTAATCACTGCACTGCGCTGAAGGGCCTCCCGAAGCGGCTTCAGATTGGAACAAACCAGAATACGGGCAATGGGCTCCCCATCCAGAACAATCTTCTGCGATAAAACCAGAAACTCCTTCGTAAAATAATAGTCCTTCTCCGACAGTTCCTTCAAATCAATCCCCAAACATTTCAGTTTCTCCGCCCCCCCATGAGAATGATTCTTATGCAGGGTCCCTTGATAAAAATCAGCAAAAATCTCATCTTCCTGGTTCAGAATGCACACATACTCCACCGTCGGTTTCACCCGAAAAACCTGAAGGGTTTGCTTGGCCCCATCGACATCCCCAAACTGAACCGCGGCCTTGCAGTTTTCCGCAGCAATTTCTGCCTGCACCCGCATATCACGAATCAGACCTTGACGCTGCACTTGCCAGTCCCAGAACAGAAAAATCAAGCCGGCCAGAATCAGAGCCGTCACCGACGTCCCCATAATGACGCAGATGAGTTTGCGCCGGATGGTCCAGCGGAAATGATTCTGCCCTGCGGCCGTTGTATCTCCATTAGGAGTGGTTGGCACTTCCTTTTCCATTCGTTTCTTTCTCCTGTATCACTCGTCGAGCCAGCTTCAGCAGTTGCGAACTGATCTTCAATCCTTGCTTTTCGGCCTGAGTCAAATGGATTTCAAACCGAATTTTGTTGTCTTCTTTCACAAAGCCGATAATCCCTTTGGAACTCAGAAAACCCTCCATCTCTCCCACCGTCAGCAAAGGGTGTTTCTGAGCTTCCCGCAGATGTTCTGTCAGCCAGCTTTTTTCAGAATTGCAGTAAAAGACCACATGACAGCTGCGCAGAAGTTTTCCCTGCTCCTGCCAATATTGTTCGGCAGCAGCGTTCTTGTCGGAGTTTTTCTTCACATAGACTGCCATACTCGGAATAAAAACCAGCTTCAGAGAACGCTCCTTGATTTTCTTGCCCATCAGCGGTTCAAAGGCCTTCCCGAAAGGATTCTCCCCAACAATCCCAATCTGCATCGGCCCAGGAGAAGAATCCCCCTCCAAATGCTCCCCGTTTTCCATCTTTTCTGGAGGCCATTCGGTAAACTTCATAAAGTTGTAAATAAATGCCGCCTTCACTTGATACTCAACTTCTTCAGCAGATTTACCCGAATCCGTGATCACCTGACTGGCCAGAACACCTCCTGGCGCACCCGAAGAGGAATCGGCCCGCCCAACTCCACCCAAGAACAGAAGACAGAGCATCTCTATACAAATAATCACAGCCCATTTCTGCGCGGTACATCCCGCCGAAGAACTGTTTATCCTTTGCAATCGTAGTTCACACTCAGGTTTTAAGCATCGCTTTGACGGCATTCAATGCCTTAACCCATTCAGCCGTTCCCTCTTTTTTCAGCCTTACCGCCCGTGCAATTCCAAATTTTCTCCCTTGTCCCCTTTCTAACCGAACACTTTATTCCCGTTCATACATACCGACCTCCTTTTCGGTCTGTAAGAAGAACTTCGACACCTTTTTTTCTGAACTTAATCAGCAAATCCAGCCAGGGAAGACCTTTCCGAAAAAACAGACAACTCCTTCCAGCCCAATAAAAGACATGAAGAGAGAAGTGTGCTGCGAATAGGGAAAAACTATCTTATCGGACCATCAGAGGACATGCAAACAGCAGAGACAAAGACAAGGAAGATAATTCACTAAGAATGCTTGCCCAGAACCGGTGAAGTCCGGCTTAGATGATTCAGATGAAGTTGGTGAAGCTGATTATTTTTATCCAAAAGAGAGCAAAGAAGCCGCATTTCAGCAAAAAACAGTTCCAGAATCCCCAGATTGGTCTGCGCAGTCGCAGCGCTGTAATCCGGAAGAATCACAAAAAGATAACCCGCATTGAGCCGCTCCGTGTAAAGCTCGCTTCCAATCAGACAGCCCTTCCCGATAGACCCAAGAACAGGGTCCTGCCCGTCATCTATTCGCTCACAATAGGAAAACAGTACTTGCGGGTCCGGAAACACTTGCTGAAAACGCGGCCAGTCATCCGTCTGGACCTCCTGATTCGGCCCCACCATCACAAGCCAGGGGCCTTCCTCAGGAACTTCCGGCAGAATCAGACCGGCCAGCTGCTCCGCAAAAAACCGGCTCGACGAAAAAAGGGATTCGTAAATCTCTTCCATACACAAATCCTTCACAAAAACGAAAATGTTTCGGCACAAAGGGAGACCGACTTTCCCAAACGGACTGAAAAACGCGCGAAAAAAATGAAAATTAGAAAATGTGCCGTCTGTTATAAGACGTTAAAGAGGAAAACGATTCAGCCCCTTTGCCCTTTCGACGGGACACCTGCACGCTTGAATTTGACCATCCGGATTTGGTTGCCCTTGGAGTTGTATTCCACCTCATCCATAAAAGACCGAATCAGCAGCACCCCTCGTCCGGAAGTTTTGCACAGATTTTCCGGCATGCGCGGATCGGGCAGGGTCCCCGGATCAAACCCAGGCCCTTCATCCGCAATAGAAATCTCAAACCGCTGCGGCGTAATGGAATACTCTACATAAACCTTCTTGCTCGGGTCAGAGTGATTCCCATGCTGGATTGAATTGACAAAGGCCTCCTCTAAAGCCAAATGAATCGCAAACAAATCCTCTTCTTCAAAACCCTTTTCTTTGGCCTCCTCGAGAAGTTCGCTGCACAGTCGCTCAGCCGCTTCCATCGTACTGGTCAACTCCAGCTTCCTGCGCGAACTTCTCAGATTTTTCGCCATACCCTTTCCTTAATTAAGAACCACCCCTCCCTGACGTCGGCAGGGAAACTCCCGAAGGACCTTTCAAACCAATCCTTCGAGGGCTTCTTCACGGGTAGGATAAATGTCAAATACCTTGTCCAGCCGGGTAATCTTGAAGATTTCATAAATCTTCGGCTGTATCCCGCAAAGACGCAATATACCCCCCGCTTCATAAATCTTCTTGCTAAGCCGTATCAGAAGCCCCAGCACGGAACTGGTCAAAAAACGAACATTCGAAAAATCCACCACAAGTTTTGCAGGATTATTTTCTTCAATCAGCGGCAGAAACGAACTTTCCAGGGCTTGGATTTGAGACTCCTCCAGAATCTTTTCATCTACAAGAGTAGCCACAATAACATCTTCGCCCACATATTCTACCGTCATATTAGGACTTTTTTGGTCCATAAAACCTCCCATATCCAGTTTTGTTTTGTCGGAATCCTATGCCATCCCCCCACCTCTGTCAAGACCGGACCCAAAAAAGAAGCCTAAACCTGTCTAAAAAGGCAGCGAACTAAACAGGACATTCAAGACCCATATCTTTTTGTTCTCAATCTCAAAAACCCCATTTCTCGCCCCTAAAAAACTTCTTTTTTGTTTACCGACAATTTTACTCTTGCAAGTCCTGAACATTTATTGATAATAAACCTATAGTTTTGTGAGATTATACAGTTTCAGGTAAAAATAGAAAACAGCTCGAGTGTGTAAAAAAAAAAGCAATTATGAACCATTTTTAACAGGAGGTTTCGTTATGAAAATCAGCAGATCAACAGGGTACGCTCTTATTGCGGTCGGCTACATTGCCCAGAATTGTAAAGACGGCGCCGTACTGGCAGCCCGAATTTCAAAAGAATACAATATCCCTCTGGAATACCTGCTGAAAATTCTTCAGCAGCTCGTTCGAGCCAATGTCCTCCGAAGCAAACGCGGCCCTCGCGGCGGTTTCTTCCTGGCTCGACCGGCTGAGAATATCTCGTTGCTCGAAATCATCGAGGCGGTCGATGGGCCTATGCTCACCCATCTCCATCTGGCCGAACAGACAAACAATGCTCCATTCAGCGTAAAAATGGAAGAACTTTGCCGCAAAGCAACCGAAGAAGTCCGGGCCATCTATGACAAGGCCAAACTTTCCTGTGTGCTCGAATAGGAGCAAGACCGCAAACTTCCTATGGAAATTCGACAGTTTCAGCAGTGGATTCGCGACCGATATGAAAAGCGGGATCGCCAGCGGGGAACACCCGAAACCTTTTTGTGGTTCATTGAAGAAGTCGGCGAACTGGCTACCGCACTGGCAGGCAATGACCCCCAAAACAAATCCGAAGAGTTTGCCGACGTCTTCGCCTGGCTGTGCACCTTGGCCAACATCAATGAGGTGGACCTCGAGAAAGCCATCGAGAAATACACCCGCGGCAGCATACAGGGATTTAAGTAAACTTCTTGGAAAGCAGAAAATGCTGGCTTGAACAAGAAAAGCCCCTGCCTCAAACAGACTCAGGGGTTTTTATTTTTCGGAAAAATCGGAGAAAGCCGAGTTTTCTCTGCCTTTTCTGTTGCTTGTCAAAGTCCGGTAAAAACAAAACACACATAAGCCGGTGATAATTCCGAAACTGCCCAGCATAAAAATCCAGCCGTACACATTCATTCTACTGTTCCCCATGCAGACGCCGTCGGCGCCAAACAACCCACACAAGCATGCACAAAAACACAAACAGCCCCAGCAGGTTCAGACGGGTAACAATCAGAAAGGGGCGATCATCGCCGCGAACATTTTTCATCAGAATCACATCCGTCCAGTCCTGCATAAGCCAAACAACCAGAATGGCTGTCAAAAACAGCGGCGTCACATACTTTATGATAAACCGGTACACACCTGGGATCCGGATATCCGAGCCGGTATGCATCTCCGTCCACGCCCTCTCCATTCCGAAAACCCACCCAAACAGAATCGCCTCAACCGTAGCAAAAACGACCAGCCCTACCGAAACTCCCCAAAAATCAATTTCATCCAGCACCCCATGCCCGTAAAAGAAAATAATCGGCTGACAGAAAACAAATGTGGCAACACCAAAAAACAAACACGCCTCCTGCCGGGTTAAATGAAACTCGTCCTGCATAAAGGCCAAAGCAGGTATCGCCAGCGAAATCGAACTGGTCACCCCCGCAACAAAAAGAAGAAGAAACCACAGAAAGCCGAACACCTCGCCGAACATCATCTTCTGCAAAATCAGCGGCATCGTGACAAAACCAAGATCGAATACTTTCTGGGCGACTTCCTGAAGACCCTCCGGACCTAAAAAAGCATACGCCGCCGGAATCACCAGACTGCCCCCCAGAATCACTTCTGCAAACTCATTGGCCGCCGCCGCAGAAAGACCCGACAGAACCACATCATCCTTCCTGCGAAGATAACTCGCATAGGTAAGGATGACACCAAAGCCGCAGCTGAGAGTAAAAAAGATTTGCCCCGCAGCCGCCAGCCACACCTTTCCCTTCAGCAGGGCCGACCAATCCGGATTCCACAGAAATCCAAACCCGTTATAAATCGAACGTTCCGGATAGGCCGGATCCGGCGTCCCCAGCAGCAGAACACGCACAACCAGTACAATTGCAATCAGAAACAAAAGTGGCAGCGCCCACTTGCAAAACCGTTCAATCCCCCGACTGATGCCGAAACTCACAATCAGCAGATTCATTCCGAAGGCCAGCAGAAAAAACAGATACGCTGTCCCCACACCGCTGAAATAGGGATTGTCCGGCCCCCCGACCCCCTGATAGCCCCGTAAAAACTCCTGCATGCTTTGCAGCGTGGTGCACTCTGCATAACGCCCGCTTAAGGCAAAAAAACTGTAGCCGAGCAGCCACGACTCAATATACGTATAATAGGTAAAAATTACGGCCGGCCCGAAAATCCCGATAACCCCAAAATATTTGATAAACCGGTTCTTCTGCCACATGGTCTGGAAAATGCCGGGCGCCGTGCTCCGTTCAAACCCCCCGCCGAAACGGCCGATGGTCCACTCAATCCACATTAAAGGAAGACCCAGCAGCAGAAAAGAAACAAAATAGGGAATCATAAAAGCGCCGCCCCCGTTGCTGGCAGCCACCCCGGGAAAACGAAGAAAATTGCCCAGACCGATAGCGCTGCCGGCCACCGCCAAAATCACCCCCCACTTGCTGGTCCAATGCTCACGCATCAAGACAGACTCCCTGAAAATCGGCTCCCCACACCCTCTGTGCTTAAAAACCGGCCCTCATGTCCGCAAAACCAACCCACAGATAGCCCTGCTACGCCAGGCCCAGCAGACTCAAACTGTCACGCTCCACAATGCTCCGAAGCTTTTCCCGCGGAACCTGAGGCAAATGCACATCCGAGAAGAGCTTATTAAAACCGAGCAGTGTCTCAATACACGCCTCGGCTGTGGCATACGGAAAACCGCTTCCAAAGAGCAATTTATCCATCACACCGGCTTCATAAGCCGAAAGAACCGTGTTATAGACCTGCCAAACCTTCACCGGATGAATGGTCAAATCTGCATAAAGATGTTCGTGTTTTGACAGCAGACAAAGAGTCTGCTCCAAAAACGGAAGCCCCATTCGGCCCACAATTATCTTCAAACCAGGAAAGGTGCGAGCCACTTCATCAAGCAGCCAGGGGCGGGCATAATCCAAAACTGCTGACGGTGAATACGGCGGACAGTTGTGAAAAAACACCGGTACCCCCATCTCCTCACATACTTCATACAGACCCATCGCCTGGCTATGAGCTGGATGGAATTGGTCCTCAGCACAATAGAGTACAACCCCCCGAAATCTCGAACCTTCCAGAAGTCCTTTGACGGTTTTGCGGGAAATCTCCGCTTCCAGCGGATTGACAACAGCAAAACCGACGGCTTTCGAATTACCTTCAATATACTCCGAAAGCCGCTGATTGGCCTCTTGGGCTTCCAAATCGCAGCCGGCCAGAACAAAACACCCGTCAACCGCCTGGCAAGCAGCCCGATGAACCTCGACATCTACTTCCTGTTCAGGACAGCTAATATGAGTATGACAGTCAATAATCATCCCAGCGCCTCATTTTCAGAAGCCGAAACCCCAATCCGGCGTTATATTTTTTGGAGTTCGTATCTTAGCGCCTGGCCAACCCATCTGTCAAGAAGAAACGGCGGGATTTTGTCGGCTTTTGAATCTTTCGCTTGACAGCCGCCCCCGCCGCGGCTACCATATCCTCAAACTTCAGAAAGCGAAAAAAGGTGGATTGCGCCGTTTGCCAAAATCCAATGATTACCCTCGAGATGGACGGTGTCGAAGCAGATTATTGCCTGGCCTGCCGAGGCATCTGGCTGGATAGCGGCGAACTCGAACAGTTGCTTCAGGATACCGAGCGGGCCCGCCGCCTGCTCGAGTCGTTCCAGCCCGCCCAGGGACTCCAGGAAGAACCCAGACCTTGTCCAATTTGCCGCAAAAAGATGGAAAAGGTGTCTGTTGGTCCGCAATCCTGCCTCGTCACGCTGGATCGCTGCCCCAAAGGACACGGACTTTGGTTCGATCGGGGAGAACTGGAAATCGTTCTCCAGCTTGGCCGTTTTGACCCGGAAGAAAAAATTCCTGCTTTTTTAGGGAAAATGTTCACAAGCCCGCAAACAAAAGACAATTCCGACAACCCTTAGCCGGATAAAAAAGCAAAACCTTTCAGAAAAGGAGATTCAACATGACAGGAACAATGTGGATGTGGGTGCTGCTGGCGATCCTGGTTTTTTTGATTGTCATCGTCATCAGCATTTATAACTCGCTGGTGCGGCTGCGAAATCAGGTGGATAATGCCTGGTCCCAGATCGATGTGCAGTTGAAACGCCGCCACGACCTGATTCCCAATCTCGTCGAAACGGCCAAGGGCTACATGAAACACGAACGCGAAACGTTCGAAAAAATTACAGAGGCCCGAAGCCGGGCCATGGGAGCCAAAACCGTCGCCGAAGCAGCCAAAGCCGAAAATGCCCTCACCGGTGCCTTAAGCCAGTTCCTGCTTGTGGTGGAAAACTATCCCGAACTGAAAGCCAACCAGAATTTCCTGGCCCTTCAGGAAACACTCACCAGCACCGAGAACAAAATCGCCTATGCCCGACAGGCCTATAACGACCAGGTCCTCTTCTACAACAACAAAATTCAGATGTTCCCGTCCAATCTTATTGCGGGAATGTTCGGCTTCACCAAACGCGACTTCTTTGAAATTGAGCAGCCCGCCCAGCGGGAAGCCCCGAAAGTAAGTTTCTGACATAAAAAACTCAGTCAGCCAACCGCCGAAGAGAGGCATAGAAAAAGATGGATACAAGCAGGGCGCAGCCCCTATTCAGAAAGAAAATAGTTCGCTCCATCGTTACCGCCGCCTTGACCGCTTTATCCGCCGCAAATCCCCTCCCCCCGCCTGTTCGCGTAAGCGGCCGGCCGCAAGAGTGCCCCCAACCTTCCCCCAACAAATACCGCTGATTCTGAAAAGGTACGGAAACACCATGTGGGAACAAATTCAAATCAACAAAAGAAATTCCATCCTGCTTCTGACGGGCATGGCCCTGTTTCTGATGGCGCTGGGATACGTCCTGGGTTCAGCCATTGGCGGGCCGAAAGCCGGCTGGCTCGGCATCATAATAGCAACCGCCGTTTGGTTCATTCTAACCATCATCAGTTTCACAAGCGGAGACCAGATTCTTCTGGCCTCCAGCCGGGCCGTACCGGTAGATGCAAACGTCCATCCCCAGCTCTTTAATGTCGTCGAGGAGATGTCCATTGCTGCCGGCCTGCCGAAAATCCCGAAGATTTACATCATCAACGACCAGGCCCCCAATGCCTTTGCCACAGGACGCAGCCCCCAAACCGCCTCCGTCGCCGCCACAGCGGGCTTGCTCGCCCGGCTGAACCGCGATGAACTGCAAGGAGTAATGGCCCACGAAATTTCCCACATTGTTCATCGCGATATCCTCTATGTTACCCTCGCCGGCGTCATGCTGGGCAGCATCGTTCTGCTCAGCCAGACATTTCTAAGGGGGGCTTACTATTCTTCGCTCAGCAATCGACGGTATTCCTCCGGCGGACGCCAGAGCAGCGGAGGGCAAGCACTCTTTTTCGTTTTAGCCGTCGTTCTATCTATTTTGGCTCCTTTGTTCGCTCAACTGTTCTATTTTGCCTTATCAAGAAGGCGGGAATATCTTGCCGATGCCGGAGCCGTTCGCTTAACCCGCTATCCGGAAGGGCTGGCTTCCGCACTCGAAAAAATCTCCAGCACAGGTATTTCCATGGAATCCGCCAACGCCGTTACAGCACCAATGTATATTGTCAATCCCTTTCGCGGGAAAAACGCCGCCCGCCTTTTGAGCACTCATCCACCGGTCGAAGAACGCATCCGCATCCTCCGCCGGATGAGCCAGGGGATTTCCTATCGAGATTACGAGGAATCCTACAGACAAGTCACAAACCGTTCGGGCATCATTCCCCCCTCCGCCCTAAAGGACGAACCGGCCGCCCCGCGAACCCCTTCCGTTCCGCCTGCCCCTCCCCCAAATCCGTTCCAGGTAAACCGTCAAATCGGCGATTTAATGCGGAAAGTCAACGGTTTTACCTTTCTGCCATGCTCTTGCGGAATCACAATGAAAATCCCGCCGAATTTTCCGGCCCCCAAAGCCCAATGCCCCCGCTGCGGACAAATTCATACGCTTCGGAGTCAGTAAATGTCAAAAACCGCCTGGATTTTGACGGCAATTCTCTTTTTTACTTTTATCCTGCAGATAGTTTACTGCTGGAATCTGCCGCTCAGCGGCGATGAAAGTGTCAGTTTGCTTCAGGCCGCCGGCAAGGCCGCCGAATATCCCCGGCATATCCCGCATCTGCCCACACCTATCCGCCAAATCCGCTCCCTCATGGAGTACACGCCCGGATATGGAATCAGCAAAGTGCTCGAGTCAATGGTAAAAGAAGGAATGCATCCTCCTTTCTATTATCTTTTTCTCCATCTGCTTCTGCGCACCGGCATAGACAATCCCCTTTTCTTCCGGTTCTTTTCCATCCTTTTCTCGTGTGCCTCCGTCTATCTTTTGTACCGCATCGCCAAAGCTCTTCAGAACGAAAAACTCGCTTGGGCAGCAGCCGCCTTGTTAGCAGTCAGCGCCTACGGCATTCATCACAGTGGAATGGTGCGTCCCTACCCGCTGCTGATGTTCCTTTCGCTGCTGTCCACCTGGCTGGTTCTTCAGATGGAAACTGCATCCAGTTCCCGCCGGTTTCTGATGCGGCTGGCGTTGTACACAGCCGTTATTGTCATCGGACTCTATACATTGTACCACTTTGTCTTTGTCATCTGCTTCCAGTTCTTTTACTGTCTTCTGCTCTATCGACGCCATATTCGTCGGCTGGCCTGCCTTATCCTGTCCTATGTCTTGACAGCCGCTCTCTATCTGCCATGGCTCCCTTCGTTTCAAAAGCAGCTTCATATTGTCCGTTCAGGAACCTATTATTTTCATACCACCAGCCATCCGCTGAAATTTCTGGCGATTCTTTATGATGAACTTTTTGCCGGCCGTTTGTTTGACAGATACAACTCATTATGGGTTCTCTTTTTCTTTCTGGCAGCCCCTATCGCATTGCTGGGACTCCTCAAAGCCGTCCGCTCCCGCCGCCTGCGAAGGGTTCTGGCCGCCCTGGCTGTCTGCATTCTGTTTCAGCTGCTGACAGACTGGAAGATGAATTCACACACCCTTGCGACAGCCAAATTTCTGTTTTTTGTGATGCCGATGTCGCTGATATTTCTTGCTGAAGGTCTGGCCGTCTGCTGGACAAAAGGATTCAGCGGCAAACTGCCGGCCGTATTGGCTGCGGCGATGGTATGCCTGAACACATTAGCCGCTTTTCGAATGCCGCAGACAGTGGACGGCCCCGCCTCTCTGAACACGTTTCCTCAGCAAATCCGTCGGTTTGCAGACGCCCGCCAGCCCCTGCGGCTCATTCTCAACAAGGAAAACGGCCGTTTTGTCCTTTCAGTTGCCCATGCCCTCCGCTTGGACTGTGAGATAATGGCCGTCGAAAATATCCACCTTCAAGAAAATTTCCTGAAAGATCCTTCCCTGCAAGATTCAACCATGCTGGCCGTTATTCTTTTCGAAACACCCCAGGACCAGGCCGACCACCTGAAACGCCAGGCCGAGCAGGCGGGCTTCTCCGCCTGCCAAATCATTTCCTGCCGCCAGGGGCCCACGGAAGATTTGCTTCTCCTGCTCACCCGCTGCGGGCCGACATAAATCGCTTATTTCTTTCGCGAAAAAAGAGCCGTCCGGCAAAGACCCCATCGCGACAAACGATACAGCAAAGCCGTCTTCAGACAGCCCAAACCATAAACACAGCTTCGGCGGAAATTGATGGACGACGCATCTGTAAAATACTTCGTCGGGCAGGATACCTCGCCAATCGGATACCCAAGCCACAGAATCTGCGCCAGCATCTGATTATCAAACACAAAATCATCCGAGTTGGCCTCCAGCGGCAGCTGCTCCAGCAGCGCTTTCGAAAAAGCCCGATAGCCGGTATGGTACTCAGACAGTTTGGCCCCCATCAGCAAATTCTCAACAAACGTAAGCGCCCGGTTGGCAATATACCGCCAAAGCGGCATCCCCCCCTTCAGAGCATACCCACCCAGAATCCGCGACCCGAGCACACACGGATAAAGCCCGCTGGCAACCAGCGACGCCATCGCCGGAATCAGTTTCGGCGTGTACTGATAATCCGGATGCACCATAATCACAATATCCGCTCCCTGCTCAATCGCCAGCCGGTAGCAGGTCTTCTGATTGGCACCATAACCCTGATTGCGGAGATGGACATGAACCAGCGTACAAGGCAGCTCGCCGGCCAGTCTGGCCGTCTGGTCTGAACTGGCATCATCCACCACGATAACAAGGTCCACAATACCCTCTTCAAGCACTTCCTGATGTGTTCGGCGAAGAGTAGATTCGGCATTGTAAGCCGGCATGACCACAACCACTTTTTGCCCCTTCAGCATAGCTGCTTCCCTCCCTCATCCGCACCTTGTTCTTTTTCCTGCCGCACAAAAACCATCTCCATCGTCCCCCCAGCCCCAAAAAGAGACTCCACTCCAGCAAGCACCGCAAAAAAAGGAGCACTCACCACAGCAAAAATCTGCTGAAGCCGCAAAAGCAGAACCGGATAATCCGCCGTATAGGAACGATTCCCCTTCAAAAACTCAAAGAGAAACTCCCGCCGCCGGCACAAACAATTCAGCAAACTTTGCTGAATGCCGAAAACATTCTGTTCCAGCGAAAACGTCGTCTTTCGGCACAGCCGGAAGCCCGCTTGGGCCAGATTCTTCCTCAGGTCTTCCGGCGAAAAGAAAACAAGATGACGCGGCGGGTCCAGATGAAGCCAGTTCCCCTTAAAAAGCCGCCCCTGCCAGCTGCGGATATTCGGCATCGAAACAAAAAGAAACCCGCCGGGTTTGAGAATGGAATGAATGATTCGAAGGGTTTCCCGCGGTGCCGGAAGATGCTCAAAAACATGCCAGAGCGAAACGGCATCAAAATACCCCTCCGGAAAATCTCCATCCTCAAGAGTCCCGATTTTGAATCGGATTCCGGCTATGGAGGCGGCTCGCTCGGCGGCCTTGCCCGCCAGTTCCACTCCGTACCCTTCCCACCCCTTCTCAATCAGATACCCCAAAAAACGCCCGTTTCCGCAGCCCACATCAAGAATCCGGCCGGGCGATCTGACAAACCGCTCCACCAGACAAGTCCGACGCCGACGGAAAAAATCAAGAACCTTCTCCACCGCAGGAGAAAATTTGCCCGACCCCGTTCCATAATATTCCTGCTCATAATACCGTCCTAACTGCTCAGCAGATGGACGCGGCGTTAGAAAAAAGGCCCCGCATCCCAGGCACCGGCGAATCGAGAAAACCTCCCCGTAGACACTTCGAACAGAATAACAAAACCAACTATTCTCCTGCCCGCAATAGCCGCATCGGTGGTTGGTGGTGTCCGCTCCTGCCATCGCAAGCCAATCCGCTGAAATCTTCCGCTCAGCGCATCACCCAATCCTGCCCTTCAAAACGCAGCGTCGCCTGTGCCCGAAGATGAGGATCCGCCCCTATCGAATAAGTCAGCTCGAGCGTTTTCTGCAGATAAACCTGCATAGGACGTCCATCCTCCTTCAGAGTCGGATGCTCCACCGCAATTGTTTCATTACTCAGACCCGCCAGATAAAACCGAACCTCCTTGGCTCGACAGTCAAAATCCGGCCAGAAGATGACAAAATCACGCTGATTATCCTTGCCCCTCCGAATGCGGTTATCCGTAAAATCGAGAGACTCCAGAAACGGATACTGACCCCGATGCATCGCCTTAACCCGCTCAAAAAGCCCCTTCATTTCGCCCTGTCCTGCCGGCAGCACCTGAAAGGTATCCGTCAGAAGTTCAAATTTCGGATAAAACGGCACTTCTTCTTCCGAAGAAAGATTAACCACGGAAATAATCATATACCAAAAACGCTTCGGCTCCGCCGAACCCTCTTGCGGAACTGTGACAAGAACAGGGTGCCCATACGTTACATCCAAGGTCCAGCACCCCTTTTCAGGCAGAGCCGACGGCCGAGGCCACCCCGCCGCAAACCCAGCAAGACATCCTATCCACGCAATTAAACAAACCCTTGACCATTTGCCCATAAACACTTCCCCTATTCTTTGCTCTCCCTTTTATCTATAAAGGATTTCCCCATCGCTGTAAAGAAAAAACGGCACATTCCTATCCCCTTTTTCAAAGAAATATTCAGGACAAGACGGGGCTTCAATCAGCCGGCCTCTGTTTTCATTATTTTCAATCCTGTCCCTTCTTGTCTGTTGACAGGGGCTTAAAAATAGATTTATAATAACACTTTTTAGGAAATTGCCGCCCAATTCGTGGAAAACGGCTCCAATTTAGCGATTGGAAAACAAGAAAATTTGGTATCTGCCGGAGCAGTCCAATGCCTGAAGGTCAGCCAATAGATACACATATTGTTAAACTGAAAAATCCTCCTCAAATTGAAAAACTCTTCAAAGCAGCCATTAAAGCCGACGCCAGCGACCTTCATTTAAAAGTCGGCGCCCCCCCCAAATTGCGCATCCACAGCAAGCTGAAAAACACCACCGGCCAGCCCATGACGGAAGAGGAAATCGAGGAACTTGTCTTCGAGATTATGAGCGACGAGCAGAAGGATTATTTCTTGAAACACGGCGCCCTCGATTTTGCCTACCAGGTGGGAGAGATGGACCGCTTCCGTATCAACACCTTCCGTCAGCGGGGTTATATCAGCATGGTAGCGCGACGCATCAGCGGAAAGATTCCCCCTTTTGAATCCCTTCACCTGCCGCCGGTTGTAGAAACAATTGCTGACAATCCCGACGGCTTGGTTCTCGTTACCGGCCCAACCGGCTGCGGCAAAACATCTACCATCGCCTCCATGATCGACCATATTAACCGCACACGCGCAGAGCATATTGTTACCATTGAAGACCCTATCGAATACCTCCACATCGATAAAAAATCCATCGTCTCCCAACGAGAAATCGGGATTGACGTGATCAACTGGAATGACGCCCTCCGCTCCCTGATGCGGCAGGACCCCGATGTGGTGCTCATTGGAGAAATGCGAGACCAGCAGACTGTCACAGCCGCCATGCGGGCAGCCGAGACCGGACACCTTGTTTTTGGAACCTTGCACGCAAACAATGCCTCACAGACGATCCAGCGCCTTTTGGATATGTTTCCCCAGGAAGAGCGGGATTTGGTCCGCCAGACCTTCGCCCTCACCATGCGGGCCATTATCAGCCAGCAGCTCCTCCCCGGCATTCGACCGGACGTACCTCGTATCCCAGCTGTCGAAATCCTGATTAATACGCCCGTCGTCCGAAAACTTATCAGTGAATCGAGGGAAAACGACCTTCCCAGCGTAATTCGCGCCTCCAGCGGTGAAGGAATGCAGGACTTTACGGAAAGTCTGCGAAGATTAATCGAAGAAGAATACATCGAACTGAGGGTAGCCGAGCAGTACGCTCCCAACGTCGAAGAACTCAAAATGGCCCTCAAAGGAATTCGCTCCTCAACCAGCGGAATCTTGTAAGAAACTTCGGAAAACAGAGAGGATTATTCATGGCAGATGTGCTTGGAGCAGCCGTAAGCTACGGAGGATATATCAACCTCTTCAAATTCCTGCTCGTGCTGGCCGCATTTTTCGGTTGGCTTCCGCTGGCAAACTGGATTTACGAAGATTCTCAGGCCGTCGGAACAAACAAAAATCTCTGGACGGTGACTATCGTCCTTGTCGGAGCATTCGGACTTCTCCTTTGGCTGCTGATTCCTATTTATATTATCGGATTGCTGATTTTCCTGATCGCCATCGGAGGGGAGGCGATCGCCTATGTGATTCACCGAAACGCTCTTGTGGCAGACTTCGAAAAAGTCCTCACGGCCGACCACCTCCGAAATTTCTTTGTCGACCCCCAAAAAAAACTTCAAAAGGCATCCCGAGGCCTGGCCTTTATTACCGCCCACGGCAATGAGGTCCCCCTGCCCCAGCCGAAGTCAACCGAGGCCAATGGTTTTGTTAAAACCTGTGAAATTCTGGATGATGCCATTTGGCGACGCGCCAGCCAGGTCTTGTTCAATCCCCAGAAAGAAAACTACGAAGTCATCTACATTATTGACGGAGTTCCCAACCCGCAGCCCCCGCGAACACGCGAGGAAATGGACTATTTCATCTATTATATTAAACACTTAGCCGCACTCGAGGTGGAGGAAAAGAGAAAACCACAGCAGGGAAAATTCAAAGTCGTCGTCAAGGGAGATCAGCTCCACCCCATCACGTGGGAAGTAAACACAGCCGGCTCAACAGCAGGCGAACAGGTCAAACTCACCCGTGCAGATGACAAAACCGTCAAAAAAATCGCCGATTTGGGATTCAACGACAACCAGCTCGAATCTATCGAATCCCTCCGCAATGAAACCAAAGGGCTTGTCCTCATTTCCGGCCCCGCCCAGAGCGGCCGAACCACCACGATGTACGCCCTCCTGCGCAACCATGATCCTTTCTTGTACAACATCAACACACTCGAAAAAAAACCGCTCACCGAACTTCCCAACATCACACAGAACATATTTACCCTCACTGATACCGGAACAACCAGCTATTCCCGCCGGCTCCAAACCATTCTCCGGCGGGGGCCGGATATTATCGGCGTTGAAGACTGCGAAGATCCGCAATGTGCTCAGCTGATTTGTGCCGCCGTCAAAGACAGCCGAATGGTTTATGCCACTATGGAGGCCGCCAGTGTCAGCCAGACCCTCGAAAAATGGATAAAACTGGTCGGAGATAAGGAAAAGGCAATTGACTGCCTGACAGCCATCATCAATCAGCGGCTTGTTCGTGTTCTTTGTGATCAGTGTCGGGTTGCCTACAAACCCAATCCCGCTCTGTTTAAAAAATTCAACATCCCCGCCAACGATGTAGATATGTTCTATCGCCCGGGCGAGATTGAATATGACAAACGGGGCAGGCCTATCATTTGTGAAAAATGTCAGGGAACCGGGTACTACGGCCGAACCGGTCTTTTTGAGACCATTCGATTCACACCGGAACTGGCTCAGGCACTCAAACAGGCCAATACCACCCAGGAGATGATCGCCGCCCTCCGAAAGGCCGGTATGCTCTATATGCAGGAGCAGTCCATTAAAAAAGTCTCCCTCGGAATTACATCGATCAACGAAGTAATCCGCAATTTCAGTACAAAAAATTCCTAATCGACGGGAACAAACGATATGACTGTAACAATCTTGGTTCTGATTATCATAGCCGCAGGGGCGCTTTACTTCTATCTGAAATGCAATATCATGACCGCCATGACCAATCTGCTGGCCGCAGTGATGGGCTGCATCCTCGCCTTTTCCTACTATGAGCAGCTGGCAGGTCTGCTGGCCTCAGAAAAATGGGCTGTCACCTGGATTCAAAGTGTCGCTTTTCTCTTGATTTTCTTCTTCGGCTTCCTCTTTATTCGCGTACTCTCGGGCTTCCTGGCCAAAAGCGACTTCGACGTCGGCCGTCCAGCCAAACTCATGATCACTATCCCTATCGGAATCCTTACCGGCCTGTTCGTTTCCGGCGCTCTCCTGATTGCTGCCGCCCTTTCTCCTATCCCTCCGAAACTCTTTTACTGCCGCTTCCCCCTTTCCCAGCCCCTTCATTTAGGAATCACCTATCCCCCCATTATCAATGCAGATGGTTTTACCGTCTCCTTTTATTCCTGGGTCAGCCGCGGCTCGTTAAGTTCCACCAAGAGTTTTGCAGTCCTCCACGCAGACTACCTCACACGGCTGCACCTGAACCGATATGCCTTAGGACAGGGGATACCAGCCGTTTGTTCTCCCAAAGCAGTCAAACTGCCCATGGGCAATGTCCAGCCCGTACGGCTCAGAGACTTCTCCGATCAGCCCAAATTGGTTGTTATCCGCATCGGCATCTCCGGAAATCCAATCGCCAAGGGCGGTGCTGAACACGAGAATAAAATCTCCTTCATCCCCGCACAGGTTGCCCTCATCATGAAGGAAGCCGAACATGCCGCCAACCTGCGCGGCTCGGCCAGCGTCGTCTTTCCCCTCGGCATCCTTCAGAATAATGAACTCAAAACGATCAATCTCCACGAACCAATTGTCGCAGATGCTTCAAGTCTCGGAACAGACCGAACCCTATGGCTGGATTTGGTCTTTTCCCCCCACGCGGAAAAGCAGCCCGTCCTCCTTGCTTTCAAACAAAATGCAATTATAGGACTGCCGAAACCGGTCCTCGGCAGTGATGAAGTGGAAAAGGCACTCGGCCCTCTTTAAAAAAGAACAGGAGGGAAATGGATGGTTCTCCATCACCCTCCCAAAGAACTCAGCAGCAAATAACCCCAACGCCGCCCGCTTAGGCGCAGAGGGCAACTTCCTCCAGATCAATCTCCATCAGATGCTCCAGATAGAGATCCAAATCTTCCTTAGAAAACTGGGCCAGAAACTCGGGCTTGGCAGACTTGTTGATTTCAAGAATGTAATCGATGATTTCTCGCTTACTCATACCAAAACTCTCCCTTCATCATTTCCTTTGACTTCCATGTACAAAAATCGTTATCGGTTAAACATGCATTTTTTCTTGAATTGTCTCCAGCGTCGCGGCATTGCACACCCAGCACAAGGCAGATACAATATCTGTACGGCAACAGCGGAAATCCGCAGAATATGGGACTCATCGGACAATCTCCTGTCCAGCCCGCTTATAACGTCCAATAAAATCGAAAGCATTGGTGAAAAAGAAGCGATGAAAATAAAAAAAATTTTTTTGAACTTTTTTCTGATCCTGCTTGCTTTACCCACCCCAAAAAGGAGCGGCTGACCGTGATGGAACTGGCTCGGAATGTTTACAATCGACGTCAAGACCGCACCAGCCCAAAACTGAAACTTTGGCGATATGCCGGCCTTCTGCTCACCTATCGCTGTTCAGCGGCTTGCCGCTTTTGCTCGTACAATTGCAGCCCTCACTCTGAAGGGTTGATGCCCCGCCAAACAGCCCTTCAGGCCTGGACCTCCCTGCTCAACCTGACTGGTCCCGCTGCCCATATCCATATCACCGGCGGCGAACCATTTCTTTATTTTGACCATCTGGCCGCCTTGCTCGAAGACGCCGCCGCCAAAAACCTGCCCCCTCTCAACTCCCTCGAAACCAACGCTTTCTGGGCACAGAACGACACAGACATCCGCGAAAAACTCCTTTTTCTCAAAAAAATCGGCCTCCAGGAACTCGCTATTAGTTTTGACCCTTTCCATGCCGAGTTTGTCCCTGCCGAACTTGTCCGCACCCTTCGAACCCTCGCCGCCGAAATCCTCGGCCCCCAGCGGGTCAAAATCCGCTGGGAGAAGTATTTAGACAACTGTCCGCCGGCGGCGGCTTTTTTAGACCCCAACAACAAACCCCTCCTCCAAAAAATGCTTCAGGAAGACCGCTGCCGCCTTACCGGAAGAGCCGCTCAAACAATCGCACCTCTCGCAGCCGACAAAACCATTCCGCAAATCCAACAGCAATCCTGTAAAAACATCTTTCTGAATGCACGCGGCGTCCACATCGACCCCTTCGGAAATGTTTTCTGCGGTCAATGCAGCGGAATAATTCTCGGCAATATTTATCAAAATTCTCTCGAACAACTCTGGGAGGGCTTTGACCCGCCCAATCTTCCTTTCTGGCAGAATCTGTTCCACAATGGCCCGGCCGGTCTTTTGCCCCAGGCCGCCATGTCCGGCTTTCAGCCAGCCCCTCTTTATGCCTCAAAATGCCATTTGTGTACGGATATTCGAAGGTTTTTTTTTGACAACGGAAAATTTTCCTCGATAATTGCACCCAAAGGATGTTATGGTTCGTAAAAAACGAAGGAAGAAACTGCAAGCCGTTTCAGAGAGATCCTGAGTGGCCGACAGCGAAATAACTAATTTTGATACGCTTTTCGGACGAATGGCCGTCGAGCAGAAACTCTGCACCGAAGAAGAACTCAAAGAGTGCAAAAAAGAGTTAAAAAACCGTGCGGCAGCCAGCAATCCCACTACACTGGAGAGACTGATGGTCGAAAAACAAGTCCTAACCCCCTCCCAGGCCGCTCGGCTGAAGGGCTCCATTCGCGAAAGCCGGGATGTATCCACGCAAATCCCGGGCTACCGAATCCTCGGAAAACTCGGCTCAGGCGCGATGGCCGTCGTCTATAAAGCCAAGCAAATTTCCTTAGACCGAACCGTGGCCATCAAAGTATTGCCGAAAAAATTTGTCCAGAAATCCGACTATGTCGAACGCTTCTACAAAGAAGGACGAATCGCCGCCAAACTCAACCACAACAATATTGTCCAAGCCATCGACGTCGGTGAAGTCGGCGGACTCTACTACTTCGTAATGGAATATGTCGAAGGCAAAACCCTATATGACGACCTCGCCAAAGGCAAGATTTTCAGCGAAAAGGAAGCCCTCGATATTATTATTCAGGTAGCCAACGCCTTGGCCCACGCCCATTCCCAGGGGCTTATCCACCGCGATGTAAAGCCCAAGAACATTATGATCAACAAAGAGGGCATCGTCAAACTCGCCGATATGGGGCTGGCTAGGGAAACATCCGATATCAAAGCCGCCAAACACGAGCAAGGCAAGGCATTCGGCACCCCCTACTATATCGCTCCCGAGCAGATTCGCGGCGAGATGGACATCGACGGCCGAGCCGACATCTATGCTCTCGGCGCAACCCTCTATCACATGGTGACTGGACGGGTGCCTTTTGACGGCTCCACACCTGCCGAAGTGATGCGCAAACATCTCAAGGAGCCGTTAATTCCTCCCGACCATATCAATACATCCCTCTCTGCCGGAATCTCCGAAGTCATCGAAGTCATGATGGCCAAAAACAAAGAAGATCGATATAAGAATGTAGAGGAGTTGCTGATTGACCTTCAAGCCGTCCGAGAGGGCAATCCCCCTGTCATCGCCCGCCAAAAATTCAACCTCGAAGCATTGGGAGAACTCGAAGAAGGAGCGGAAGTCGAAACCGAGCCCGAAGCCAAAAAGATTTATACCGATGAAATCCTCTCCAAATACAGGGCGGCCGTCGTAGCATTAATTGCACTCAGTGCCGTTCTTTTCCTGATTGTCCTTTTCCTGGCCTTTCAGCTGAAAAATCAAAACGCCTCTTACGATTCCATGGTAATGAATCTCTCTCATCTTTCTTCATGGCAAGAAATGCTGCTCAAACCCGCTTGCGTATCCTGACTGCTGCGGGCAACTTTTTCAGCAGACACGGCTACTGCGGAACATCGCTCGAAGACATCCTCACCGCCGCCGCCATTACCAAAGGGGCTTTTTACCATCACTTCAAAAGCAAGGAAGAAATCACCTCTGCTCTTCTCGACGAAGCGCTCGCCCATCTCGCCGAGATTTCTCAGCAGCCCCCCTCGACAAATCCTTATGAATCCCTCAAAACCTGGGCAAACCAGATTTTAGACCCAAATTCCGACTTAGGCAGCAGTTTCCAGATTGTTCTTCGGCTCACAGACGAAATAACCTTCTTTTCCGGGCAGATACAGGACAAAATCCATCGCTATTGGCTCGACCACCTTTCTTTCCTCGAAAGACTCCTTTCCTCTTTTCCTGCTTCCGATCTGCGGCTTCCGAGCACTCAGCAAGCCGCCAAACTTCTCATCGCCGTCTTAGCCGGAACCATCCTGCTAAGCCGTTCCAATCTGCAAGAGCTGCAAACTACGCCAATCCTCGAAACCGCCTTCCAGCTCATCTTTGCCTGAAGACCGTCGAAAAACATCTGCCGTCCAGGCAGTCAGTTTATAAAGCCCCTTCCCCCTCCCCGGACTCGGGCTGCTGCTGTTGCTGCTGCTGTTGTTGCTGTTGCTGCTGCTGCTGCTGAAACTGCTCCATCATCATCTTCTGCTGAATCTGCATGAACCACGACATAATTTCCATCAAATGCTGCTTAGGCAAAACCACATGAGATTGCACACATCCGCCATCTATATGCATTCCAATCGCCAGGGCGCTTTGGCTGGCAGCAGGAATCTGTTCAGCGATAGAAGCAAAAGGCGGAACAGGCGAATCGGGGTCTATTCCCTTCTGCATAGTCGCCATCATTCCCCCAAATCCCTTGACCAGACGCAGTACATTGAGAGACGCTATCGTATCCGCCGATTGAGACTGAGGAATCAGCTTCATCGCAATCTGCATTTCCATCGGAGTCGGCGGCAGATTGTCCTTCAAATCAAGCAGTTTCTTTAATTCCGCCTCGGCCTGGGGCCCCATCGTCACAAATACGGCCTTCTCGGTAATTGCAAACGGATACTTCAACCCCTCTTGGCCGTACAAAGCATCCAGCACCGCCTTCTCCTCCGCTGGAAAAGAATCCGTCGGCGTAAATTGGATAACGGCCTGATCAATAGGAATGCCTTTATATTCACTAACCTTTTCTTGAAGACGAAACACGGCAGGAAAAGTCATTTTGCTGTAGAGCACATTAACCAAATCGACACTGGAGCGGATGACTTCTCTGAACGCCGCCGCATCCTTCACTTCGACAACTTCCCGCATAGAAAAAGGCGGCATACCTGCCTGATAGCCGAAGGAAAAAGCCATTTCCGTTCCCACCGCCCGCATGCTTTTTTCAATCAGCTCATTTATCTGAGCAGTGAGAGCGGCATCTGGCTGGCCTTTGGTGAGAACAGCAGTCCAAAGTTCCATGCCCACTTTATTGGCTTTCATCATCAGCAGCGTATTGGTCCGCATAAGACAGTTGAGAGGGGCTTGCGGGTCCAGATACCCTCCCATCGCAAAACCACTCTTCATCCCCGGCTCGCGAACAAGCAGACCAGCTAGTTCCGAATCCGTCTTGGCCGCAAAAATCATTTCAGCCGTAAGTTGCTCCGCCTGAGGCGTTAAAGCCACAGTAAAGGAGTCCACCTGCCGCATCCAGGAATCCATCCCATCCAGCAGCGCCGTTACAGCATTCGGTTCCATCGCCATAGGGCCATGCTGGAAAGATTCCTCAACCCCACTTTCAATCGACTCTCTCAGCTCGGGAGCAACCATATCATATCCCTTTTCCACATTCAGCCAAAGCCAGAACGGTGCCGAAGCGGAACGTTGAGCATCCTCCGCCTTAAGCCGCTGCGACAACGACTGCTTTTTATCCTTCAAACACGCCTGAATAGACACCAGCGTCTCTTTTTGGCTTTCCGGAGCCATCAAAAGATAGGAAGAACCTTTTAGTGGAACAAAAGAAACCGGGCCGACCGAAGAACCAGGCGGCGTAAGCGTATAAAGACCCTTTTCATCAACTTTACCATACGGGCTCGACAAAAACAGCTGAACATCTGCAACCGGCAGAAGTACCGCCCCCATCGGTTCCTCTTCATCCGCTCCCGGCAGGAGCACAGCAGCAAGGGTACCGGCTTTATTCATTCCATTCAGCAGCGGATCCCCAATCGCACTTCCCAACTGCGTCGTAAGCAGCATCGAAACAGGCATGGGGGATACGCCGGCCAAATATTGGTCCAACTGTTCAAAGGTACCGCTAAAATTATTAATCCGAAAACATATCAGCGTATCCGCCGGCAGCAAATCCAGCAAGGCATCCTGGCTCTGAGCCGAATAGCCCGCCCCCGCAAAAACCATCAAAAAAACCGCCGCCAAAAGCCCCGCAAACAGAAATGACATTCTTGCCTTCATACCATCTCTCCTTTCGCCGTCAAAATTGAACCTTTCTTGTTCATGCCCATCAGTAAAAGTTTCTAACAAAACCCGCTCTCATACCCGCACACGCGGGTATCCCCTCCTTTTAGTACGTGCCGTTAGATGCTATAGGAAATTAGACGGAGTTTAACAGAATTTTGTTACAAAAAAACCTTTTTTCATCTCCTTGAAAAGATTTTCTTAATCTCTCCTTTTTTATAGTCATTCCCTGCCAGAAGAGGAATAAACTGCCCTTGATAAGCCCCTACATCCACCGGAAAAAGAGACTCTCTCTCCAGAGAAGAGACAAATCCGCCCGCACGCTCAACCAGCAAAACGCCCGCCGCAATATCCCAAAGACGAGAACGCAGCACCGCAGAACCTATCAGCGAACCCTTCGCCACATACGCCAAATGCAGAGCCGTCGAACCAAGACACCGAAATCGGGTCTTAAGCATAACTTCCTGATAGGCCTGGGCATACGCCGGCTCCAGATGGCTGTCAATCCCGAAACACGCAAAACGATTCAGTTCCTGACGATTGACTTGAATCCGCGAACCGTTCATCTGGCTCTCCATTCCCACAGCCGCCGTAAACATAGAATCCGTCGCCGGTTCAAAAACCACCCCAACGATGGGTTTGCCCGCTTCCATCACCGCAATGCTCACAGAAAAACACAGCAAACCATTGGCAAAATTGTTCGTACCGTCAATCGGGTCAATAATCCACCAAATGGACGGCTCTCCCCGAGGGGCCAGTTTCAGCATCTTTTCTCCGGCATTTTCTTCAGCCAGAAAACCATGATCGGGATAATTCTCCTTAATATGATCAATAATGATTTTCTGGCAAATCGGATCTGCCTCTGTCACCAGTTCATCAGCATCTTTCTGGACAGCATGGATAAAACGAATCTCCTCCATCGCCCGCTGGCCTGCCAGACGAGCCGCCACAACCGCCGTCTCAAGCAAATAGCTGATTTCCGTCGAACTCAGGCCCATACCCATTCCTTTCACCTTGACTTTCGATGTTCAGCGCTCTATTGTATCAGGACAAATGAGCAAAGGCCAATCTTTAAGCGCCGGAAAATCCCAAAATCGCATCTCTCTGGGCGGGCGAATCACTGCCGGAGGCATTGCCCTGCTGATTGCCGGCGGCTTTTTTTTCTTTTGGGCCTGCGATCACGGATGGTTTGACCTTACCCCAACGCTGGGAATCTGCGGTTTCAAACAACGATTTGGTCTGCCCTGCCCCGGCTGCGGATGGACCCATTCCATCCAGGCCTTTGCCGCAGGAAGAATTAAAGAGTCATTTTGTCTTCAACCAGCCGCCGCCGCCTTTTGTCTGGCCGCAATCGCTGTCCTTTTTTTTGCTTTACATATCGCAATCTTTGGAGTAGATTTTGCTTTTTTGAGGTGGGTGCGCTCGCCCGGAGGAATCAAAGTACTGATTTTTGCAGCCGTCGCAATAATCCTGGTCGGCTGGGTGGCGGCACTGCTGATTTATGCCGGGCAAAGTCAATCCTGAACAAAACGATGAAAATTGGAAAACAAAAGGTTTATCGATGGCTTCTGAGCACAGGACTGCTTTCCTTGGTAAGCGGCTGTACCATGCTCGGATTTCTTGTAAGCCCTACTTCTTCGGAACAGAAAGTCTCCCCTCAGTTCCCCTTATATAATCAAAAGGACAGGTCCATCTATCTGGCGGTTCGCCCCACCGCGGGCAGCCGCACCGATGCTGACATCCCCGATCTTCTTCAGAAGATACTGGCTGCCGATTTGCACAGAAAAGTCAAAATCCCCACGGAAGCCATCTTCCTGATGCCGCCGGCCTCCGCCAACCCCTCCGCCTCCTTTTCATGGACACAGCTCGAGGAAGATGCACGCCGGAAAGGGGCGGCCTTCCTTCTTTATGTAGAAATCACCGACTGCGAACTCATCCGTCTGACCGAACAGGATTATTACATGGGCAACCTCGCGGTTCGCACCATTTTGCTGAAAACGGACACCGCCGAGGTGGTCTGGCCGCCCGAAAAGACCCCTCGTTTGATTCGAACCTCCGTGGACTTTGAATCCCGCGGCCGCTCTGCTGTCCTCCAACGACTCCTTACAGCCGTCTCTCATTGCATTGTCCGCAATCTCTATCCTTGCCCCCAAACAGATTTTCGTATCAGTGAAGAAATGGAAACCTTGGACGCCTTTTTCAATCAAGCACAATAAAAAGGAGAAAAACACACTATGTACCGAATTTTGATTACGGATAAACTAGCGCAGGAAGGAATCGATCTGATTAACTCCGCAGAAGACTTTGAGGCCGTTGTACGCACCGGCATCAAAGAAGATGAACTGGCCTCCATCATCGGAGACTATGACGGCCTGATCATCCGAAGCGACACAAAAGTAACCGCCAAAGTGCTCGAACGCCCGGGAAAACTCAAAGGTATCGCCCGTGCCGGCGTAGGAATCGACAATGTCGATGTCCCCACCGCCACCCGCAAAGGTATTTTAGTGATGAATACCCCCGGCGGCAATACGCTCAGCGCCGCCGAACACACCATGGCCTTGATGCTGGCCCTCAGCCGCAATATCGTGCCCGCCTGCAATAGTCTCAAGCGAGGCGAATGGGACCGAAAACGATACACCGGAAACCAGCTGAACAACAAAACGCTCGGCATCATCGGATTAGGACGAATCGGCATGGCCGTGGCGAAAATGGCCCTCGGCTTCAACATGAAGATTCTCGGCTACGACCCCTTTGCCGCTCCCAAAGACGCCGAACAGCTCGGCATTGTCCTGACCGATTCTCTCGAACGAATCTATAAAGAATCCGATTACATCACTGTTCACGTTCCCAAAAACGAGAAAACCCTCAATATGATCACCGCCAAAGAAATGAAGATCATGAAGCCGACCTGCCGGCTTATCAACTGCGCACGCGGCGGAATCATCAACGAGGAAGACCTCTTCAATGCCCTGGCTGCCAAAACCATCGCCGGTGCAGCCCTCGACGTCTTCTCAAAGGAACCGCCCGAAAACACACGTTTCAAAGACCTGGACAATTGTCTGGTAACCCCCCATCTCGGAGCCAGCACCGAAGAAGCCCAGATTGAAGTAGCGGTCGAAGCCGCCCAGATTTTGATGGATGCCATCAGAGGGGGCATTATCCGAAACGCCGTCAACGCACCAACCATGGCCGGACTGCCTCTTCTCATCAGCCAGTATGCCGCACTCGCCCAGCGAATCGGCTCACTAATGAGTTCCATGGTTCACGGACCGTTGAAGAATGTCCATATTGAGTTCCGCGGAAGCATCGCTGAAAAGAATGTAGACCCCATCGCCACCTCCTTTGCTATCGGCCTGCTTCAACCGCACTTCGACACCGTCGTCAACATGGTCAACGTAAATGTTTTGGCCAAAGAACGCGGAATCAGCATCGACCAGACGAAAAACCCGGAAATCAAAAACTTCGAATCCACCTTTTCAGCAACCGTAGAAACGGATCAGGGCAAACGCACCATCGTCGGAACCGTCTTCGGCGGAAATCTCCCCCGCATTATCGAAATTGACGGCTTCCCCATCGAAGTAACACCCGAAGAAGCCATGCTGATTATCTTCAACAAAGACAAACCGGGCGTCATCGGAGCCGTCGGCACAATTCTCGGCAGCTACGGCATCAACATCAATACGATGGGCGTCGGCCACAAACGTTCCGAAGGCAAAGCCATTCTCGCCTTCAGTCTGGACAAACTGCCCGATGAAAAAGCAGCCGAAGACCTTAAAAAACTCGATTTTGTTGACGAATTGTATATCTGCAAACTTCAGTAAGCCCCCAAAGATTGCGGCTTTTCCCGGTCCTGCCCCGCTTTGAATCCCGCGGGGCAGACCGTTTATTCCTATACGGAGTTCTTCATGACAGCCCGAAAGTTCACCCAGACAAAACAACTGAATCTGGCCTTCACCCAAACCGACAGCGACAGTCCATCTACACCGGCACCCGCACCGACGCCCGAAGCCGAAGTTTCTCCCAAGCCGGCCGCCCCAGCCCGACGCAAACGAAAAACAGCAGCGGCAACAGCCGAATCCATGGCCGCCAGGCAGCGAGACATCAGTGTCAGCGAATTTTTCGCCAAAAACCGCCATTTGCTCGGCTTCGACAACTCCCGTAAGGCCCTTTTAACCGCTGTCAAAGAAGCTGTCGATAACTCCCTCGATGCCTGTGAAGAAGCCCAGATTCTCCCGGATTTGGAGATCTCTATTCAGCCGTTCAACAGTTCCGACAATAAATTTGTGGTGGCGGTTCAGGACAACGGACCCGGCATCCTCGGTGCACAGGTACCCAACATCTTTGCCCGCCTCCTATACGGCAGCAAGTTTCACACCCTCAAAATGAGCCGCGGCCAGCAGGGAATCGGCATCAGTGCAGCCGGAATGTACGGCCTCCTGACCACCGGCCAGCCCGTCCAGATTATCACTCGCACCAGCCCCAAAAAGAAAGCCCATCACTATCACGTCCAGATCGATACCGCCCGAAACAAGCCCGAAATTATCCTCGACGAAGAGTGCGATTTTGAACTGCCCACCGGAACCCGCGTAGCCATAACGCTCGAAGGCCGCTACCAAAAAGGCCGGCAAAGCGTAGATGAGTATCTCGCCCAAACCGCCATGGCAAACCCCCACGCCCGAATCGTCTATCGCACCCCCGATGGGCAAGTTACCGAATACCACCGCCGAAGCTCCGAACTTCCCTTTATCCCCATCGAAGTCAAGCCCCACCCCTACGGCGTCGAATTAGGTGTCTTTTACAAAATGGCCCGCGAAACCAGAGCCAAAACACTCGCAGAGTTTCTGCACACAGAGTTTTCCCGCATCAGCGAACGGCTCGCTGGAGAAATCCTCAAAAAGGCCAAACTCTCCTCCAGAATGAAACCGGACAAACTCACTCTCCAGGATGCCGAAATCCTTCACAACGCAATTCAAGACACCAAAATCATGGCCCCTCCCACCGACTGCATCGGCCCCATTGGAGAGGACGCCCTCATCGAAGGACTCAAACGAGTCGTCACAGCAGAGTTTTACACCAGTTGCACACGCAAGCCCGCTGTCTATCGCGGCAATCCTTTTCTCGTCGAAGCCGCTTTGGCCTACGGATTCCAGGAGCAGAATACCGACGCCGAGCAGGACGACAAAGACAAAGAACCGATGCTCCGCCTGGTGCGGTTTGCCAACCGCGTCCCCCTCCTCTACCAGCAGTCCGCCTGTGCCGTGTACAAAGCGGTTCTTGAAACCAACTGGCGAAATTACGGCATCAGCCAAAGCCGAGGGGCCATGCCCACAGGTCCCATTTTGCTGATGGTCCATATCGCATCCGTTTGGGTACCCTTTACCTCAGAAAGTAAAGAAGCCGTTGCCCACTACCCGGAAATCATCAAAGAAATCAAACTGGCCGTCCAGGAATGCGGACGAAAACTGGGCATGCACGTCCGAAGACAGAAACGAATCCGCGCCGAAATGATCAAACGCGGCTACATCGAAACCTACCTGCCTTACATTGGCGAGGCCCTCCGCGACATCCTCAATCTGAAGGAAAATCAGGTCCACTCCGTCGAAGACAAACTCAAAGTTATCCTCGAAAAAACCCGAACCGTCTGAGAACCCCGCGCCCGCCCTGTCCAAAAATCGAAAACGCCGCCCTCTCCTCCAATCCCTTCTTCTTTCGGCACTGACGGCTCAGCCCGCCTGAACCGTCAGCAGCCGCCAGGCGGCAATCAGGCAGACAACCGCAAAAATCCCCCGCACCAGATTTTTCGGCAGCGTATGCATCAAAATGCCCCCCAGATACCCGCCGACCATTCCCGCCGGCAGAACCCACAAAGCAATGCGAATCGATTCAACCCACGCAATCCCATGCTCAGCCAGCGTCGCATTCTTATAAATCGCCCCAAGCCACGCCATTGACACAATCGCCGCCGCCGAATTGCTCATCGCATTCCGAAGCGGCATTTTCAGACAAATCTGCTGAAGCGGCGTTGAAACCGTCCCCGCACCAATCCCCAGCAGCCCAGCCCCGATACCCGTCAGCAGACCAATCCCTCCCGCAAGCAGCCCGCGAATAAATTCAGAACCCGCCGGCTGTCCGCTCCGCTCCGCAGGTTTCGGACGAAACTTCCAGAGATTGTACGCCGCCACATACACCAAAAAACCCCCAAACAGCCGGGCAAGCCGAAAACTGTTGCCTCCCTCGAACCACCGGCAATTGCTCAGCGCCGCCCCCAGCACAACCCCCGCCACAGCCCCAGGAATCAGCCGCTTCAGAACCGAACCCACAAACGCCTCCGCACGCCAATGAGCCGCCAGCGATGAAGCCGCCACGAAAAAATTGCAAATCATCGCCGATGCCTGATACAAATGCTGATTCTCCCCATACACCAGCGTCAAAGCAGGAATCATAATCACCGAACCGCCGATCCCCAACAGCCCCCCAAACAGCCCCATCAAAAGCCCAATACCCAGCAGAACAACCCCTTCCACTTTAGCCGCTCCTTCCGAACAATTCTTCAAACTTGGTCTCAATCGACTGGCTGCCGCAAAGCGCCTGACCAATCAGTACCCCCCCGATGCCCAGCCGCTTTAGTTTTCTCACATCCTCACGCGTCTGAATGCCGCTTTCGGCAATCACCTCCCGGCGGTTGTCTATCAGCTCCGCCAGCCGCAGCGTATGGTTCAAGTCCACCTCCATCGTTCGAAGATTGCGGTTGTTGATGCCCAGTACACTGTAATGCTGCTGCGGAAAGCCGATCAGACTGCGTACCTGCAGCAGCGAATCCGCATCATGCACCTCCAGCAGCACTGTCAGCGTCAGCTGGCTGGCCAGAATCAGCAAATCCATAAGTTCCCCATGCCGCAGGGCTTCGGCAATCAGCAAAATCGCATCCGCTCCCGCCGCCTTGGCCTCATACACCTGGTAGGCATCCACAATAAAATCCTTCCGCAGCACCGGAAGCCCCACCGATTCCTTAACCGCCGTCAGATACTCCAGTTTTCCCCCGAAAAAACGCTCATCCGTCAGAACACTGATAGCATCCGCGCCGCACCGTTCATAAATGCCGGCAATCGCCACAGGGTCAAAATCCTCCCGAATCACCCCAGCCGAGGGAGAGGCCTTCTTCACTTCCGCAATCACATTCAGCCCGCGAGGATTCCTTTTCGTCACCGCCTGATAAAAATTCCGGCACTTCGGCATCGAACTGCATTTCTCCTGCAGCGGCTCAAGTCCAACCTGCTCCTTCCGACGGGCCACCTCCGACCGTTTATGAGCCAATATCTGCTCGAATATCGTATCCACTGTCGCTTAAACTTCTTTCACTCAAAAAACAGCCAACATAGTCAGAAAAACATAGTTAGGAAGACAATTTCACAAACACCATCCGCAGCTGAGCCAGCGTTTCGCTAAGAACCGCTTGTTCCTGTGCCGTCAGATTCCCCTTGCATTTTTCCTCAAGAATCGACAGCAAATCAATATGGTAGCGAGCCATCGGCAAATCCGGCTCAATCTCCTTATCTTGCTCGGCCGCACTGCGAATCACCCCCAGCGAATAAAACGCCTGCGAAGCAAGAATGCTCACCAAACCCAGAAAATCCGCCGGCGGCAATTGCATCGGCTCTTTTTCCGGTTCCTTCGAGGCGGATTCCTGATTCTTCAGTTTCTCTTTTTCTCGCTGGGCCTGAGTTTTCCAGTCCTCATCCACAATTATCTTTTTTTCCTCTTTTTTTTCTTCTGCCATTTCTTTCTCCCGCAAATGTTCCCCTGCCTGGACAATTACCGGAATTTCTTGCGGCTTCGTTCCATATCCCGCTTTTGTTCCCGCTCCTGGATTTTCTGCCGTTTATCATACTTTCGTTTGCCCTGCGCAAGCCCCAGCTGCACCTTGGCAATCCCCCGCTCATTAAAATAAACACGCAAAGGAACCAGCGTAAAGCCCCGCTGTTCCAGCTTGCTGCGAAGTTTTCGTATCTGGGCCCGATGCAGCAGAAGTTTTCGCTTCCGCTCCGGCTCATGATTGCTCCTCCCCGCTTGCAAGTAAGGAGCAATTTTACAACCAATCAGCCAGCACTCTCCATCCTGAATTCGAGCATAAGCCCCCTCCAGATCACACTGTTTGCACCGCAAACTCTTTACTTCTGTTCCCAAAAGGGAAATGCCCGCCTCCAGCGTCTCAACCACTTCATACTCATGCCAGGCCTTTTTGTTCTGCGCAGCAGGCCCGCTGCCCAAATGAGTTTCTTTTCCTTTGTCTTTTGTCATCGACCCCATCATACCAGCCCTTGCGGATTTTTCAAAGAGTCTTCAGTCCTCTCAGCGCAGCAATACGTCCCTCCTCTTGCCTCCGAAAAGAAACAAGCCGACCTGTTGTCTCCTCAATTGCCCTACTTGACCAGACGCAGACAGAATGGGTACTGGTACCGCTGCCCTTTAGAGGCCGCCACGGCGGCTGTCAGACAAAAGATAAAATTCATTGCTAAAACCGCCAGAATGACAAGAACCCCAATGCAGACAAAACTCAGAAGGCATCCGGCATAATAACCCAGCAGTAGCGTAATCTGGAAGTTCAGTGCCTCCCGGCTGTGGTGCTCCACGTACTCATCTTCATCTTTTTTGACCAGCCACAAAATCAGCGGTCCAAGAAAACTCGTAAACATCCCAAGGAGATGACATAAAATCGCCAGATTCAGCGAATCCTTCGACAGCACGGGGCTTCCCCCTTCAGCAAAGGTTTGATGTTGGTTTTCTGTGCCCTGCTCGTCCATAACACAATCTCCTATCCAAAAATATGAGGTATCATTTTCTGTTTCTTTCTACTAAACTCAACTTGTCTTGTCAAGAAAGGTTCCTCCGACTGTTTTTCACCCATCTCTTGAAAACAGAAACAGTTAGAAAGATCAAAGCAAAACAGAACCCCTCACACGCAGAGAAACCAAGTTATCCACAATCCATTCACAAAATTAGAACGCAAACTCGGTTTTTAATATAAAACAGAAAAAAACCCAAATACATACAGACCAGTCGGTACAAAAAGCCCCCTGCATCCATTACAAAACATAACTTCTTAAAATTGAGTAAGTTAAGAAATATATCCCAAAAAGACGACAAGGATTGTCTTCCACTTGCTGTTTGGTAAAAACGAAAAACCACATTACCGAACCCAATATATCCAGATAACACGAAAACACGGCCAATTTGTTCACAGGTTTTCCACAATTCGATTATAGTGCCGAAAAACACCCTTCCTTCTCCCCAAAAAGCAAGAAGTTTCCTTATAGAAGGTTGAAAAACAGGATAGTCCTAATCATGGGTATTCCGTATTCTTCCACAACCGAAACCGCTTTCAACCCTCGGCTTTCCAAAACTCTTTCAACGGGCGGCTTTTTGCTGAAAAATGCCCTTATCATCTAAAATTTCTCCGAAAAGGTTTGTTATTGGTTGACCGGTCTGATGAAGTTGATAAGATAAGCGGGATTTTTTAAAAAATTTGCGAACCAGGCGATTCAGGGGATTCATGAGCGATTATATCGTATTAGTCAAACAAGTGCCTGATGTTTCTCAAATTACGGACAATGCGTTTGATCCGAATACAGGCAACCTGATCCGCACCCGCCTGCCGAGTGTTATCAATGAACTGGATGCCCAGGCCCTTGCTTTTGCCCGCCGGATGGCGGTTCTGTCGGGCGATACAGCGGCGCGCATTATTGCCCTGACGATGGGGCCGCCTATGGCGGCGGAGGTGCTGCGGTATTGTCTGGCCCGTTGTGCCGATACGGCAATTCTGCTTACGGACAGGGCGCTTGGGGGGGCGGATACGCCGGCTACCGCCAATCCGCTGGCCTATGCCATTCGCAAAATTGAATCCGACCTGCTGAAGCATTCCAAAGATTACTATATTGTGGCGGGGATGCAGTCCGTGGATGGGGATACGGCGCAGGTTCCGCCTCAGATTGCCGAAGAACTGGGGATTCCGTGTGTATCCTATATTACCGACGCCGAATATGAGGATGGGCGGTTTGTTTTTACGCGGATTATTTCCGGCGGCAGCCAGATGGTGCGTTTGCGTCAGAAGCCGGCGGTTTTGACTACGGCCAAGTATGAATATCCGCTGTTTGCCTCTTTTGAAAGAAGCCGGCAAGCATCCCGAATACCGCTGATTCAATGGGACGCTCGAACCATCCAGGCGAAAGCCGTAGGGGTGGAAGGGTCGAAGACCCGCGTGATTCGGGTTTTTCCGCCGGGGAAAACCAGCCGGAAATGCCGGGCGGTTTCTTCGGTAAAGGAGCTGGCGGCGGTGATTCGTCAGGCCCTTTCCCAAACGTCTTCCGCTGAGGAGCAGAAGACCGAGAAGAAACCGGCCTATGTGCTGCCGGCAAGGCGGGAGAGTCCTTTTGACCGGTCTTTCGAGGGGACGGAGAAGGAAATCGCTGATTTTCAGATACTTCGACAGATTCTTGAGGAACTGCATATTTCCTCGCCGGATGAAATCACGGAGGAGGTTTGCGAAAAAATCCTTGCCGACCCTCGCGTGGATTTTCACAAGAAGGCGCTCGAGGATATGCTCGAAGGGTATCGCCAGACACAGCCGAGCTACAGCGGCGAGGTCTGGGTGGTCGCCGAGCATGATGAAAAGGGGATTCATCCGGCGGTTTTTGAACTGCTGGGCAAGGCACGTCAACTGGCGGATTCGCTGGAGGTGGAGTGCGGGGCCGTGCTGGCAGGCAAGAATGTCCGCTCGATGGCGCCGCCGCTGATTGCCGGGGGCGCGGATAAGGTTTATCTGATTGAACATCCGCTGCTGGAGCCGTTTGAGCCGTTTCCGTGGCGAAAGGTTATTGCAGATGTGTTTGAAAAGTATCGTCCGCAGATTGTGCTGTTTGCCGCTACGCCGCAGGGGCGGGTTTTGGCGCCGATGGTTTCTTATCGAACGGGCTGCGGGCTGACAGCGGACTGTACAGGGCTGGACATCCGCGACAGCAGCCGCCGCAAGCAGATTGGCATTCTTTTCCAGACCCGTCCGGCGCTGGGGGGCAACGTGATGGCTACCATCTGTACCAAGGACTCCCCCTGCCAGATGGCCACGGCTCGTCCCGGGGTAATGAAGCGGCTGGCGGAAGACCCGCTGCGTCGGGGGACTATTGTACCGCATGCGGTATCCCTCAGCGAAAAAGATCTGTCGCTGGAAATTCTCCGCACGGAAAAAGGAACCGGACAGGTTCGGTTTGACAGCGAGTGCATCGTCAGCGGCGGCAAGGGGATGCAGAATCGGGATAATTATGACCGGCTGCTGACTATGCTGTGCAGTGCGCTGAGAGAACGGTTTTCCATTACGGTTGAAAAGGGCGCCTCCCGCACGGCGGTGGAGCAGGGGTTTGCGGAGCGCATTTATCAGGTCGGCCAGACCGGCACGGCCGTCGGGCCGAAACTGTATATTGCCGTGGGCATCTCCGGGGCGATTCAGCACATGATAGGCATCGCCAACACGGAAACGATTATCGCCATCAATACCGACCCCCATGCGCCGATTTTCAAACAGTGCGATTACTATCTTATCGGCAGTGCCGAAGATGTTATTCCTCAACTGGCCGAAGAACTGAGGGCGATGGAATGAGCACAATTCCGCGGGCAAATCCTGTTTCTGTTCTGATTGTCGGGGCCGGGCCGGCGGGCTTGTCGGCGGCTATCCGGCTCAAACAGAAACGGCCGGAACTGGATGTGGTTGTCATCGACAAGGCCGCCGGCGGCGGACAGCATAATCTATCCGGTGCAGTCATCGAGCCGGAAGCCCTCGAAGATCTGCTGAACCCCATCGAGCCGAACTGGAAAGAAAGCGAACAAGCCAAAAAGATTCTGATCGGGCAGGTTCAGCGGGATGATTTGCTCTTTCTGGCGGGAAAGTATGGGGCTGTTAAAATCCTGCCGGCGGTGCTTGCGGCTGAAAAGATGGGTCTGGCCTTCGGTCAAATGGGGCATCGGGGCGACTGGATTTGCTCGCTGAGCCGGCTGACGGCGCGGCTGTGCGAGGCAGCCCGAACGATGGGGGTAGAGGTAATGCACGGTTTTGCAGCCGGCGAAATCCTCTGGAATCCTGAAACACAGCTGGCCGAAGGCGTGCGGCTGACAGACCAGGGACTGGATAAGGAAGGGCATCCGCAGCCGAACTTTCTGCCGGGGGAAATTGTGCCGGCTCGTGTTTTGCTGATTGCGGAAGGATGCGACGGGCAGCTGGCTGAACAATTGGTTCAAAAGGCCGGTCTGAGGCGACGAAGTCCGCAGCTGTTCTCGCTGGGGGTGAAGGAACTGATTAAGGTTTCGCCGCAGCAATATGAAGCATTCGGAAGCGGGCGGGTTGTGCACGCAATGGGCTATCCCCTTTGGACGCCGCTGCTCGGGCCGGGAATGTTCGGCGGCGGGATTATGTATCCGATGGGTTCTGAGCAGATTGCCGTGGGGATGATTGTCGGGCTGGATTATCCCTATTTTGATTTTAATCCGCAGGATGCGCTGACGCTTTTTAAGCAGCATCGGTGGGTGCGGCGATTCATTGAGGGCGGCAAGGTGGTTGAAGGCGGAGCCAAAATGATTCCGGAAGGCGGCCTTTATGCCCTGCCGCGCTGCCCGCAGACAGGGGCGGTAGGCCGCAGCAATGTATGTCTGCTGGGGGACAGCGCCGGCTTCGTGAATATGCTCAAGATTAAAGGGATTCACAATGCCATTTATTCGGGTCTGGCTGCCGCAGAAGCCGCCGCTGAGAATCTGGACACGCCGGCCGGAACTGCTTGCAGTTATACCCGCCTGCTGGAAGAACACGGCGTTTTCAAGGAAATGGAGTCTGCCAAGAACTTTCGCCAGACGGTGGCTAAATTCGGGCCGCTGCAGGGGTTTCCGCTGTCGGTTTTGGGGGATTGGCTGCCTGCTTTTGCGGTTGAGCCGGATTATCGTGCGATGCGCCGCCAGCGCTACCGGCTCAAGCCGGCCGTGCGGTTCGACAAGGACACCTTTACAGCTGTGGCCGGGACTTCCCATCGGGAAGAGCAGCCCTGTCATTTGACGATTCGTGAGCCGCAGGTCTGTCAGGAGAAGTGCATGCCGGTTTTTGGTGCACCGTGCATCACTTTTTGTCCGGCGGGCGTTTATGAATCCGTTCAGGGGGTTGTCAAGCCGGCCAATCCATCCAATTGCCTGCACTGCAAAACCTGCCAGCGGAAGTGCCCTTTCGACAATATCCGCTGGCGATGTCCGGAGCCGGGCGGCGGGCCGAAGTATAAAACAATGTAAGCGGGCGATGCCGACACGTTAAGGCCAAAAGGCGGCGGCAGCAATCACAAACCAAATCACCAAGCCCATGATCAGTTTCCAAAGAGTACCTGCCGCTGTGCCCAGTCCGGCACCGATGCCGGATTGCAGCGATTGTTTCGGCTCTCTGCCGGAAAAGTGTTCTACCGCCCCGGCCGCCAGAGCAGCGCCGATGCAGCCGCCCAGGAGCGTGCCTGCGAAGGGAACTGGAATCAGGAGCGTACCGGCCAAGGCCCCTCCCATCGCTCCGAGGAGAGCGGCCAAGGAGGCCTTCCAGCCGGCACCGGCTTTTCTGGCTCCGGCGAAGCCGGCCAGGAACTCTGCTATTTCCCCTACGAGGGCCAACACGGCGGCAGCGGCCAGTGTCCACGGCGAAAACAAGGCCTTTTCCCGCTGCCACCAGTCAAACAGGGCTGTCGTGAGGACCATCAGCCAATTGCCGGGCAGATAGAAAAAAACCAATACCAGCCAGAAGGAATTGACCAAAAGCAGCGTTATCAGATATACATACATCACCATGGCTGAGGACCTTTCAGAGGCCGCCCTACTTTGTTATCAAAATACGCCTAAAAGGGCAAAATAGGAAACCAAAACCCGAAAAAATGAGCCGACTGCGAGCGACAATCCGAGCACTGAAAGAACAGATGAGCAGGTGCAATCTGTGTCCGCGGCGGTGCGGGGTTCATCGGCTGGGCGGAGAGGCGGGCTATTGCGGCATTGGGGCCGAGCCGGTCATCAGCAGTTTCGGGCCGCACTTCGGGGAAGAAAGCGTGCTGGTGGGCCGCGGCGGTTCCGGTGCGGTCTTCTTTACCGGGTGCAATCTGCGGTGTGTTTATTGCCAGAACTATGACATCAGCCAGCTGCGGAATGGACAGACGATTTCCGTGGAGAAACTGGCCGAGATTTTTCTTCGGCTTCAGGCGGGCGGGTGCATCAACATCAACCTGGTTACGCCGACCCACCAGATTGCCGCAATCGTCGAGGCACTGGAGAGAGCGAAGGCAAACGGGCTGCGCCGTCCGATTGTTTACAACAGCGGCGGATATGACCTGCCGGAAACGCTTGCCTTGCTGGAAGGGATGATTGATATCTACATGCCCGATATGAAGTATGCGGATTCGGAGGCCGCCGGCCGATATTCGGATGCGCCGGATTATCCGCAAGTGAATCGGGCGGCGGTGAAAGAAATGCACCGGCAGGTTGGGGACTTGGTGCTTGAAAACGGCATTGCCGTTCGAGGGCTGCTGGTGCGTCATCTGGTACTGCCGGGCGGGCTGGCCGGCAGCGAACAAACCTTTGACTTTCTGGCGGAGCAAATCTCGCCGCATACAGCCGTCAATGTGATGGACCAGTATCGACCGTGTTTTCACGCAAGCCAGTATCCGCCGCTGAACCGCCGACCGACAGAGGAGGAGTTTAGGGCTGCTTTGGATTACGCCCGACAAAAGGGTCTGCGGATTATTCAATAGGATTTTCCCGATAAACCTTGTGCAAAAAGTAAGAATTTTGTGGCCGGATTTCCTGCTCTGAGATGGAGAAGGCAGTAAACGAAAACCAAAAGGGCAATTGCAAATTCAGGAGACAAGATGTAAAGAATCCTTGCTTTTTTCAAGCCAAACCGGCGTTTTTTTTGTTGAAAAACAGAAAAACAGACCTGTAAAATTCTGAAAAACAGATAACCCTGTTTCCATGGAGGTCAACAATGAATCGGTTTGCATGCGCGGTTTTGCTGGGCGTGGTTATGTGCGGGGGATGCGGAGGTGATCATGTGCTCACAAACAAATTCGATCAGGGCTGGTGGCGGGGTGAATTTATGAGCAGCACCGGCACCGTGGGCGAGCAGTGGCCTGAGCGTGAGGAGGATTACTTTCTTCTGGCGGCGGCGGAGTATGAGTGGCCGGTTCAAGAGCGGATAACGCTGGCGGCCCGAGGGTATCCGCTTTTTTTCTACAATTTACGCGGCAGTGTAAAAGACAGGAAGGATGATATTTTCGGGGTGGGAGTGGGGGCGGCACTGCGTTTTTATGCGCAGGAGATAAAAAGCAAAGGTTTTTACGGGGAAATCGGTTCGGCTGTGCTATGGCACGATGACTATATGCCGGGGAATGGCTCAAAGGTGAATTTCCTGTCGGACGCGGGCATCGGATACGATTTCGGCAACAGTTGGGCGGTAACGCTGAAGATATTCCATTTGTCCAATGCAGGGCTTGATGAAGACAACGCCGGCTTCGACGGACTGACATTCGGTGTGAGCAAAACATTTTAGGGGAGAGGATTCAACCAAGCCCTCGCAGAAAAAGAGCCGTCCTGCCCTTCCAGCAAGCCGTTTTTGCCGCAGGTCTTGCGGCAAGGATGCTGTGTTCGCTTTTTTACCAAGCCAATGCAAGTTCAACGAAAAAAACTCTGCGGTTGCCTGGGCCGCCTGCTGCTTTTATACTGTGCAGTTTCTGAAACGGAGAAAGGGATTATGGAATTTGTTAAAATGCAGGGGCTGGGCAATGATTATGTTTATATCGATTGCTTCCAGCAGACTGTTGAAGACCCCAGCCGGCTGGCGGTGCGGATGAGCGATCGCCATTTCGGGGTCGGCTCGGACGGTCTGATTCTGGTTTGCCCGTCTGAGACGGCGGATGTAAAAATGCGGATGTTCAACGCCGACGGCTCCGAGGCCCAGATGTGCGGCAACGGCATCCGCTGCCTGGCCAAATATTTTTATGAAACATATCGGCCGCATACCGCTGACCATGAATTTTCGGTACCCGGGCAACAAACGTTTCCGGCAATGCTTCACGTGGAAACCGGACGGGGTATTTTGACGGTGGGTCTGGAACTGGACGAGGAAGACAACGTCAGCCGAGTCTGCGTCAATATGGGCCAGCCCATTCTGAAGGCGTCTGAAATTCCGGCGGCCATCGATGCCGAAGAAGTGGTCGGTCTGCCTCTGCGGGTCTGCGGGCAGGAATGGTCGATGACGTGTGTGTCGATGGGCAATCCGCATGCGGTCTTTTTCTGCGAGGATTTGGATGCGATTGACCTGCCGGTGCTCGGGCCTTTGATTGAACATCACGAGTTGTTTCCGCAGCGGGTGAATGTGCATTTTGTCAAAAGCGAGAATCCGACGGAATTTACCATGCGAACGTGGGAGCGGGGCAGCGGGATAACGCTGGCCTGCGGAACAGGGGCGTGTGCCTGTGCGGTGGCGGGGGTTCTGACGGGACGGTGCCAGCGGATAGTACGGGCTCACCTGCCGGGGGGAGCCTTGGATATTAACTGGTGCGAAACAGACAACTGCGTCTATATGACCGGGCCGGCAGTGGAAGTCTTTCGCGGCATCTGGCCGGAGTAAAGATTTTGAAAGAATTAAAAGGGGCTGCCGTCAGAGCCGTCAGCCCATCACAACCAGCACGTCATTTCTGTCCTTGAGCCGGTCGAGGCCGATCAGATTGCCGTCGAGGGGACGGCCGTTGACGAGCACTTCCCGCACTCCCTTCTGGACCCCTTTGTCCTTGCGGATTTCGATATTCAGCCATTTGTTTCGGAAACGCCTTCGCAGTTTTACCTGCTGCCACGCGGAGGGAAGACATGGGTCGATGCGAAGTCCGTCATAATCGGGCTGGATACCGAAGATGGCCTGAGCGGCGGCATAATAGGACCAGGCGGCCGCACCGGTCAGCCATGGCAGACGGGAAGAGCCGGCCCGCGGGCTGTACTTGCTGTGGGTGAACTGGCAGTAAACATAGGGTTCAATCTGGCGGAGCGAAGCGCGCGTGTTGTAAGCAGCCGGCAGATAAGCCCGAAAATACTGATAGGCCCTGTCGCCGCGTCCCAGCATTGCTTCCGCTATCACCGCCCAGCCCTGGGTATGCGAAAAAATGGAGGCGTTTTCCTTCATTCCCGGATTGAAAAGAGAGGCCTTGACGATGTGATAGTCGGTTTTCTGATAGGGAGGGTCGCAAATCATCAGGCCGTATTCCGTCGCCAGACGCTGGTGGACTTCATCCATCACCTGGCGGGCACGGCGGCCCTGGGCAAATCCGCTTAACACAGACCAGGTCTGAGGGTTGAGCCAGATGCTGCCTTCCTCATTTTCATGGGAGCCGAATTTCATTCCATCGGAACGATAGGCCCGCAGAAACCATCGGCCATCCCAGGCGAACCGTTCGATATTTTCATCCAGCTGCTGCAAATGGTCCTGGGCCCAGGCGGCTTCGTGAGGGCGTTGAAGGCGCCGGCAGATTTCGGCGTAGGTCTTCAGTGCATATCGAAGTTGAAAGGCGACAAAGACCGTTTCGCCGTCGCCGCCGAGTTGGAGGCAATCATTCCAGTCGGCGGCAAGACCGCACGGCAGGCCGTGAGAGCCGCGCCGTTGAAGGGTAAACTCTATCGCACGCTTCAGATGGCCGAGCACCGTATCTTCGCCGCGGTCGGCATAGGGCAGCACTTTGTCATAAAAGGCCTCATCGCCGGTTTCTTTGACATAGGCCGGAACGGTACAGAAGAGCCAAAGGTAATCATCGGAGCGGAACTCTTCTTCGCTGGGGGGTGTTTCTTTGCCGGGGTTATGGGCAAAGGGCTTGACCACGGGCATCGCCCCGCCGACGGCGACCTGGCCGGTAATCATCAGTTCCAGACGGCGGCGGGCTTCTTCCGGAATCAGATGCATTACGCCCAGCAAATCCTGGACGGTATCGCGGTAGCCCAGGCCGTCCCGTTCGCCGCTATAGACCAAACTGGCCGCCCGCGACCAGGCATAGGTAATCAGGCAGTTGAAGGGACTCCACATGTTCATCATGCTGGTAAACTCGGCGTCCTCGGTCCAAACGCTCATCGCCTCCAGCCGGCTGTGCCAGTATTGTTTGAGTTCGGCAAAGGCCTGATGAATCGTTTGCAGACTGCCGTATTGCCGGACGGTTTGGCGGCCTTCGACGGCGGCCTTGCCGATGCCGACAAAGACAGCCAATTCTTTCGAGCAGCCCGGTTCCAGCACTGCATCCATCTGGAGGACACCGCAGGCGTTGTCGCCGCAGGCCAGCGAATTGCTGCATTGGCCGCGTTGGACGGTCAGGGGATTGTGAAAGGAGTGATAGGGACCCAGAAACACCTCGCGATCGGTATCAAAACCGGTAATGTCGGCCCCCACCGCCGCCAGAAAAGTATGGCGGTTGCCGTCGTGATGCTGGAAATCGGCGGAACTGTCCGGCAGCAGGACATTGATGCCGTGATCGATGATATGGTCGATTACCTGCATCCGCACAATGAACTGGGTGTACTGCAAATTAACCAAATCCTGCCAGATATGCCAGTTGTTGGCGTATTCCACAAATGTAAACAGGCGGAGGCGGCGCTGCCTGCTGTCCCGGTTGGTCAGTTTCAGCAGCCAGCATTCGAGATGTTGACCGAGGGGGACAAAATAGGTTGTTTGGGTCTGGATGCCGCTGTATTCTGATTCGATGACGGTATAGGCCGTGCCGTGACGGCAGATGGACTTGTACCGGTCAAGCGGCTTGCCGACCGGCTGCCAGGAGGCAGACCAGAAATCGCTGCTGTCGCGGTCGAAAAGATAAATATAGCGGCCGGGCTGATCCATAGGGATGGAATTAAAGCGGAGCCGCAAAAATCGCCCCTGGGCGGCGGAGTGAACGAAACTGTAGCCGCCGGCATTGTTGGTGATGATGGCGCCGTATTCGGTCGAGCCCAGATAATTGCTCCAGGAGCGCGGGGTGTCGGGCCGCGTGATTACATACTCTTTGTTTTCATCATCAAAATAACCGTACTGCATCGGGTTCCTTCCAACAGTGTGAAACCATTCGGCGGCGGATACCAGCAGCCGTCCCAAAGCCGCAGCCGTTTTGAGTCAGGGCCGAAATGCGGTCTCTGCCCTGTCGGCATTCAGAAAACAACTCCATATCCGCCCCCCTCTTTTTGAAGGGATTGCGATTCGAAACACCCCTCAAAAGACTTCGGAATTGTTCATGATATAGTCCAGCAATTCATCGACCTGCGCAAAGGCAATCGCTGTGCATGTATCGGCGGCGCCGTAATAGATGGCGATTCGTCCGGTGTCCGCATCAAAAAGGTTGGCACAGGGAAAAACGACATTGGGAACAAAGCCGACTGTTTCATAGGGTTTTTCCGGCGCGAGCAGATAATCAGCCGTTCGGTAGAGGACCTTGCCCGGGTCCTGCCGGTCCAGAATGGCGGCGCCGAAACTGTAAACAAAGCCGCTGCAGGTATTGGATACGCCGTGATAGAACAGCAGCCAGCCGGCGGCGGTCTCTATGGGGACGGGGCCCGCCCCGATTTTAGTCCCCTGCCACCAGCCCTTTCCGCCGGCTCCCATCAGCCAGCGATGGCAGCCCCAGTGAATCAAATCGGGGCTTTGGCTGAGATAAATATCGCCGAAGGGGGTGTGGCCCCTGTCGCTCGGACGGCTCAGGAGCCAATACTTGCCGTTGATTTTGCGGGGAAACAGAACGCCGTTTCGGTTAAACGGCATGAGGGGATTGGGCATGCGGATAAAAGTTTGAAAATCTTTTGTCCGTCCCAGACCGATGGACGGGCCGTGCATATCATCGCACCAGACGATATAAAAGACGTCTTCAATCTGCACAAGCCGCGGGTCGTAGCCGAAACTGATGGAGTTTGGCTTTCCCTGTTCATCCACCCATTCAATCGGGTCGGGGCCGATGGTCCAGTGAATGCCGTCGGGACTTCTCCCGAAAAAGAGGTTTGCCCGGCCGTTCCGCTGATCGCCGCGGAAAACGCCGGCAAATCCTCCCTGGTAAGGCACTACCGCACTGTTGAAAATCCTTGCGGCACGAGGGATTGGATTCCAATCGAGAATCGGATTGCCGCTATAACGCCAGACGACATCGAGGCACCCTTTCGGCTTTTCCTGCCAGGGAATATTCGGCAAAGCAGGTCCAATGATTGTTTTTTTCATAGAAGTCCGGTCCTTTCCACCACTGAAGAGCGTCAGTTCAGCCACGTTGAAGTTTCAAACCGAAGAAAGGAGCGCTTCGGCCGCCCTGCGTTCCTCGAGCGCACAGCCGATTTGCTTCATTTTTTCCTCATCCAGATTATAAAAAGCCATAATCAAAATAGAAATCAGCCCTGCCAAAGCAGGGATTGCACTCATCAGCAGACGAAAACCAAGAATCACCCGCTGGGGCTGTTCGACATCCGGCTGATAACCGAACCAGTGCAGCAGCCAGCCGGTAAAGAGGGCGCCGGCCGCCCAGGCGAATTTCTGCGCCATGGTGGAAGCGGAAAACACCAGCCCCGTAGCCCGGCGGTGGTTTTTCCATTCCGAATAGTCGGCGGCATCGGCATACATTGCCCAAATCAGGGGGGTCAGCGGCCCGCCGGCAAATGAGCCGACCACCTGGGCAGCCATAATCAGAAAAAGATGATTGGGCGTATAGAAAAGAAACGAGAATGTCAGGAGGTTGGCTGCCGTAAACAGCAAGAGAAAGGCCTTTTTCTTGCCAATCCGGCGGGCTATCCAGCCGACCGCCGCCACACCGGCCAGACTGGCAAGCATGCCGGCTGTATTGAAAACCGATACCCATTTTTCATATTGGCCGGGGGCAATGTAATATTTGAAATAATAATTGATAACGCCCAGCCGCAGCGAAACCCATAAAAGCATGGCGAATGTGGAAAAAACCAGAAGAAGCCAGGGGACATTGGTCAGCAAGTCGGCGATGTCGCGCCAAACGGTCGTCTGCTGGGAAACGGAGGGCTGGACCCGCTCCTTTGTGGACAGAAAGGTGATGAAGAACAGCACTACCGCGGCAGCCCCAAAGACAGCCATTGCCGCCGTCCAGCCGAACGGTGAGGTTCCGGAGCCGCCGACCCATTTGACAAGGGGAAGAAGACCGGCGGAGACCGCCAGCCCGCCGATGTAGGCCCCGAAAAACTTAAAAGAAGACAAAACCGTCCGCTCGGCGGGATCGGGCGTGAGCACGCCGAGCATGGCCGAATAGGGAATGTTAATAGCCGTATAAAGCATCATAAATAAATTGAAGGTAATGAAGGCATAAATCAGTTTGCCGCCAGGAGACAACGGAGGTGTCGAAAAGGTCAATACGGCGGCGGCGGCCAGAGGAATCGCCATCCATAACAGATAGGGCCGAAACTTGCCCCAGCGGGTGCGGGTGCGGTCGGCAAGGAGACCCATGAGGGGGTCATTGATGCTGTCCCACACGCGCGAGAGGGAAATCATTATGCCGGCGGCAGCGGCTCCAATGCCGAACACATCCGTATAAAAGAAAATCAAGTGCAGGGAAATGGTTTGCCAGAATAAGACGGAGGCAAAATCACCACAGGAATAACCGATTTTTTCAGCGAGGGTCAGTTTACCGTCGGACTGTTCCATCCATCTGCTCCGTCCAAGTATTTGCCTCATTGTGGGTAGGGTTATGCTCCAAAGGAGGGGCAAAACCGCTGCCTGTGCGCGCAATCGAAACGGAATCCGCTTCGGTTGTCAAGGGAAAAGTTTTTAGCAAAATTACAGAAGCAAATATTTACGGCAACGGAAAACAGGCCGAAAATTCGATAGCCAAAAGCATATCTGTCAAGATAAAGACATTGCCTGCCTTGAATTGTCAATAGGGTATTTTAAAAGAGGAAAAGACCCGTTTGGAAAAATTGATTTTACCGAAGGGTCTCTTCCTTTGGAGGGGAGAAAACATTTATCAGTTCATCAGATTATACGGAAATATACCGAGAAAGGCCGTTTCATGCAACTTTTTTTCATTTTTTTAAATTTTCATAGGATACGGCAATCAAACAACTTATGTATTCATCTTCTAAAAATTTCAATTTATTATCAGTAAATACACCGATTGGCCTTCGTCAAAACCACCCATATTCCCATAGAGCCCCCTTCCTTTGCCCGGCGGCCTTTTCCTGAACAAACCTGTTGAACAGAAACCGGAAAGCCCTTATGATAAGGTTTTCCTAAAATCCCAAGAGATGGAGTGCTGAAAAGCCATGGATGATAACGCTTTTGTTCACCTTCACTTACATACACAATACTCGCTGCTCGATGGAGCAATTTCTGTGGAGCGGCTTATTGAGCGATGCCGAGAATTGGGGATGGATTCTGTCGCCATTACAGACCATGGAAACCTTTTCGGCGTTCTTGATTTCTATATTCAGGCACGAGCGGCCGGCATCAATCCTATTCTTGGTATGGAGGCCTATATCGCCCCCGGCTCCCGATTTGAGCGACAAAAAGGAGGCGGGGTCAAGGACAATGCGTACCATCTGATCCTGCTGGCCGAGAACCTGACAGGGTATCAGAACCTTATCCAACTGAGCAGCATCGGCTATACGGAGGGTTTTTATTATCGCCCGCGCATTGACAAGGAAGTGCTGGCCGAGTTCAGCAAGGGGTTGATTTGCACCAGCGCGTGCATTGCCGGAGAAATCCCCTCCGCCCTTGTCCGCGGGGATGTGCAGGCCGCCCGCCGGGCTGCTGAAGAATACCTGAAAATCTTCGGCCTGGAGCATTTTTTCATCGAAATCCAGCAGCACGTCAACGATGAACACCCTCATCTGCTGCCCGCTTTGGCGGAGATGGCGAAAGAGATGGGGATTGGACTGGTGGCCACCAACGATGTGCATTTTCTGAATGCCGACGATTTTGAGGCCCATACCGTTCTGTGCTGCATCAATACCGGCAAAAAAATTACCGATGTGGACAAGATGGAGTATCCGCCGGATGTCTATCTGAAAAGTCCGGCCGAAATGAGAAGTTTATTTGCCGCTTTTCCGGAGGCCTGCGACAATACGCTGTCCATCGCCCGCCGATGCGAGGTGGAACTGGATTTGAAAACACGCCATGCCCCCCGCTATCAGGCACCTGCGGGGAAAACAGCCGAACAGATGCTCACAGAATTGGTGCTGGAGGGAGCACAAAAACGCTATGGAACCATCACGCCGGAGATTCAGGAGCGCATCAGCAGGGAACTGGAAGTCATCAAAAGCAAGGGGTTTGCCAGTTATTTTCTGATTGTATGGGATTTCTGCAACTACGCCAGACAGCAGCGGATTCCGGTCGGCGCCCGCGGCAGTGCGGTGGGCACTGTAGTGGGCTATTGCCTGGGGATTTGCAATATTGACCCCCTGCGGTATGACCTACTGTTTGAGCGCTTTATGGATCCGGAGCGCAATGAAATGCCGGATATTGATATTGATATCTGCCAGGACGGCCGGGAGAAGATTCTTGAATACGTTCGCCAAAAGTATGGTCATATCGCCCAAATCATCACGTTTGGAACGATGAAAGCCCGTGCGGTGATTCGGGACGTCTGCCGGGTGCTGGATGTGCCGTTGGCGGAGGCGGACCGGCTGGCCAAACTGGTGCCTGCCGAATTGAAAATGACGCTGGATAAGGCCCTGGAGGCCGAGCCGGACCTGAAGAAGGCCTATGATAACGATGAAAAGACCCGTCAGGTAATTAACATCGGTCGAAGACTGGAAGGGCTGACCCGGCATGCGTCGGTCCACGCCTGCGGGGTTGTCATCGCCGATGAACCGCTGACTCACTATCTGCCCCTTTACAAACAGGCCGGTTCAGAGGATTTGATTACGCAGTTTGAAGGGCCTTTTGTCGAGAAGGCCGGTTTGATGAAGATGGACTTTCTGGGGCTGAAAACCCTCAGCATCATTCAGCGAACAGTGGATTTGGTCAAAGAAATTCACGGGGAAACGATAGACATCGAATCCATTGATATTACCGACCAGCGGGTGTATCGGGACATTTTCAGTGCAGGCAAAACCAAAGGGGTTTTCCAGTTTGAATCGAGCGGGATGCAGGATATGCTGCGCAAACTTCGGCCCGACCGCCTCGAAGACCTGATTGCCGCCAATGCCCTTTACCGTCCGGGCCCGCTGACCCTGATACCGGAGTACATTGAGCGCAAACATGGGGCGTCCTGGTCGCTGCCGCATCCGATTCTGGAGGAAATTCTCGCGGAGACCTTCGGCATCATTGTGTATCAGGAACAGGTGATGCGCATCTGCAATCAGCTTGGCGATATTCCGCTGCGGCAGGCCTACACGCTGATCAAGGCCATCAGCAAAAAGAAAGAAGAGGTCATCCAGTCGGAACAAAAACGTTTTCTGGAGGGCTGCATCCGCAAAGGGCTTCAGCCGAAGCAGGCGGAAGAAATCTTTGACCTCATCCGGCGTTTTGCCGACTACGGCTTCAACAAGAGCCACGCCACCCGTTATTCCTTTGTGGCCTATCAGACGGCGTGGCTGAAGACCTATTATCCGGTTGAATTTATGGCGGCCCTGCTCACCTACGAAATGGGCAATACGGATAAGGTTGTCGAGTATATCGGCGAGTGCCGGGAGATGGGCATCAACGTGCTGCCGCCCGATATTAACGACAGTTTTGTGGATTTTACGGTGGTTTACGACCAGCAGCCGGGGCCGAAAAAAACCACAGGTGTGATTCGGTTCGGTCTGGCGGCCGTCAAGGGAGTCGGTGCCAAGGCCGTCGAACAGATTATTTCCACACGGGAGCGGGTCGGACGGTTTCGCAGTCTGTTTCATTTTTGCGAAACAGTGGATTTGCACACAGTCAATAAACAGGTTTTAGAGGCCCTGATTAAGGCGGGTGCGTTCGACTCGCTGGGCGGCAGCCGCGCTCAAATGGCGGCCGCGCTCGAAAAGGCAATGCAGTGCGGCTCGGCCTTTCAGGCCGACCTGCAGAAAGGACAGATGAACTTCTTTTTAAACGGCCCGCTGGAAACAGCCGAAGCAAAACCGGAATCGATGGTGCTGCCGGATGTGCCGGCCTGGTCTGAACAGCAGATGCTGGCTTACGAGAAGGAAGTCCTCGGCTTTTACGTAACGAGCAATCCGCTCAGCAAGCATGCACAGATTATTGAACTGTACTCCACATCCAACACCGGCAAACTGCGTCAGCTTCGCCAGGAGCAGGAGGTCATCATCGGCGGAATGATTACCAAAATTCGCTACACGGTCACCAAAAATGGGAAAAACGCCGGCGCAAAAATGGCCGTGGCAGAACTGGAAGACCTCCAGGGCAAATGCGAGGTGGTGCTGTTCCCGCGGACTCTGGAAAAGGCCGGCGCCCTGCTGCAGACCGACCGAATTGTCTTTGTGAAAGGAACCGCCCAGACTCAGCGGGAGGTGCCCAACCTTCGCTGCGATGAACTGATTGACCTTGAAGAAGCCGGGCGGAGATTCAGTGCAAAGGTTCGGCTGGAGGTGGATGCGCAAAGCGTTGACAAACCCCTGCTCGAAAAAGTGCGTCAAATCTGCCAGCATTATCGCGGCAAAAGCCCCATCGAACTGACCATCTATACGCCGAAACGGTTTCGGATTACCGCGAAGGTGGACCCGAGTCTGTCCATCCGGGCGGACCTCGAATCGCACCGGAAACTGGAAGCCGTGCTCGGACGAGGCAAAGTTCACTTTACCGCCTAATCCGCCCGGCCAAAGGGCCGGCGTGTCTATCCTTCTTTTTTTGTAGCATACGCGGCATTCCTTTTTATAATAAGCCGCTGCGGAATGATAACCTGAAAAGAATCAATAAACGAAGCGGTTTGAAACGGAATGCCTCAACAAGTGAAAGAAATCCTGCTGGGCCGCCGGGCCGAAGTGATTATGCTCATCGGTCTTTTCGGCGGGCTGTCCTTTCTGACGGCCAAGATGACTCAGGAGTCCGCTTCCCCTCAGGGACTGCTGGCCCAGATGCCGATGTGGGCGGGTTTTCTGCTGGGGGTAGGGCTGATGATAATGATTATTCTGGTGGGGATGCTGTTTGTCGGCTTTCTTCGCTCCATTGTTCATGAGCCGCTGGTCGGCCGTCATCCGTTTGAACTGCTTGCGCTCGGCAGGATGCTTTTCTGGAAACTGTTTGTGCCCTATCTTATGTTTGAACTGGCCTGGACTTTTCTGTCCCTGCTGGTGATGACGATTCTTCATCTGCTGCTGAAGGGCAAGATGTCCACAGCGGCAACGCCGGAATGGCTGCTGCGCCTGTCGCAGCTGATTGGTCTGGCGATTTTGATTAAGCCGTTTCTGCTGCTGCCGACACTGGTTATTCTTCAAAACCCTCCCCTTCTGCAAGCGCTGGCTGCTATTCGCCAGATTCCGCTGACGGCCGTCAAACCGGTGATGAAGGTTCTTTGGACGGGGCTGGCGATGATGATCATCCTGCTGATTATCCTGTACAAAATCCCCTTTCCCAAGCCGTACGGGTGGGTGCGGACGGGTCTTTTGACCACAGCAGGCGGAGGCGTTCTGCTTGTGTGTTTTGTGACGTGCATCCATGAGTTGGGACAATATGTCGAACAGCCGCCTGAGGAGATGCCATGAGCCGCCGAGTCAAAGGACGATTTCTTGTATTGGACGGCACCGACGGGTGCGGCAAAACGACCCAGATTCATCTGCTGCAAAACGTCTTTGAGAACCGGGGATTTTCAACTGTGGAAACCCGCGACCCGGGCGGCACGGAAATCGGCGAGCAAATCCGCCGGCTGCTCAAATACGACGCCAAAGGCAAAATGGATGTGCGGACAGAACTGATGCTGTTTATGGCTTCCCGTGCGCAGCTGGCAGTCGAGGTGATTCGTCCGGCGCTGGAGGAGGGCAAAATCGTTCTGTGCGACCGGTTTGTCTCCTCGAGCTGTGCCTACCAGGGAGCCGGCGGCTATCCGCCGAAGAAAATCCTCTCGCTGGCCCGCTATGCCATCGGTAAAACCTGGCCGGACTTGACGATTATTCTGGATTTGCCCGTCGAAGAAGGACAGCAGCGCATCGGCCGGCGAAAAAATCAGATTTCTTTTCTTGCTTCGGATGCAATGGCCGACCGTTTCGATTCGAGAACGCTCGAATATCACCAAAAGGTGCGAAACGGCTTTTTGGCTTTGCCGGATTATTATCCGGCGCCTGTGGTTGTGCTGGAGACAGCGGGACTTTCTGCTGAACAGGTCCATCAGCGTATTACAGCCCTTTTGGAAGAGCGGAAGTGGTTTGATGCAGATGCGAATGATTCACAGCCAGGATAAGGCCGTAACAGCCCTCCAGCAGGCCTTTGCCGAGAAACGGATTCCGCATGCCTATCTGTTTGCAGGGCCTGACGGGGTAGGCAAGCGGACGACGGCGACGGCGTTTGCCCGTCTGCTCCTGTGCCGGCAGCCCGTGAGAATTTCCGATAAGCCCAGCCCACGGTTTGACAGCTGCGGGCAGTGTGATTCCTGTATCCGCTTTGACGCCGGCAGCCATCCGGACTTTGTTTTCATTTATAAAGAACTGCGGCAATATACGGAAGAAGGCAAAGACAAAACACCGCCTGTGGAGATGCCGGTGGATGTCATCCGTGAATTTTTTCTGGAGCGGGCGGCCCGAAAGCCGGTGGAAGGCCCTTATACGATTTTTGTAATTGACGAGGCGGAAAAGGTCAATGTTTCCAGCCAGAATGCCATGCTGAAAATTCTTGAAGAGCCGCCTGATTATTGTGTGATTATTCTTTTGTGCAGCCGGCTGGAGGAGATGCTGCCCACGACGAAATCCCGCTGCCGAATCCTTCCGTTCGGCCCTGTCAGCGAGTCCTGCATCATCCAGCAGCTTCAGCAAAAAAAGATAGAGCCGGCCGAAGCCCTTTTTTGGGCACGGTTCAGCGAGGGGCGCCTGGGCGAGGCCCTTCGCTGGGTCCAACTCAAAGAAGACAAAAAACCTCTGGATGCTTACGAAATCAAAAAGGAACTGGCCCGGCGCATCAGCGAACTGGAACCGGCGGATGTGATTGAAACCGCCGGCTGGATGATTCAGTCCGCTAAAACGATTGGAGAGACCTGGGTTCGTCAAAACCCGGCTGTCAGCAGCAAAGACCTGCTCCGAATCGCCCAAAAGGGATTGCTGCGGATGGTGCTTCTGCTGTTGACCGATGTGATGAAGGCGGATTATGCAGACAAATCCAGTCTTGTTTATTCGGAACAAGGGGATATTGTTCGAAAAATGAGCAAAACCCTTACGCCCGATGCCGCCGCCGAGAAGGGGCTGGCTGCCCAGAAACTGCTGCGGTGGGTGGACGCAAGTGTGAACGAAAAACTGATTTTTGAGCGGCTCTTGTTAAATCTGGCGTTTTCTGATATGCTGTTTGATAGGCCGGACGAATAAGGCGAACGAAAAAGGCCCCTTTGGAGTATGTCTTTTCATGATACAGGACGAAAGCGCAAAGTCAAAAGCGCAAAAACATACCAGCAAATTGATGCTTGTTCGATATGGGAAAATGGGTATTCTGGGGTGGTTTGAGCATAATGAAGCCCAGATTCCCAAGAACAAGAGTTATGTTATCATAAAAACGGACCGGGGATTGGAACTGGGCCAGCTGGTGGGGCCCTATCACTATCGGGGGGGAAATTACCGATTCACGCCGGAGCAGGTAGAGGCCTATTACACACAAGGAAACAAGGATATTTCCATTACGACCAGCGGGCGGTTTGTGCGGTTTGCCACGCATGAAGATATCCGCGAACAGGAACATCTGGAAGCTTCCGCGGAGGAAGAGGCCAAATGCTGCCAGCGTTTTGCCGACGAACTCGGCCTGAATATGAAAATTATCGAGGCGGAGCATTTGTTCGGCGGGGAGCGGATTGTTTTCTATTTTACCAGTGAGGGACGGGTCGATTTTCGCGAACTGGTCAAAAAACTGGCTCGCGAATATCAAACACGGATTGAATTGCGCCAGATTGGTTCCCGCGATGAAGCCCGGCTGATCAGCGACTACGAAAGTTGCGGGCTTGAATGCTGCTGCAAGCGGTTTCTGAAGATTCTTGACCCGGTGAATATGCGGATGGCCAAACTCCAGAAAGCCACCCTTGACCCTTCCAAAATCAGCGGTCATTGCGGTCGGCTGAAATGTTGCCTCCGCTATGAAGACTATACCTATCGGGAATTAAAAAATAACCTTCCGCCGCGGAATACTCTTGTCAAGACACCCCAGGGAGTTGGCAAGGTTGTTGATTTGCAGCTGCTCACCCAATTGGTTGTCATCCAGACTGACAACGGCGAAAAGCAGGCCTGGCCATTGGAAGAAATCCAGATTGTTGAAAGCCGGCAGGGGCAAACAAAACTGGCCCAGGTCGGAGAACCCGCTCCCGTGCCGGAGCAGGAAGAAACGGTCATTCTCGAAGGAGAAGCCGAACCGTCCGAGAAGAGCGGTTCTGCTATTCCGGAAGCGGTAGCCGAGGCCGTCGCAGAAGAAATTGAAGAAATCATCGACAATCTGGACGAGACAGAGTTTGACAATCAGAATAGCGAACCCGAAGAGTCGAACGGCCCCGATACACCGGACAACGGCGAAAATCAGGAGAATCAGAACGGGACGGCTCAATCGAACAATCAAACGGGGCAAGCAGGAGACAATTCCCGAAAAAAACGAAGGAAAAATCACCGCCGCCGTAAAAACCGGTCTTTTCGGAATCTTCCGGGCGACGGCCGGGATCATTCGACACCGCCGACAAATCCAGCAAACGGGAGCCAGACCCTATGACGCGAAAACTGATTGTAACTTCTGCCCTGCCGTATGCCAACGGCCCGATTCATATCGGCCATTTGGTTGAATACATTCAGACCGACATTTGGGTGCGGTTCCAAAAAGCGTGCGGAAATGAATGTTATTATTTTTGTGCCGATGATACGCACGGCACGCCTGTGATGATTCGGGCACGCAGCGAAGGCATTACCCCCGAACAGTTGATTGCACGGGTTCACGAAGAACATCTGCGGGATTTTACCGGTTTCCAAATCCGCTTCGACAATTATTACAGCACCCACTCAGAAGAAAACCGGATGCTCAGCGAGCGGATTTACCAGGGGGCTGTGAAATCCGGCTCGATTGTAAAACGACCGGTTCTGCAGGCCTATGACGAGCAGGAAAAAATGTGGCTGCCGGATCGGTACATCAAGGGCACCTGTCCGCGATGCAAGGCGCCGGACCAATACGGCGACTCCTGTGATGTCTGCGGCGCCCATTATCAAACCACCGAACTAATCAATCCGGTCAGCGTCATCAGCGGCAAGCCGCCCGTATTCCGGGAAAGCGTACACTACTTCTTCCGGCTCAGCCGATATGAAGAGCCCTTGAAAAAACTGTTTGACAGCGGCTATGTTCAGGCGTCGGTTCGAAACAAACTGGATGAGTGGTTTGCAATGGGTCTGAAAGACTGGGATATTTCCCGTGACGGGCCTTATTTCGGCTTTAAAATTCCGGGGGAAGAGGACAAGTATTTTTATGTGTGGCTGGACGCTCCGATCGGCTATATGGCCTCGTGCAAAAACTACTGCGACCGCCATGGGCTGGATTTTGAACAGGTCTGGAATAGCGGCGAATACGAAATCTGCCACTTTATCGGCAAAGATATTATGTATTTTCATGCGCTGTTCTGGCCGGCACTGCTGATGAGCGCCTCCCTGCGGGTGCCCACCAAACTGTTTGTGCACGGCTTTCTGACGGTCAACGGCCAGAAAATGAGCAAAAGCAAAGGCACGTTCATTATGGCGGAAACCTATCTGAAGCATCTGGACCCGCAGTATTTGCGGTATTACTATGCGTCGAAACTGACCGGCGATGTGAGCGATATTGATTTGAATGTGGAAGATTTTATCAATCGCGTCAATGCAGACCTGGTCGGCAAACTGGCCAATCTGGCCAGCCGCTGCGGTCCTATGCTCAGCCAAAAACTGGGCGGACGGCTGGGACGGCTGGACGAGAAGGGAAAGGCCCTTTTCCAGCAGATGCTTGCCGCCAGGGAGAGCATCCTGGCCGATTATGAATCGCTGAATTATGCCTCTGTGATACGCACGGTTACCTCGCTGGCGGACGTGTGCAATCGGTTTGTGGAAGATGCTCAGCCGTGGGCTACGCTGCGGGCGGAGCCGGAAGCCACCCGCACCAACCTGACAGCGGCTCTGAACGCCGTCAAGGTGTTGACGATTTACCTGAAGCCCGTTCTTCCGGCTTTTGCAGAGAAAATTGAGACGTTTCTGAATATTCCTCCGCTGACCTTTGCGGATGCCGAACAGCCGCTTGAGGACCGGCCTATTTGCGAGTACATTCGGCTGGCGGAGCGTGTCGAAAAAGGAAAGGTAGATGCAATGATTGAAGAAAGCAAACAGCAGGATGCTCCGGCCGCTCCGGCGGCGGCTCCAGCAGAACCGCAGCTGGAAGAACCCTTAGCCCCGGAGTGCACGATAGAGGACTTTGCCAGGATTGACCTGCGCATCGCCCGTATCAGCCGGGCGGAACGGGTGGAAGGCGCGGATAAACTGCTGGCCCTGGAACTGGATTTGGGTGCACTGAAAAAACATGTCTTTGCCGGCATCGCCAAGGCCTATAAGCCGGAAGATTTGGTGGGGCGTCTGGTAGTCTGTGTAGCCAATCTGAAACCGCGAAAGATGAAGTTCGGCCTTTCAGAAGGAATGGTCTGTGCAGCCGGCAGCGGAGGAGAAAATGTCTTTCTGCTGACGGTGGACCCCGGCGCCAAACCCGGCCAGCGGGTACACTAACAGCCGGCTGATTGCGTTTGAAAAAAGAAAACCAAAACTCTATGAAAAAAACAATTGAAGAAATTGCTCGTGAAGACGGCCGATATGACCCAAAGGCCGTGAAGTTTATTTTTGAAGGACTGGCGGAGACGATCGATAAAATCCGCAAGGACGAGGGAGACCCTGCCCATCCGCGGCATATCACCGGACAGGAGCTGGCCTGGGGGCTGGCGGACCTGGCCCGGCAGCGATGGGGACGGCTGGCCGAGATGGTGCTCAACCAGTGGGGTGTGCATACCACCCGCGACTTCGGCGAGATTGTCTATCTGATGATAGCCCACGACTGGATGACCTGCCAGGAAAGCGACAGCATTGATGACTTCAACAATGTTTTCGATTTCAAAACTGTCTTCGAAGATCAGTACACGTTTGATAAATCCTGAGCAGATTTATTCCAGCAGATGAAGACACCGTTCGAGAACCTGCGGAAGGTCTTCGTCGGGGCCGATTTCTATCCAGCGTACTCCTGCGAAGGTTTTAAACCAGGTTCGCTGGGCTTTAGCCAGCCGACGGGTGTTGATTTTGATTTGTTCGACGGTCTGCTCCCACGTCCGTTTGCCTTCGAAGCAGTCAATCATTTCTGCATAGCCGATGGCCGAGCGGGCCTGCGGGCTTAGGGGCTGCGGTTCAGCCAGAAGGCCGTGGACTTCTTCGCGAAAGCCGTCTTCGAGCATTTTTCGGACCCGCTGATTGATGCGGCGGCTTTCAAGTTCCTTAGGGCGGCGCAGACCGATGACCGTCCAGCCGCACGGCTCCTGCCGGGTCCACTGCTGCTGAAAGGCACTGATGGGCTTGCCGGTCAGGCGGTACACTTCCAGCGCCCGAATAATCCGCTTTTGGTCCCTTGAATGGATTCTGCCGGCGGCGGCCGGGTCGATGGCTGCCAGTTCCTGATAGAGGGCTTCCAGACCTCTCTGCTCGATTTCCTGCCGGAGCCGGCCGCGAAGAGCGGCATCGCTGCCCGGGCCTTCAAAAATGCCATACAGCAAGGCCTTGATGTACATAGCTGTGCCGCCAACCGCGATAACCGGTTTGCCGGCGGCGGTGATGACCCCTATTGCCTGATGTGCCCTATCCAGAAACTGGTCTACACTGAATGATTCGGACGGCTCTACGACATCAATCAAATGATAAGGTATTTGTTTTCGCCTTTCGGGTGAGGGCTTGGCCGTGCCGATATCCATCCGCCGATAGACTTTCATTGAATCCACACTGATAATTTCGCCGCCGAGCATTCGGGCTAATTCGAAGGCCAAAGCGCCCTTTCCGGAGGCCGTTACTCCCAAAATCAGGATTTTCTGGTGTTTGGTATCCACAAACCTGTTCTGCCGTCCTCATTTTTTCTATCAAACTTCTTTTGAAAGTTGTTATAATAATATATTTTGCGGATAAATCCAGTTTGGATGCGGATAATGGATGTTCAAAATCTTGAAAAAAGAATCGTTGGGATTGACTTTTCCGCCGAATTGACCGAATGTGCCCGTCAGGCCGACCGGACAATCCGCCGGCTTCTGGAGCAGCAAAGCGATATCCCTGCCCGACTGAAAGAGGCGATGGTCTATACGGCCTTGAGCCCGGGCAAACGGATTCGGGCGGCTGTGGTGCAGTGGTGCTGCCGAACGGTGAGCGGGCGGGTGAATGCGGATGCCCAAACCGCCGCGGCGGCTGTGGAAATGGTGCATACGTATTCCCTGATACACGATGACCTGCCGGCGATGGACGACGATGATTTCAGACGCGGTCGGCCCAGCTGCCATAAGCAGTTTGACGAGGCCACCGCCATTCTGACGGGCGATGCACTGCTGACGCTGGCTTTTGAAGTGCTGGCCGACGAAATTGAAAACCCGCCGACAGCGGTACAGATGGTGCGGGTGCTGGCCAAGGCCGCAGGACCTGCCGGAATGATTGCAGGCCAAATCAAGGACCTTGAAAGCCAGGGAACTGAAGGAACGATGAGTCAGCTGCAATCGATACATTTGTGCAAGACAGGGCAAATGTTTGCCGCCGCCGCCGAGTTGGGGGCTATCGCCGGCGGTGCTTCCGAGCCGCAGCGGACGGCCCTGCGTCAATACGGCCTGGATATCGGGCTGGGCTTTCAGATTGCAGATGACCTGCTGGATGTCTCGGCTACCAGCGAACAGCTGGGCAAGACGGCCGGTAAAGACAGCCGGCAGGGCAAACTTACATATCCGGCCCTGGTCGGCATCGAAAAAGCCCGTCAGATTGCCGAACAGATTGCTGAAAAGTCCTTGCAAGAGTTGTCTTCTTTCGGGCCGGAGGCCGATATTCTCCGCCGGCTTGTTTTCGAACTGCTGAATCGAAAAAGGTAAACTATGAACTGTTCCGAACCTAATCCGAAACAAAGATGGCATTATCTGGAGCGAATCGCGCATCCGTCGGATTTGCGAAATCTGACAGCCGCTCAGCTGGAGGAGCTGGCCGGTGAAATCCGTGAATTTATTACCCACGCAGTCAGCCAAACCGGCGGGCATCTGGCCAGCAACCTGGGTGTTGTTGAACTGACGATCGCCCTGCATTCTGTATTTGACTTTTACAAAGATCGCCTGCTGTGGGATGTGGGACATCAATGCTATACGCACAAAATCCTCACCGGCCGCAAAGACCGGCTCAACCAGCTCCGCCAGGAAGGCGGCTTGAGCGGCTTTCCCAATCCTGAGGAAAGTCCGGCGGACGTTTTCTCCGTCGGGCACGCGGGCACGTCTATTGCCACGGCAATCGGCATGGCCCTGGGGGCACAGCACAACCAAACCGATGAAAAAATTGTGGCCGTGGTCGGCGATGCAAGCATCGTCAACGGCCTTTCGTTCGAGGCACTGAATAATCTGGGACTGGTCAAACGGCAGCTGCTGATTATCCTCAACGACAATTCGATGGCAATTGATACCACGCAAGGGTCGCTGGCGGCACTCCTGTCGCGCGTTCGATTGAGCCATACCTACGATGACATTCGCCAGACAACCGGTATGATTTTAAACCATCTGCCGGTCATCGGAAAGCCGATGGAAGAGGCCCTTGAAAACTTCAAAAAAACCATCCGAATGGCTCTGACGCCCAGCCGGCTTTTTGAAAGTTTGAATATCCCCTACTTTGGGCCGGTGGACGGGCACGATTTGAACTCGCTGATTGCGCTGTTCAAAGGCCTGTCCGGGCTGGAGCGGCCGGCGATTCTTCATGTCTTCACCAGAAAAGGCAAGGGCTTTACGCCGGCTGATAAAAATCCCCGCCGGTTTCACAGCACCGGTCCTTTTGTGATTAACGGCGAATCGGTGAGTTCTTCTCCGCATGGGCGAACCTTTACGGATGCCTTCGGCGATGCGCTGCTCGAAGCCGCCCAGGGCAATCCCTGCATTACGGCTATTACGGCCGCAATGTCGGACGGCACGGGACTTTCAAAATTTCGCCAGCATTTCCCCGACCGGTATTATGATGTGGGAATTGCAGAAAGTGCGGCGGTGGACATTGCGGCCGGCCTTGCCAAACAGGGGCTGCGGCCGGTCGTGTGCATTTATTCGACCTTTCTGCAGCGAAGTTTTGACCAGATTTTTCAGGAAGTCTCGCTGCAGAATCTGCCGGTGATTTTCTGCATTGACCGGGCGGGAGTCGTCGGTGACGACGGCCCGACTCATCACGGCTTATGGGATATCGGCTGTCTCCGCATGCTGCCGAATCTGATTCTGATATCGCCGGCCAACGAAAAGGAAATGCGCGGGGCCTTATCGTATGCTTTGGAGCAGAAGCAGCCCGTTGCGATTCGGTATCCGCGGGACACCGTACCTGTCTGCCCCCCTGCTTCTGAAATCGGCTCCGAACCATTTCAGACCGGCCGCAGCATAACGGTTCGACAGGCCGACTCGGAGTGGGTCATCGTTTCTTTGGGGGTTCTGACCAGCGAGGCGCTGGAGGCCGCCGCTGAACTGGCTCAGGAGGGTATTGAAGTTTCCATTGTCCATGCGCGTTTCGCCAAACCGATTGATCCGGCTCTGGTAGAGCTGTTCGCACAGGGCAAAACGGTTATTGTGGCTGAAGACCACAGCCGTGCCGGCGGGTTCGGCGAGGCCCTGCTGGCGGAGGCCTGCCAGACGGCTCTCAAGCGGCAGCATGAGGAAATGAGGGCGGCTATTGGAAAGGCCGTTCTGCTGGCCGCACCCGACCGCTATATCCCCATTGCCAAACGGCGAACCCAGATGGAGTGGATGGGGGTAACGGCCAAGGCCATCGCCCAAACTGTGCGAAAACTGAACAGAACCGGCTCATCCGGCCGATGCAAAGAAGAATCCATAGGAAGCGGATACGTATGGAAACCCCTTCTCTGATTCTTTTTGGGGACTCCCGAAAGGGCCGTGCCAAAGAGGCGCTGGAGCGATTCCTCAACTTTGCCGAGGGACGGGCCAGGATTTTGGCCAACTGTTTCGAGAGTACCTGCCCGCTCGACGTGCTTCGGCAGGCCGATTATGCGGTAGTATTCGGGGGCGACGGCACCATTCTGTCCGCCGCCCGCCAGCTGTGCCAAACCAAAACACCCGTCATCGGCGTCAATGCCGGCAAACTTGGATTTCTGGCGGAATTCAGCATAGATGAACTGATTGCTCTTTTTGACCGGATTGTCAGTAGACAAATCGCCATTGAAGAGCGCACTGTGCTTCAGTGCTCTCTCTTTCGCGGCGAGAAGGAAATCTCTTCTTCGACGGCCGTCAATGATGTAGTCATTACGGCCGGCTGGCCGTTCAGCATGATTGAACTGCGGATTTCAATCGAGGAGCAGCCGCTGGCCGGCTGCATCGGCGACGGGATTCTTGTTTCAACGCCGACCGGTTCAACGGCTTACAACCTTTCTGCAGGCGGGCCGATTCTGGCGGCAAATCTGCAAGCCTTTGTTCTGACGCCGATTTGTCCTCATTCCCTCAGTTTCCGGCCGATTGTAATCCCGGATGACCGCCGGATTGACATTGTGCCCCTTCGGGTCAATCAGCAGACGACCCTGCTGCTGGATGGGCAGGTGCAAAGCCGGCTGGAACTCCAGGACCGGATTCAGGTGCAGAAACATGAGGGGAGGTTTCTGGTAGTGAACAATCCGCTGCGGACGCAATGGGATACGCTGGCCTCCAAACTGCACTGGGCCGGCAAACCGAATTATAACCTGTCGAATTTCCTTTCCAGTCAACCGAAAGGATAAAACCGAAGCATACATTCGGGAGGACATGCTATGAAATCAGCCATTCTTTTTACCGCCTTTCTGATGGGAGCGGCGGCCTCCGGCGGCGCCATGGAAGCCCCGGGGGCCCGTTCGCCGATTGGCTCGCCGACTCAGGTACCCAGCGCCAACCGCACCAGCGCCATTCCAAGCCAGCCCAATCTTTACGGGTATGTAGGCAACTTGACGGTGAGCGGCAATATCGGCGGCGGTCGGCATTTTCGGGGGTTTGTCCCCTATAGTTCCGTTGATTATATTGACCGGCGTCTTCTGGACCCGCAGTCGAGGGCGGTCAGTTCCTTCCTGCGGCGCTCGGCCCCGCCGGAAGCATTCTATGACCCCCGTCGAACGGTCTCCGCCATGCAGCGGACAGGCACCTCTGGTTTAGGGGCCCCCGCCCTTCCGTCCCAGCTGCGTCCGTCTTCGTCCAAACAGTGGCTGGAATCATTCGACATTGCCGAGATTCTTCGTCCGCCGGAGCAGCGGCCGCTGGCGCCTTCTGCTCAGACGCTTGAATCAATTCTTGAGCAGCGTCTGCTCCAAAAGGCCTCCGAAAAGAAAACCACGCCGACCGAGTCCCTCCAGCCGCTGCCGCCCGGCATAGACCTGACGAAACAGATGCCGGAGCCGCTGACTGTGCCGTCGTTGATTCAGAGAACCGCTCAGAAGCGTGATGCAGAAGACAGGTTTCGACAGCGGAGCATCTACGAGCAGATTCGCGAGCAATTGGGGCTGACGGATGAAATCGAGCAGACGGAGATAGACAATCCCCTCACTGCCGAAGGGCAAGCCGCTGCCGAAAAGCCGTCCCAGAAACCATCGGAGCAGGGCCGTTCCAAAGTGCTTCTGCGCCCGGAGGATTTCGTTGATCCGGCACAAGGGCGAGCGCTTCTGAAAGAATACTCTGACTTGCAGCATCTTGCCGCGGCCAAATCCAGCGAGTACCTGCTGCTGGGAGAGCAGTTTCTGAAATCCGGGCAATTTTACAAAGCGGCCGATGCCTTTGAACTGGCTTGCGTATGGGACCGCCGCAATCCTCTGCTTATTCTGGCTCGCTCTCATGCCCTCTTTGCTGCCGGCGAATATATGAGCAGTGCTTTTTACCTCAGTCAGGCCCTTGAAATGGAGCCGAAGGTGCTCTCGAGCCGATTTGACTGGGCGTCGCTGCTGGACAGCCGCGACACCTTTGAAAACCGCCTCACGGAATTGTCCACCTGGCAGCAGCGAAGCCACTCGCCGGAACTGGCACTGCTGATGGGGTATGTGCTGTTTCACGACGGCAAGTTCTCGCGCGCCCGCATCTCGGCGGAGCTTGCGCGAGATATGATGCCCGACAGCAAAGCAGCTCAAGCGTTGTTTGATGCGATTCAATCGGCATCTGCCCAACCTTCGAACCCCTGAGTTGGAGACAGAATGATTTCCTACGCCCGGCAGAATGGAATCGAAGCGGAAGAACTGCTGGGGCCGGCTGGCTGGGTCGCCCGCCATTTCCCGGAGTATGAATACCGCCCCCAGCAGCTGGCGATGGCCGCCAAAGTCATCGCGGCCCTGCGGGAGGGGTTTGTTCTGGCCGTGGAGGCGGGCACGGGTGTGGGAAAGAGTTTTGCCTATCTGGCCGCCGCGATTGACCAGGCCGTCCGAAAACAGGGCCGTGTGCTCATCAGCACCTATACCATTCATCTGCAGCAGCAATTGATTGAAAAAGATATTCCCTTTCTTCAGGAGGTTGTTCCGCAGCCGTTTACGGCGTGTCTGGCCAAAGGACGCAATCATTATGTCTGCCTCCGGCGTCTGCGATATGCCCAGCGGCGTCAGCAGAATCTTTTTGAAGACCGCGGGGCCGAACTGGGAGCCCTGCTCGAATGGGCACACCGCACCGAAGACGGCTCCCTGAGCGATTTGGGCACGCTGCCTTCGCCGCAATTGTGGCAGGCCGTCCAGAGCGAACACGGCATCTGCCGCGGCCGAAAGTGTCCGGCTTTTCGGGAATGCTTCTATTGGCGGGCCCGGCGAAAACTGGAGACGGCGGATATTATCGTCGCCAACCATGCGCTGCTGTTCAGCGATTTGGTGCTCAAGCAAAGCGGAGCGGGCGGGATTCTGCCGGCGTATCGGTTTGTAATCCTTGACGAGGCCCATAATCTGGAGCACGTCGCCGAAGAGCAATTCGGGATTGAACTGAGTCCTTCTGTCATCAGTCATCTGCTGGATACCCTCTGCCATCGGCGTCATCGCAAAGGGCTGCTGGGAAAAGATGCCGCCCATCAGCAGGCCCGACGGCTGGTAAACCGCTGCCGACGCGAAGCGGAGCTGTTTTTTACACAGGTGCAGGCGTGGTATCAGCATGCAGCCCAGGAAACAGGCGGCCGATGCTCACCGGATTTTGTAAGCGATAACCTCAGCGAGCCGCTCCGTCAGCTCCGCCTGGAACTCAGCCGCTTGGCGAAAGAAACCGAAAACGAAGACGAGCAGATGGAATATCAGCGGCTTATCGATCGCTGCCAGGAAATGGAACAGGATTTGAAACTGTTTCTGCAGCAGTCTCAGGAAGGATTTGTCTATTGGGTCGAGGCGGAATCGGGCCCGCGGAAAAATGTTTCGCTGCATAGTGCTCCGCTGGATGTGGGGCCTTATGTGCGGGCCTGCCTTCTGGAGCCGTACGATTCGGTGGTGTTCACCAGTGCCACCCTCAGCTGCGGAAGCGAGGACAGCGAGGATGGTGGGGACGGTGGGAGCAGTGAAGGCGAGCAAACCGATGCGGCCTGTAAAAATGGTTTCGCCTTTTTTGCCCGACGAATCGGACTGGACGATTTTCAGTCCCTCCAGCTGGGCTCGCCTTTTGACTACAGCCGGCAGGTACGGCTCTATCTGGAAGCCAACATGCCCGACCCGAACAGCCAGGCGTTCCGCGAACAGGCGGCCAAAGCCATCCAGAAATATCTTCTCAAATCCCAAGGCCGTGCCTTCGTGCTCTTTACCAGCCATGCTATGCTCAAAGAGATGGCGGCCTGTCTGGCGCCGTGGCTGGCCGAACAGAAGATGACCGCCCTCATTCAGGGGGAAGGATTGGACCGGGCGGCGCTGCTGGCTCAATTCAAGACCCTTCCCCGCTGCGTTCTCTTCGGCACGGACAGTTTCTGGCAGGGTGTGGATGTTCCAGGGGACAAATTGTCCAATGTGATTATTGTGCGGCTGCCGTTTGCCGTTCCCAGCCATCCCCTGATTCAGGGGCGAATCGAACGGCTGCGGGCGGAGGGAATCAATCCCTTCTATGAATATCAGGTGCCGATGGCCATTCTGAAATTCAAACAAGGGTTCGGCCGGCTGATTCGACGCAAAACCGACCAGGGCATCATCGCCGTTCTGGACAGCCGGATTCTTCAGAAATCTTATGGCAAGCAGTTCCTGCAAGCAATCCCAAAATGTCCGATAATCATTGAACCATAGAGCGGGATTTTCAGAAAAACTTTCTCTCCGCTGTTCAGTCAGGCCCTCTTTTGGACGATAGGAAAATGATAGAAAAGAGGGCCGTTATGAGAGACCAAAGTGCACTATTGGTTTGGGATGACTGGTGTCAATTCTGGAACACCAACCAGAAATACCTGATTCTGTTTCTGCTGGCCTTAGCTGTTGATACGCTCAGCACCATTCATTTTATGGCTTTTTCCGGGCCGGAGCAGGAATTTCACCCGCTGGTTCGGATGGCGGCGTTTGCCTACGGCCCGGTTGCAGGGCCCATCCTGGCGGCAACCTATAAACTGCTGGCGGCGCTGATTGTTGTTCTTTACTGGGACAAACTGGCGGCGGTGATTCTTACCACAGCAGCGGTCTTTTATCTGTTCGCCGGCTTTTACAACTATTTTGCCGCAGAACTTTATCTCCAGGGACTCATACCCTGGCTGCCGATTTAACCGGTGGTTTCCCCTTTCCTTCGAGCAGTCTCCAAAGCCCGACCGAAGCCGAACGCTGCCTTACATGCCATTATAAAGGGCCGACACGGCGGCATCGTCGAGATTGTAATTGTAAATGCGGATTTCATCCAGACGACCGGCATAATAGGCATCGGCGGACCAGTTGCTGCGTCCGATATAATTGCAGGTCCGAATAATACTCGAGGGTTTGGCGGTTCCCGTCTGAATCAGTTGGCCGTTTTTGAACAGCCGCACATTTCCGAACGAATCCGCCGTAACGGTAAACATCTGCCACTCGTTCAGACTGATGGCGTTTTCTGCAACAACCAGACCGCTCACGGAAGAGCCCGACCAGCACTCAAAAGCAAGGTTCGAAGTGGAATCCTGCCGGCCGAACCAAATATTGTCTGAGGCAGCCCCATTTCCAAAATCGATAAAGCGTGCCCAACTTTTGACCGCAGTCGGATAAACCCACAGGGAAATCGTGCATCCGCCGCGAAAATCATCAAATCCATCCGGCAAATCAATATAATCATCTCTCCCGTCGAAAGAGAGGGCGGTATTGACCTTGCCGGGGACGGAGTTGGCGGAAAAAGAAAGCCCGTTCATCAGCGTGCCGTTCATTCCCTTTCCGCTGGAGTCTGCGGCGGCGGTTCCCGATGTCTCATCCAATCGCCAGTACCCAATCAGTTCAGGAGGGCTGGGCAGAGATACCGGCACAGCAAGATTCGGGTCGGTCGGAAGCCAAACCGTCATAGGGCCGGCTCCGCGATGAGCCCACGCATAGTATGGAATCGCCGTAAAAGTCTCCTGGCGTTCCTCGATTCCGCCGCCTTCTGCTTCATACAAGCCCTTCACCGTGCCGCGGATAATGCACCCTTTGTTCACAATTGCGGGCTCGCCGAGCATATTGTCGCGATATTCGCTTTCAAAAACGGCTGAATCCGGAATATAGAGATGAAAGACCGTCTGTTCGGCAAAATCGGGCCATTCCGCACAATAGACAATCGGCCCGCGTTCCACAGCGGCCTGACCTCGGCAGGCACTTACATTGGAATGTGCACGCACCAGCCGAACTGCCATCGGCAGCGAGAGATGAATTTGATCACCGCTCTGCCACGTACGGCGGATTGCCGCATACCCTTTTTGAAGATTCAGCGGCACGATGGTTCCATTGACATCCAGTGTCACCGACGGCAAACCGCTGTCCGCATAGGTATAAAGGTCGCCGGGGACTGGATGATTCTGCGCCCAGCCGGGAATCCGCAGATAGATGGTAAACTCAGCAGGTTGAGCAGGGCTGACCGTGATGGTCATATTGCCGTCCCACGGATAGCCGCCTGCCTGGGTTACCGCCACCTCTGTATCCGCCAGCGGGAACTCGGCGGTGCCGGCCGCATACAGATTGATGTAAAGTTTATCCTGGGTGCGGCTGTACACATAGCCCGACAGGGAAGGAATGGTGCGGGCGATATTCCCAATGCAGCAGTTGCAGGAAAACCAGCCGCTTCGCGTATAGCCGCCGGTCGAAATCAGCGGATTGGGATAAAAGAATGTATTTCCCTGCAGCGAGACCCCGCTAAGCAGGGCATTGTAAAGGGTTCGTTCCAGTGCATCGATATATCGGCTGTCCCGATAATACAAAAACATCCGGTAATTCCACATCACATTGGCAATCTGAGCACACGTTTCACAATAGCCGTTGTGAGGCAGCTCATAAGGGGCGCCGAAAGATTCTCCTCCCGCCATTGCTCCTAATCCGCCGGTAATATACATCTTGGTGTCATTGACGCTGTGCCAGATGCTGTCCAGTACCGCCATCAAGGCCTGGCGATACTCCGCATCATCCGTTCGGGCGGCCACATCGGCCATGCCCATGTACAGATAGATCGCCCGCACTACATGGCCGACGGCCTCCGTTTGCTGAAGAACCGGCAGATGATCCTGATAGTACGGTCCCCACGGGCTGTAGTCATCCGTCACCGTTCCGCGAATGTCCAAATAATAGCGGGCCAGGGTAAGGTAGTTCGGATTACCCGTTACTTCATACAGCCGTGCCAGAGCAGACTCGACAATCTCGTGGCCGGGCGGGATTTCAACGCCCCCCTCATGAAAGGTATCCACCAGCAAGTCTGCAAAATTCTTTGCAACCTGCAGCAGAGAGGTCTTGCCGGTTGCCTGATAATGTGCCATCGCGGCTTCAAACAGATGGCCGGCATTATAGAGTTCGTGGCTGGACTGGAGATTCGTCCAGGGAGCCGGCCCGCACCAGATATCGATTCCGTTAGTGCGGATGGTATAAAGATAGCCGGGGAGAAATCCGTTGTTCGCCTGAGCCGCCGCAATTTTGACAATCAGTTCATCCAGATACTCATCCAGCGCCGGATTGGGCTGAACCTGAAGCGTATAACTGGCCCCTTCGAGGGTCTTGTAAACATCCGTATCGTCAAAGGGAAAATTGTAGCGGCCTGTTCCGGTCATCAGCCCCCCGGCAATCGCAAAATTATCAATTCGTCCGGTCTCCTCAAGTTTGCTGAAAACATAAGGGATGGTAACCTGCTGATTGGTCTGCTGACGCGGCAGCCAAAAGTCATCCGTAAAGTGCACCTGAGTAAACGGGACGGCCTGGAGCAGATCAATGGGGCCGGACCCTTCTTTGACGGTTATTTGCAGAACCGCCTGAATCGAAACTCCTTGCTCCTGACGGACTTCGATAGTAAAAAGATTCACCCCAAGGTCGCCGACTTCGGGAGTGCCGGACAGAAGCCCTTCCGGAGAAACAGTCAGCCAGTCCGGCCCGCTGATTTTGCAGAAGGACAGTTGGAATATATCATAATAAATGATGTCGTCTGTGAGCGATTCGCTGTAGGGCTCCTGAACGCAGGCATCTGTTTTGAGAATCGGCTCTGTCCGAAAAGCCGGCGGCTCAATCAGCAGCCAGTGGGCCGCTATCTTCACCAAAGCGGACAAATCATAGATGCTCTTCCAGCCGGCAGCCAGTGCGGCCATATCGTCGAGGTCCACTTTGCCGTTGCCGGTTAGGTCGCCGTTTTCAGGAATCTGCGGAATCAGATGAACAAGGAAGACCCTCTCTCCCGGAGCCGGCGAGAACGAATTGCCGCCGGCACCAGCGGCGCCGCTGAGGTAGGCGGTTCCCGCCGGATAGGGATTGCCGCCGTCGGCGGTATCCTTAATGCCCCAGCTTTCGAAGAAGGCGGAAACATTGGCACTGATGTCAAACCCGTATAAGGTATCCGCCGCAAGAAGAATCGGCGTATCCAGCGTGAAGGTAACCCATGTTCCCGTCCCATCCGGCGTATTCGCGACGGCCCCTGCGGCGAAAAGATTTTCCTCCGTTCCGCTGAGCACATACGTTTCGCTGTGCCGCACAAAACCGGCTGAACCCGACTGAGCCGGCTCGGTCAGGCGAATCGTAAATTGGCCGCCGGCGGGCATATAATACCATGTATTGGCGGCAGATTGACCATCGGGGTTATTGCCGCTGTAGCCGACATGACGAACCGTCACAGCAGTCAACTTGTACAAGGGATAATCCGAACGGGTGCGGAAGGTCTGCCCCTGCGCCGGCCGATCGAAAGCGATATAAGTGGTTTCATCATTTGCACCGCCGTCGGCGGTCGCAGTGCCGACATTATCCCGGTCTCTTGCTGCTCCGAGCAGGTTGGAGATATCGTAAGGCCCCGCCGCCGGCGGAGTCGGACTGAAGGATACAACCGCCCCCGCTGCTGAAACCCCAATTGCCAACAAGCAAAACGCAAAAAAGACAGCCGGCGTTTTCATAGGTCACCCCCAGAGGTCACTTTTTTCTCAAAATCTTTTTCCAAAGTTTGCAAAGAAGGAGACTGCACCCAGCGGGCACAGTCTCCTTTTGGACGTCAATTGTCCTCGTTCATGCTCTTGTCTTCCTTAGGTCCGCACACCATCAGCGTTTGCGGGACACCAGCAAGGCACCCAGCCCGAACAGGGCCGCCGTAAAGGGCTCCGGCACCATTTCAACCACAAAAGTATGGTCTCCATTCCAGATTGTATCCAAATAGAGACTGTTGGTTCCGTTGGCTCCGCCGGTGGTCTGATAGGCCGCACCGCCCAAATAGGCATCGGCATCATTGACGCCGGCCGTCTCAAAGAAATATCCCCAGGCACCGACAATCACGGTCGCATCGAAGCCGTATTGCGTATCCGGCGCCAGATAAACCGGCGTATCCAGCCCGAAATACACCCACGTTCCGGTACCCAGTTTATTGCTGGCCCAGTCTTCGGGCATCAGTTCGATGCCGGATTCAGTTCCTGTTACGGTATAAATCTCCGAGTGCACTTCAAATGCCGGTGTTCCCGCGGCCGACGGGTCCACTACACGCACTTCCACCTGAGAACCGCCGTCATAGTCCATATACCACCACGTGCCGTTGCCGGAGGGTGTGCTGTAAAGAACATTTTTCAGCCAGAATCCCTGCATCCAATATCCGGCGGGATTGGAGCCGGTTGTAAAGGTCTGTCCCATTCCCGGCCTGTCGTGCGCCACATAGGTAGCAGCATCATCTCCGCCGGCTGCGTTCGTCTCATCCGTAGAGGACTCACCCAAAAAAGCAATATCGTGCGGACCAAGTACCGGTGCACTTGCATGGTAGCTGAGGACCATCGATTTTGCATTCACTCCCAGAAGAACCAGGAGCACCGCCATTACCACAAACACTTTCTTTTTCATCTCACATACCTCCAAATAAGTTTTCTTGTTTATGAAAACATCACACTCCACACACTGATTCTGTGCCGGCCGCTATTGACAGGAAGGATAGAATCCGCACTCCAGCCAATGCTGGGCGAGCACAGCAAAGTCATCCAGTTTCACATAGCAGTCGCCGGTCAAATCAAACTCAGGCCGGAACCGGCAATAAGGGCCTTCTGCGGCCGCATACAGCGCCGCAATCTCCTCTTCGGAAAGCGGATAATTGTAAATCCGCACATCATCAATCCGGCCGGCATAGTAGGCATCCGCCGTCCAGTTGCTGCGGCCGATGAAATTGCTGGTTCGAACAACATTGTTGGGCACCGCCACCCCGCCGGACGCAATCGGAACACCATTCTTATAGAGGGTGGCAAGGGTGGTGACAGGATCATGGACAACCACCAGCATCTGCCATTCATTCAGCGTAAGGGCATTGGCGGCTTCGACGATTCCGCCTGAGACATTCATATGCATTACTTGGTACTGCAGCGTACTGGTCGTGCCGACGCGGGTAAAGAAAAAGTTATCGCTGGGGGCGCCGTTTCCAAAGTCAAGAAAACGAGCATAGTTGTTCGCGGCGGTCGGTCGGGCCCACAGCGAAATGGTCAATCCAGAACGGAAATCAGCAAACCCGTCAGGAATATCCACATAATCATCCACGCCGTCCAAAATCAGAGACTGACCGATCTTCCCTGTCGAATCAAACGAAGGACCTCCCATCAGAGTGCCGTGAAATCCGTCGGCGGAATCGAGAGCATCATTGTCAAACTTCCAATGGGCAACCAGTTTTTTCAGTTTCAGGATAGCCGTGCGAGACTGACTGGAAGTGCCGTTGGTGGTGAGGGTAACAACGCAGTAATATTCCCCTTCATCAGATTCCTTGGCATTGGCAATCGACAAAGTCGAAGAAGTCTGAGAGCTCAGCAGGACGTTATTTTTATACCAGCGATAGGTCAAATTGCTCGTATCGCCTGTAAACGGATTGAGCGCGGAAACCTCGAACGAGGCCGGCTCTCCCGGAAAGATTACCTGGTCTGCGGGCGTATCCGGCGCGATGTCGGGCACAGACAGTTCCGTTTTGAACGACCAGACGGCACTGGAAATGTTGTTGGGATCCGAAGGTCCGAACACACCGCCATGTCCGTTATCCAGGCCTTCTGCAATCATCCATCGGTAGGTCTGATCCCGCCGGACGGCATAGGCCCCCTGCAGAAGACAGGATGCGGTTTCCTGAACGGGCTGGCCGGCATCAATGGCCGCAACCAGATACAGGTTCGGGTCGGCCGGATTGGCAAAATTGCCGAACAAATAATGAACCTTGACGTTCGGATTCACCTGGGCAGGATTGCTCGGATTCATTCCCGTCTTCCAGGACAAGGTAAGGGGCACATCCGTATCCACGCCGGCGGCTTTATGAGAGGGCATCGGACCCCAGGCACTGTACACGGTGTCCAGTTTCACGATAAACACACGATCGCCCGGGTCAACCGTCAGGTTGTTTCCGGGCACCTGGACGGTTCCCGTAGAGTAAGCCGTGCCATTCGGGTAGGGATTGCCGCCGACAGCCGTATCTTTGATGCCATGGGTTTCGAAGAAGAAACTCTGTCCGCCTGCTGTCTTGGTAATGTCAAAGCCGTAGAGCGTGTCAGAAGCCAGCAGGATGGGATTTTCAAAAGTGAAGGTCAGCCACGTACCCGTTCCGTTCAGACTGCTGGAAGTTACACCGACCGAGAAAATATTGGCCTCGGCACCAGTCGTGATATACGATTCGGACGCCAGCACAAAGTTCGGTGTGTTCTGATTGGTCGGATCGGTCAGCCGGACCAGCAGCGGGCTTTCGGTGCCGATCATATACCAGGTCGTCACCGTGTTGTTCGTATAGCCCACATGCCGAACCGTCACCGACCGCACGCGGCAGGAGCCGGGGACATTGAGGGTTTTGAAGGTCTGGCCTTTTCCATTGCGGTCATGGGCGATATAGGTGCATCCGTCGTTGGCCGCTCCGTCGGCGGTCGAGGTTCCGACGTTGTCTCTGTCTGCTGCACTGCCGACAAGATTGTAAATATCATCGGCATCCACCGCCGGCTGAGTCGGATGAAAGGTCAGAATTGCACCCGAGGCGGATACGGCCCACGCCAGCACAAGAAGGAATGTGAAAAATCGTTTCATCTGCATTGTCAGGTCTCCTTTTATACAGGATCAATTGCTTGTTTGAAATTCAGTTCGGAACTACGGACATTCCGGGAAATAGCCGCACGCCAGAAATTCTTCCGCCAGTTTCTGCAAGTCGTGCAGATCCACCACGCAGTCGGGTTCTCCCTGAGGACCGGACAAATCACCTGCCGGATTTTGCAGGCAGAATTCGCCTTCGACTTCGTAGTAAACCTGAGCAATCTCACCAGCGGTCATTGCGTAATTGTACACTTTGATTTCATCCATCATTCCTTCATAGAGCGCATCCGCCGCCCAGTTGCTCTCGCCGATATAGTTGCTGGTTCGAACCACAACATTGGGAACCGCAACCGTGCCGGACTGAATCGGACGGCCGTTTTTGTAAAGGACCACATTTCCGCTGCTGTCCATCGTTACCGCCAGGAACTGCCAGACATCCTGTTCCAGCGCTGCCGGCGCCTGCACAACGGTACTGGAAACGGCTCCCAGATAGGTGTTGAACGCAAGGGTATTGGCAGTCCCCAGCCGGTAGAAGAAAATGTTGTCGCTGTCCGCCCCATTGCCCCAATCGAAAAAGCGGGCATAGCTGCCGGCCGCAGTCGGCTTTGCCCACAAGGTAACGGTCAGGCCGGTGGTAAAATCGGAAAACCCATCCGGCAAATCCACATAATCCGTCAGCCCGTCAAACTCCAGGGCATAACCGACTTTACCGGCTGGATAATTCGGCTCGCCGACAAGAGTGCCGTTATAGCCATTGCCGGAAACATCATTCACATTCTTTTCAAAAGGCCAATAGGCCAGCAGCTTTCTGAGCATCAGATGCGCGGTGCGCGACTGAACCGTCCTTCCGGTTTCGGTCAGGGTTACTTTGCAGTAAAAGGTGCTTCCTTCGTCTCCGTTCTGCACCGTCCGCACATAGACAGGACCGGTTTCGCCGGACAGAAGAACACCGTTTCGATACCATTGATAGGTCAGCCCCGTGCTGTCCTGCGTGAATGGATTGATGGCCTCTACAGCAAACGCCGCCTGCTCGCCGACCCAGGCCGCAACATCAAGAGGAAGGGCGGGATTCAATTGCGGCCCCTTCTTCTCAGTCCCAAAGGACCAGACAGGACCGATAAGATTATTCGGATCGGACGGCCCCAGCGGCTGACCCATTCCATTGTCCAGAATTTCATCAACCCGCCAGAAGTAGGCCGTATCCGAGTCCAGCAGGAACGGCAGAGTATAAGACGCCCTTGCATCGACGCTGCCGTCAGCCGGATTGACATCCGCCCCAATGATAATCGGTGCGACATTCAGAAAGTTCGGCTCGTTCGCCGCCAGATAAAAATAATGATACAGAATATTCGGATTGACAATCTCGGAAGCAGGGTCTTGCGGATCAGCCGCACGGCCGGCATCCCAACGGAAGGGAACCGGCTCATCCGTGTCCACATCCGTCGCCTTATCAGCGGGCTCCGGATTCGACGCACTGGTCGCATACGGAATCATTTCCACAAGGAAAACCCGGTCGCCGGCCTGAGCAGTAAGGGCATTGTTGCCGGCACCGGCGGCACCGCTGATATAGGCAGTCCCTGCCGAATAAGGATTGCCGCCGACGGCCGCATCCCGAATCCCCAGCAGTTCAAAAAACGTTCCGGCTGAGCTGGACAGGTCAAAGCCGTAAACCGTATTGGCAGCCGCCGGTACAGACCTCTCCAGGATCAGATGAATCCACGTGCCGGTTCCATCCGGAGAGTTCGTCGTCGCCGAAGGCAGCACATACGGTTCGGTCCCTGTAATCACAGCCGTCTCCCTGCTGAGCACAAACCCTTCCGTGCCGCCGGCAGCCGGATTAGTAATACGAATAATCACCTGGCTGCCGACCCCCATTGCATACCATGTATTCGCCGACGTCTCGCCGCCGGGATTATTTCCGCTGTAGCCGGGATGACGCACCCAGATCCCCTTAATCATTTTTAAGGCAGGCCCCGTCAGAAAGGTTTGTCCCTGGGCAGGCCGATCAAACGAAACATAGGTTGTTTCGTCATTGCCGCTGCCGTCCGTCGTTCCATCACCGCCGACATTGTCGCGGTCCTGGGCGGCACCGCTCAGACTGAAAATATCATCGGCATCCGGCGCCGGCGCAGTCATGCTGAAACTGATTACAGCCCCCTGCGCAGCCAGGGCACAAATTCCAAAAAGAAAAAGAATGAATTGAAGCCGTTGTCTTTGCATCGCTCTGTCTCCTTAACTGGAAAACTTGATTCGTTCGTGAATTCCATACAAAACAGCAGACAATTCAGGCAGGCATAATGTTTCCTCCTTTACGTAGGAAAAGGTTCCTTTCATCTCCGTCCTCATCATAAATTCAATAACCCCCTCATCCCGTTCCTCCGCGTGTTCAGCGAAGCTCCAGAACCGGCTCCGCAAAGACGCACCAATCACACGAAATCGCCCGTTCATAAATCCTGGGCACATCCGGATCTCCTCCGTCCGTGGTCATCAGCGTTAAAAACCGATCAGTCGGGCGAAGTTCCACGGACACATCTGCCAGTTTGCCTTTCTCCCGGCAGTTCTTCAGGCAATACCGGACCTGGCCGTCAACCAGAACCCAGAAATCTGCATTGCAGGGATAGGGTTCCTTCAAATCGGCGATACCCACCCTGGCCGTAAAGCGGTCCAGTTTCCATTCGGAATATTCATTGCGAACAGCCCTCAAATCATAGGTGATTCCAAGGTTGGCATGCAGAACCAGACAGGGATGCTCCGCCGTGCCGTAAATGGTATCCTGAAAAGAAATCAAACCATCGCGCCGGCCGTTGATACGCAAGGAAGACGGAGCCGGATTAACGCCGAGATTGGCATAAAACAATCCGCTGGTCTGCGGGCAATCGACAAACCGGTCATGCTCAGAACTGATGATTTGGGTGCTGCTTTGCCCTCCGGGCACAAAGAGCCCATCCACATAAGGATTGGACGGAATAGGCAGATAGTGCTCGGATGTATCGTGCTCGTGAATGGAAGAGGGAGTATATCCATTCTTCGGGTCCAGCCACACATCCAGTTTTGCCGGCCCCCTGCCGCTGCCGCCGGCTGTTATATCCGCCAAATCCAGCGTCAGTTTGCCCCGGCTGAGCAGATTATGCCTGGAGTCGATATTGCGAACAAACTTGTCAGGGTTAAACACCGCTTCACGGATAGTCCGGCTTCGGGCATCCACCCATCGGGCCGTTCCATTCAGCACAATCTGCGAATCCCTCAGCTTTTTCCCGTCCGAAGCCGCAACAACAGTTTTGCCTTTGACCACGTGCACTTCCGAATCGCCGCTTTGATGGGCCTGTATGCCGAACTCCGTTCCCAAATCCACCACCTTGGCGTTCTTCGTGCTCACGGTAAAACCAAATGCCTCCGGCCCGATCGAAGCATACAAAGAGCCGCTCGGCAGCTGAACATGATCAGGAGCAAGGATTCGAAATTCCGCAGGCCCTTCAAGGACAAGCACCGCACCGTTATCAAAACGGATTTTTACCGTTCCCTCCAGCAGCCGCAGCGGAGCGGACTTTGTCGAAAGGCGGGCACCGTTTTTCAGTTCCGCTTGCAGATTTTTCTCCGCCCAGCAAGCCCGAATGCTGTCGTAAATCGTGGCGGTCTCTACGCCGCCGCTGATTTGTCCCCAATAGGCATAAGCAAAAATGAAAATCAGCGCCGCCGACGAAAGAAACAGGGCCGCCAGGGACAGGCGGCTCACCCGTGGCCGGCTGGCCGGAACCGGTGCCGCCTTGCAGACGGCGGCGGCCGGCGGCGAAGGCCGACTGTCCACCTCGACGGCCTCAGCCGCCTTCTCATATTCCGCCATCAATTTGAGAAATCCGGAAAAGGAATCTCCCGGGTCGATTGACAGCCACGCCTTGGACATGGCGGCCAACTTTTTAGACTGCTTTATATGCGAAGCAAGCTGCAAAAAACGAATCGCATAGCGGATTCGTTCCGGGTGGCCTTTCAAAAGATGGTTCAGCCGCTGCGCATCGTCTTCCGAAATCGCATCCTCCAGGGCCAAAATCAGGTACTCTTCCAGCGTTTTCTGAATCGGTTCATCCATGCAAAAACTCCTCCCGCCGAAGAGCCCGCTCTACACAGGCAAGCAGCTGCCGGTGAATTCGGCTCAGCAACTTATAGACGGCATGAATCGACAGGTCCATCAAACAGCTGATTTGCGCCGGGTTTAATCCTTTATCGTATTTCATATCAATCAGTTTTCGGCTGCGTTCATTCAGTTTTTCCAGGCACTGCTCGAGGGCATCCATCCGGGCGTCGGCCGTCTGCATTTCCTCATCTAAAATCGGTATCATCTGCTGAAGAACCTCGTCATCAAACAGGACTTGTTTCGACCTGCTTTTCCTGCTTCGAAAATTCAGCACCTCAAAAAAAGCAAACCGCAGCGCCCACGACAGAAAATTCGAGCCCTCCTCAAACTGGTCAAACCGTGCCCAAATCTGGGAACAAACCTCCTGAAGAATATCATCTGCATCCGACTGGCTGGACACGAGCGATAAGATATAGGCGTGGATTTTCGGCTGATGCTCTAAAAGCAGTTTAATAAATAACTTATTTCGCTTATAAAGCTCCTGATCCATCCTCTTCGTCCCAAATAAAGCAGAAAAAACCGCTCTGCCTGCTGTCTTCTCCTTACAACGGTATGTTGGCGTGATAATTTGGACAAATTTTTTAAATTTTCTATCTTCCTGACAAGCCAAAAACCGCATAACCTCTTGCCCAAAAACAACTTATGCACAGGACAATTTTTCAAGTCCAACGCCGGACGCGGCGATTGCAGCCGCTTCCAGCAAAAATGAATTTCGGCGGTTCCCTAAAACATCGGACGACGTGCAGGCGGCAAAGAGGTGTTTTTCCCCTTTTACAGCCGAGCCGACAGAACCAGCAGCTCTATGATGGGAAAGAAATTAGGCATCATGTTCTTAACGAATTGCAAGAGCAGGACTTATGAACCGTCCCCGAGAGGACTCGAACCTCTAACCTTTGGCTCCGGAGGCCAACGCTCTATCCATTGAGCTACGGGGACACATCTTTCTCCCATCCAAAATACGCAAACGGCGCGTGCAAGTCAAGAAAAGAATGCGGCCGCTTTCGAAGCATCGAAGCCCAAGCAAGAATTGCGGACTCTTTTTGTCCCGCTATTTTCCGCACGAATGGGAAAAGGCGAAGCGTTGACAGCACCGGCCGTTCGGCTATGATGAAACTTTCTGAAATCAGCGGAAAATATGAGATATTTGATTGATTTTGCCTATATCATCGCCATGCTCGGGTACAGTCCGAAGATTGTGTACCGGTTTTTTCGGGAAAACCGATACAAATCGGGCTGGAGCCAGCGGCTGGGAAAGATTCGCCGACGAGACCCGGAGCGCCCGTGCCTGTGGCTTCACGCCGTCAGTGTCGGGGAGGTCAATGCCGCCCGAACACTCATCGACGAACTGCGCCGGCAGATGCCGGAATATGAAATTGTACTTACCTCCACCACCGATACAGGGCTGGAGCGTGCCCGCTCTCTTTATGAACAAACCCTGACGGTTTCTTACTTTCCCTTTGATTTTTCCTGGAGCATGAGCCGCGCTTTCGAGCAGATTCGCCCGGATGCCATTCTGCTGATGGAACTGGAGGTCTGGCCCAATCTTGCCCGCTTTGCCTTCCAGCGAAATATTCCGGTGATTGTTGTCAACGGCCGGCTGAGCGACAAAAGTTTCCCCCGCTATCGCAAAATCCGCCGGCTGGTTCAGCCGATGTTCAGCCGGCTGGCTCTGGTGCTGGCCCAGACGGAAGAATATGCGAAGCGGTTTATGGAACTGGGCTGTCCTGCGCAGCGTGTGCGGGTTGTCAGCTCGCTCAAATACGACACGGCCCGCACGGAAGCGGACAGCCCGGCCGTGCAAAGACTGGCCGAGCAGATTCATCTGGAGAGCGAGCCGCTGTGGGTTGCAGGCGGAACCGGCCCGCAAGAAGAGCAAATCGTGCTGGAAGTCTTCAGCCGGCTCAAAAAAGAACCGCCGCTGAAGGACCTTCGGCTGGCCGTCATTCCCCGCAAGCCTGAGCGGTTTGACGAGGCAGCCGCCCTGATTGAACAATCGCCCTTTTCGTGGGTGCGGTACAGCCGGCTGAAAGAGCAAAACACAACCGCCGACGCAAAACCGGAGATAATCCTCGGCGACACCATGGGCGACCTGAACAAGTTTTATGCGCTGGCATCTGTTGTTTTCGTCGGACGCACGCTCACTCCGCTGGGCGGCTCGGATATGATGGAGCCGGCGGCGCTGGGCAAATGCACCCTCTTCGGCCCGTACACCTTCAATTTCAAGCAGACAGTTCAGGAATTGCTGGCCGGCCAAGGGGCCATCGAAGTTGCCGATAAAGAGCAGCTGTTTGAAATGACCCGCACCTGCCTCCTCGAGAGCGGCTTTGCCCGTCAAATTGCCGAAAACGGACGCCGCATCATCCTCCGCAACAAAGGGGCTACGCAAAAAACCATTGAAGCCGTTCGCGAAGTGCTTGCCCATTCCCGGCAGGAAGAGCCGGCAAAGTAGGGCCGGGAGGCCTTATCCCCGCAGCCGTTTGACGGCGGCGGCCAGATGCCGGGGGGTGGTGCCGCAGCAGCCGCCCAGAATCACAGCCCCGGCGCGATAAATCTGCTCCAGTCCCTCGGCAAAATCCTCCGGGGAAAGGTCGTACACAGCGCTGCTGCCTTCGAGCCGCGGCCTGCCGGCGTTGGGTTCTGCCAGCAGGAGCACCCCCTTGCTCGTCAACCTATCGGCCAACTCCCGCGCCAGCCAGACATAATCGGGCATATCGAGTGTGCCGCAGTTGAATCCAAGGGCTGTAATGCCGCGGCTGACCAGCCGCTCAACAGCCCGAGCGGGAGAAACCCCCATCATCGTTCGAAAGCCCTGGCCGGCCGGATCAAACGCCAGCGAAACCAGTATCGGCAAATCCGTAAGTTCCTGAATCGCTTCTACAGCGGTTTCAATTTCCTCCAGCGCCGTCATCGTTTCAATCAAAAGACCATCGACGCCGCCCTCCAGAAGCCCCCGCACCTGACGGCAAAAACCATTTTTCAAGTCTGCCTTTTGGAGCATGCCCAGCGGTTCAAGAAAATCGCCGCAGGGTCCTATATCCCCAAGCACCCAGCGGTCTTCTCCGGCCTCCCGACGCGCCAGTTCTGCTGCCGCCCGATTCAGATGTTCTGTTTTGTCGGCAAGCCGATGCCGGCCAAGCGAGATGGAATTGCCGCCGAACGTATTCGTCAGAACAGCATCCACCCCCGCGTTCAGATAGTCCCGATGAACCTCGGCAACCAGCTCGGCACGCTCAGCATTGAGCCGCTCGACGCACTGCCCCGGCTGGATGCCCCGGGCAAACAACTGGGTGCCCATCGCCCCATCGAGGAAAAAAACACCCTCCTTCAATCGCTGTGATAATGTCGTTCGAATGGCTTGTCTCCTCAATCCATGCTGTTTCGGCTTTGTTCCTGTCGATAGATGCATTCTACCAGATACGGCAGGGAATCCAAATAAAAAAGCCCGCATGGACTCCCATGCGGGCCTGTTTGGGCCTCACAATCAAAAGCAAATTTCACAAACTTTTAGAGACAGTCTGTAAGATTATCTGTGCAGTTGAGCCAATCATCAACCAGCAGTATCTGCAAATCGTCCAAATTCACCACACAGTCTTCGTTGACATCCGCCGGATTGTACGGTTCGCCGCTCTGCAGATGGGAAGCATCGCAGGAATTCGTCCCCACAACCACCCGAACCGACGCGCTGGCCTTCAGTTCTCCATCATCGGCGGTTAATGTAAACGTGTAATCTCCCCGTTCAGTAAACGTTACCGTGGTCGTCAGCTGGTCGGGGGTGCCGATAACAGCCGTGGCGGGACCTTCGGTGAGTGTCCATTTAACTGTTACCGTTCCCGGATCCGACGGCAGCCCGTCATCTTTGACATCGCCGACCAGATTAACCGTATTGGGATCCGTCAGCCAGATGGCCTGCTCCTCGCCGACATTAACAACAGGCGGTTCATTATCATAGGTGAAAAAGTACCATTGTTCGCCGGGAATAGTCGTCTCCCCGATGCAGCAATCCACATACCAGTAATATTTGGTGTTATCGTAGAGCCGGCCGTTGACTTCATCATACGACTTGGGGAAATTGGTTTCATTAATGGAAGCGGTTGTCACACCGGCCTCCGTCGGCGAAAACTTATCCATATTCAGCCGGTTCGGGTCGGTTCCAAGATAAACGGTACAGGTGACGGGGCTAAGGTCATTGGGTTCCGGATTGGTCCACGACAGGGATGCCAGACTTGTTTTCACGGTCTCGCCGACCTCCGGCACCGGCCAATCAGCCCCCAGCGGCGGATAACTCACAATCAAGGTTGGATGCGCCGCCTCCGGCCCGATGATGGTGCCGCCAAGCATCGTGCCGCTCTGATCGTGCGTGCAAATCTGAATCAGCGCACTGGAATTGTGCAGGACAAACTGCAGGATGCCGTCGGTGTCGGCCTTGAAGGCATCCGTCACATCCACAAAGAACTGCTGGCCTTCGACCCCATCGGTGAAAGTCACCCTCCCCACCAGCGAGGCCGCATTGGCCAGCAAACCCGTATTGCTGGCGGTATCATTAGCAGGAGCATTATTCCACGTAATCTCCCGCTCCGCCCAGCCGATGTTTTGACGGTAATCATCATTGACCGCCGAGACGTCAAAGTAGTTGCTGCCGGCTCTGCTTTCATACAGCGTCAGTCTCAAAAGCACTTTGCGCACATCCTGGCGATTCTCCAAGGCGTTAAGCTGGTCAAACTTAATCCAGGACTTTGCCGCGTTGTTATCCGAGCGGATGCTGAGTTTGCTGCTGTCATGTTTGTTAGTATCCGGCGCAGTTTTATCCGTACGGCAGCTCACATTGGCCGGAACCAGGACATCATAAGCGAATACCACGCTGCCAAGCATGCACAGGATAATCGCAAATATCGTTTTTTTCATTTTTGTTCTCCTCATCGAATCTGCAAGGAATATAATCCGAACCGCTCCGCTTACTCACACTTGGCCAGGGTATTCGTGCAATCCAGCCAGTTGTTTCCAAACAGAATGGCAAAATCTTCCAGATTGACGATGCAGTCATGGTTGACATCGCCGGCATCATAGGGTTTCCCTGTGCTCAAATGCGAGGCATCGCAGGCATTGTCTCCGACAACCACACGAACACTGGCGGAGGTTTTCAATTCCCCGTCATCGGCGGTCAGCGTAAAGGTATAATCGCCCCGCTCCGCAAACGTTACCGTTGTCGACAGCTGATTAGGATTGCTGAGAACAGCCGTTTCCGGTCCGGCGGTTCTCGCCCAGGTGTAAGTGAGGGTTCCCGGCTCTTCCGGCTGACCGTCGTCTTCGGCGGTGCCCTCCAGCTGGACCGTATCAGTCTCTGTCAGCCAGATGACCTGCTCGAAACCGGCATTCACGATGGGGGCTTCATTATCCTGTACGAAGAAACTCCACATCAACCCCTCAATCAGCGGGTTGTCGCGGCTGGGGTCTTCACAATCCACCACCCACCAATACACCTGATGGTTGACCAGGTTTCCAAAGTTGCGGAAATTGTCCGTATTGATTAACACCGAATGCTCATCCGGTCCCAGAGTCACGTGGTCCATTTGCAGCCGATTCGGCTCCGTTCCAAGATAAACGGTACAGATAATGGGACTGACACCGTCATTGGGATCCGGATTGGTCCAGGACAAGCCGACCAGGTTCGAGTTCACCTTCTGGCCGGGACAAGGATAGGGATTATCCGCTCCGGCAGGGGGAATCAGAATCTCCAATTTGGGCCAATATGCTTCGCCGCTGGCGTGGTCGTGCGTGGCAAAATTGGTCAAGCCGCTGGCATTATGCAGAACAAACTGCACAATCCCATCGGTATCGCTCCGAAGGGCCGGCAGCACATCGAAAAAGAATTGCTGCCCCGCCACACCGCCGGCCGAATAGTCAACAGTGGCAAGAAAGGCGGCCTTCGCCGGGTCAAGATTCTTCTGAAGATCAGCGACGGCAAAGGCAGTATCTCTCGGATTGATGCCGTCGTCGCTGGGAATATTGCCGGGAGCATTGTTCCACGTCAAATCTCTCTCGGCCCAATTGATGTTATCCCGGCAGATGTCTTTGACATACGACAGTGAACAGGTACCGGTTTTGCCTTCATGCAGGGTAATCCTCAGTGTGGCCGAGCGGAGATTGTTCGGGTCAGTAATCCCAAGATTGCGAAGATCAAATTTAATCCAGGATTTCGAGGCCTTCGAATCCCCGCGAACGCTGAGTTTGCTGGCGTCGTGACGATTGTCATTGACACGAGGGTTGGTTCCGTCAAACAGTTCCGTCCGGCAGCTTTGAACCGCATAAGCGGAAACCAGCGTGCCGATATTTTCGCACTGACCCACCGGGATGGCAGGAATGTACTCCACCTTAAAAGAATGGAAGTCGATGACATCCGCCGTCCCTTCCGCCTTGGAGAAACGGAAGAACAACTGGTCAAACTTCGTGTAGATTCCCGCATCATCCGTAATCGAATGGGTGGAGAGCACCCCGCCGCCATCCGCAATGGAGAAAGTAACCTCCATCGCGCTCTCCGAGGTCCGCTTCAGCGCCAGCGTGAGGGTATAGGCCGTATCCAGCGAGGCAACAATCGAGTTGCCGCCGCTGCTCATATTCGGATAGGCCGTACCGCTGCCCAGCAGACTGTCCGTTAAATTGGGGACTCGTTTGCCGAGAGACGCGTTTGCACCGGTCGGGCCGGAACTCAGCGGAAAGTGAACCGCATAGCCCGTCGCGTCTATCCATTGTCCGTTGCCGCTGTCCGTGTTGCTGTCCTGGCAAAACTGAGCATCAGTCGGATCATAAAACAGCCCAAAGCGGAAATTTTTGGATGTAGTGTTGTACAAAGCCCCGCGCGGCGTAAACACAATCGTCGCAATCAGCTGCTCACCGACGCCCAGCGAAACAGGTGAACCATTCGGGGTAAAGTAGGTCCACAACTTCTGGCTGCCGGTGCTTTGGGTATAAGCCAGCGAACCGGCTGCCGTCGTAACACTTGTCGGATGCGAAACCCAGACAGCCGACTCTGTCGGCAGATTGGTTTCCGTGCGGCTGCCGTCTGCAAAGGTATCATCCAGCAGCACCTCCGCAGAACAAAAGGCACTCATCGCCAGAAATGCAGACAAAAAGGTGTACTGAAATGTCCTTGTCATTTTGCATCTCCTCATCTTATGACTCCTTGTTTTTTTCATCCGCAGGGCAAGCTCCGCGGATCCGCACTCACTGCACATGGCACTCACTGCACATGGACGATTGAATTGATAAAGACTTTAAGCAAGTATATCTTCGGAAAAACGGACGTTGAAAACAAGGCAATCTTGCGCCAAAAGAAGACCCATTTCGCGCAAAAACACGATTGAAAACCTCCACAAACAACTTATCTGTATGAAAAATCCCCTTTTGCCGCCTCCTCGATAAATCGCTCCCTCTTCACTTTTCAAAAAAACCGGCCCTTACCCGCCGGGGTCTGGGCCGGTTTTCCCTATACATTATACATTCATTGACTCAAAAAGAACGTTTCTTCTCAGCGTCTGCGCAAGGTCGTCAGAAGGCCGCCCAGCCCCAGCAGCACCATCGTTGCCGGCTCAGGAACCGCATGCTCAATCATAAATCGGGAGTAGTCCAGAACATCCGCTGTTCCCACATTCCCGGACATTCGGAAGAACAACTGATCAAACTGCGTATAAATCGGCTTGTCGCCAAGGCCGTTATCCACCAGCGAATTGGTGGCAATTACGTTATCGCCTTCAGAAAACGTAAACGTAACCACCATCAGGTCAGCCGCCTGATAATCAAGCACCAGCGTCATTGTGTAAAGGGTGTCCAGGGCCAAATTGGCCGCCTTGCCGGAACTGCCGCCCCAGCTATAGGCACCGGTGCTGCCCAACAGACTCGTATTCGTTGTGCTGGTTCGTTTGCCGATAGCAATCGCACCCGCCGTATCCGTCGTGCTGAGACTGAATTGCACTGCATAGCCCGTTGAGTCTATCCACGGGTTATCGTCTCCTCCGCTGTCCTTGTTCCTATCAGCTAAAACCTGATCGTTGGTAGGATCATAAAAGAGCCCAAATCGGAAATTTTTGCTCGTATTATCGCCCGACATCGCAACCCGCGGGGTAAAATCAATCGTGGCGATAAGCTGATGACCCACATTCAGCGAAACAGGCGAGCCATTCGGAGCAAAATACGTCCACATTTTTGAACTGCCGCCGATACCGACCTGATTCACCGCCAGCGAACCCGGAGACACCGTCAAATAATCAGGGTGAGAAAAATAAACCGCCGAGTCCGTCGGCAGAGCCGTATTGGTGCGGTCGCCATCAGCAAAGGTATCATTGAGAACGACGGCGGGGCTGACATTGCTGAGAACAAGACCTGCAGCCAATAAAAACAACAATACTTTTTTCATCATTCCTCGCTCCTTTCCAAAGAGTTGTTAAAAAAATACCTTACACACTGCTCCTCACACACATCACACTCCTGCACATTTTGAATTATCCAAAAAAGGGGTCTGGCATGACAAGGCAATATCGCGCATAAATAAAGACAAATTCGCGCAACATCCTGTTTTCAAAAGAGTTTTGGAAAAATCCCTGGCTGAATTACCGCCCGACAAGGACAAAATCGCAGGTAGGACTGAGCCGATAAACCGTCCGATAATTCTCCTCCGACGGACGCAAAAAAAGGCGATGGAGACGGTCCGGAGGGGACTCAAAAAGCCCAACCCCCCGCAATTCCAGCCGCAGCAGGGCATCCATCCGGCCTTGCGACAAATGCCGGGCCTCAATCACACTCGGAACGGAAAACCCCTGCTCCGTAGGCACATAATGATCCATATTCAACTGGACGAGGTACCCCCCCTCCGGGTCGGCTGACTCGATGGAAACCACTTGATAATCGCAAGCCCTTATCCAGATTTTCTTTACGATCACCCCTTCCGGATTCGTCAAAGTCAAAACATCATATCCATTGTGCCAGTTCAAAACCCAACTCGAATCCACCTCCACCACACCGAGGGCCTCGATGACATTCCACGGATTAAACTGAAGTTTTTCTTTGCACTGCTCGGCGGCCTGGCGTTTGCCCCACCAATAGGTATCAATCTCGGGCTTGACCATCATCCAAAAGGCCTCTTCATTGGTGCCGAAGCGGATTTCTCCAAACTTATCCCCCCGAATAAACAGGCAATCCGGCGGGACATATCGAAACTGAGCATCAAAACTCTCTTTTTGGGAAGAGCCGTCAGGATTAACCCACTCCAGATAACAGCGGGCCGATGCCTTCAAAGGATGAAGATTGGCCCGCTTCAGCGCAAGGGCCTGGATGACTTCTTCCATGGAGCCCTTCCCCGGACATGAAAGAGGCGGTTTATCAGAAATAGGCGGAAGCGGAGCCCGACAGCCCCCCTGAAACAGCACACACAAAGAAAACAGCAAGATAAGCCCTATCCGGTACATAATAGATTCCTAATCAAGTTCTACCTGAAGAATCTGACTCATCTGCCCAGACAATTGCTGAATCTGCTCATCGGTTAGTTTTGGATTGACTACATCCACTGCCCGCTCTTGCCCGACCACCCGCACCGTCCAGATTTCCCGCCCGTTGTCCATTCGGCCGGACTCATATTTCAGACGTTTTTTGCGCATCAGCACCAGCATCAGCACAAAGCGGAAATTCATCTTTTCCGGCTCGGTTTCATCCGCCAGACGGTCAAAAAAAGTCAAAAGCATTTCCGGGTCGATAAACATCTGCTTTTTTTTCTGAGGATTGGGCATTCGGGTCTTCCAGAAGCAATACACCTCCGGCCGGCTGGCCTCCCAGTATTCTTTGCAGAAATCCTGCCTTTCCAATCCCTGCGGCGTCTCGACCAGGGCGGCATAATATTCTTCGTCCACCGCAAACTCTTTGCCGGTAACGGAACAGCGGCCGAGCGGTTTTTTGATTTCCCATTCTGCCATTCCAGCTACTCTATCCCTTCATTCGCTTGCGGAGCAGTCAGGTCAAACCAGAGAGAGGGGGCGATTTTGAAGACGGTTTTCGGCCCAATCCCGGACACTTTTTCCAAATCGTCCGCCTTTTCAAAAGGCGGCCGGCCTGCCGCCTCATGCCGGCGATACTCAACAATCTGCAGCGCCCGCACCGGCCCGATTCCCTCCAGCCGCATCAAACTGCCCATCGAAGCCGTATTGGGGTTGATCCGATCCCAAAGGACCGCATCAGCCGGCTTCGCATGCTCAAGCACCCAAACCTTCCCCGCAAGGAAAACAAGGACCAACAGACACACAGCCGCGACCGCCTGATACCCTTGCAGCCCTTCGACCGTCCGGCGGGTGCGGGCCTGAGCATCTGTCCCCCTGAGATTTGATTCGTCCGCGTACACCTGGGCCCTCAAATGCTATCGTTTCTCAATCAGTTTCTGAAACTTGGCAATGGTCAAGAGACCTTTTTTGGGATTGAGGTTTTCATCAAGCAGCCCATACCCTGCCAGCGGCTTTCCCGGACTGTCGGCCAGAGCAGTATAGGTAACCGTATTGATATAGGAACGGCTCAGGGCCGCCCTGTAAAAACTCTCAATCCATTGGGCCTGAACGTCCTGCGACCAGGGTTTGTGCCAGTACCCGCACAACTCCGGATCGCCGTCAGAATCAGCAAACCGGTCCGGCACACCGGTAAGGGTAATATGAACCGGCTTGGCAACCTGCGCAAAGAGGTCCAGACGAGACGAAATCTGCATCATATCCCGCACGTGCATCCCCGGAACATTAGCGCCGAAAAGAAATTGAAGTCCGATGGCATCAAAATTGATGCCGCTCTGGATAACCATATCCGTATAAACCAGCGGCGGAATAGTCGTTCGGTCTATCGCATAATACTCCCCCCACGGTGATACAATTTCAATGATTTTACGGGATTTGGTATCGGCAGACTTAGCCGCCAGACAGGCCGTCCGCGTCATCTCGATAATCTGTTCAAATGTGAACCCGAAGAAGTTCCACGCATGCATCCCGGAAATGACCTGCCAGGTATGAATGTATTTGGCATAACGGGTCACGACCCGTGTCACAAACTCATAAGCGGCCTCGCGGATTTTCTCAAACTCCATCTTTTCGGACGACAGCCAGGCCGGCAGACTGTCCGCCGTGAAACGAAGCAAAGGCCCGGCACACAGGGAAAGACGCCGGCCAGCCAAAAAATCCATGCAGCGGTCAATCAGCTCGAAGTCATAATGGCCGGCCTTGGTTTCAATCCGACCCCATTCCATCGGAATAGTCACATACCCGAACATTTCAAGCAGCCAGCGCCGATAGGTCTGATCGGAAACCCGGTCTAAATCAATCACAACCCCCAGCGAGTGCCGTCCAAGACCGCGATGCCGGCAGCGAAGCGCCAGCAATTGCTCGGCGTGACGGGCCGCCAGCTGTTCGGAAAACTGAAGACCTTTTTCCAGAGACTGGTCCGCCAGAACCGACGCCTTGCCAGGATCCGAAATATGAAGAAGAGACTGAATAAACAGGTCCTGCGCCTCGTGGGCCAAATCAGCAAAATGGCTGTCTTCCTCGAACAAGGCCCAATCCTCCCGCTTGAGGGTAATCTGCATCAGGCGGGCACGGGCCAGTTCCACATTCAGATTGTAGGGTTCCGGACGCTCCGGCAGGCGAGTGGTCGAAAGCAGAAGCCGACCTGCCTCTTTGACGGACCAAAGCAGTGCCAAACCGGCTGAATCAGGACTTCGCTTCGCACATTCGATCAGCCCATCCTTGTATTCCATCTGCACCTGATAAAGAGGAATCAGGTCCGCTCCAAACATATAAGCCGCTGCCAGAGAAAAATCCTTGGCAAGTTCGCCATCCTGAAAAACCTGAAATTTCAATATCTTCTCCGATCCCCAAAAACTTGTTTGTGTTTAAAAGACAGTGAGAGGGATTATAGCAAATCCAATGCGGGATGCAAACGATTCCTTCCCCAACAAAAGACAAAACAAGAAACCCCGCCATCGAGTGGAACAAAAAAACCGCCCTTCAAAAAGGCGGCTTTGAACAAACAACCAAAAAGTATTTTTACAACAGTTGCCAGTTAACAGGATAATGGATGTATTGGGTCTTAATATTAAAGTGCCGGCTCAGCGATTCAACCAGAGTAGTGGTTCGACGAATCTGGTAATCCGTCACAGGGCTGCTGTACAAATCTCCTACGACGCAAATCCGGATAATCCCATTAGCACTCTTCTGGTGAATCCAGCTGTCGGTACATTGAATCTGACCATCGCCAGCCCCTTTGCCGTTGCCGACCACAAAATGAAAATCGGCCCTGGCGGTATCGCGCAGAGTAGAAACCATCGCCAAATCAGCCGCATTGCCCGAACTGGTCCGGCTGTAATACACCTCTATCCGATTCCACGTCCCGAGCGGCACACTTATCGGACGAAACGCCGCCTTTTCAATCGGATCCAGTCGTAAATAACTGGCTAAACTATATGCCCCGGTTACCGGCGTCTGCTGATCAAGCAGCATCAGCAGAAAACCAGCGATTGTCATCGAAGCAACCAGCGAAACCCAAACAAAAAACGTTCGATTCTGTCGACTCATGCCCATCCCTGTGCGCCCATGAAAAGATGTCCATCTCATACCCGCTCTGAATCAATCAACACCATTGTATCAATTATTTCGGCGGTTCAAACAAAAATCATAAAAACTTTTCGTTCATACCTCTAAAAATATAGAAAATAAAAAACGATGGGGATTCCTAAAATAGCGTCCAAAACATCCCTATGTTCTATACCGATTCCGCCGAGGTGCGGATGTAAGGTTTATCCGGAATAAAACAGCCGAAATCAAGCGGCCGGAACAGAAATTGCTTGACGCATCTTCCCCCTTTTTCATACTATATCCAATGCGCCAACAGGAGGATGTATGGCACAGATGGAAAGAATCCAGCGCCTCGCGGAGGAGGTGTTAACCTTCCAAGTATCTTCGGGGCATATCGAGCGATGGCTGTGGGACAGAGCCAAGAGAATCGCCCGAAATGCAGAACAAATCTCTAAATTACCCGAATTAACAAAAAAAGGCGTTTCCTTCGACCTGTTTGCTCTCCTGGCAGCGGCCTATCTTTCCGATGCAGGATACCGGATTTCCACCCAAATAGAAGGCAAAACGGGATGGGCGGCCCTCCAATTGCAGGGAAAGCAATTGCGAGAGAATTCCATCCAAATCATCAAAGGCAAAGAAAAAGACCCCTGTCTTGAAGGCAAAGCAGACCTTATATGTCGTATTATCGCAGAATCAGAAAACCGCTCTACCCAACTGCTCGAAGCCAGGATTCTTTCAGATGCGCGAATGCTCGACGAAATTGGGGCGCTGGGCATCGTCCATGAAATCCGCCGCTGCATCCTGCAGGGCAAAGGGCCGGGGGCCTTGTTGGAAGGATGGGATCGAAGGATTGAATACCGCTATTGGGAAGCCCGTCTCAAAGAAGGATTCCATTTCCCCTCTGTCCGCCGGATTGCCCAGGACCGATTTGAGGCAATGGAACGCTACATCCAGCAGCTTCGTAAAGAATATTTTGGACAAGACCTTGAATCCTTCGGCGGCACTCTCTAATATCATATCGAAGAAGACGCCCTGCCGGCGGCGCCGGCAGTGAAAAGGAAAATCCATGGAACGTCAGCCGATTACAGCTGTTTTTCCGGGTTCGTTTGACCCGATTACCAACGGTCATCTGGATGTGATTCGTCGGGGCTACAACCTGTTCGACCGACTCATTGTAGCCGTTGGACAAAACCCCGAAAAAGAGGAATTATTCACCAAGGCCGAACGAGTCGAAATGATTCGAACGCTGGTGGCCGATATGCCCCGTGTCTCCGTGGAAAGCTACGATATCCTGACAGTCGAGTTTGCCGCCCGCAAAGGAGCCAGGGTAATGCTCCGGGGACTGCGAAACCTCACCGATGTGGAATATGAATTTCAGCTGGCAATGACAAACCGGAAAATTGCCGGCATTGAAACTGTTTTCATTATGACCAGCGAAGAATACGGCTATGTCAGCTCAGCGATTGTTCGCCAGCTGGCCCTCCTGGGAGGAGATGTTTCCGGATTGATTCCCCCATCGGTTTATCAGCAGCTTCGAAAAAAAGTATCTACCCGACGTCCCTCCAAAGAAAACGACGTACCGGAATAAACCCTGCCGGTGCAAAGGCAGGTCCGCGCCGACTTCACTGCGGAAAAATCGATTTATAGTCCCTTTCCAGCTGAATCAAATGGCGCATCTCCCGCTCCGCCAAACTAAAAAGCACGTCCGCCGCTTCCGGATCTTCAGCACCAGCCATCAGTTCCGAAAAAAGCTGAAAAGAACATCGCTGCCGCTGCATCGCCAAATCAAAGGCATCTTTCACCGACATTCCCCGCGCCAGCAAAGGCAGTTCGGGCCATTCTTCGCCCGTCGGCTCCGAAGGAACATCGCTGGGAGTGATGGTAGAACCTATCTTGAACAACTCCAGTTCGATGGATTCCCTCTGGCGTGCCTCGGCCTGGGCCAAAGCCGTAAAGATCGACTGGACAGCGGGGTCGGCAATTGCATCCGCCAGGCGGTGATACAAATTCTCAGAAGACGCTTCGAGGGCCAGCGCAAATCTCAAAATGCCGTCAATGGTATGAAACTCGACCATGATGGTTCCCACCCAAAAAACACTTTGTGAGAACACAACCTTTTGCGCTCCTCTTCCTTTTACGTTATTATAAACAAAAAGTTTATAAGTACAAGGATTTTCTGCGGACTTTTGGCTCAAAGCATCTGTTTTCTGAAAAACCCGCCGGGAAAAATACAGAGTAACGAAGGAAACTATGCAAACAATAATTCAGGGCGGCTCAATGCATATTTCAAGTCAATATAGCGGTAAGCCAAATCATACTCTCGGCAGATGGACTTGAGACGGGCGATGGCTTCTTCGCTGAGCTGATGCTGCCGGTGTGGGTCGGTGGTACAGCAAAAAATGCGGCAGGCGGCAAACCGCCGCGAATAAACGCTGCATCGGTCCTCCTGACGATAGGGACAAACCCCATCTGTCATCGGGCGAAGGTCAAAAGGCAGATAATGCAGAAAATAGAGCATCTCCGGCGTAGTAATGTAGAGACGATGACCGTAGTGATCAAAATCACAGCAGACACCGCACACCCGGCAAGAGGGCTTCAGTGCAGCCGTTTGCTCCCCAAGCCAGTCATAAACCTGCTGAACCCGCTGGAGAATCAGCTCCAGACAGTCCGTCGAAACCGGATTTTGCGGTTCGCCGTCGCTCAATTTCTTCAAAACTCCACAAAGGTCCCTGATTGATGCCCGGACATTTAGCTGCGGCCTTTTCCCAGGTATAGATGCTTCGAAGGTTTTCCGTCCAAAAAGGCCACGTACAGCATTGAAGAGGCCGAACCGGATAAATCGCACACCCGCGTCTGCCCAGGCCGATATCCGTCAGGAAGATGCAGTCCTTGGTCTGCGGATGCTCCAGCAGACTCATCCAAAACCCGATCCTCCTGACAAATCTTTCGCGAAAGACCTGGGGGCTCATTTTGAGAAACTCCGCAGCCCGACTCAACTCCCGGCCCGTGAGCCAAATATACCCTTCCTCCGGTCCGGCGCAGCACCGGCCGCAGAGGCGGCATTCAAACCGCAGCCCCTTGGCATACCATTTGTCAGACGGTATCCCCATCAATCCCATTTCAAAATCGCGCCGGTGTCGGCACTGGTGGCCAGCGCAGCATATTTCCCCAGACAGCCGTATGTGATTCGCGGTTTTGGAGCAACCCATCGGCCTTTCCGCTGCTCGATTTCTTCCGGGCTTAACCGCACCTGAAGGGTTCTGGCAGGGATGTCAATCTCGATAATATCTCCATTCTGCAGCAGGGCAATCGGTCCGCCCAGCGCCGCCTCCGGGCTGATATGCCCAATACAGGCCCCGCGTGTACCGCCGGAAAATCGCCCATCAGTAATCAAAGCCACAGAATCGCCCAATCCGGCCCCCATAATATAACTGGTTGGGCTGAGCATTTCCTGCATTCCCGGTCCGCCTCGCGGCCCCTCGTAGCGAATCACCACAACATCGCCGGCCTTGACTTTACCGGCAAGAATCCCCTCGCAGGCATCTTCCTGACTCTCAAAAATCACCGCAGGCCCGCTGTGAGTAAGCATCGTTTCCGATACGCCGGCCGTCTTGACCACACAGCCATTTGGAGCCAGATTGCCGCGAAGAATAGCCAGCCCCCCTGTTTTCGAATAGGCATGTTCAAGGCGACGGATGCACTCCGTATTGCGAATCCGGGCCTTTCGGATTCGCTCCCCAAGCGATACTCCGCAAACGGTCATACAGTCGGTATTCAGCAGACCTTTAATCTTGCTGATTTCCTTGAGAATAGCGCTGATGCCGCCCGCGGCATCTACATCTTCGACATGCCAATGACTGGAAGGAGAGACCTTGCAGATATTGGGGCATTTGTCGCTGATGGCGTTGATTCGGTCCAGGTCATAGGCAATACCGGCCTCACTGGCAACCGCCAGAGAATGCAGCACCGTATTGGTTGAGCCGCCCATCGCCATATCCAGAACAAAGCCGTTATCGATAGATTTTTCCGTAATAATGTCTTTCGGTTTCAGGTTTTCCTGAACCATCTCAACAATCCGCTGTCCCGCTCTTCGATACAATTTCTGCCGGCGTCGGTCCACAGCCGGTATCGTGCCGTTGCCGGGCAGAGCAATGCCGATGGCCTCGCAAAGGCAATTCATGCTGTTTGCCGTAAACATCCCTGAGCAGCTGCCCTGGGAGGGACACGCAAAGCATTCAAGTTCGTAAAGCTGCTCTTCCGTGATTTTACCCATTTTAAACTGGGCAACCCCTTCAAAAATACTGATTAAGTCTATCTTTTTCCCGTCTTTCGTCTTTCCGGCAATCATCGGCCCGCCGGAAACAAAAAGGGTGGGAATATTCACACGCACCGCCGCCATCAGCATCCCGGGGACGATTTTGTCGCAGTTGGGAATGCAGACCACCCCGTCAAAGCAATGGGCCCGCAGCATCGCCTCCACCGAATCGGCAATGATTTCCCGCGAAGCCAGAGAATATTTCATCCCCGTATGGCCCATGGCGATGCCGTCGCAGATAGCAATGGTATTAAATTCAAAAGGAACCCCGCCGGCCTGGCGAATGGCGTTTTTGACAACCTTGGCCGCCTCCCGCAGATGAATATGCCCGGGAACAATATCGCAATAGCTGTTTGCTACGGCGATAAAGGGCTTGTTCAGGTCTTCATCCTTCAGCCCGCAGGCCCGAAGAAGACCGCGGTGAGGGGCACGCTGAAATCCTTGCTTTACCTGGTCGCTGTTCATATGAGTCTCCATCTCTTTAAAAAATCTCCTCTCGGTTTGATTTTCTTTCCAGGACGAAAACGAGAACATTATACCGAAAAATCCGGCCGACCATAGAATAAAATCGGCCCCTCCCGGCCGGAAAGAAGCCGAGCCGGACCAAAAAAATAATACGAATTCGGATATAGTAGAGAATTTTCAGTTGTAAAGCCGTCGGCAAACATCTATAATTTCCGCTTACAAAAGGAAAAAAAGATAAGGATATCTATCAATTTGAAGGGAGAGCCCCATGCGTCGATCGGTAATCATTGCAATGGCTGTTCTGAATGTCGCTTTTACATCTGTGCTGCCCGGCTGCAAAGGCCCTTCAAAAAGAGCGGCCTTTCAGGTATCTCAGCAATTTATCCCTCAAACCACCGATACTTATGAAGTAGCGACAGCCACCACCAAAGATTTTAAGTTTGAGCAGCCCGTACTGGAAAAGGCGCGTCAGGAGGAAACCTCCACCACCGTTCGAATGATATTTGACCAGCGAATCGACAAGGTCGATGAAAACGGCAGCGCCGAGGCAGCGATTACGATCCGTGATTTGGTCTGTCGGGTCGTCAAGCAGAACGAAGTGCAGATTGATTATGACAGCCGCCGGGAAGCCGACCGGCAGAATCCTCTTCAGAAGTTAATCGGCCAGTCCTATACCGTGCGCCTCAGTCCGGACGGCAAGGCCGAAGCCCTCGATGTAAGCACCGTAAAAACCAGCAATATCCCCGGACAGGAAGGGCGGCTGGCTGCCCACCTTTTTACAAAAGAGGAAGTGAGCAAGCGGCATGAAATCCCGGCCCTGCCCGATCCAGGCACACCCGTCAAAATCGGCACAACATGGGAACGGATTGTCCCCTCTCCCCAGGGAATGCTTGCCAGCAAAAACTTCCGCAAAGTTTATACCGTCAAAGATATCCAGCGGACGGAGAACGGAAAAATCGCCACGATTGAGATGAACGCCTCAGAAAGCGCTGCCAGTGCAGACGCAGCCGGTCAGGGCAGTATGGGCATTTTCGCCAAGATGCTGGATACCGAAGTTCAATACACCGGCAAGATGACAATGAATCTCGATACCGGCAAAGTGCTCGATTATAATGAAACCCTCATCAGCTCCCACACGGCTCAGGAGATGAATCCGAAGGCCAAGCCGGAGCAAGGCCCGGATACGCTGGTGATTCGGTTCATTCAAAGCATCGACCGCAAACTCGTTCAGTAAGGTTCCGCCCCTGCGATGAGAAGACCATCCCCAGCCCAGCGAATAGCCCGCACCATGCAGCTGCTTCTGGCGGCGGCTGTCGCCTTTTTCAGCGGATGTCGTTCCGTGCCCCGCGGCGAGTATATGGCCCTGGAATTCGACAAAACCAAGCCCCTGCGCTATCGTTTTGTTTCCTCACGCGAGGTTCAGATTGAACTGACCAGCGGCCCCTCCGGCAAAAAGGAAGACTCCAAAGCGTCCAATGAGTCGATAGAAATGGTCTTCCAGATTCGGCCGGTGGAGATTGACCCTTACGGTCTGTCCACGCTTGAATTTACTTGCGAATCCGTCCAGGTAAAACGGACTACTTTTTCCGGCAAACCCGCCGCGGCGGATGCCGTGCAAGCCCTGCAGGGACGAAGCTACACCATTCAGGTCAGCCCAACCGGCCGGCTCGAACTGACGGATTCATTCAAAAATCTGCTCCGGGAAATCGGACAGAAAAGTTTCGCCGCCAAAAGCGGTTCCCAGCAGCAGAATGTCAAAGACCCGGATATGATTCTCGATTGGCTCTTCTTCCAGTACACCCTCTGGGATTTGCCTGCTTCCCATCCCCGCCCGCTCGAAGGAATCCGCGTCGGCTCCACATGGGAAAGTGAGCAGTTCCTGCCATGGCCGGTGCCGATTCAGAACCTGCCCAGCCGCATTCTCACCTATACGGTAGAACAGATTGACGAACAAGACTGCCAGCTGGCTTTCATCAGCACCAGTTATAAACTGCGAGAACGGCCGGTGCTGAATTTTCCGCTCCCTTACGAAGGCAATTACCAAATTCGCGGTTCGCTGTTTTCAGTCCTTCGCAACTTTCAGCACCAGTCGCTGGAAGGAAGCGGACGGCTGGTCTTCAATCTTACCGACGGATGCCTTGAGTCGGCCCAGGATGAGTACACGCTGCTAACCTCGGCTTCTTTCATCCTGCCCCTCGGCGAAAGTCTTCCAAAACTGACGGTTCACCAGCATATCCAAATCGAACGGCTTTCAGACGATACCCGCTCGGAGAGGAAGAATGGCGGCCTCTAACATTTTATGGGCGCCCTGGCGAATGCCTTATATTCAGGGATTGACCCAAAAAAGCCCCTGTTTTCTGTGCGATTATATCCGCACTCCTCACCAGGACCGCGAAAATCTGGTCCTGTGGCGAACGCCGCGCTGTCTGGTCGTACTGAACCGTTTTCCTTACAACAACGGCCATCTTCTGATTGCCCCCTTGCGGCACATCGCCGCGCTGAAGGAAGCCGACGAGGCAGAGATGCTGGAGATGCTCAAACTGGTGCGGGAGGCGCAGAAAGCCCTGACGCTGGCCGTTCAGCCGCATGGATTTAATGTAGGAATGAATTTCGGACGCTGTGCCGGAGCCGGCCTGCCGGAACATCTGCATGTCCATATCGTCCCCCGCTGGGAAGGCGACACAAATTTTATGTCCGTTTGCAGCGATACCAAGGTCATCAGCCAGAGTCTGGCCGAACTGTACGACCAACTCAGCCGCCTTTCGCAGGAACATCATCTGCCCGCCGGACTGTAAACGATGCGCTCTTGGGCCCCCTATGCCGTCACCGACAAAAACAGCCGCGGAAGGATCTATCCGCAGCCGCCCCACCCCTACCGGGGCGATTTTGAGCGGGACCGCGACCGCATCATCCACAGCGCTGCATTTCGGCGTCTGGAGGGAAAAACCCAGGTCTTCACGCCAAACGTGAACGACCACTACCGCACCCGAATGACCCACAGCATCGAGGTAGCCCAAATCGGCCGCACAATTGCCCGCGTACTGAACTTAAATGAAGAATTAACCGAGGCCGTCTGCCTGGCTCACGATATCGGCCACAGCCCTTTCGGCCATACCGGCGAACAGATTTTAAATAAGCGGATGAAAAAGCACGGCGGCTTCGAGCACAATCGCCAGAGTCTGCGAATTGTGGATTTCCTCGAGCATCCCTACCCCGATTTTCGGGGGCTGAATCTGATGTACGAAACCAGGCAGTCGCTGGCCGGCCATTACGGCCCCTATGACCACGGCCGCCTGACCGAGTTTTCGGAGAGAACAGTTTGCCTGGAAGGACAAATTGCCAATCTGGCCGACCGGATTGCCTATAACTGCCACGACCTCGAGGATGGCATTCTATCCCGTCTCCTCGACGAGGAGGTGGCCCGGACGGTATCTTTGTTCCGCCAGGCACAGGAAAAAATCGGTGCGGCCTCCATCGACGACTATGTAATTCGCCGCATCCGTACAGCCAAGGCAATTCTCGACCGGCTGGTCGTCGATGCCATCGAAGCCAGCCGCCAGGCCATTCAGAAAGCCCGCATTCGCACCCTGGAGCAGGTCTATCAGCACCCCGAACCGCTGATTGTCCTCCGGCAGGAAACCCTGGCCGAAGTGCAGGAACTGGAGACCTTTCTCCAGCAGCGGCTTTACAGCCACCCCGCGCTCAGAGAAAACGACCCGCAAATCGAAGAATGGCTCAACAAATTGTTTGACTGGTTCACCGCTAACCCCCAACAAATGCCTGGCTATTTTTTCCGCCTGATTGAAAGCGAAGGACCGGAGCGAACGGTCTGTGATTACATTGCCGGAATGACAGACCGCTATGCACTTAGTCTGCTTCAGAAAATATCCTCAAGATGAAGACCGCAGGGAAAAACATAAAACAATTTCTTGCAGCCGGTTTTGGCTTGGGAAAACTGCCTTTTGCCCCAGGCACATGGGGCTCGCTGCCGCCGGTGATTATTTATCTGGTGCTCGGACATCTCCAGCCCCAGGCAAATGGATACGCTATGGCCCTGCTGGCCCTCCTTTTCGGGTGGTTTTGTGTCCAGTTTGCCCCCGCCGTAATGGAGAAAACACAGCAAAAGGACCCGTCGGAGGTGGTGGCAGACGAAATCTCCGGCCAAGCCCTCCTCCTGCTGGCGGTCGCCCTGCTGGAGCCGGTTCACATCTGCAATACAGCCGTGCTCGGATTTGCCCTCTTTCGCCTGTTTGACATAACCAAGCCATGGCCTATCCGAAAACTGGAAAAAATGCCGGCTGGCTGGGGCATCCTTGCCGACGATTTAGCTGCCGGCATCTATGGCGCAGCCGTCGCAATGCTCGCTATTAGATTTATCCCATCTTTATTTGGATAAATATTCTCCCCTTTTTCCCTGGAAAATCCTTCGTTTCCATTGCTATTTTGCCGATAAGATTTTAAAATTTGCCAACCAATTAAGGACATTGCAGAACAAGAATGGCGAAAGATTACTCTTCCCAGATGATACAGCAGATAGAGCAGGCCTTTTCAGGGCTGAATCTGCACCGTCCGATGAGGGTGGAGCGGTATGAAGCCGGCCGGCAACTGGACTATTCCCTCTGTCCCCTCCTGCCGGCAGGCGAGGTTACGGCCCGCCTGCGCATAGAGCGCTTTGTGGGGGGCGGCTTTGCCGGCCAGGTCTATCAGATTCGCATCCTTCAGTTGGTCAAAGACGGCCAATCCGTCCCGGAGCACGGCGGGCTTGCAGCCGAGCAGCTCTATGCAATGAAAATCCTCATCCCGCCGTCGGGACTCAAGCAGATATTCCGAAATCTTCTGTACGGCATCGGCTTTCAAGGGCCGTTTCAGCCGCAGGTGAACCCGTCGGCGGCACGCGCCGGCGCATTGTGGCAGAAATTCATCCGCCAGGCCGCCGCGGCTCATTTCGGAGATGACGAATGCGTCAACGAAATTTACGCCACCTTTGTTGACCCAAACATCGGCAGTTGCGGCGAAATCAGCCGATGGATTGACGGACGCACATGGCGGCTGGAAGTGGACGACCGAATGGATTTGCTCCGGCTGTGGCGCAGGGGCAAACCCGTCCCCCCCGAACGGCTCGGCTCGCCGGAATATCGCACCAAATATCTTTTTATGAGGGACTTTGTCCGGCTCCTTCACCAGATGGGCGCCCATGAGTTTGCCCGACAGTACGAGTGGAGCACCTGCAAAAGCCAGCCGAACTGCCTCAAGCAGATGCAGACCGATGCCGACCCGGCCGCCGGACTCGTGGCCGTTGACTTTCGGGCTGGACTGACCCTCCTGCCTTTCCTGCCGATGAGTCCGGGCGATTTTAAATTGATTGCCCAGGGATTTGCCAGGGGCTCGCTGGTTCAGTTTGACCGCGGAAACTTACACCGGCTGCACGACTATATTGCCCGGCATCCGGAAACCTTTGACAACATGCCCGCCGGCAAACAACTGCTGAATGAACTGAAAGAATGCGAGCGGATTTACCGCAACTCTGTTCCCGATATCACACACAACCATATCCGTCTGTTGACGGACGGCCGGCTGTGGTCCACGATTCTCTCCAGTGCCGCAACCAGCTGGCGAATCCGAAACCAAATCGATGCCGAACACGAGAAAGCCCTGCACACCAGCATCGGCAAGACGCTTGTTTTCTGGCTGCTGGGACTTGTGCCCCTCCTGGGAAGGGTCCTGCGAAAAGCATGGGGCCGGCCGGATTGGAGCGCTCACTATCGGGCCATACTGTCAAGCCCCTCCTATCTGCGGCGGGCTATCGTCGGCAAAATCCATGAATCGCTGGTCAAATGGCTTCGAAAAGGCCGCCTCAGCGAAAAACAGACACACGCGATTCTCCGCCGGCCGTGGCGGTTTTTCCTGCATCTGCCGCTAACCCTGCTGCCGGCCGGACTGCACCGCTTTCTGACAGATGCGGAATTCTTCCAGAGCCGTCTGCATTCAATCTTCATCCGCCCCTTCCAACTGTACTTCAAGGCCGAACTCCGCAAACAGTGGCTGGAGGATATGGTTTGCGAAGGGCAGAAAAAACACATTCTCAGCAAAGAAGATGCAGAAACGATTCTGTCGCAAGTGAACGAACCATTCATTCAGAGGTATTTAGTGAGTCTGGTTGTTCACCTGATGACCCTGCCGATTACCCAACTTGTCTCCGGCACAGTGGCAGCCATCTACTACTTCACCCACCCGGAAACACCGGAGGAACAGCGGGCTCTCGCCGTCGCCGGCATTTTACTTCTTTTTCAGGTAATTCCCATCTCGCCGGGGTCTTTCTGTCGAGGTCTTTATACAACGTGCCTGGCCATCCATGACCGGAATTTTAAAGATTACAATATTGCACTGTTTCTCAGTTATCTCAAATATGTGGGCTATCTGGCCTTTCCAATCCAAATGACATATCGATATCCGGCCCTGGCACGATTTATGGCGGCCCACTGGGCGACAAACGCCGTGCATATTGTTCCGGTATTCGGCGAACAAGGGGCTCTGCTGGAGCATTGGATATTCCGGCTGTGCTACAACTGGCCGTTGACTATCCGGCGACGGATGGCGCAAATCAGCCGGGAAAGAATGGGACAGAAGGTTCGATTGTGGCATGTGGGGGCTGCTTCAATAGGAGTCTGCCTGATTTTGGCCTTTCTGCACAGTCATTACTATGCAAACACACAAATCCCGCCTTCGCAGGAAAATCGCTGGTACCTGCAGTCGCTGATTGTTCCGACGATTCTGCTCTCGGCAGCCGCCGGCTGGACAGCAGCCCGGTTCGCAGGAGGACTGGCCCGAACCAGACGAATCGCCGCCGCTGCTGTCGCCGGAGTGATTATCAGCGCATTGTACACCCTGTTGGCTTTTTATATGGAGCAGGGGTGGGCTGATACAAAACCGGCCGTTTTCACTCCGTTTTTATGGCGGCTGCTGCCAATGACCTTCTTTGCCGTTCTCGGCGGACTAACGGCGGAAATCACACAGCCGTCCCCGGATTTAAAATCCTTACTGAAGTAAAACAAGCCCGCAAATAACCGCTTGTGTTTATCCGGCAGAAATCGCCCGGCTGTCCCCCGATTTAAAACCCTTACCGAAGTAAAACAAGCCCGCAAATAACCGCTTGTGTTTATCCGGTTTGCCTTTATTTTTCATCTGGATTTCTTTACCGTCCCCTTGTATAATTCGCATTTTGTGGGAAAATATTTTTCACAGGAAACCCAAAAACAAGTTTTTGGAGCAGAAAGAAGATGAATAATCCTTTTGGGTCGTTTTGTGACGGCCTGTTCCTGGACATGTGCGTGACCACACAGATGAAGCTGCCGCGCCAGCGAGAAACGGTGCTGGCCTTCTTCGAGCATATCCAGAGGCGTTTTCCAACACTCCGCCAATTCTCCCGACGGGAACAGGGAGAACTCATTCTCGAAGAAGAAATCGATGGACGGCGGTTTCGATGGGTAGCCATGGAAAGCCAGCGGCTCTCTGCCGGCTGTGCCGACCCCGACGATTTTGAACAGGCCTATCAGTTGCAGCACGAAGTCATCGAGATTATGCCCTATATGCTCGGCATCACGCCGCTGGACATTGACTCGCTGGATGTAACCTTTACGATGGATTTTGATTATCAGGGCAACCACGATGAAGTAATCGCAGAAGCCCTGCTGGGCAACTCAAGTCTGAGCGGTTTCTTTGAAATTCCCGGCGCCAGGGTGGTCAGCTGCTGCCCCACCATGATCGCCGCTCTGACAAGCGATGGTTCTATGCAGGCCCGCATTGCACTGGAATCCCGCAGCGGACTTCTGGACCGGAATGAAAAAAACAAAATCGACGAGCCAATCAGTCTGTATTTTACGATACGGCGCTATCCGTCGGGGAAAACGGAGTTTGCCGGCGTGGATGCATTTACCCAGCAGTGCCGCATGGCGGAACAGCTGATGTTCGAACGCATCATTCCCCTTTTTGCCCGGCCGCTCAGCAATGCCATCTCCCAGAGACGATAACGTCCGCAATTTTGGAAAGCGAGGTGTCGGTCATGGATGTCATTGAGGCCCCCTTCAGCCGGTACAAACAAAAAAATTATCTCATCGTCGCACTCATCCTGGCGGCTGCGGCCGTGCTGTTCGCCTATGACGGATATGTAAGCCGCTACCCCTGGTCAGGACGGTATGAGTTTTACCGCAAGCATGTCCTCGATAACGGCGGCCGGCCCGACTCCGATATGAAGTTCAACCTCTACAGCCCGCCGTTTTTTCTGGCGGCAGCAGCCGTGATGGCCGTTCTTTACTATCGCTCAAAAGGGAGAAAACTCATCGCCGACCAGACGGGTCTGCACACCGAAAAGGGCAAAATTCCTTACGACGCAATCGAGAGCATCGACAAAACATACTTCGACAAAAAAGGATACTTTACCATTACCTATCGGGACAACGGGCAAATACGCCGGCTGACGCTGTCAGACCGCAATTACGATAACCTGCCTGAATTACTCGATACACTGGTGAGCAAAATCAGCTGAAAAAAGAAAGGAAGGCGGGTTGGATGAACTGCTGTATCGCAGGCCTGCAATGGGGGGATGAGGGCAAAGGAAAAGTAGTCGATATTCTGGCCGAACAGAGCGACCTGGTCGTTCGTTATAACGGCGGAGCCAACGCAGGCCATACGGTCATCATCGGAGACCAGCGGTTTGCTTTGCACCTGCTGCCCAGCGGCGCCATCCGCCCGCGATGCCGGTGCATCATTGCCAACGGCGTCGTTGTGGACCCCGCCGTCCTGATGGAAGAAATCAGCGCACTGAACGAACGCGGCATCTCGCTGGAGGGCCGGCTGTTTATCAGCGAAAACGCTCACGTGGTGCTCGACTATCACAAACTCGAAGACCGCTTGCGGGAGGAAGCCCTCGGCAAGAACAAAATCGGCACCACCGAACGAGGCATCGGCCCCTGCTACGCCGACAAGGTCGGACGCAGCTACGCCGTGCGGATGGCGGATTTTCGAAAGCCCGACGAACTGAAGGAGAAACTCCGAAAAATCGTCTCCTACAAAAACAAACTGTTCGGCACCCTCTACAACGCCCCCCCGATGGAGGCCGATACCATCTTTGACAAATGTATGCAATGGCGCCCGACGCTCCTGCCGTCCATCACCAATACCACCCAGATGCTCTTTGAAGCCATCGATGCCGAGAAATCCATTCTTTTTGAAGGGGCCCAGGGGGCCTTGCTGGATTTGGACCACGGCACGTTTCCCTATGTTACCAGTTCCAACGCCAGCGCCCTGGGGCTGGGACCGGGAAGCGGCATTCCCGCCCGCCATGTGGGCCGGTTCATTGGTGTGGCCAAGGCCTACTCCACCCGCGTCGGCAGCGGACCGTTTCCCACCGAACTGAACAATCCCATCGGCCAGCTTATCCGGGAAAAAGGACACGAATACGGCACCACAACCGGACGCCCGAGACGGTGCGGCTGGTTTGATGCGGTGGCGGTGGCATTCACTGTTCGCCTCGGAGGCATCACCGAGGCGGCAATGATGCATCTGGATACCATGGCCGGCTTGGACGAAGTCAAAATCTGCCGGGCCTATCAAATCCATGGCCGGCAAACAACCTTTTTCCCAGGCGACAGCAGCGAACTGGAAGCCGCCGAATGCATTTATGAAACCCTGCCCGGCTGGAAAGAGGACCTCTCTAAAATCCACAAGGCCGAAGACCTTCCGCCGGCGGCCCGGCGATACCTCGAGGTCGTCGAGTCCCTCATTGGAATCCCCATCACGATGGTTGGCGTGGGACCCCAGCGAAGCCAGATTATTTACCGAAACCCCCTATGATGACGGATTTCGAAACAAAACGCCGCCAAACCGCCCTTCGGCTGGGGCTGAAGAGCGAGGCATTGCCGCGGCATGCTGCCATTATTATGGACGGAAACGGACGCTGGGCACTCCAGCGAGGACTGCCCCGATTTCGAGGACACGAACAAGGCGGAAAAACGGTAGAAACCATCGCACAATACTGTGTGGACATCGGGCTGGAGTATCTCTCCCTTTACTCCTTCAGCATGCAGAATTGGAAACGCCCCAAAGAAGAAATCGATTTTCTGATGTATCTGTACGCCATCTATCTGGAGGGAATCCGGCCGATGTTAATGAAAAATAACGTACGGCTGATTCACCTGGGCACGCTGGACAATCTTCCTCAGCACGTGATTGATGCCCTCGAAGAAACCAAGCGTCTGACAGCCGGCAACACAGGAATGGCCCTGTGCCTGGCCCTGAACTATGGCGGCCGGGAAGAAATTGTCCAGGCCGTACGAACCATTGCCGACAAATGCCGCCGCAATCTGCTCCAGCCCGAACAAATCGACGAAGAGTGCATATCCAATCACCTTTATACAGCCGGCTGTCTGGACCCCGATTTAGTCATCCGAACCTCTGGAGAACTGCGAATCAGCAATTTTCTTTTGTGGCAAATCTCCTATGCGGAGTTTTATGTAACCGAAACACTCTGGCCGGACTTTTCGCCGGCGGACATGGACAAGGCCCTCATGGCCTTTGCGGCAAGAGCCCGCAGGTTTGGAGATATTCAGCCCAAACCTTCCTGATTCGAGGTATCCAAATGCTCAAACAGCGCTTGATTTTCGGAACCCTGATGACAGCCGTTTTTGTCGGGCTGATTCTTTTCGATGGCTGGATGGATGGCTCGCTGTCCGGCTCCGCCATCGCCGGCAAAGCCCAGGGGACTCTCTTTTTGCTCCTCGTATGTCTTCTGGCTGTACCGGCGCAAATGGAGACAGCCGCCTTGGCCCGGGCCGGCGGCATTCGCATTTACATACCGGAGGCGGTTGTCGGCTCGATTGTGCTGGCGTCGGCTTTCTACTGGGCCGCATTATCAGACAATCCGGAGCATTTTTTGCTTTATTATCTTTTGCTTTCGCTGTTTCTGATTTTTGCCGGACTTTTTTTAGTCCAGATTGTTCGGCAAGGAGTAGAAGGAACTCTCAAAAACTGCTCGGCTTCCTTTTTTTCCATCTTTTATCTCGGTTTTTTGTCCAGTTTCGTGATGGCCATTCGGGTTGCCGACGGACCGTGGGCGATTCTTTTGTATATTTTCACCATAAAGTGCTCTGATACAGGAGCTTATACCATTGGCAAAATAATGGGAAGACATAAACTGGCCCCTGTCGTCAGCCCCAAAAAGACATGGGAGGGGCTGGGGGGCGCCGTCTTGGGCGGCATAATAGGGGCCTGTCTTCTTTCAGCCGTTTCTGGTATAATATCCCTAAAACAGGCCGTGATCTTTGGGGCGGTTTTTGGCGTATTAGGACAATTGAGCGACCTGTCTGAGTCGATGCTCAAACGGGATGCCGGGCAAAAGGACGCCTCAGAGACCATCCCCGGATTCGGCGGAGTTCTGGATGTGATTGATTCGCTTCTCCTGCCGGCACCCCTTGCGTACCTGTTTTTTTTGTGGAAGTAAAAAGTACCCCACGAAAGGGATAAAAAAGAATTGGAACTGAAATTTATCGTACAGTCTGACCAGCAGCGTCTGGAACTGTTCGGCCCGACAGATAGGCATCTGCGGCTGCTGCAGAACGAACTCCATGTTCGGATTACGGCACGCGATGAGACGGTCCTCATCAGCGGCCCAGATCCCCAGGTTCGTCAAACAGCCGACGTCCTGGACCGCATGCAGAAACGGCTGATCAAACGCGGCACCCTAAACCCCAAAGATGTGCTCGAAATCCTCGACCAGTCAAAAAATCAAGTACGCCCCGAACGGGACGAAGTGATTGAGGTCTTTTCGAGCAAAGGAATTATCGAACCGTTTACCAAAGGCCAGCTCGAATACATCAAAACCATGCACCGCAGTGATCTGACCTTCTGCACCGGCCCTGCCGGCACCGGAAAAACCTATCTGGCCGTGGCGGTGGCCGTCTCGATGCTCCGAAAAAGACAAATCCGAAAAATCGTGCTGGCTCGTCCGGCCGTAGAAGCCGGCGAACGACTGGGCTTTCTCCCAGGCGACCTCCAGGCAAAGGTCAATCCCTATCTGCGCCCCCTCCTCGACAGTCTGGAAGATATGATGGAATTCGGCCAGATGCGGAAACTGATGGAAATGGATGTGATTGAAATTATTCCGCTCGCCTTTATGCGGGGACGTACACTCAATGAGGCCGTCGTAATCTGCGATGAAGCCCAGAATACATCCCCGTCGCAAATGCTGATGTTTCTGACACGCCTCGGACGCGGCTCCAAAATGATTATCACCGGCGACATTACCCAGATAGACCTCGAACGAGGCCAAACCAGCGGCATGATAGACGCAATCCGAACCTTGTCAGGAATCGAAGGGATTGGTTTCGTCGAATTGACCGAGGCCGATATTGTCCGGCACAGTCTGGTGCAAACCATCGTCCAGGCCTATGAACAGAAAAAGCAGGCGGAACAAAACGATCGGGACCGAAAAAATGGGATGGTTTCGTAAAAAAACCAGCGGGCGGCGTCAGCCCATCCGCACAACCCTTCCGTCGGAACGAAGCCGGCGATGGGTGGAGCCGTTCAGCATCACAAAACTGCTGCTGACGTTTCTGTTTTTCGCCTTTCTGGCCGGCGTAGTCTTTCTCCTGGCACTGGATACGGAACACCCGGAGTTCCTGACCTCCGGCATGCGATATTTCAAGCCCTGGTCGCAGATAGGGGCTTTGACTGTTGTCACAGCCCTGCTTATGCTCGGCGCAGTCTTTTATATTCATCATTGCCGGCCCCATTTTTTCAACCGGGCCAACCGCGCGTTTACGATGGCACTCTTGTTTTGGCTGCTGCTGGCTGTCAACCGCTTTTTCTCCATCTGGCAGGGAGGCGTGATTTACCTGGCCACAGGCACAACCGTCACGGCAGCCATCATCCTGACCATGATATTCGACCAGCGCTTTGCCATCGGTCTGACCGTGTTCTATTCCGTACTGGCTTGTTTTTCCGTCAATCAGCTGGCCACGATGGAGTTGTTTTTGACCATGATGGCCGGCGGGCTGACCTGCTGCGGACTCCTGCGGGAAATCCGCACACGCATGAAACTCATCGAAGTGTGTGCCTACGCATCCGTCGCAGTGTTTCTGATGGCCTTCTGCTTCGGACTGCTCCAGCAGAAGCCCCACGCCGAAAGGACGCTGAATGCCGGCTTTGCAGCAGGGGCAACATTTTTAGTCGGCGTATTCATACAGGCCTTTCTGCCGTTTATCGAGAAACTGTTCGGAATCGCAACCAGTATGACCCTGATGGACTACAGCGACGCCAACCAGCCCCTGCTGAAAAGACTGGCGATGGAGGCGCCGGGGACATTCAGCCATAGTTTGCTCATCGGCTCGATTGCCGAAACAGCCGCCGACGCCATCGGCGCCAACGGACTGCTGTGCCGCGTAGGGGCATACTATCACGACATCGGAAAAATCAACAAGCCCTCCTATTTTGTAGAAAACCAGATGGGCTCTATCAGCCGGCACGAACAGCTCTCGCCGGCAATGAGCAAACTGGTCATTATCGGCCACGTCAACGACGGAATGGAAATCGCCCGCAAATATGGTCTGCCCGCCGTCCTCCGCCAGTTTATCGAGACGCACCACGGCACAACGCTGATGGAATATTTCTACAACGAGGCCCGCAAGCGAAAAGGAGAACTGGATAACGAAGTTTCCGAAATTGAATTTCGCTATCCCGGACCAAAGCCCCGCACGCGCGAAGCGGCGATTATCATGCTGGCCGATGCCGTAGAAAGTGCGGCTCGGTCTCTGACCGACCCCACGCCCACCAAAATTGAAGCCCTCGTCCACAGCATCGCCATGAAGCGGCTTCAGGACGGACAGTTTGACGACTGCGACCTCACCCTGCGGGAGCTGAGTTTGATTGAAGCAAGCATGTCCAAGTTTCTGGCGGCTCACTATCACGGCCGTATCGCCTATCCGAAACTCGATGGAAAGCCCGCCGGCGAAGACAAACAGGAAACCCACGCCGCCGAAAAAGCCCAAAACACAGCGAACAACCAGTCAAACAATCCGGCGAACAACCAGCCAAACACATGACAGACTCAAAAAAACAATCGGCCTGCACAGTCTCTATCCAAATTCAGACCGAACCGTTTCCCATAGACCGGGCAAAGATTCGGCGGGCGGTTCAGCGTATCCTCCGCCAATTCGGTGTCCGAAACGCCTGGACGGAAATCGCCGTCACAGATGATGCGCTCATGCGAAAACTGCACAAGGACTATTTCGGTGATGCCGAAACCACCGATGTAATCAGTTTTGACCTGAGCGGCCGGGACCAATGTCCGCGGTGCTTTCAGATTTTGGTCAACGCCGAACAGGCAGCCCGCCAGGCAGACCAGCGCGAGCGCGGACACAGCCCCCAGGCGGAACTGATGCTGTATATCGTTCACGGCCTGCTTCACCAGCTGGGTTTCGATGACACCGATGCCGAACAGGCAGCCAAAATGCATCACGCAGAAGATCAGATTTTGAACCAGCTCGGCTTCGGCACAGTCTATGCAGCCCCGGTCAAACCGGCAAAAACCAGGAGAAAAAAACGTGAATGAAACAGCAGGATGGATTCTGCTTTTAAGCGGATTAACCGGGGCCTCTTTGTTCCTCTCTTTGAACGCACTGGCCCTGCAGAACTTCTCCGTACTGAAACTGCAGGAGCGCTTCAGGGCCGCCGGCCGGGAAAACCGCTTCGATGAATTTTTGCGGATTAGCGAGCGGCTTGCCCTCACCTGCTCCTTTCTCCGGATGCTCATCAATGTCGCCATTCTGCTGATACTGGTTCATCTGATGAGCGACCGCCACTATTTGCTGACGTTTCTGGCGGCCCTGCTCATCCTGGAGACCTTTGCAGTAATCGTCCCCTATTCCTGGGCCAGACATGCCGGTGAATTTATCCTCCCGCGCACCTTCGTCCTGCTCAAAGGGCTGATGTATTTGGTCAGCCCCTTTCTGGCAGCCGCAGACCTGCACGACCGACTGGTCAAGCGTCTCGCCGGCATTCCGGACGAATCACCCGAAGAAGTCCAGGAAGAAATCCTCGGCGCCGTCGAACAGGGAAAAATCGAAGGCGTCGTCGATGAAGAAGAGATGGAGATGATCGAAAATGTCCTCGAACTGGATGAAACAACAGCCGGCGAAATTATGACGCCGCGGACGGCTCTGGTGGCCGTGCCCGTCACAGCAGACCTTTCGACAATCTTGAATGCAATTCAGCGGGCGGGCCATTCCAGAATACCCGTCTATGAAGGAACCATCGATAATATTGTAGGCGTGCTGTATGCCAAAGACCTCCTTTCCTTCCTCCGCAAAGACCCCAAAGAATTTAATCTGCGGGAAACGATGCGGAAACCCTACTTTGTCCCCGAGAGCAAATCGCTGCGGGACCTCCTCCACGAGTTTCAGAAGCAGAAACTCCACATCGCCGTTATTCTCGACGAGTACGGCGGCACCGCAGGACTGATTACCATCGAAGATATTCTCGAAGAACTGGTCGGCGAAATCGCAGACGAATATGAAGATACCCCTCCGGAAACATTCCGGAAACTCGATGAAAACACCTTCGAAGTAGATGCCCGGGCCAACATCAAAGACATCAACGGCGAGTTGGAAATCGACCTGCCCGAAGAAGAAGATTACGACACCCTGGGCGGTTTTGTCTTCTCCCATCTGGGCTATATCCCCAAGACAGGCGAGTCATTTGAGTACAAAGACCTGAAACTGACGATTACCCACGCCGAGCCGCGCAGTGTCCGTCGCGTTCGGATTCAGAAACTGCCCAAAGAAGCCGGCCGCAACGCTGTCAGCCAATAACGATGCAGAAAAAGGACCAAGCCATTTGCCTGCGAACGGTTGTCTATTCGGAAACCTCGCAAGTTGTCACCTTTCTGACGCAGTCGGCCGGCAAAATCTCAGCGATTGCCAAAGGATCACGCCGCCCCAGGAACCCCTTTGACGGGCCCATCGAAACATTTGCCTTCGGCACCATCGTCTATAGGCCCTCTCGCGGCGAGGGACTGGCGGTGCTTTCTGAGTTTGCTCAGGAGCCGCTGTTCAGCGGACTGCGAAGACGGCTGGAGTTGCTGAATGCAGCCCTCCTCGCCGCCGAACTGACAGAAAAACTCACCCAGCCCGAAGACCCGCACCCTGGCCTCTTCGAAGCATTGCACCGGTTTTTAGCCAACGTCCAGCAGGCCCCGAACCCGCGGGAGATTCAGATTCATCTGATTCTATACCAGATAGCCCTGCTCTCGGAGATTGGACTCAGACCCGTGCTGGACCGCTGTACAAACGGCCCCCATCCCTTCAGCCCGCACTGGAAAAGTATTTACTTTTCCAGCCGCAGCAACGGCCTGCTCTGCCCGGACTGCGAAGGAGCGTTTGCCGAAAAAAAACGCATCAGCCCGCAGGCAGCCGCGGCGCTGGCCGACCTCCACCTTCTGAAAAATGCAGATGAAAAAACAATTCACGAAATCCAAGCCCTTCTGCTTTATCATTTTACCGAACTGCTCGGCAGCCCCCTGAAGTGCCGACCGGATTAACGGTCTTCCTCAAACAAATCCTGCTGCAAACTCGAACGCTCAGGCCGTTTCTCTTTGAGTCCCAAATGCCGGCACGCAGCAGGCGTAATCTCACGCCCGCGTTTGGTGCGCCGAACAAAACCAATCTGAAGCAGATAGGGCTCCACCATATCCTCCAGCGTGTCCCGTTCCTCGCCGAGGGTCGCCGCCAGCGCCTCAATGCCCGCCGGCCCCCCGCCGTAAACCGTCGCCAGCGCCCGCAGAAATGCCCGATCCAGTTCATCCAGCCCCAGCGGGTCAATCTGCTCCATCTGAAGGGCACTGGAAACAATCGGCTCTGTCAGTTTGCCGACGCCCTTGACCTGCGCATAATCCCGCACCCGCTTGAGAAGGCGATTGGCAATCCGCGGCGTGCCGCGGCTTCGCTGGGCTATCTGCTCCAGCGTCCCCTCCGCACAATGAAGTGCCAGAAGAGCCGCGGAACGGCGAAGTATCTGCGTCAGTTCCTCAGGACTGTAAAAGTCAAGATGATGAAGAATCCCGAAACGGCCGCGCAGCGGAGCACTCAGCAGACCCGCCCGCGTCGTCGCCCCAATCAGCGTAAACCGTTTAAGCGGAAAATTGATAGTCTTGGCGTGAAGGCCGCTGTCCACCGTAAAATCAACCTTGAAATCCTCCATCGCCGGATACAAAAACTCCTCCACCGGCGCACTAAGACGATGAATCTCGTCAATAAAAAGAATATCGCCCGTGCCGATATTGGAAAGCAGCCCCATCACATCGCCCTGCTTGGTAAGAGCCGGCCCGGAGGTAACCCGAATAGCTGCTCCCATTTCGTTGGCAATCACATGGGCCAGCGTCGTCTTGCCCAGACCGGGCGGCCCATAAAAAAGAATGTGCTCCAGCGGCTCGCCCCGCTTTCGCGCCGCCTCAATCGCAATAGCCAGTTTCTGCCGAACCCCATCCTGCCCGACACACTCCTCAAGCAGACGCGGACGCAGCGCATAATTGAACTGCTCCTCCCCTTCACCCCCGGATTGCCCGCTTATAACCCGCTCGATAGCCATCGTCAGACTTCAATTCCCTGCTTAATTCGATAAACCAGCGGCACCAGCTCCTCAGCACTGCGGATGTCAGGATATTTTCGGCACGCCGCTTCTATCAGTTCCATTGCCTCAGCTCGTTTTTCTCCCCAGGCAATCAAAATCTCGAGGGCCTCCATCTGAAACGTTCTGAAAGCCGTCGGTTCAGCCCGGCCGCTGGTCTCAGAAACAGAAGCAAACCGCCCCAGTTTGCCCTTGAGTTCCGCAATGACGACTTGCGCCATTCTCTTGCCGATACCCGGCAAGGTAGCCAGAAACTTTTCATCTCCGTTTTCAACAGCATCGGCAATCCGCCCGATCGGCATAGCCAGCGACTTAAGGCCTTTTTTTATGCCCATCCCCTTCACGCTCGTATAGCAGTTAAAAAAGGCCTTTTCTGAATCGCTCAAAAAGCCGACCAGACGGGGAATCAGATTGCCGCCGCCCGGCGACCCTTCAAAATATTCGAGTGTCGAAAGTGTGATTGTCGTTCCGATTGCACCGCTGAGAGCACTGACGGCATAGCCGGCCAGCAGGACTTCATAACAGACCGGCCCTACCTGAACCAGGCCCTTGTCCTCTTCCAAAGCAACCAATTTCCCTTCGATTCCGGCAATCATAAGGATTGTTTTACCCGATTTTGCTCGTTAGCACAACACAAAGCCGCCGCAATCGCATCGGCGACATCAGGCGGCTCCGGAAACGTCGGCAGCGCCAAAAGCGTTTGAATGGCCCGCTGAATCTGCTGCTTGCCCGCCCGCCCATTGCCGGTAAGCGACTTTTTAATCCGCGTAGCCGAATAACTCTTCACAGCCGCCCCTCCGGCGGCCGCCTGCATAAGAATAACCCCCCGCGCATGACCCATCAAAATCGCCGTCCTCGGATGCCGATAGTGCGCATACAGTTCTTCCACCGCCACCCAGTCAGGAATGAATTTCTCCAGCAGCAAAGAAAAATCCTCAGCAATCTGAACCAGACGGCTCTCCAGCGAACACCCCATATCAGTCCGAATAACGCCGGCCTCGAGCAAATGTTCCCCCCTTTCGCACACCTCCAGAACAGCATAGCCGCACCGGTTCAGTCCAGGGTCCACCCCGAGGATTTTCATTTCCGTCTCCACGTCGTTATCCCGCCGGGCTTGTCTTCAAGAATAATGCCGAAACGGGCCAACTGGTCTCGAATGCGGTCGCTCTCGGCAAAATCTTTGCGGGCACGGGCCTGCGCCCGTTGCGCAATCAGATTGCCGATCAGAAAATCCAGCAGTTCTTCATCCGCCGTACCGGTCTGCGGATATTCATCGAGCACCACGCCGAGCACCTGCCCGCCCAAACGGCGAAAGGCATCATCAACGGCCTGCCAGGTCCCCTGCGTTGCCGCCGAATCCTCCGAAAGGGCGCCGGCCAATTTAACCAGTTCAAACAAAACCGACAGGGCAATCGACGTATTCAGGTCATCATCCATCGCCGACAGAAACTTCTGCTCCAGCCGGCCGATCTGCTCGATGACAGCAGCGTCAGCCGGTCCGGCCGCCGCCTTAGCCAGATGCCGACGCACCGACAAAACGGCATCCGTTATCTTTTCATAACCGCTCTGAGCCGCCGCCAGCGAGGCATCCGAAAAATCAATAGGGCTGCGGTAGTGTGTTTGCAGAATCAGAAGCCGAACCGCCGGCGGCGAATACGTGCGGCTCAACCGCGGATGCCCTTCCTTGAAAATCTGCTTGAGGGTGATAAAGTTGTTCAAACTCTTCCCCATTTTCTGGCCGTCCACCGTCACCATATTATGATGAAGCCAGAAACGAACAAACGGCTGACCCGTAGCCGCCTCCGACTGCGCAATCTCACACTCATGATGCGGAAACTGATTCTCAATCCCCCCGCCGTGAATATCAATTGTCGGCCCCAGATATTTCATACTCATCGCCGAACACTCAAGATGCCAGCCGGGATACCCGCGCCCCCAGGGGCTGTTCCACTGCATAATATGGCCCGGCTCGGCCTTCTTCCAAAGCGCAAAATCCGCAGGGTGCCGCTTTTCCGGGTTGATGTCCACCCGCGCACCGGCCTGCATTTCCTCAACGCTTCGCCCCGACAGACGCCCATAGGAAGGCCACCGGCTCACATCAAAATAGACCGAGCCGTTTGCCTCGTAGGCATACCCTTTCTCCAGAAGTTTTTCAACCAGTTCAATCTGTTCAGGAATATGACCGGAAGCACGGGGACTGATATCAGGACGCACACAATGCAAGGCGTCCATATCTTCAAAGAAACTGCGGGTATAAAACTCGGCCACAGCCATCGGGTGTTTGCGTTCACGCTGGGCCTGCCGTCCGATTTTATCCTCGCCGGCATCGGCATCATCCGTCAGATGACCGACGTCGGTAATATTCTGGACATAGGTAACCGCATAGCCCAGAAAGCGAAGATACCGCACCAGCACATCAAAACTTACATAACTCTTTCCATGCCCCAAATGGGCATGCCCATAAACCGTCGGCCCGCAGACATAAATACCCGCCCGCCCCGGCTGAAGGGGCTGAAATTCCTCAAGTTTGCGTCCCAATGTATTGTACAACCTTAATGCCATAGATGCCTCAGAACAATCTGATTTAAAATCCTTTCAGCCGGCGCCGCAGCAGCACAATAGCATCAGCGGCAATGGCCTCGCTGCGTCCAATCTCGCCCAGCCCTTCATTCGTCTTGGCCTTGATATTCACACTGGCAAAATCAATCTCCAGAAGGCCGGCAATGCACCGTTTCATCTGCCCTTTGAACGGCGTCAACTTCGGCTCTTCGGCGTGAATGGTCAAATCCGCATTAACCACCTCCCATCGGTCTTTCTGGAGCCGCTCTTTGACGCCGAGCAGCAGCGCCCGGCTGTCGGCCCCTGCCCATTGAGGAGCCGTATCCGGATACATCATTCCAATATCTCCCAACCCCGCCGCCCCCAGAAGAGCATCCATCAGGGCATGCAGGGCGGCATCTCCATCGCTGTGCCCCAGCAGACCGCGATCATACGGTACTTCAATGCCCCCCAGTTTGAGAACAATCTCCGGCGCAAGGCGATGAATATCCGTTCCGAACCCCGTTCGATACTCATACTGAAGTTCCATCAAAGGGTCCCCTTTGTGCTCGGAATCTGATTTCCTGAAATCCGAACGGCCTGACCGACGGCTTGACCAACGGCCTTGTATATCGCTTCGGCAATATGATGGCTGTTGGTGCCGTAAGGCACTTCAATATGCAGATTCATTCGGGCGGCACTCGAAAAAGCCCGCCAGAACTCCTCCACACACTGCACATCAAAATCGCCGATTTTTTCCGACGCATACTGAACCCGATAGACCAGATAAGGCCGGCCCGACAGGTCCACGCTCACCTCCGCCTTGGCATCTTCCATCGGCACAACCGCATGACCAAAACGCCGGATGCCCCGCTTTTCGCCAAGGGCCTGCTGGAGGGCCTCGCCCACGCAAAGGCCGACATCCTCCACCGTATGATGCGCATCCACCTCCAAATCCCCCTTGGCCTTGACGCTCAAATCAATGCCGCTGTGTTTGCTCAGATGAGTGAGCATATGGTCGAAAAATCCGACCCCTGTGTCAATTTCATAACTGCCCTGCCCATCCAGATTCATCTGAACAAGAATATCCGTTTCCTTGGTTTTCCGGCTGATGGAGGCGGTTCGGTTTTTCATACGGAAGTCCCCTTTTCAGAAAGAATTTCACGCAAGGCCGTCACGAGGATTTTGTTCTGCTGCGGCGTGCCGACCGTGATTCGAAGTTTATCCTCAAGACCAGGCAGTTCAAAATAGCGGACATAAATATCCCGCTCAACCAGCGCCTCATAAATCGGTTTGGCCGAGCCGCCCGCAAAACGCGCCAGAACAAAATTAGTCTGACTGTCTGGCACCTCAAAACCCAGCAGGCGAAGCGATTCCGTCAGACGCTGACGTTCCTGGAGAATCTGCTCCACATTAGCCCGGAAATAGGGCTGGTCCAAAACCGCCGCCGACGCTGCCGCAATCGCGACCGCATCGACATTGTAAGAATCCTTCACTTTAATCAACCCTTCAATCAGCCCCGGCTGGGCAACCCCAAAGCCGAAGCGAAGCCCCGCCAGCGAATACCCCTTACTCAGCGAACGGAGCACAATCACATTGTCATGCTTTTCCACCAGCCGAAGGGCATTATCCAAAGCAAAATCCGCATAGGCCTCGTCAATCAGCAGCACCCCCCGAAGAGCCGACGCCAGCTGCTCCAGCCGCTCGACCGCAAGAAAGTCCGTTGTGGGCGCATTCGGATTGCAGACAATAGTCAGGGCGGCATTGATGCGGGCCAACTCTGCCGGCCAGTCGCCCCGACGCTCTGTCTCGATCGCCTCGCAGCCCTGAATCTTCGCCAGAACCGGATAGAGTGAATAGGTCGGCTGCGCATAAGCCATCGGCCGGCGGCCGTCGCAGAAGGCACGCACGCAGATAGCCAGCAGGTCATCGCCCCCATTCGTACAAAGAATCATCTCCGGCGCAATACCGAAAACAGACGACGCCGCCGCACGAAAGGTATCTCCCAGCGGCTCCGGATAACGGCGAAGCCGCTCCGGATGGAGGCGGCGAATCGTCTCCAAAACCTTCGGAGAAGGGGGATAGGGATTTTCATTGGTATTCAGCTTGACCACATTGGCGGACTTGGGCTGATACCCAGGCGTATAACCGGCCATCTGTTCTATCGACTCGCGAAAATATCCCATCCTGCTGCCGTCCTTTCCGGAGCCCATTATAAGGCCCCTCCGTCCAAAGGGAAAGATGGAAATCAAAGCCGGAAGGCAAATCAATGACCGCAGTAGTCAATCAGCCGGCTGATTTCACTGCGAAGGTCTTTGCGGTGGACAATCATATCGATAAAGCCGTGTTCCAGCAGAAATTCCGCCCGCTGAAAGCCCTCAGGCAGTTCGATTTTGATGGTTTGCTGAATCACCCGCGGGCCGGTAAAGCCGATTAAGGCCCCGGGCTCCGCCATAATCACATCGCCGAGCATGGAGAAACTGGCCGCCACGCCGCCCGTAGTCGGGTCGGTCAGCACCGAAATATACAGACCACCCGCCTGGTCAAAACGGGCCAGAGCGGCACTGGTTTTGGCCATTTGCTGAAGGGCCACAACTCCCTCATGCATCCGCGCGCCGCCCGAACAGCTCACAACAACCAGCGGCAGTTTTTCGTCGACAGCCCGCTCCACCGCCCGGCAGAACTTCTCTCCAACCACCATCCCCATCGACCCCCCCAGAAAACCGAAATTCATCGCCGCCAGCATCACAGGCCGTCCCTTGATAAAGGCCTTGCCTGCCAGCATCGCCTCATGAGAGCGGCCGTCGCCATTGTTTACACGAATCCGGTCCTGATATTTCTCGTCGCCCCAAGTAAACTTCAGCGGGTCGCTGCTGGCCAAATCAGCCCCCAACTCCTCAAAAGACCCTTCGTCCGCCAACTGCGCAATCCGTGTCGGGCCGTCAATCCGAAAATGATAATCACACTCCGGACAGACATGAAGATTTTCTTCCATCGTCTTTCGGAAGAGCATTTCCTTGCAGCCGGGGCAAGCCAGCCACAGACCCTCCGGCATTTCCTTTCGCGGTCGAAGCGAAAAACCATTCCAGCCCTTTTTTTTCTTATCTTTTGCCATGGGTTTCATTGGCGGGCAGCCCGAGCGGCCGATTCAAGAATGCGGCGAATAGCCCCGGCGCGGTCCTGTTCTCCAAAAACGGCTTGACCGGCCACCAGCGTATCAGCTCCATAGCCGACAGCAAGGGGGGCGGTTTGAGCATTGATGCCCCCGTCCACCTCAATCCGAAGCGAAGGGCCGAACCTCTCCCGCAAAGGAAGGCACTTGCGAGCCGCAAAATCCATAAACTCCTGGCCCCCAAACCCGGGCTCGACGGTCATCACCAGCACCATCTCACACAGCGGCGCCGCCTCAAAAACCGATTCAACCGGCGTAGCTGGATTGAGCGTCACCCCAGCGCTGACACCCTGTGCATGAAGTTCCTCAATCATCTGAAACGGATTTTTCACCGTCTCAATATGAAAGGTGATATGGTCCGCCCCCGCCTCAATGAACCGCGGAGCATACCGCTGCGGGTCCGTAATCATCAGATGAACATCCAGAACCGCCTCCGTGCATCGGCGAATCCACTTCACCACCGGCGGCCCGATAGTCAGATTCGGCACAAAATGCCCATCCATAATGTCCAGATGCACCATCCGCACCCCTGCTTCCGTCACCTGGCGAATTTCCGAAGCAAGGTTGGCAAAATCCGCACTCAAAATAGACGGGGCTACCTCAATAGTACCGGGCTTGGGAAGTCGTCCTGCCACAGCCGCACTCCAGAAAAAACCGCCCCCGCCGATTCTGCTCGAAAAGCAGCAGGCGGTTTTTCCATCCTATTTGTCATCCAGAATCTCCAGGCACTTGAACTTCTTGCCTTCGAGAAACTCCAAGCTGGCACCGCCGCCGGTAGAGATATGGGTCACCTGATCCTCCAGTCCCATACTCACAATCGCGCTGGCACTGTCGCCGCCGCCGATGATGCTGCAAGCCCCTTCACGGGTAGCCGCCGCCACCGCCTCGGCAACCGCACGGGTGCCCGCATCAAAAGGCGGCATCTCAAAAACTCCCATCGGCCCGTTCCAGAAAATGGTCTTGGCCCCTTTAATCTTGGAAGCAAACAGCGCCCGCGTCTTGGGACCGATATCCATCCCCTGCCAGCCGTCTTCGATATCCCCTTCCACTACCTTATGCTCAGCGCCGGCTTTGAACTCCTTAGCCGCCACCGTATCCACCGGCAAAACCAGCTCGCAGCCGCACGCTTCGGCATCTTTCAAAAGGGATTTGGCCTTCTCGATAAAATCTTCCTCACAAAGACTATTGCCGACCCGCTTGCCCAGTGCCCGCGCAAACGTATAAGCCATCGCCCCGCCGATAAGAATGCGGTCCACTTTGCGCATCAGGTTTTCGATAACGCCGATTTTGTCGGAGACCTTCGCACCCCCCAAAATCGCAACAAACGGCCGTTGCGGATTCTGAAGCGCATCGCCCAGAAACTTCAATTCCTTCTCAATCAGAAAACCGATAACCCGCGGCTTGCCCTTCATCATCATCGGAACCGTGTACATCGACGCATTGTCGCGATGGGCCGTGCCGAACGCATCATTCACATAGACATCCGCCAGTTCGGCCAGCTGCCGCGCAAAATCATCCTTCGCCTTGCGAAGCTGCGGGTCTTCCTTGGCGGCCTTGTCCTTAATGACTTCTTCCTTGTGGAAACGAACATTTTCAAGCAGCAGCACATCGCCCGGCTTGAGGGCGGCGGCCTTCTTCTTCACTTCCGGGCCAACGCAATCCTTAACAAAAATCACCTCTCTGCCCAGCAGTTCGCTGAGCCGCTTGGCCACAGGGGCCAGACTATAGGCGGGGTCATATTCCCCTTCGGGCCGTCCCAGATGGCTCATCAGAATCACACTGCCGCCGTTTTTAAGCACATGCTGAATCGTCGGCAGCGCTCCCTTAATTCGGGCATCGTTGGTAATCTGACCGGTCTTCTTGTCAAGGGGAACGTTAAAGTCCACCCGCATCAAAACCTTTTTACCTTTGACATCAATATCCGCAACTGTCTTTTTTGCCATGGTTTTGCCCTTTCCTCAGGACACTGCTGTTTGCATTTCGCATAATCACACAGAAACCCGCGTCCGGGACGCGGGCTTCTGGTTTTGTTTATTCACTCGGCACATCATCGCCGAAAAACTTTAGAGCAGTTTGCCCATCTTTTCAATCAAATCCACGGTCCGGTTGGAATAACCCCACTCGTTATCATACCAGCTGACCACCTTGACCATCCGGCCTTCCATCACCATTGTGCAGAGGGCATCAAAGATGCTCGAAGCCGGATTGCCGATGATGTCGCTGCTGACAATCGGCTCATCGCAGTACACCAAAATACCTTTGAGTTTGCCTTCCGCGGCCTTCTTAACTGCCTCGTTGACTTCTTCCTTGGTCACTTCCTTCTTCAGCGTAGCCACCAGGTCCACACAGCTGCCGACAATCACCGGCACGCGAAGAGCAAAACCGTCAAGTTTCCCCTTCAAATCCGGCAGAACCTTGCCGACTGCTCGTGCCGCACCGGTCGTGGTGGGGATAATATTGGCGCCGGCCGCACGGGCACGACGAAGGTCTTTGTGAATCTGGTCACTAACTCGCTGGTCGTTGGTATAAGCATGCACCGTAGTCATCAGACCTTTCTCAATGCCGAAGGCCTCATGAATGGCCTTTGCCAGCGGAGCCAGACAGTTGGTCGTGCAGCTCGCATTGGATACAAAGGTCACATTTTTGGTCAGTTTCTCTTCATTCACGCCGCAGACAATCATCGCCTCGATTTCGTCTTTGGCGGGAACAGTCAAAATCACTTTTTTGGCGCCGGCCTTAATGTGATCGCCGTAGCCGCCCTTCGGAGATTCCTTAGTCGTGAAAATGCCGGTCGATTCAACAACAATATCCACCCCCATCGCCTTCCACGGCAAGTCAGCCGGGGCCTTAACCCCCAGAACCTTTACACTCTTGCCGTTAATGACAATCGAATCATCTGTTGACGATACCGTACCCTTCCAGGGGCCATACACTGTATCATACTTGAACAGATGAGCCAGACTTTTGGCATCCGACAAATCATTGATGGCAACCAGTTCAATTCCTTTCCGCTCGAAAATGATTCGGGCGACCGCACGGCCGATTCGGCCAAATCCGTTAATTCCAACCTTTATGGCCATTGAAAGTCTCCTTATCACTAAAGGATCATTACTTTACATCCCGTTTTGCTCAGGGAACCATCGACAAAGCCAATAATGTAGGGCTCCAGACCTCGTTTGTCAAGAAACATTTTCCACAAAATCCGCCCTTCACATAACCTGTTGCCATATAGACAGTTGCAAAATCCTGCCCGTTTGCTCATCAATTTTGACTTCTTCAGAAATCCGCAAAGGGGCAACCCAAAGGATTTTTTCAGCATCCTCCACCACAAAAACCCCCTTTTTAAGGGCCTCATCCGCCTGGACGGCCGTCAGAAATTTCCCGACCTTTTTGGGCCGGCTCATTCCAAGCGGCACAAATCGATCCGCTGCTCGTCGCATCCGCACCCGCACAGGACCGCGCACCTTATCCGCATCCAGATACTCCGTCCATTGTTTGGCTCCTGCAGAAGGTCTCTTCCAGCCGTCGGCGGCCTTCTCCACAACAGCCGACCGAATCCGCCACGGTCCAAACTGACCGGTCTGACCAATCGGAAGCACCATCGGCTCCGGCTCCGACGGTTCAGCCGACTCTTTCCGCCGACAAAAAGTGAGAGTTTTTTCATTCACCAGGCACTCTATCTCCCCGGGCAGCACAACACACCGCTGCCGGCCCTGATAAATCCCCTCTATCACGGTTTGATAATGCCGGGCGGTATAATCCCGCAACCCAACCTTCAGGTGAAGCAGACACTGCCGGATAATTTCCCCAAGAACAAAGGGCGAACAATCCTCCAGCACACTCCGGTTTAGAACCACCTGCTCCCCCGTTTCAAACAAAGCAGCAAGAACAAACTGCTCCTGCGCCTGCTGTTCGACAGTCTCGAACAGCGATTGACAGCGCTCCGCCAGCCGCAGCATCTCCGCCTCCATCTGCCGGCCGCCCTGCCGGTGAAGAAAAGGAAGCATCCGATGACGAATCCGGTTGCGGGCAAATCCGCAGTCGGCATTGGTCGCATCCTCCCGCCAGCCCAGATGTTTCTCTCGACAGTAATCCAGAATCCGTTCCCGGCTGACCGACAGCATCGGACGAACAAACCGAACCCCCTCCAGCCGCACCGAAGGCCGAATCCCGCACAACCCCCGAAAACTCGTCCCCCGAAGCAGACGGAAAATAAGCGTTTCCATCTGGTCATCCTGCTGATGTGCCGTCGCAACCGCATCCGCCTGCCAGCAGCGCGCCGTCTCCGCCAGCAGCCGAAGCCGAAGGATTCTTGCAGCCGTTTCTACAGAAAGACGATGCCGCTGCGCATAGCCGGCCGCATCCGCCGCTCGACTGAAAAAAGCCAGCCCCCGCCGGCCGGCCTCGTCCTCAACAAACCGCTCATCGCCGTCCGAGGCCGCGCCACGCAACTGATGATTGACATGACCGACCGCCAGTTCCATCCGCAGCACTCCGCCCTTCTGAAGACACTGCAGCGCCTCAAGCATAGCCATCGAATCCGCCCCGCCCGAAACCGCCAGCAGCAGCCGCCCCCCTTCCGCAGGCAGCCGGCAGCGCTCCGCCCCTGCTCGAACTTGCTCTTCAAAAGAATCAGACCCAACCGTCGGATTCATTATCCTCCATTTTCACTCTTCAGCCCCTCAAGGGCCGGCTCCATCTCTGCACAAAAAACAGCCCGCAGCGGAAAATGGTCTGAAGGATACCGGCCGTCGAACTGCCGGCGGTCAACCTCCGCCTCAAGCACTTTCGCCCACGCAGGAATGAGAATATGGTCTATCTTGGCTCCATGCACCTGACGGCCGAAATCGTTCCAGGTTCCAGCCAGTTCCTCCTGAGGATGAGCCGTCCGCCAGCAGTCCGCCAGATGCAGACCATCCTTCGCCAGCAGCGGCTCCATCGCCGGATTCGTCAGTTCCGTATTAAAATCCCCCATCACTATCGGAAAACACCCCGCCGGCACCCATTGCTTAATCCGCTCGGCCAGCAGCGCCGCGCTTTTTTGCCGGGTAATCTGATACTGATAATCCAGATGAACATTGAAAACCCAAATCACCTGACCGCTCCGGCGGTCACGCAGCGACACCCACGTACAAATCCGCGGCACTTCATTGCCCCAGTGCTTCGAACCAGGCACATCCGGCGTATCAGAGAACCAAAAGACGCCCCAATCCAGCCGCTCGAAACGGCTGCGCCGATAAAAAATGGGACAGGCCTCCCCCGCATTCCGCCCATCATCCCTGCCGACTGCTGCAACGTCATATTCCGGAAGCCCTTCCTGCAATTGTTCCGTTTGAAAGGAAAGGGCTTCCTGAAAGCCCATCACATCCGCCTCATACCCCCGCAGCAAATCAATCACCATCTGCCGGCGGTTCTCCCACCGGTTCTCCCCATCCGGCGCTGTGCCGTAGCGAATATTGAAGGTTACAACCTGCACACTCCGCCCGCCGCACGGCTCCGCCTTGGAGACCTCCACGTCAAGCGGCCTGGCCGATTTGGAACACCCCGCCGCACAAACCGCAGCGAAAACCGCTGCAATCCATCCCGATGGTTTCATAACCTCTCCCGATTGAACCTCTCAAAAAAAAGGGCCTGCTCATCCTTGAACAGACCCCGCCACACTCCCGAAAACTCCCTCACGAAGGAGTTCTTAATCCCCTTGAATCTGCACATCCGGTGCCGGTCTCGGATTCGGGGTCGATAACTGCTGAATGCGAGCCAGTGCATATTCCGTATTATTCTGATACATCGACTCTTTCTCCACCGCCAGCTTATACAGCGGAAGCGCATCAGCCCGCATCCGAAGCCGACGATCAAGCACATAAGCCGCCCGGAATCGGGCAGGATAACGAGTCTCCGGATTCCACTGGAAAGCCCGCTGATACAGAACCGCCGCCAGTTCGTAGTTCTTCAAATGTTCGTAAATACGGGCCGCCCGATAGGCCGCATCATCAATCTTATCGCTGGTGGGATACTCGCGAATCAGCTGATTGAACAGTTGCAGCGATTGCCGCAGGAGCGCATCATTGGTCACCATCAGCAGACCGCCGGCCTGACGATACAGGTCCATCGCCTGTTCATAAAGCCGATCGGCCTCTTCAATCGACTCCGCAGCCGACAGATTTTCCGGCAGCCATTCGCCCGGCATCAGATAACTGTAATGCACCATCTGCTCAAAGGTCTTCAGCTCTGTACGGGCCCACTGAAGTTTAGTAGCATTGCCGACAGATTCATAATAGGCAATCAAGTTCAGCAGCGCCTGTTTATATCCTTCACGTGCAGCCGCCAATTGCTCTACATAATCCGCCTCACGGGCTTCCGGCATCAGCACCCCCTCCTGAATCCGGGCCAGTTCCGTATCCGTCAAATGCACATCTGTAACGCGCGGATTATTGCAGCCGCCTGTCAGACAAATCAAACCCGCTGTGATCACCGCCGCTGCTGCCGGCACTATCCTCTTCATAGTCATTCCCTTTCGTTCAAAAACCGCTGGTTTTTGTTTTCCGCTCTACCATATCACGTTTGCCGCACTTGTCAAGAAATCAAATCCCCTTCAAAACCCTATTAGAAACACCTTACCATTGGGCCTCAATATAAGGCCCGATAGGCCCTTCCGGTTTGGGCTTGGGCCTCGACTGAATGATGGCCTCGGCAATCGGCACATCGCTTTTTCGAGTGATTTTCAGATTGGTATAATCCGTTTCGACAATGTGCACTTTATGACCGAGGGATTCGACAAGTTGAGCATCATCGGTAATCTTTACCTTGCCCAGATTGCCTATTTTTGCATAGGCCTGCCGAAGCAGTTTCGCATCAAAGACCTGCGGCGTCTGCGCCTCATACAGATTATCCCTGTCAACCGTCTCAACAATCACCCCGTTTTGAACCCGCTTAAGGGTGCCGTTGACCGGACAGGCCAGGATGGCCGCCCCCGTCTGAGCCGCTTTTTCAAAAACCGCATCCACCCATTCCTTCTTCAGACAGCAGCGAACCGCATCATGGACGGCAATCAGGTCAATATCCTCCCCAATTTTGGCCAGGGCATTGGCCACAGTCTCAAACCGCTCAGCCCCGCCCAAACAAACCCGCACCCCGTTGAAGGCCAAAGCCGACCCCCACTTGACCGTAACCAATTCCTCATCTTCCTTGGCAATCGCCATGACAATCTGTTTGACTTCATCGCGATTGGTAAAATATTCAATACTTCGCAAAAACGCCGCACGCCCCGCCAACTCCACAAACGGCTTCTTCCGGTCCCCGCCGAAACGGGCGCTGGCCCCCGCCGCACAGATAATCACCGCAGCCGACTTTGAAAGTTTTTTTTCTTCACGAGCCATTCTTCCTTCTCCGCTCAGTATTCAATCCCTTTTCGGCCAACCACCCCCTTGTCAAAAGGATGCTTGATGGATTTCATCTCCGTCACCAAATCCGCCATCGCAATCAGTTCCTCCGACGCCCCCCGCCCCGTCAGGACCAACTCCACATGCGCATCCCGATTGGCAATAAGCGGCCGCACATCGGCCATAGAAGCCAGACCTCGCGACAGGCAAAAAATAATTTCATCCAGAATAATCAGGTCATAATGTCCCCGCTGAGCCGCCTCCCCAATCTTCCGCAAGGCCTGCTGAATAGCCCCCCGAACCCCCTCCACGGCCCCCTCATCCTCCATCGAGGCAAACATATCCCACGGCTCCTCCAGCGACAGCACCGTGATGGACCCAATCTTCCGCAGCCCCCCTCGCTCTCCCAGGTCCAGTGTAGACGGCTTAAGGAACTGATAAATCAGAACCTTGCCCCCGTGGCCGGCCGTACGAACAGCCAGTCCCAGGGCCGCCGTAGTTTTGCCCTTGCCGTCCCCTGTATAAATCTGGACAAGTCCTTTTTCAAGCATGCCCCCATCATAGCAGACCACCCACCCAAGAAAAGAAAAAAACGCCTGCCGAAAAACCGCTCAGGCGTTTGGTCAATCTTCGCTGCACCCGCCGACTCAGGCACAAGCCGCAAACTCAAATAACCATAAATTGTTCTACTGGCTGACCTTCGGCCGGCTTGAACGGAAGCGGCTCTGCAAACTGAACCGCAACTTTCCGCAAATAAGGCCCCAACTGATCAATCCGGCAAATTCTCCCATCCCGAATAAAGTTAGCCAACCCGAAACTCTCATCTTCGTCAAACTGAGGAACGCTGAATCGGGCGGTAATATGCTCCCCCAGACTGGGGCATCGGTCAGAATAGCAGGAAAAAGCAGCTCCCCCGCTCGAAATATCAATCATTTGACCCTGCGTAAGAATATCATCGCAATCTTCCGCAAACCAAATCGGCCAACTGTAACGCAGTCTTTTTTCCGCCCTTCTTTCGTCCGTCAGTTCCATAAAAACTCTCCAGCTGCTGAATTTTTCCCTTATCTTTTTTCTTCATCCCCTCTGCACCACTATGTCGGACAGACGCTGTCCACAGTTAATCAACCAAAGAGGACATCAGAAATCGGGAAAATCTCGCACCAGCCGGAACTTACACGAAAACAAACCTTTTTGCGGCTTGTGATGGTAAAATGGGGGTTTTTATGCGGAACTGAACTTTCTGGAAATGTTTTGTTCAGATTTCAAATTTTGCAGAAAAAAGATTTTCGATGTCCCATAACTGCTATTGGCAAAGGTTTAAAACCGCCTTTTGAAACACCTTCCCTCTCTCTTGATAATTTTTGAACATATCAAAACTCGCACAGGCAGGGCTCATCAGAACAATGTCCCCTTTTTGTGCCATTTTTGAACAACAAACAACGGCCTCTTCCATCGTCTTAGCCCTCTTGACAATCACTTGTGACGGACCGGCCGATTGAATCGCTTCAGAAATCTTATCGGCCGTCTGCCCAATCAGCACAACCGCCTTGCACCGTTGGGCAATGCACCGCCCCAGTTCATCAAAGGAAATGTGCTTATCATACCCGCCCGCAATAAGGATTTTTGGCTCTTCAATGCCGTTCAGGGCCGCCATCGTGCTGATGGGCGTAGTGGCTTTCGAATCGTCGTACCAGCGGACGCCGTCTTTTTCGGAAACCAGCTGCATCCGATGCTCAAGGCCCTCAAATGTCGAAACGGCCTTCTGCAGATGTTCCCTGTCCACTTCAAACACTTTCGCAGCAGCCAGAGCCGCCGCCAGATTTTGCAGATTCACCTGACCGGGCAGCCGAAACTTTTCACGATAGCATGCCTCGACATCCCCCGCTCGAAACAAAACACACCGCCGAAAGCCCTCTTGGGAATACTTCTCAAACCATCGAAGCCCGACGGCGTCCTCCCCATTAAAAATCGAAACAGGCGGAAACGCAGGATTGGGCTTCTGATTGGAAAAGAGAATCTCCTTAGCCGCACAATACGTCTCAAAGGAACTATGGCGGTCAAGATGATTAGGGCTTAAATTGGTAAGCACGGCAGCATCGGCACCCCGTCGGCAAGGCCCCAGCTGCTCCAGCTGAAAACTGCTGATTTCAAGAACCACAATGTCTTCACTCCTCAGGTCCTCTAAAAGCCCCAAAAGCGGCCGATTACCGATATTCCCGCTCAAATAAACCCTCCGATACGGCCGGCCCGCCGAATCCCCGCCGCCCGCAAGCAGATGCGCCGTCAATGCCGTCGTCGTGCTCTTGCCGTTGGAACCGGTAACAGCGACAATGCGGGCCGGGCACCGCTCGAAGAAAAGTTCAACCTGCGACGTAATCACAGCGCCGGCTTGCCGGGCAAGTTGAAGGTAGGGATTCTCCGCCGTCACCGCCGGATTGACAATCACCACCTGCGCCCTTCGGAAATCCTCTTCCGAATGCCCCCCCAGATGCCAGCGAACCGGCAGCGAACCCAGCGTTTCGATGGTTTCGCGAAGTTTGGACTCCTCCGCCAAATCCATAACCGTAACCTCCGCGCCCTGCTCGCACGCAAATCGCACGCTGTCCGCCCCCCCGCCGAAAGACCCCAATCCCATGATAAGCACACGCTTATTCTTCAAATCAATCATCTTGCCGTCTCACTTTCTATCATTAGACCATACATCGGAAATCGGCGCAGGAAAAATCAAAAAAGACCCTTGCACCTGCGTTCAGCAGCAGAGAAAATCATTGAAAACAAAAAATCAAGAAAAAAAGAATGACCCTTAGGAATCAAAACCATGCGAGTAAACCCTCAAACCGCAGACCAGCAGACCCTGCAGGAGAAGCAATTCCCCGATTGTACCAAAATCCAAAGCCACACCATTACCATTATTCCCCGCTACAGCGAAACCGATCAATCGGGAGTAATCCATCACACCGTCTATCCCGTCTGGTTTGAAATGGGACGCACCGAACTGCTTCGCGTCAACGGCCTGGCCTACAGCGAACTGGAAAAACACGGCATTTATTTTGTCGTCGCCGAACTGAATGTAAAATACCGCCGACCCGCACTTTACGATGAAAAACTGGACCTGATAACCGCCTGCACCCGAATCACCAGTGCCCGCGTGGAACATTCCTATCGGCTGATTCGCCAATCCACCGGCGTGCTCCTGGCCGAAGGAAGCAGCATTCTGGCCTGTGTTGATGCCTCAGGAAGACCCCGCCGCATGCCTCATTTTATGTATCCCGACTCAGACGACGAGAAAAAATCTTAAAAAATTTTTAAGAAATTAAGAATTTTTTACCAGAATGTCCCATAAAATCGGAATCTTTTGCAAGATTACACCGATACCTCAAAATATACCAAAAAATCTTAATCTTCTCTTAACATTTTCTTGATTTTCCAAGCCCCTTCGATTATACTTACACCTGTATCATCCAAGTGAGAACACAGCAAAATCTGGGGGGAAAACAGATGACCATAAAAAACGCAAAAGTCGAACTTGTCCTCGCTGTGGAGGGTGGCCGCGGACCGCCGGAAGCACAACCCGGAGCATTTACCTGGCCCCAAAGACTGAATCGCAGAAAACCTTGATTGGGAACCCTTATGAAAAGCAATAATCCTTATTCTGAGCCGCCGTTTTTCGCAGCACTTCTTCTGCCCGCTCTTTCCGGCCGTGATCCGCCGCTTCCAATGCCAGCGAATAGATTTTTCTTCTGTGTGATTTGGAGACGGCGGATTTATTTTGTATATTTTCTATGACGAGCAAACAAAACAGCATTTAGTACCAGCGAGAGGTTATGCCGACGAAAGACGAAGAAATTGCTGACCCGCACCGGGGACCTGCGCAGACGAGGGGACGAGGCCCGCCGCTGAGAGAACAAAAATCACCAAACTCCGCCACACAGCCCTTTTCCCCACCCCTGCTTACCCCTCTTTTCCCAAAACACAAAACGCCTGTTATTCTGTCTCTTCTGCATTTTTGCCGGTATGAAGCAGAGTAACCTCTGTTTCTATCATCCCTGACCACGTATGTATTCTTTGGTAGTTTTCACGGATTTGGGTCCCGATTAAATCGAGCACAGCGATCATTTCTGAAGCATCCGTGACAGGACGGCTCGATAACGTACACTATCTTTCGCACATTATTATCGGGTCCAAAAGAAAAGCCCTTGCTCTGGTCGATGGAAGAGTGAAAACAAACAAAACCATCGGAACAGAGAAAGGGCCTATGTATTTGGCCGGAGTCTCCGTGCGTCGGGTGGAGGATATTACGGAGGCGTTATGGGGCACCAAAGTCAGCCCCGCCACAGTCAGCGAAAAGCGGTGGCGGGAATGCTGAAGGCCCTTCATGCCCAGGAGGATGCCGAGGCGGCCCGGCTGCGGCACATCGCCGGAACGAAATGGAGCACGGCTTGTTATTTGAATATGAAGCGTCTGCAAGAGCGTCGTCAGCAAGAGGCGTCCGAGGCAACGAAAGCGGTCGGATAGACCGATAAAATTTTCACCCCTTAAGGGGTGAAGGGAAGAGAAACCAGGACCAGACGGAGAGCGTATCCGAAAATGTGCGAAACTTTCTTGACACTACCCAACAATTGACAGATTTGCGTCATTTTAAGCAGTGGAACTGAGTCAGTCCAAACAACGGCCGCCATTTTGCGAACGAATATTTCATTCTCAACTTGTGAAAGAGCAAGATTTTAAGTGCCGATGAATATTTGCACCGTGCGGGGTCATAAGTCAAATTATCTTTGGCCCAATAATTATATCTTTCGGAATAGGAGTATTTTCAACTGTTGGACGTGTATCTGTATCCGAACTTGGTTTGTAATCATAAGTTCCATTTCCATGAATAGATAAGTATTCACCATTGGGAGTGTATAAAAGCCAGAGTTCTTTTGTTTCCTTTCTTGGTCGACGAAGAACGAGTTTAGCTCCTAAATCAAAAAGCAATGTTGTCTTTCCTGTTTTGCAATCAATATTTATATGAGACAATCTTTGCCCACATAAAAATCGACATATTTTCTTTTTCTCTCTTGATGTTGAGGAGGAAGTCGCAGACAACTTCTTCTTCCCATAATCATCTAAAACAGTTAGTTTCCAATATGCACAATATACCCATAAAAACCATTCCGCTATCACACATGTATTCTTTCGAAGTTGTCTATCTTTGACAGAATCTTCTTTGCATGTCTCAAATAATAACTTTGGTTCTCCGAGATTGAATGACAAATTGATCTTTTTGAAATTTATCTCCCAACATATCTGGATTATGTCCCAGCCGTAGTTGAAGGTTCATAGCGGCTCCATTGTTTTAGCCT
>CALMLO010000035.1 GCA_937868095.1 uncultured Phycisphaerales bacterium | reverse complement strand
TGTGCAAAATTGAACCTATAATGTGTTTAGATAATTATTCAATAGTCAATAAAAACCCCGTCCTGATACCCGACTGGACACCCTATCAAATGCGGCATACGATGGCAACCAAGGTACGCAAGGAAATGGGATATGAGACGGCTGGGGCGACGCTGGGGCATACGAATATGAGTGCTACGGCCATCTATGCGGAGCGTAATCAGGGATTGGCGGATGAGGCAGCTAAGCGTTTGGGATAGGATCCAAAACGAATTGAAATTTTAGTCTATTTATTATAATTGCTCCATTGGGCCTATAACAGCATTATAAAAACAGGTGACTGTCCCCGGATTTTGTGTCAGGATCGAATGACGGAGTCGCTGCTGCATGGGTGGGTGTAATATTTGTAAAACCCAAGCACAGAATAACAAAATTTAAAAGCAATTCTTTTTTCATCGTTTTTACATCCTATTTAATCGTTAACAGTTCAATATCTTCTTCAGATAGTTGCTTTAGCCAGTCATTTAGCGATATCTATTAAGTCGATCCATTGTATAGACCGATTGCCCGCTATTGGACAGTTCGGCAATATCCAGCACATCAACTTTCCCGTCATTTGGTCAGATCTCCATGAAGCACCGGGGCAAGCCCAATCCCGTCATACGCCGTGCGCTGCGAACCATCGGCCGCAGAACCGACAATGTCATCAACATATACGTCAATCGCAGCGCCGCCAGCCACTTCTCTCCGGCCGATATAGGCTCGGTACAGGGCAACAGAATTGTCTAGTGTATCAACAGGTCCGTCAAACTGATCCGTCGCGTGTTGTGAAGAACTACGGCGGAACAACAGCATCTCTGATTGAGAAAATCCGCCTGCAATCCGCCAGTCTTGATTCGGATCAGCCCAGAAATAACCGCATCGGAGATTTCTTCATTAAGTAAAAATATCAAGACCGCAGTGACCAATATTAAGAAGGTCCCATGTTTCATAAACAACATTATCGTTGTTTCTTAATTTGCCCCAGAATCACGGGACAGCGGAATTGGCTGACCATCGAGGTATAGGTCCTTTGTGTTGCCGCCTGTTGCAAAAAGTGGTCGGATATCATTCTTTTGGGGAGCAATCCGAATATCATAGAAGTGGATATTGCGCGCATGCCGGATCCAGAACCCAAAGGCGGGCAGTGGGTTTTCAAATTGGTGAGCGTCAGGGTACCCTCCCTCATTCTCTCGAACACAAGTCGGCTGTTTGCTGACTCCTCCGCACATCGTAAGATCCACATTGCGGATGACAACGTCTTCCACCAAGCCGTTCTTGATGCCGGAGATAAATGATCCCTGCTGGCCATTGTCATGACCTTTGACATTTTCTATCACAATTCTTCGAAGCTTTCCGACAGGAGCCTTGGGCATACCGGGCATGAGTCGTCCCCGGCTGCCGACGCGGAGGAAGATGGGGCACTGGGCCCGGTTTATGGTTACATCCGTGATCAGAATATCTTCAACATCTCCGCCGTCAACCGTTGCCAGAGTGATCCCCGACTCTGTAGGGGAGTTGTTAAAAACAGGCAGGCCTTCCGGAGCACCGCCCAAAACCAGATTACGCGCCAAAATCCTTCGAAAGTCGCCCTGAGTGTCAGTCCCAATCTTCAATGAATTACATTTTGTGTAGAAAGTACTGTTTTCTATCAGGATATCTTCAGTCGGCCGTAAACTGGCACCTTTAATGCACATACTGTCATCATAAACATTAAAGAAGCAGTCACGCACGATGACACGGTAGCAGCCGTCAAGATCAAGTCCATCCTGATTCCAGTTCGTATGGTTCACAATATTAATCTTCTGAAGAATCAAATCCTCGCAGTTTAAATAGTTCTGCATCCAGCTGGGAGAGTTTGTAAGTTGGATGTTTTCTACGACAACGCGCTTGGAGTCAATAAATCTCATACCAAAAGGACGTCCGGGCAGCTTGGCGATCGTTTCTTTGCCCGGAAAGTTTTCTCTTGTACCCCTAAAGTCAATGGTGCCCGGGCCCCTGAGGCCGACACGTTCCACTCCCTCTGCGAAAATCAATGAGTGCCGGATATCCATATGAGTATCCATAACGGTCTTGCGTTTGGCCACCCGATCTGGATAATCCTTGAGGTTGGTGCTGCCGAGAATCCGGGAGTCTTTAGATATTTCAAGCATGACACCGGACTTTAAGTCAATCGTACCGGTCACATAGTCGCCTTGAGAGAACAGGACCACGCCTCCGCCATTCGCAGAACAATCGTCGATGGCCTTTTGAATGGCGATGGTGTTAACCGTTTCACCATCGCTGACGGCGCCGTACTCCTCGACCTTGAAAGTGCGGTCAGGCACAGGCCAGGGCTTGAGTGTACGCTCAAGATTCTCCGCCATTCTCTCGAGTGTGAAACGTGTTTGCTTGTCCCAGCTGTAGGCATCCGACATTTGATTGGCCTGGAGCCCATCGCCGTCATTAAGTGCCCAAAGATTGGAACAAAAAATAGAAATCGTTATTGCACGCAATATAATCTTTAGGCTTTTATTCATGGTTATTTCTTCTCCAGAAGTGTTAACTTATATGTTTATCAACTTTTTAGGATTTGAACCCTAATATTTAACTGGCATTTTCCATTTAAATGAGGTGCCATATAATAGAACATTCGCCATTGCAATTGTGACAAGCCTCCAAGAAAACCTCATTGTTTTTCCAATACTATTCTCCACTGATTACCACGATTCTGTCCACCGAAATAAAATCATCGGTGCTGCCCCATACTGTTCCATTTTTAGTGGTCCAGTTACCATGCTCACCCAAAACAGTTACAGTAAGTTTGTAATTGCCGGGCTTCAACACAGGACTGAGGAACTTCAGAGATGATTCAGGATATGCGCAATACATCTCGATAATGGTGCTGATAATTGTTTCGTTGCCATCGGCAATTTCCACCCGCCCAAACCCTCCATTCGGTCTTGCCACGCCGTATAACCCAATTCGGGAGCCTTCAAATTCCAACGAGAATGAGGCGCCTTTGACATCGGACCGGTGATCCGAAAATCCGTCTGCTAGTATGGTTGCTTCCCAGCCATCAGAATACTCTATTCGGTCCATGTCGGTATTTTCTATGATTTCACCCTCGACGCTTGACACCGCCCAAGTACCAGTGGACGTGTTGATTTTCCAACTTTGCTTATAATCAGGCAACGCGATGGCATCACCGTCAAATACAAGCGGCTGCCAAACATAGGTCGCGGCTGAGTGTTGACGTGGGTAGGCCCATCGATCCCCCATATACATGTATGTGGTTCCCTCCGTCCCGGCAATCGGAAGCACAAACGTGGTCTGCGAGTTCCAGGTCAATGAACCCTTAGGGGCAAAGTATCCCCTTGAAACCCATGGGCCCTCGAGCAAGGAGGCTGTAAAATAATAATTATCGTTTCGCTCCCACCCGGTAAGATCGGAGCCCAGCCAATAATACGTCCCGTCTTTTTTGAAAATTGTCGGCGCCTCACAGGCACCTGTCATATTGTCAACCACTTTCTTGACAATGCTTTTGTAATCGTCGCTCAGTTTATATAGATAGCCCGAGTGTGTGATCAGATAACCGCTCCCATCATCATCTTGAAAAACGCCCATATCCCATTTTTGAATCGGATCTCCATTGAATTTCAACGGACCCTGGAAGGTGTACTGTCCGTTGATTGTGTCGCAGGTCGCATATCCAACGGCGGGATCCTTGTAGTTAAGGTCATCAGTGTGCATGTACATGACATACTCACCGGTTTGGGGGCACTTCATCACTTTGGGCCGTTCGCCGACCCGGTTGGGCCCCAAGCGTCCCGATTCCTGGACGGGCAGCGCGATAGTTTCAAAGGTCCAGTTGTACAAATCTCGCGATGAATAGCAGCTAAATCCAGTGAAGGCGTTGTTCGTGTCACTCTTGAATTCTCCAAAAAGGTAATAAAGTCCGGCCTCCTTGATAATGCCTGCGCTGTGAGCACTGACTATGTTTCCATTATTGTCGTACCAGGGAATGCCGGAATATATCGCATCACTGGCGCTCTTGGCGCCCGCGACTTTCGAGTCGCCTGCCCCGTGATCACGAAGGGCATCTTGATACCTCTTCTCCATGCTCGATCCGAATGCTGCAGGAAACGCGACCAATATGATCGCGATACTTATTATTCCATAAACCCCAGACACCCAACTAGGGCCATTGTAAAGCATGGCGTCCCAGCCGTTGCCGCTGGAGTCGGCGGCGGTGCTGCCGCTGACTTCGTCGAATTTCAGATAGGTCGTCAGAACGCCTGTCACGGCAACGGTTTCGTTGGAGTCGTTGCTTTCCCCATGAGCATTGCAGGCAGTGACAATGTAGTAATAGGTTGTGTCGCCGGAGACAGTCATATCTATTCTGCTTTCACCTGATGCACGGTTTATGCATGCATCAAACCTATCCTGCATGTTCGGTCTGGACGACCTGTCCGTTGTTCAGCGATCGTCATGGAAATAATGCCCTATCGTCGAGCCATGATTTCCTGTATTTCCATCTCGGTTAATGCACTGTCATAGACTCTGATGTCGTCGATGAATCCCTGGAAAAAAGCCGTCGCCTGACCCGGCGACATCGACACCGCCCCGATCAGCAGATCCTCGGCGGCAACGGTATGAATTGCCGCATCAGCCGTAAATTGGATATTTGTTTGTCGCACGCCATCGATGTAAAACTGAACCTCACCCAACGACGGTGATCCATCGTTCGGCAGCACCACGGCTACATGATGCCATTGGTCATCCAGAATTCCCTGTACAGTTTTTGCATACGGACCGGCCGAATATACGACGACTCCGCCGTCGGCAAAAATACCGAACAAGTACTGTTGCCCTGATACGGCGGCACCCCAACTGGCAATGGCCATATTGACGCCGCTGCCCGGCGACTTGATCCAGGCCGAAACGGTTCGAGCCGTTTTACCAAGAATTCCTTTGTATCCGTCCACCTTCACATAATCGGCTGTGCCATCGAACGCCAGCGCTCCCCCGGAAACGCCGGATGTCCAAATCGGATTGCCGTACACCGTCCCATGATAGCCATTACCGCTGACATCGTTGGCATTGCCGTCAAGCGGCCAATGTACCAGCAGCGATGTGTCCAGCAGCCAGTCGTCGGCGATATGCAACAGGGTTTGCAGATCATAACCGGTTTGCCAACCGGAGCCCAGTTCGGCAAGATCCAGCATGTTCACAATCCCATCATCGGTCAGGTCGCCGTGATAATGCGTCGCGGTGGTCTCATCGGACAACTGAGACTCCCGATTCAGATAGTCTACCGCCGTTACCCGGTAGTAAAACCGTTTTCCCGCACGCGCCTTGGTGTCCGTGTATTGGCTGGATGTAACGTCCGAAGCCAGCAGCGTGTATTGACTGTTGTTGAAAACAGAACGATAGACATTGTACCCGCCGAGAAGCGCATCGCTATTATCATTCCAATCAAGAGTTATCTGGCCATTGTTAAACGTTGCGCTAAGATTGACGGGCCTGTTGATGACCGCAGTGTTTTTGTCATACGGTTTAACAAAAAACCATCTCAAAGTGTTCCATGTATTGGTATTGGCAAACATAGCCAAATTGCCTGTGGTCGCTCCCGAATCCAGCCGCCGATTGGTCGCCGGGTGCTCCAGGTAATAAAACCCGTTCCCGGCGGAAACATATTTCCACTCGACATTGGAGCCAGTTGTGCCGGCGGCAGCCATGCTAAGCTGGGAACCGTTGTAGCTGAATCGCTGGCCGTCCGCCAGCGACACCAGATAGAAAGTACCGGGAGTTTGCGCCGAGACAAGACACCACTTGACGGAATTGTCATCGGCTGCGATGGCATCGACATTGGGCACGCCAGCGTTGTTTTTCATCCGCCGATGGTTTCCGCGGTTATGTAAAATGTACTCTGTATTCTCGCGTACGGTCGTGTCGCCGTCCCAGGCGCCGAACAAACGCCCCAGCGGCAGGATCGCCCCGTCTCTTTCTATCGCACCGGGTTGGCCGTTGACCCAGTAATAATTAAACGGGAAGAATTGATGACGATCCACATAATACGCCTCTTCCATTCGCCAGAGCACTTCCGCCATAAAGGTGTACATTTCATCGGCAGTCCAGGACGCTGCGCCACCCCAGTTCACAAGGTTCCACTCGCTGACCCAGACAGGACGCCGGCCGTAATTGTTATAGGAATTCCAGCAGATATTCATAAAATCGTCCGGGTTCGGACCGCCGGTCAGATATATGTGGATGCTGGTCCGTTCGTAACGCAATCCGCACGCTTGGGCCTGTGAAAAGAAAGTGGTTGACCAACTGTTATTCCACCAGGATGGTCCCGGACTGACCAAGGGCAATTTTGTCTTCTCCATGCGGCTCCACAGGTTCAGGGCCCGCGTAACCGGGATGGCGGATTGGGCGTCATGATCTGGTTCGTTGAAGCCCATGTAATACAGGGGCTCATTGGCAGTCGTCCACACGGGTCTGTACAGCGCATCTTTATCCCAGTGGTCGACACCGTCCGCACGCTGGTCGCCCCATTTCATAGGGATGAAATGACCGCTCCCGACGCCGCTGCTGGGGGTCATCCGCCAGTTATAATAATGCGACACCCGGTATTTATCCGTAAAAGCACCAGTCATATTCGTTTGGCCAACGCCTTTCTTGGGATACCGCGCGGCATAGACAAGTTCCCACAGCTGTTTGGGGCTATCGAAGGACGGCAGTTGGATAAGGCCGGCCCCGGCGGCCGTGCCGTCGCCATTCACCGTCAGCGCCAGCCCCGAATAAACATTGACCAGTTCAACATACGGACTTGCAGCGGTATTGATGCGCCACTGCTGGAACGGCATCGCCTTGTAATCGGCCTCCCGCACCGCTGCACCGGCCCGCAGGGAACCGCCGACGACTTCCAGGCAGCGCTCCGTGGCCCGATTGAAAATACGATATGTGTCAGTGCCGATATTCAGTAATATGTTATAGTGTTGGGTAAAATGTTTATCGGATTTTTCGATGGTCACGCTTCCATTCGGGACTGATTGAAGGTTCAATCCGAACACTTTATTACTGATCGTGTAAAAATTGTCCGCATAATCATCCCACTTTTGTGTCGGTGGAGCACCGAAGGTAACCGACGTACCCAACGGGTATCCCACACCATGGTTTGGAGGCAGCAGAACCAGTTCACGAACCCGCACAAAATCATCCGACGATACCAGCCGGACGCTTCGGGTGGTGACGCTTGAGGAGAAAGTCAGCGACAATGCCGGAGATGTGTTGCCGGAGACCGTCGTGCCGCCGATTGTCTGCCACGCAGCACCGTCCCAGTATTCCAGATGAAAATTCCGAACCGCCGTTGCGCTGTCGCCGTTGCCTGTATAGACATGGGCATAGGCGATCTTCCGATCGGCAACAAAATCCAACTGCAGCCAGTGGCCTCCAGTACCCCACGCGGAAGCCCAGCGAGAACTCATGTCCACAAATCCGTCGGTTGCCAGATAGGGACGCACGTTCGACGTATCCTGACTGTCGGCAGTGACCATCGGCGTGGCCGCAACCTGGAGATCGACCAGTGTATCGATCGGAAATCCGGCGGCCCCGTTGGGCGGAAACACGGCCAGTTCCTTGATGCGCACGATACCGTTGTCATCCGAATAAAAGCGAATTCGGTTGGCGGTCACGGGGTTTGAAAAGACCATCTGCACCTGCGTGGAGGTATTACCGACAATCGTTGCCCCCGGAATCGCGGCCCACGATGAGCCAGTCCAGTACTGAAGCGAGAAGTTGGAAACAGGATAAAGATCGTCGACTCCAAAAAAGATATTCGCGCTGCCGACCTCAAATGCGTCCGCCAGTTGCACCTCCAGCCAGTGAGGATTTGTGGTGTCGGCGCTCATCCACCGTGATTCATTGTTCACCACACCATCGACAGCATAGCGGGCCGGAAAGCTGGCCGAATAGGTCGAGCTGGCGGAGGCTGTCATATAACGCGTCAGGTTGATGGCGGGCGGCAATTGAGCCGCAGGCGTCGTCCAAGCCTGATTGCTGACGTTGCTTTCGTTGCCGAAGACATCTACGGCAGAAACCACATAGTAATACATTATTCCGTTGGTGACCATGTTATCCACAAAGTGGCTTTGCGCAATGGCCGTGGCGATCTGCGTGAACGTGCCGTCGGGTGCAGTACGACGATAGACTGCGTAGAAGTCCAGATCTGCCTCACGGTTATCGTCCCAGCCAAGAGAAATCTGACCATCGCCGGAGATGGCCGACAAATTCTTCGGCGCCACAGGTGGTTCTGAGAAATCGGCCGGATTGCGCAAATCCTCGCCGGCGGTCACGTGAATGTTATCAAAACTGACCGATGCACCCGCCTGATCCGGAGTGGCGGCGCCGAAAGACCGGAGCGGTTCAGGGGTTGCAAGACGAAAATCACTCCCGGTCCATTTCAGATCGGAAAATGCGGCATCCGCGATACCCTGGTTGACATAGACATCGAAGTAGTCGCCGTTGACTGGGTCTGTGCGGTCGATTACGAACCAAACATTATACCATTGACAGGGGGCGACAGCAAAGAGAGACCGATAATCGCCGCCGTCACGGACTTGAAAACTTCCTTCATAAAGCCTGCAATGCGCCCGGAAATTGTCCCAGTCGACAGCAGCCGAACTTGTCTGTTCTGTTAAGCCGAAAATATGATGCGCATCCGACCCGTCAGCGAATACCCGGAAGAACACGGTTGTTTTTTCGCCGACGGCGATCGTATCGGACAGAGGCGTCCATGACGTTAGAATCGGAGGAACATATTTCGCTCTGAGAAAGTCGTTGACCTGGGCATACTCTTCGGCGGTCAGTTTCCGATTGAACAGAATGAATTCTGCCACGTCACCTGAAAGGAAGCTTCCGGTTCCCTTAAAGCAGCCGATATTAAAATCACCCGGCTGCAGCGTCGAGGAATTTGAT
>CALMLO010000034.1 GCA_937868095.1 uncultured Phycisphaerales bacterium | reverse complement strand
GGAAGGGACTGACCTGTCGATAACCCTTATCTCTCTACTGGGTACTGTCCCACTTCTCGCTGACGTTAAACAATAGATGCTATCTATACTTATATCAATTTACATTAGCAATTTCAAGACATAATTATAAAAGATAGGTGCATCCTATACTTAAATAAATCTCCTTATCATTTTTCTTCGTGGTTTATAAAATGGTTGGCTGATATCAGCATCTTAATCTGATGAAATGATAATTTCTTCCCTTCTTTCCTCTCTCTTTTTGGTGCACACCTTATTTTGAAAAAAAGACATAAAGATATTTGTTTGTAAATATATGGGTATGTAAAGAGTTATGAAATGTGCAGGGGCGGATTTTCAGTGTATTGCTATCTGGGTTGCTGTAATAAGACTATACACAATTTTTACATTCCCATTTTTATGCTTCAGACACTCAAATCTCCATATAACCTCAGCACTCACTCAGTACTCAAAAGTGGAAGCTCAAAGACGCTGTGGTGACGCTGGGATGTATTTAGTGGAGTATTTTTATCTGAATATAAACACAAAAACCTCATTTTCATAATCGAAAACGAGGTTTTTAGAATGGGCGGTACAGGACTTGAACCTGTGGCCTCCTGCTTGTAAGGCAGGCGCTCTCGCCAGCTGAGCTAACCGCCCGCAAACTCTGTATCTTATCCCGCGGCGAATGAATGTCAACCACAAACCCAAAACAGTACTATCGAGACAAACGCTGTCTGAAAAAATTTACAGAATATAACCTCCAATACATCTTGTTTGTCTTTTCCTATCTTCTCCTGCTTCGCCAATCTGTATATTCGCTATATTCTGCATTTTCTGTCGGATAAAATTAACTATTTTATTACCGAACCCCCTAAAAAAGGTTTGCATTTTATCTTGGTCATAGTATATTAGAGAAACTGGTTTTGGCGGAGTGTGATGACTACAGCCAGACAGGCGGGAATCATTAAAAAATGGTTCCTGCTTTTTTATTATCCACAATCTCTTCCTGGAGGAGAGAAAATACCCAGCCGCAAGTTTTCCTGAACCTGCGGTTTTTTTAAAGCCGTTAAAAACCTCCCCTATTCAAGAAGGGATTGAATCGCTTTTCATTTCGGATTGTGGTGATTGGGCCGTGTCCTGGATAAATCCGCGTCTGCTCCGGCAGGGTCAGCAGTTTGGTGTGAATGCTCTTTATCAACTGTTCATAGCTGCCGTTTTCAAAATCCGTTCGACCAATACTGCCGGCAAACAGCGCGTCCCCGACAAATGCCAGCCCTTCCGATTCCGAATACAAACAAATTCCGCCGGGGGTATGACCGGGGGTATGGAGCAGATGAAAGGTCATCTGGACCAGTTCGAGCGGACCTTCCTTGTCAAAGATTATCTCCGGCGGCCGTGCGGCCACCCTCGTGCCGGCCAGCATGGAGAGATTCCGGTGCGGGTCTGTGAGCATTTCTGCATCATCGCGGTGAATGGCAACACGCACCGAAGGCCATCGGCGCCGAAGCATCTCCACGCCGGCGACATGGTCCACATGGCCGTGAGTTAAAACAATCATCTCCGGCTCCAGGCCGGTTTCTTCAAGAAACTGAACCAGCGGGGCGGCATCCAGCCCCGGGTCAATAATCAGACATCGGTCCGAGTGTTCCTCCGGCCGGACACAATAGCAGTTGGTTTGAAAATCACCTAATACGAGTGTATCAATCTTCATCGCCTTCTCCCAAAAGAAGCGGTAGTTTTAAGGAATTGATTGTAAGAAGATGATGGTCAGCCGTCCACAAAAAACTGCTTCTGCAAGCCCTCCTTCAGGAAGCGGACGGCTTTTCTTCCAACGGCAGAACGACTGTAAAAATCGTTCCCTCCTGCGGATTGGAACGAACCGTAATACGGCCGCCGTGAAGAATTGCAATTTCCTGTGCGATCGCCAGGCCCAGGCCGGTACCCCCGGAGTGACGGTCGCGGGCCTTGCTTATCCGATAGAACCGCTCAAAAAGAAACGGGCATTCCTCCGGCGGAATCCGGCCTCCTTCATCGTGCACCTGCACGTGCACAAAGGAATCCTCTGCTTCCATCCGGATAGTAACATCGGTTCCCGGCGGGCCATACTGGAGAGCATTGTCAATCAGATTTCCAAACAGTTGACGAATCTGCTGCGGATGAGCACGAATCCAAGCCGAACAACGCCGGCAAACCAGCCGAAATCCGCGTTCCTGGGCATAACTTGAATACTGCTCCGAAAGGTCCTCCAGCCAGGCGCCCAGATCGAGAGGCTCTCTTGTTCCATCCAGCTCCGCCCTATCCAGCCGAGATAATTCCAGCATCTGCTCTACCAGCCGATTCATCCGGTCAAGGTCTTCCAGGGCGTGCTGTATCGACTGTCTATAGAAAGAGAGCTCTCGCGGCTGGGATTGGGCCAGCTGAAGGGTGCTTTTGACCAAAGCCAGCGGTGTTCGCAGTTCATGGGCTGCATCTGCGGTAAACCGCCTTTGCTGACTCATCGCCTCCGCCAGTTTTTGAAGCATTTCCTTCCACGAATGGACAAACGGCAGCAGCTCCGGCGGCATGGGGCCAAACTCAAAAGACACCTGCTCCAGATTCTTTTCGGAAATCCGGTTCATCCGCTCCGTCAGTTCGCCGATCGGCCGAAATCCCCAGCGAAAAATGCTGTAAATCACCCCGATTGAAATCATCAGAAGAATACTGCCGGTAACGGCCAAAACCTGCACATATTCCTTCGTTTCATGATAGGAATACTCGCTGCTGGCGGCCAGCAGCAGGTGAATGATTCGGCCTTCTTTGCCGGACTCGGCTGGGACCAAAAACCGCATCCAAAGCATCTGCCCCACCATCTTCCCATCTTTCACCACAAGAATGCTGGGCTCATCCAGTTTCGGCAGAGGTTGGGCCTGAAGCCGGAGATAATCCCTCACATTCAGCGGCTCTGTTTGTTCCAGCCAAATCGTTCCGTCCTCCTCCTTCCACAGAGCATAGCCCAGCCACACGGTTTCTCGAGGTCCTTTGAGGATTGCTTCGATCTCCCGTCGGGATTCCTCCGTCTCAAACCCATCAGTCAAAATGGTTTCTCGGATGGCCTCCGCCGTCATCCGCAGCCGGTGATCCACACTTCTGAGCATGGCCTCCTTAAATTCTATCGAAGCAACAATGGAAAGAACAACCAGCGCCGCCGCAATCACGGCCGCAATGCAAAATCCAATCCGGCTTTTCAGAGAAAGCGGCCTCATTTGGATGGCTCATCCAGCAGGTATCCCTGTCCCCGACAGGTTCGGATGTACTGTTGTTGGCGGGTCGGATCGATTTTTCGCCGCAAGGCGGAAATATAGACCTCAATCACATTGGAAAACCGCTCCCAATTGAAATCGTAAAGATGCTCCAGAAGCTGCTCCTTGGAAACAATCTGTCCCTGACGCATGGCCAGATAAACCAGTGTCTGATACTCCATTCCCGTCAAATTCAAGACACGCCGACCTGCCTGGACGCGGCGGGCAGCCGTGTCAATGGATAACTCTCCAATGCGAATCAGCGGAGCAGCAACCCCATACGCACGGCGGATAAGGGATTTGCAGCGGGCAACCAGCTCCCCCAAATCAAAGGGCTTTGTTAAATAATCGTCACTGCCGTAGTTGAGCCCCTGCACGATGTCATCGGTACTGTCGCGGGCACTTAATATCAAAACCGGCGTGGTTTTTCCGTTCTGCCGTATCCGCCGAAGAATCTCCAACCCGCCCATTCCCGGCAGCATCAGGTCCAGAATCACCAAATCATAGGGATTGCTCTGAAACATATAAAAACCATCGAGGCCATCTTCGGAGATATCCACGGCGTATTTTTCCCGCTCCCTGAGAACCTGGGCAATATTGTCCGCCAGCCGACGCTCATCTTCTATGATAAGTACCCGCATTTTTCCGCCTTTAGTCAATCCACGGTTATCTTGCTTCGATTTTATCAAACTTGTCCGCCCAGTAGAAAAATTTTTCATAAAAAAGGCGGCTCTTCAGGTTCTCTTCAGGAAACGTTTTTAAAGTAGTTATCAGAAAATGAGAAAATGGGTCTTTTTGTCGATACAGAATGTCTTCATAAATGAGGCAGCCCGAATGAACGATTGCACCAATTCCTTGTTAACTGCGACTGCTCAGCAAGTCAAAGAGCAATATAATAATCCGGTTTCTGCCGCCCGTTATGCAGGATTGTATCGAACCTCCGCTGGGAAGCGGCGGCATCAGCGGGAAGAACATTGTATCACCAAGGGACTGGCGGGCGTACCGGAAAACAGCTGGGTGCTGGACCTTCCCTGCGGTGCCGGCCGGATGTATCCGCTCTTGAAAGGGCTTGGCTTTCGTGTGGTCGAGGCAGATGCTTCTCCCTATATGATTGATTATGCCCAGCAAAAAGCCCAGCTGTTTTCACACAATACCGAAGATGAGTTTCGTATCGTCGATGTCTTCAGCACCCCTTTTGAAAAAGATCGCTTTGATGCCGCTGTATGCAATCGCCTGCTCCATCATTTCCCAAGCTCCGCTCTGCGTCAGCAAGCCCTTCGGGAACTGGCTCGAATCACGACCGGTCCAATTGTGGTATCGTTTTTTTCCGCCGCGGCAACCGATGCGCTGAAATATACTCTCAAATATGCCCTGAAAGAACGCTCATCACCTCCCCGAAAGCCCATCAGTCCTCTTCAATTCGCTCAGGATGTCCGGGAAAGCGGGCTGAAAATCAGCCGATGGATTGTCCCCCTGCCCGGATTTTCTATGCAGTGGTACGCCGTGCTTTGCCGACGCTGACACTTATCCTTTCAGCCCCCCGCTGAAGGTCTTGAGTTTTAAGAAAAGCTCTGTTTCCACAAGTCCTCAGCAGGTCTGAAAAACCTTTTTCTCTCTTCCAGGCAAGGGTATAATAAGTCCAGAGAGCAAAAGGAGCAAGCATGAGGCGGTTTATCTGTTTTTGTCTGTTCTTGGCAATCGTACCGGCGGCTATCCTGGTCTATTCACTTCGAAGACCTCTCCGTCTTTACTGGGAGCAATGGTTCAGTTTGCAGCGGCATTTTGTTCTGAAAGAAAATACAATCAAACTTCGAAAACCTTTCTTAAGCAATTCCACGGCCAAAATTGATCCTGAAGCGGCTGATATGGCAGAGCTGATTTATCAGCACTATTCTTCCCCACCGAACTTTGATGTCTATGAAGATATTGAAGCGATAGCCGCCTTATCGCGGAAATACCCGAACAACCCCTGCCTTCTTTATGCATTGGGCCGTCGGTTGGCCTTGCGGGCGTATGTGGACCCTCAAGCCCTGCGTCTAATCGCCGATGAACTGTTCCGAATAGACCCCCAAAACAGCCGCTTCCATTTGCTATACGCCATTGCTGCTTTTTCCGACGGCGACGAAGATTGGGCGGAACAGGCCGTTTTTCATCTCGAACAATGCTTTGCAGGAAGACAATACGACCCTTACGAGCCCTATCAAGGCCGCATCAGCCGGCTCATTGAAAAAGAAAAACCGGTTTTTCCGCTGCGCGACGATATCCTGTTCGGCCTGTCTGATAATCATGTGCTGCTGGAGAAACTTCTCGACAATCTGCTCTCCTATACCCAGGACCTCATTGTAAACGGACAAATCCAGCGAGCGATCCGGCTGCACGACCGACTCCAGAAAACAGCAGAAAACAGCATTCCTTCGATTCGATACTTTCCAAGGCATACCTTCTATATTTCTTTGCGCCCCTCTTGTTTTTTGTTTGTTAGAAACAGCCCTCAGCAAATCGAACTTCGATGGCTTCCGGCCGACCCCCGCCATGCCCGTCAGAACCGGCTGGAAATGCTGGCCTGGCTGGTCCAATCGGAAGCATCTCCTGCGCCGCAAAAACCGCCGAAGGAGCCCGTCAGCACCGCAGCAAAGTGGTCTGTTTACTGGCTTCCTCTTGCAGGCCATACGTTTCAAATGACCTTAATTTGTACAGTCGGGGTAATTATCTTTTTCGTATCGGCACTGGCTGGAAAGCGGCGGCCCTCTTCTGTTTCCCTCTTTTCCCTCTTCTTTGCCGCGGTGTTTTTTGTCTTGTATTTGCTTGCCTGCCGGGGGCCGGAATATCTGGCGGAGATTACGAAACCCTGTTTCTGCTGCAGTTATTGCTTTGAACAAATTCCCTTTTCTTATTCCATTTTGTCGCTTCTGACCCTGGTCAAACCCTTCGCTGTATGGGGGTTGGCCGGTTCTTTGCTGTCTGTTTCGGCCGCCGTTTTTCTTCTCAGGAAGAAAACAGCTCTATGGGGACATCTCCTCCTTCCTCCGGCGGTTTTTGCTGCTCTCCTTTCGCTTCTGCTCGTCGTCGAGCCGCTCCCTTTTGCCGCCTGTTTTTTTGATGGGATTGTGTTTCTGACAGCCGTTCCTGTGCTATGCCGGCCGGTTAAGAATCTGAAACAAAAGACCGCTTTTCTTTTCTTCGGCGGTTCAGAAGCTGCTCGTGAATTTCGAAGCCGATGTCTGAAAATGGCGATGTTTGTTTGGGTGCTTCATTTTACCGTATTTGCCCTGGCGGCGGCGGCACTGGCCTCCGAGACCACGGCCTATGCCGCTGATTGGGAATACAACTGTACCTGGCTGCCTGCACACCCGGCCCCTTATATTTGCGATCCCAATCTCTATCCTCCTTTTGTAGAACGCTGTAAGAGCACCCCTATACATCATTATTCACACTTTGGTCTCTTCCTGTCTATGATTGAACCTAACGACCTGCCTGCCGTTCTGTCTTTCCTGCAGGAAAGAGGCGAGGAGAGGCCAACCGAGCCGACCCTATTCGACCCCATGATGACGGAGTCGATGTGTGCCCCATTTCGCTCTCCCTTAGCGAATCTTGCTTCTGAGATCCACTATTGCGGCAAGGATGCCTGGCCGATGATTCTGCCGTTTATCAAAGACCCCAATCAATTGGAAAGACTCCGCCTGGAAGAACAAATCGGTTCGACGGCCGCCCGCCGCCGTTTGATGGAACTGAACAAACAAATGTTTACTGCCGAGCCGCCCGCCGGAGAACTGCTCGAAGGTTTTAATCGGCAGGAAAAAGGCGAATTGCTTGAGTATTGGTTAACGCAGGCGAAAAGCCCTCATTCAGTATACACTTTCTTCCCCATCCTTTCACTGAATGCAGAATTGACCGCCGAGAGCCGTCGGCGGCTGTGGAGAGAGTGGATTGCAGGAATTGTTCAGGAAGGGAGCGAGTTTGCCGATTTAACCCTGCTTGAGCGGCCGGCTGATTGTCATCTGAGCGAGGAAATTGTCGAAGAATGCCGAACCGCCGAGCACGAGCGGCTGCGGGCCTACGGATATCATCGGCGAAGACGAATGGGCAAACCGCTGGATGAAACGTTTTGGTCTCAGTATGCGGCAGACCCCCACGCGATGGTTCGTGCCGGGGCGGCCTGCTGGGAACCGGAGCGGCTTTCGCCTGCGGAGCCCAGTGCGCTGGTGCGGCGAATTGCGGAATTAAAGCGAATCAGTCAAAACTGAACCCGAATAAATCGCCGGAACAGCAGCGCAATTTAAACCGTTTCCGGGCAGACGGTTTCAGCAGGATTCCATTGGACTATTCGAAACCAACCATCAACCTGTCCCTTTCCTTGCCTTGGGATTTTACCGCCGAAAGCATCAAACGTTAAGCAGTTTTACAGCCCAACAAAAAGGTGTGCCTCAACAGGCCCACCTTTTTGTTTTCTGTCCGCTTTCGAAACAGATTTATTTCTTGTTTCGAACGGCGGCTTGAGCGGCAGCCAGCCGAGCAATCGGAACCCGGAAGGGTGAGCAACTGACATAATTCATTCCCACCTTGTGGCAGAACTCCACACTCTTGGGTTCGCCGCCGTGCTCGCCGCAGATGCCGATTTCAAGATCGGGCTTGGTCTTTCGGCCGCGCTCAATGCCGACACGAACCAGCTCTCCGACGCCGTCAACATCGATGCTTTCGAAAGGATCGCCCGGAAGAATCTGCTTGTCCAGATAATCCCGCATAAACGCCCCGATATCATCGCGGCTGAAACCGAACGTCATTTGCGTCAGGTCATTAGTTCCGAAGCTGAAGAACGAGGCCTGCTCGGCAATCCTATCCGCCAGCAGTGCCGCTCGCGGTATCTCAATCATCGTACCGGTAAGCGTCTTCAGTTTCTTCAGATTGTACTTGGCCAGCACTTCCTGATAAACCCGTGCTATAATCTCCATCTGGTTCTTCAATTCATTCGCATCACAGACAACCGGTATCATAATCTCCGGATAGGGCTTCTTGCCGGCCTTGACCAGTTCGGCGGCTGACTCATAAACCGCCCGCACCTGCATTTCGGTCACTTCCGGATAGGTCACACCCAGCCGCACGCCGCGGTGGCCCATCATCGGATTGGTTTCGTGCAGGTTTTCCGCCCGCTCGGCCAGTTCCTCTAAATTAATGTTCAGGGCCTTTGCCAGTTCTGCCTGCTTGGCCGGATCCTGCGGCACAAACTCATGCAGCGGCGGATCCAGCAGACGAATCACCACCGGCAGGCCATTCATCGCTTCGAGGGTGGCTTTGATATCCTTTTTGACAAACGGAAACAGTTCATCAAGAGCTTTCTTCCGCTCTTCCAGCGTGCTGGACATAATCATCTTTCGCAGGAAGAAGAGCGGCTGTTCACTGTTTTTGCCGTAGAACATATGTTCCGTGCGGAACAGACCGATACCTTCGGCTCCAAACTGACGGGCCCGGAGAGCATCCTCAGGCGTATCGGCGTTGGTACGAATACCCAGTTTCCGCACTTTATCGCACAGTGCCAGAAAGCTCATCAGGACCTTGTTCTCCTCGCCGACATCCATCATCGGCAGTTTTCCGAGATACACAAGTCCCTTGGTTCCGTTGAGGGTAATCCAGTCTCCTTCCTGAATGACAGTCCCATCCACAAAAATCTTCTTTTTGGAGGGCTCAATCTTTAAGGCAGCGCAGCCGACAATGCAGCATTTGCCCCAGCCGCGGGCCACCAGAGCTGCATGGCTGGTCATCCCGCCGCGGGCTGTCAAAACGGCCTTGGCCGCACGCATGCCTTCCACATCTTCGGGGCTGGTTTCTTCGCGCACCAAAATCACGGATTTGCCCTCAGAGGCCCAGGCCACGGCATCCGCCGCGGTAAAGACAACCTGTCCCGTCGCCGCACCCGGCCCGGCCGGAAGCCCCTTGGCCAGCACTTTCTGCTCCTTTTCCACCTTCGGATCGATAATCGGATGGAGCAGTTCATCCAGCTGAGCCGGTGTCACCCGCATCACCGCTTCTTCCGGTGTAATCAGTTTTTCCTTGACCATATCGACTGCCATCCGCACAGCTGCCGGGCCGTTCCGCTTGCCCACACGGCACTGGAGAAGGAACAGCCGGCCCCGCTCAATGGTGAACTCGATGTCCTGCATATCCCGATAGTGCTTCTCCAGCAGGTTCTTAATGCGGACCAGCTCCTTGTACAGTTTGGGCATCGACTTCTCGAGCGTTACCAGATGTTTATTGTGTTCCGACTGCGAGTAGGAATTGATGGGGGCCGGTGTGCGAATACCTGCCACCACATCTTCCCCCTGAGCATTGATCAGATATTCACCGTAAAACTTGTTTTCACCATTGCCCGGATTGCGGGAAAAGGCCACGCCGGTAGCGGAGTCCTCCCCCATATTGCCGAAGACCATGGCCTGGACGTTAACTGCTGTGCCCCAGTCGTCCGGAATACCCTCAATCCGCCGATAGCTGACCGCCCGCTTGCCGTTCCAGGAGGCGAACACCGCACGAATCGCACCCCACAACTGGGCATAGGCGTCATCCGGGAACTCCTTGCCGAGTACCTCTTTCACTTTTTGTTTGAACTGCTCGCAAAGCTCTTTCAAGTCCTCTACGGTCAAATCCGTATCCGACTGATAGCCGCGTCTCTGCTTCAACTGGTCCATAATCTTTTCCAGCTGACGGCGAATCCCCTCATCGTCTTTCGGCTCAATCCCGGCGGCCTTTTCCATCACCACATCGGAGTACATCATAATCAGCCGACGATAGGCGTCATAAACGAACCGTTCGTTTCCGCTTTGGGCAATCATTCCCGGAATCGTTGCGGTCGTCAGACCTACATTGAGAACCGTTTCCATCATCCCCGGCATCGAGGAGCGGGCACCAGAGCGAACCGACACAAGCAGCGGATTTTTGGGGTCGCCGAACTTGCGGCCCATAATCTTCTCCACTTTGGCCAACGCCTTTTGGACTTGCTCCTCAAGCCCTTCGGGGAACTTGCCGTTGTGCTTGTAGTAATATGTGCATACTTCTGTGGTAATGGTGAAACCCGGGGGTACCGGTATTCCCAACTTGGCCATTTCCGCCAGATTGGCTCCCTTGCCTCCCAGCAGCTCTTTCATCTTTGCGTTGCCGTCGGCTGTGCCGCCGCCGAAGAAATACACCATCCTGGCGGGACGCTCTGTTTTCGTTTTGCCGGAGGCCGCTTTAGTTTTTGCGGTACTCTTTTTTGCCGTTGTCTTTGTCTTTGCCATCGATTATCTCCCTAAATACAATTTCGATTTACCCCTTTTCAAAACGAGGGCCAGCGGCCCCCGATGAGTTGCCGGCTTTCTCAGAATAGGATATCTTCCCTCTTTCTACTTCAAATAGATAACAGAAAACTTTGCTGACTTACCGCCGCCAAGGCAGGGGTGCATGTTGTTCAAAAATCATCAACCGCCGCCTTCGCAGGGACAACCATCCGTCTCTTATGTTAGCAAAAAACAAGTAAGAAAGGGAATATACCCCCTCGAAAAGACTCTGTCAACCATCCAAATAGAGGTTTTATGGATTCCAGCGATGCTGGCGAACCTTCTGCAGAATCCGGTCGGCACATTCGAGTGCCGCCAGTCCCTCTTCCGCCGTTACTTCCGGGCGCTGGCCAGGATTTAAGACCGCTCGCAAAAAGGCCTCCTGCTCCACGCGAAGCGGTTCCGATTCGGTTATGTCCAAATGCTCTATCTGGAGCAATTCTGTCCACTTTACTTGAGAAAAGTCAAAATCTCCCGCCTTTTGACGTTCTCGAATCCAGGAAATTACATCTATATTGGGGTCGGTTTTGATGATAATCCCTTCTTTTCGGAAATAATCCACGCTCAAATAGGCCTGTCTGCTGAAGACTCTCACCTTGCGCTCGGTTTTCAGGGCCAGCCGCGAGGCCGTAATATTGGCAATGCAGCCGTTCTCGAAAATCAGGCGGGCATTGCAGATATCCTCGTGGTCGGCAATGACATTCACGCCGACCGCCTCGACCTGGCAGACCGGACTGCGTGCCAGTGAAAGAATAATATCAATATCATGAATCATCACATCCAGAACCACCCCTACATCCGACGAACGAAACGGATAGGGGCTGACTCGATCGGCTTCAATAAAGCGCGGCTCAATTTTCAGGCGTTTCATCGCCTGCACAACCGGATTGCATCGCTCCGAATGTCCTACGGCCACCACCGTCTGGGTCCGTCGAGCCAGTTCGACAATCTGCCGGCCTTCCTCCACCGTCGAGGCCAGCGGCTTTTCAATCAAAACCGGAATCCGGTTCTCCAAAAACAGTTTGGCCAGCGGATAATGCGCTGCGGTCGGCGTTGAAATCGTGACGGCATCCACCCGCCCGAGCAGGTCTTTCGGGTCTGTCAGTGCTTCACAGCCATACTGCTGGGCCAGTGAGTGCGCGCGGGCAGCATCCGTATCCACGACGGCTGTCAGCCGGCTGTCCGGCAATTGGCTGTACACCCGCGCATGCAGAGCACCCATCTTGCCTGCCCCTACGACCGCTGTTCGAAGAATTCCCATCGACAACAAGGTTCCTTTCCGTTCCGGTCGGCTGCTTAGTCGCGAAACAGTTCCCGATATCGTCCGAAGCGCTGCCGGCTGCTGTTTAAAAGGGATTCCACCAGCGCCTTTACCGGCTCCTCGAGCCCATCCTGCTCGGCCAGCAGGTGCACCTGACTAAGCACCGGCTTGTCGCTTCGCCAGATAAACTTAAACGCTTCAAAGAGGGCCGCCTTCTGCTCCTCGGAAAGGCCGGCACGAGTCATCCCTCGCTTGTTCAGCGCCCGCACTTCATGCGGATAATGCCCGCTGATAATCACAAACGGCGGTACATCATGATTGATGCCGGTATAGCCGGCTGCATAACACCACTTGCCCACCGTGCAGAACTGATGGATCGCCACCAGCCCGCTCAGCCAGACTCCCGTCTCAATCTTGCAGTGGCCGCTCACCTGCGTATAATTGCTGATAACAATCTTGTCTTCGAGCAGGCAGTCATGCCCCAGATGCACCCCGATCATCAGCAGATTCTGGCTTCCGACGACAGTTTGCTCCTCCGGATGCATGCTCGGATGAATCGTCACAAACTCCCGAATCACATTATGATCACCGATAGTAAGCCCCCCGATCGGCGTCTGGTCGTTGGTCCCAAGAATCTGCGGCGGCTTTCCAATTACACAGTTCGGAAACAGACGGTTCCCGCATCCCAGGCGCGTCCGCTTTCCGATAATCACATGTGCATCCAGAACCGTGCCGTCTCCGATAACGACATCTTCTTCCACTACACAAAAAGGGCCAATCACCACGCCATCCCCCAGCCGGGCACTCGGATGCACCACAGCCGTTGGATGAATCTGTGTACTCATACGCAGCTAATTCCTCCGCACTTCAATTTCATTTGTATTCAATTCTATCGCACCTCGTCATCAACGAGCATAAATTTCAGCTGGGCCTCTGCTACAATCTCTTCTCCCACCCGTGCCGTACAATTGCATTTGGCCGCGCGGCTGCGAACCTTGTCCGCCTCCGCAGTCAGAATCAGCTGGTCGCCCGGCACGACCGATTTACGAATCTTCACCTGGTCCATCGTCAGAAGCACTGCTATCTTGCCGGTATGTTCGAGGGTCTGCGCAAACAGAAGCCCGCACACCTGCGCCATGGCTTCCACAATCAGCACACCCGGCATCACCGGCGCCCCTGGAAAATGCCCCTGAAAGAAATGTTCATTGATCGTCACATTCTTAATCGCCGTAATCCGCCGATCCTCCTCAACCTCAATCACCTTATCGACCAGCAGAAACGGATACCGATGGGGCAGAATCTTCTGAATCCGCCGAATGTCCAGTACGGGCTTGCCGGCCCTGTCCAGCCCGCGATGTTTTTTGTCCTGCTCGACAAGGGTCTTCACCAGCTGCTGATTCAGCGTATGTCCGCTTTTATAGGCCACAATCCGCCCGACAATCGGCATGCCCGCCAGCATCAGGTCGCCGATTAAATCGACAATCTTGTGCCGCACACACTCATCGGGAAAACGGTAGCTGTTGCGGATAGGCCCATCGGAACTGATCACCAGAATCTGGCGGGGGCTCAAATGCGTGCCGAAGCCCGCCGCCTGCATCTGCCGGGCCTCCGCTTCCAGAAGAAACGTCCGTGCCGGTGCCAGATGCTGGGCAAAATGAGATTCCGTCAGACTGCATGAATATGTCTGACGCCCAATGCCGGTATGCTGGGTATAATCCATATCAAACGTCAGATGAAGCCCGCCCCCCGCATCCGGCAGGGCATAAATTGACCGGTCTCCATCCTGAAGGCAAACCGGCTCGCGGATAATCAGTTCCCGTCGGGGCTTATTCTGCTCGGCCGCCTCACACTTCTGAAGCGTTTTGAAATATTCCTCACTGCTGCCGTCAAAGCCCGGCATTTCCGCAGCGTCAATCTCCACAATCAGATTGTCCAGCCCCAGAGCCGCCGCCGCTGCTAAGAAATGTTCCGAGGTCTCGACCACCACATCTCCGCAACCCAGCGCCGACCGGCGAGGACGGGACACAATTGATTCCGGACAGACCGGAATCCGAACCGGACGCTCCAAGTCTGTTCGAACAAACACAATCCCTGTATCCGGCGCCGCCGGCTGAAAGACCACATGCGCTTCCTGTCCGAAGAACAAACCCCTTCCGGACAGATGCCCTTCATGCCGGATTGTTTTTTGCATCTTCAATCTGTTTGACCTTTTTCTTCAGTTCCTTCAGTTCTTCGGCCATCGCGGGCAGCCGACGATACCAAATCGCCGAACGTTTCTCCGCCGACAACTCTTGAGCCGGATTGCCCCACAGTCGGCAGCCGGCGGGTGTGTCCTCCAGTACTAACGACGTCGCTCCCACAATAGTACCCGACCCGATGCTCACATGGTCCACCACACCCGCTTTGCCGGCCAAAACCACCCCATCGCCGAGCACCACACTGCCTGAGAGTCCCACCTCACCGGCCAGCAGGCACGCCCGACCGATACGGACATTATGCCCTATCTGCACCAGATTATCAATCTTTGTGCCGGCCCCCACGATTGTATTGCCGAACTTCGCTCGATCTACACAACTGTTGGCACCGATTTCCACTTCATCCTCAAGAATCACGCCGCCATTGTGGGGAATCAGCTGATGCCGCCCGTCCACAAAGGCATATCCAAACCCTACCGCTCCAATGGTGCAATGAGACTGGAGGATGCAATAGTTACCGATTCGGCAGTCATGATAGACCGCAACATTGCTGTCCAGCCGGCAATGAGAGCCAATCTGCGTCCGTTCGCCGATGCTGCAATTGGGGCCGATAACAGTAAAAGTCCCAATGCGGACCTGGCGGCCAATGTACGTATGCGGCCCGATTCCCACCCCTTCCTCCAAAACCGCATCCGGTTCTACTACCGCCGTCGGATGGACTCCCTTCCATGCCCGCTGCGGCGGCGCAAAAAGCCGAAGGGTTTCAATCAGGGCTTTTTGAACATCGGGAACAACGATTTGAACCACTCGGCAGTCATCCAGTTCCGCCTGCACCAGCACTGCCCCCGCCTTCGAGACCGCCAGCAGCGGACGATGCTTGCTGTCCGTCAGAAAACAAATTTGTTCCGGCGAGGCATCCTGAATGGTATTGACCCCCGTAATGGGAATCTCGCCGGAGCCGACCAGCCGACCTCTCAGATGGGCGGCCAGCTCCGCCGTCGTCATTTTCCGAGCTGCACCTGCATTTTCATTCATTCTTTAGGCCCTGCTCAATTGCTCACCTTATCCAGCGCTGTCAGCACCTCCTCCGTAATATCCAGTTCCGGACGGTTGTAAAGAACTTTCTGGGTTTTCACACTCAGCATAAAATCCCGGAGCGTCGGCGCAGGAAGTTCAAGACTCTCTTTGCCCAGCACCACATCCAGTCCCTTTTCCCGCGCCACCATCTCCGTCACCTTCACAAAATCCGTGTACAGCGCCTCCATCCACTGCTGCATCTCCTGCGTAAACTTGTTTTCATAAAAGGTGTTGCGTCCTTCCATAACAGCACGCTTTTCCTCGTACTCCTGCATCAAGGTAAAATAATCCGCGCTGCCGGGCTTGCGCTGCTTAATATTGGCCTGGAGGGCTTCCAGGTCTTTGCGCATCTGCTGGAACTCTTCCTGTACACGGCTGCGGTCCGCCTCCGCCTTTTCCTGCCACTGCTTGTTCTTCTTGCAGTTCTCCAAAATCCTGGTCACATCCACAACCCCCACTCGTGCAGCAGGAATGCTTTCCTGACCCGCTGCTATGCCCTGCTGATAGACAATCCAAACCGCCGCTGCCAAAAGAAGGACTGCTCCAATCCATTCATGTCTTCCGTGTCTGTTCATGCTCTTTTGCCTTTCCGGATTTTTCTGAATTGCTTAGAATAAGGCCCCTACCGAGAAACTGAAGGCCTGCGTATCATCTTCATCATCTTTGGTAATAGGAGCACCCAGTTCAAACCGCATCGGCACCGGCCCGAAAATCTGCGGAATGAGGATTTGAATGCCCACGCCCACCGAGGTGCGAATCGGGCCGGTCTCAAACACACCGGCATCGGTAAACACCAGCCATGAAAACATCTCGCTGCCCATTGGAATGGAAACTTCCAGACTCAGCTGACCCATCCAGTCGCTGCCGATGGGGTCATCATTTTCGCCGCGAGGACTGATGCCGCGATAATCGAATCCGCGAATCGAGCCGAGGCCGCCGCCGTAAAATCGGTCGTAGGTCGGCGCGTCGCCTACCACTGAGCCGCCAAACAGTTTGGTCTCAAGAATTGTCTTCTGCTCCGCCAAATCCTCGTAAAGAGTCTTATACCACCGCTGCGTCGCCGTCAGCAGGCCGTAACTATAGTCTCCGAAAATCTGCTCATAGCCGGCATCAAAATTGTATCCTCGACTCGGACGGAATCGGCTGTCTGTTTTATCCAGCCCCACCCACAGCCGCGTCCCCAGCCGCAGATTATCCCCCTTGACCTTCACCACCTCCGACGGGGCATCATCTTCAAGTTCCTCAATACTCACATTTTCAAACCGGAAGGAAATGCCGCGTCTCCAATCATCCGGATAGCGCCGCGCCAGCCCCAAACTCGGGCCGGTGCGCTTTTCATCATACGATTCGCGAATCCGCGTAAAACCCGAAAACGCTGCATCCAGCGACAGGGGCTTGTCATACAGATACGGTTCGGTAAAACTCACCTGATAACTGGTCCACCGCCGGCCCGGACTGTACATGGCCCGAAACCGCTGCCCAGCCCCGCGAAATGCCTTCCCCGTTAACAATTCTGAAAAACTCGTCGGCCAGTCCGTAATATCAAAGTTCCGCTGATCCAGCGAAATCTGGCCGATCACTCCACTGTCGCTGGCGACGCCGGCACCAAGCATAATAGTCCCCGTCTGGCCTTCGGCAATCTGAACCAGTGCATCGCGGCGCTGCGGCTCTGTCCCGCTGGGCACAATCGTAACCGACTCGGCCACTACCGCCTGCTGAACCGTCCGCTCTAATTCGCCTTTCCCATCCCCTCTTGCCGCATTGCCGTCATACCAGTTGCCGGGACTGAATCCTTCTTCATCCAAAACCCGCCGAACTGACTGGTCCTTGACCGTTCGGTTGCCGGTAACGGTAATCAGTCCGATCCGAAAACGCGGCCCTTCCGTAATTCGATGCTCCACAGCCACTCGATGCTCCTCCAGTTCTTTCCGCTGGGTTTCCACCTGCACGTCCAGATATCCTTCGGAGCGATAGCGGGCCCGAATCTTATTCACATCATAGTCCAGCCGATCCGGACTGAAAGGCGTATCCGGCTTCAACTTCAGTTCCGACCACAACTGTTCCTTATCCGGCAGTGAATAGCCGGTTAATGTCACCGATTCCACCCGATACTGCGGACCTTCCGATACCGTAAAAACCACCTCGACCGTCTTCCCATCCGAATGAAAGGAAACCGATGAGTCGGCTTTGATGTCCAGATATCCCCGCTTGCGATAAAAATCCTGCAGCGCTGTTCGATCTTTGGCCAGCTGCTCCTGATCAAAATACACCGGAAAAACCAGAAATTTCTTCGGCCGTGTTTTGACGACCTTAATCAGCTGATCATCAGAAAAGGCCCGATTGCCCTCAAATCTCACTCGCTGAACCTTCGTGCGAGGTCCTTCCTCAATTGTAAAAATCACCTGCCCGACAAGCAGCCGGCTCTCATCCAGCGACACCCGGGCCTGCGAGTATCCCTTTTTGCGGTAAAATTCCTTCAACTTATCCACACCGGATTTAACCAGAAACTGGTCCAGATAATCTCCCTGTTTGATTCCAAGTTCGTTAAGCAGACGTGAATCGCTGATTTTTTTATTGCCCTGCAGAACAATCGAACGGATCAGATTTTTTTCCACAATCACATAAGTAAGAATCACTTTTCCGTCGACAACCTTTGTGTTGTAATAAGCCGTATCGACCCCCTCCATCGCCGCCAGCCGCTTGACATCTTCGGCGGCCTGCTGAGTTCGAAACGCCTGTCCGGGCCTTGCCCGAACCACAGAAAGAACCTGGGCCCGCGTCAGCGTCACCGTGCCGGCTGTCTCCACCGCCCCAATTACAAGCCCCTCCGGCTCATCCTGCGCCTGCGCCGGGCAAACCAGCAGCCAGCCCGCCGCCAGTACCCATCCGAAAACCCACGCGACTCTCATTCGGCAACCTCCTGTCCGTTCTTTTCCTGGTCAGTCCTTAAAACGGCGGCTCACTGATGTCCTCCGGCACGGCGCCCCGGTACTTCTCCCGAAACCGGGTGCAGCTGCCGTCAAACAGCAGTTCAACTTTTCCTGTCGGCCCGTTTCGCTGCTTGGCTACAATCACTTCAGCCGTATTATCCGACGGCTCCTCATCGCCGCCCCGCTGATAGTACGATTCCCGATGCAGCAGCAGAATCACATCGGCATCCTGCTCGATGCTGCCGCTTTCCCGCAGGTCGCTCATCCGCGGCCGATGGTCCTCCCGTCCCTCCGGTGCCCGGTTGAGCTGACTGAGCACCACCACCGGCACATTCAATTCCCGCGCCAGCGATTTCAGATACCGTGAAATAGTGCTGATTTCCTGCTGGCGAGATTCGACCTTGCCTCCCAGACTCATCAGCTGCAGATAATCAATAAAAACCGCCTGAATGTGATACTGGCTTTTGAGCCGCCGGCACTTAGCCCGAATCATCAGGGGCGTCAGTCCCGGCGTATCATCAATAAAAATTGGTTTTTCCGACAGCCGCGCCCCCTCTTCCACAAGCTGCTGATGCTGTTCGGTGCTGATCAGGCCCTTGCGCAGCATCTGAAGATTCAGTCCGGTCCGGCTGCACAAAAAACGCTCCGTCAGCTGCTGCTTGCCCATTTCCAGAGAAAAAATCACCACCGGCATGTCGACATCAGCCCCGATGTATTCGGCTATATTCAGTGCAAAACTCGTCTTGCCCATACTCGGACGGCCTGCCACAATAATCATATCGCCGTACTGAAGACCGCCGAGCAAATCATCAAGTTCCCGAAAACCGCTGGGCACTCCCGTAATGCCGGTTCCCCCTTTGCGGGCTTCAATGCTTTCAAAGGCATGATAAATCAAATTGCGGATGGGCTCCGCCGTCCCGCTGATTTTCCGTTCGGTCACCTGAAAAATCTTCTTTTCGGCCTCATCCAGTTTCAGGTCCTCTTCTCCCGTCGGATCGCAGACATCCTGGAGAATCTCCTGACAAACATAGGCCAAATCCCGCAGAACCGATTTCTGCAGAACAATCTGCATGTAATACTCGGCGTTGGCCGCGGTCGGCACCGACTCCGCCAGCCGCACCAGATACTCTACACCGCCCGCCGCCGCCAGATGGCCCTGCTTTTCGAGTTCATCCTGGAGCATCACCAGGTCAATCTCTCGCCGCTCCTCAAACAGCCGAACCAGGGCTTCAAATACCAGCTGGTGCTCCGGCAGCGAAAAGGACTCCGCCTTCAGATGCTCCACCATCCGCCCGATACACGGCGGATCCAGAATCATCGAACCAAGCACCGCCGCCTCGGCCTCCGGAGAGGCAGGAATCTTTCGTCCCGCCCACGCCTCCGCCGGCTCAGCCGAGCCGCCGGCTCGTTTAGTGGCTGCTGGTTTCCTCGTCTGCGCCAACGGTCTGCTCCTCTGCGGCAACGATGACCAGCACCGCTGCCCTCAAATCCGACGCGGCTTTGATGATGACGGTACGGCTGCCCACTTCCTTGATATGGGCCTCCATCTGGACCATATCCGCTGTCACAGCAAACCCCTTCTTCTGAAGGGCCTCGGCAATATCCGATTCCGTCACCGAACCAAAGAGATGTCCCAGTTCGTTGGCTCTGGCCGACAGTTGAATCTCGACACCTTCCAGCGAGACACTCAGCCGCTCTTTTTCCTCACGGGCCATCCGCCGGGCCTCGGCGCGTTTGGCCTTTTCTTCCGCCAAAGAACGAACGGCCGCTTCCGTCGGGATCACGGCCAGTCCCTGCGGCAGCAGATAATTGCGGGCATAGCCGTCTTTGACTTCAACAACATCGCCCAGCCATCCCAGTTTGGCTACATCTTCACATAATAACACTTTCATCGGTTGACTCCTGTGATTCTGAACGTCTGCACTCTTTCGAAAAACCGGTCATTGCCGGCAGGGCTTACTACGAGGTAAACGGAAGCAGTGCCATAAAGCGGGCCCGCTTGATGGCCAGTTTGACCTTCCGCTGACAGCCGGCGCAGTTGCCGCTCCGCTTCCGGGAGAAAATCTTGCCCCGGTTGGTCAGCAGTTTCTGCAGCGACTCCACATCTTTGTAATCAATGTAGTGCTTGCCTTCGCGGCAGAAACGGCACTGTGTCTGTTCCCGAAGAGTGGTCAGATATTTCTTCTTCTTTTTGTTTTGTCCTGTTACTTTTGCCATTGTGTCTGTTTCCTGCTACCTAAGTTTTAAAACGGTATATCATCGCCCGTCGGCGGTGCAAACACATCCGGGGGTTCCGGCAGATTCGTTTCTGCCTCGCTGACTCCGCCGCCTCCGCCGCCTCCGCCGCCGCGGCCCAAAAATTCAAAATTCTCCACAAACACCCGCAGCCGGCTTCGACGGCTTCCATCCTGCGCCTGCCACTGGTCCAGTTTCAGCCGGCCCTCTACAAACAGCGGATCGCCCTTCTTCACATACTTATGAAGCGCCTCCGCCCGCTTGCCGAACATCTGACAGTCCACAAAGCAGGTCTCCTTCCCGTCCGTGCCGTCCTGCTTGCGAAACACCCGATTGATTGCCAGGCCGAACTCCACAACGGGCGTTTGGCTGGGCAGATACGACAGCTGCGGGTCTCTTGTCAGATTGCCCATCAGCAGCACTTTGTTCAAATTGGCCATTGGTTTGCCTCCTGTTCTTTCCGGCAGTCTATCCTGAAGAACCGCTCCCTATGCGGTGAACGTCTCTTACGGAGCCGCCTGCGTCTCATCTTCGCTCAAATCCTCCTGGCCGGGCAACGGCGCCGCTGCGTCCTCCCCTGCCGGGACTTCGGGCTCTTCCGCCGGCTCCACATCCTCGAACGGAACGCCTTCCGGATGAAGTTCCGCAGGAGTAGGTTTGTCAATATCTTCCCGGCCCAAATGGTCCGCCCGAAGGATCAGCGCCCGCAGCACCTTCTCCGACAAATTCACATCCCGCTCAATCCCGTGAACCCGCGACGGCTCGCAGTAGAAATACGCAAGGATATACGTGCCGCGGCTCTTGCCTTCCACTTCGTATGCAAGCCGGCGGTCATCCCATTTCTTAATACTCTCTATATCCGCTCCGGCCCTTTCCAGAAATTTGCGAATCGTTCCCAGCACTGTTTCCCACTCGGATGCCGCCCAGGCCGAGTCCACCAGAAACAACCCTTCATACAACCGCTTGACCGCTGTTTTCAAATTCAGACCTCCACATTAAGGATTTTTATTTTGTCCGTGTTTTCCGCTCTCGTTTTCCCCCGGTTCGGTCTTTTCCGACGAACCGGCTGTGTCTCGACTATTGTATCGATTCATCGCTTCCTGAAGTCCCTCGCGGACCCAGCACAGCGCCGCTTCCGCCGCTTTACGGATCGCCTCTTCGAGCAGCGCACGCTCCGGAGCCGGCGGACGAGACAGCACATACTCCACCATCCGTTCACTCGGACAGGAACCGATGCCCACTCGAAGCCGGGCAAACTCTTCACTCTTCAGTTTTTCAATAATATCCGCCAGACCCTTATGGCCGCCAGCCGAACCTTTCGGTCGAATCCGGATTCGGCCCGGCTCCAGCGCTGCATCATCGGTAATCACCAGCAGCCGCTCCAGACCCAGCCGATAAAACCCCATCACGGTCGCAACCGGCTGGCCGCTGCGGTTCATAAAAGTCTCCGGCTTGACCAGCAAAACCTTGCGGCCATCTGTTTGGGCCTCAGCAATCCGAGCCCCAAACTTTTTCTTCTCAGCCGAAGCCCCCAGCATTTCCGCCAGGCGGTCAATCACTTCAAAACCCACATTGTGCCGCGTCTTTTCATAAGCCGGACCCGGATTGCCGAGCCCTGCAATCACATACCAGCCCGATGCAGATTCCTCAGACTTCTCAGACGCCGAGCCGTCCAGCCAATTCTGCAACGCCTTCCATACACTTTCTGCCACAAACTTCTCCGCCGCTGGAGATTATTCCGCTGAGGTTTCTTCTTCCGTCGGCTTGCGCTCGGTGATAACTTCCGGTTCCTGCGGCCCTTCCGCGGCAGCAGGAGCAGCTTCCTCGGCTTCTTTGACCTTCGGCAGATTGCACAGGCAAATCAGCGACTCCGGATTGGTCTTCAAAACCACCCCGGCCGGCAGCGCAACATCTTTGGCATGAATCATATCGCCTAAACCCAGGTCTTTAATCGAAACCTCAATCACCTCCGGAATCTCGGTCACCGCACATTCCACTTCCAGATGATCCATCAACTGGTCCACAATGCCGCCGTCTTGAGTTCCCTTGGCTGTGCCGCGCAGTTCCAGCGGAACACTCACGGTCACCCGTTCACTGAGGTCTACCCGCATCAGGTCGGTATGAATGGCCTGCTTGCCGAAATGGTCATACTGCAAATCCTTTACCAGTACCGTCTGTCTGCCCGAGGGAAGCCGCACCTCAAAAATCCGCTGACCATGATGAATCGCTTCCAGAAAAGCACGGGCATTCAGGGAGATGCACATCGGCTCCTGCCCATGACCATACACTATCGCCGGCAGCTTTCCCACCTTTGGGTGACGAAGCCGAGCCGCTGCCTTGCTCCCCTTTTGCTCCCGAATTTCCGCCTCTAATACCATCAATTCTGCCATAAAGTTCCTCTCTGTCTTTGCCGGCGGAGGGTCGCGTTTGGACACGCTGGCCTTCCGCCTTGCTCTTACTGAATTCCGTTAAATAAATTGCTGATGGACAGATTCAGGTGAATCCGCCGGACGGCCTCGCCCAGCAGGTCTGCCACACCCAAAATTGTCAGATTATTCAGAATTTTCTTTTTGTGCGCAACAGGAACACTGTCGGTAACAATCACCTCATCCAGCGGCGCCTTAGGCAGCCGCTCCAGTGCCAGGGTCGTTAGTACCCCGTGGGTTGCCCCGGCGATAATCTGACCGGCACCCCGCTGCTTGAGCAGTTCCGCGGCCCCGCAGATTGTTCCGCCCGTCGTAATCATATCATCGCACATCACAATATTCCGGCCTTTCACCTCACCGATAATCTCCCCGCAGGCCACCTCAGAACCGTTCAAACGCCGCTTGTGGATAATCGCCAAATCCGCCCCAAGTTTCTGGGCATACCGTGCCGCTTTCTTCATATTTCCCACATCCGGCGCTACCACCGTCAGATTCTCCATCTGCTTGCTTTTCAAATAGCGGGCTATGACCAGTTCCGCCGTCAAATGATCCACGGGGATATCAAAAAAGCCCTGCAATTGAGCCGCATGCAAATCGAGTGTGAGCACCCGATTGGCACCGGCCGTCACAATCAGATTGGCTGCCAGTTTAGCCGTAATCGGCACACGCCCTTCATCTTTGCGGTCCTGGCGGGCATAACCGAAATACGGAATCACCGCGGTGATGCGCGAAGCACTGGCTCGCCGAAGACAATCCAGAAATATCAGCAGCTCCACCAGATTTTCATCCACCGGCTCACAGGTCGCCTGTATCACAAAGCAGTCCGTTCCCCGAACATCGCTTTCGAGTTTGATAATCTTCTCTCCGTCCGGAAACCGCCAAATCCGCGCCTTGCCCGGCTCCAGATTCAGATACCGGCAAATCGCTGCGGTTAATTCCGGATGACTGCTGCCGCCGAACACTACCAACGGGTGACGAATCATAGAAGGTCCTCCGGCTGGCTGTTTCCATTCACCCGGCCCAGCGTGGTAAACACACCCACCCGTTGGCCGTCTCCGATGTCTGCTCCCTCTCCCAAATAAGCAAACGGCCCAATCCGGCAATTCCGCCCGATTCGCACCACACCCCGAATGCACGTAAACGGCTCAACAACAGTATCCTGCCCAATGCAGGCGCGATCATCAATCCACGTATTCGGCGGGTCAACAATCGTTACCCCCGAAGACATCAAACGATTCTGAATTCGCTGCTGCATAATCTTGCCTACCTGCGCCAGCTGCGAGCGGCTGTTGACCCCCATCGCATCCTCCGGAGCCACCGCCGTCACCGCCGACGCCTTATACCCTTCCGCCAACAGCACATGCAGAGCGTCCGTCAGATAATATTCCCCTTTGACATTGTCCGGACGAATCTGCGCCAATGCCTTCAGCAGAAGCGGTGTCTGAAAACAGAAATATCCCGTATTAACCTCTCGAATCTTCCGCTGCTGTTCATCACAGTCATTATGCTCAACAATGCCCTGAATATTCCCATAGGAATCCCGAACAATCCGCCCATAGCCGGTGGGGTCATCCAGCACCGCCGTCGCTACAGTCACCGCCGAACGTTCCGAACTATGCTTCTCCAGCAAAATCTCCAGCGTTTCCTTGCGAATCAGCGGCGTATCCCCACACAAAACCAGCGTAGGCCCTTCAAAACCTTCCAGATGCTCTCGGCAGCACATCACCGCATGTCCGGTCCCCCGCTGTTCGGGCTGCTCGACAAAAACCAAATCCGGCTGTCCCTGATACCGCTGGATAATCTGCTCCTTCCCATAGCCCACCACAACATACATCCGCTGCACCCCGGCACTGCGGCAGGCGTCCAGTACATAATCCAGCATCGGACGGCCGCAAACCTCATGCAAGACTTTCGGCAGACGGGTATTCATTCGGGTACTCTGCCCCGCCGCCAAAATCACTGCTGCACATCCTGTCGATTCGCTCACGCTTTGCCTTTTTTACTTCTTCTCTACTTCTTCTTTGCTGCTCTTTCTTTTATTCCCAACTTCAACTGTTGAATCTACCCGGCCTGGACTCGAACCAGGAATACGAGGACCAAAACCTCGTGTGTTACCGATTACACCACCGGGTATTCATCCGTCCGGCTCCAGCACAGCCGCCACAAAAAAATCAGCGGACCCAGAGCATTCCATTAATACCCGAAAAACAACACCCGCGCTGTTTTCCAAATCGTTACCGTTTCGGTTTTCAAGACAAGTCGCAGTATCCGCATCTGAAGCAGACCGACCGGACCCTGCCAAGGGCTTGAGCTGACCATGCTGCGAACCTGTCAGCCCCACATCATTCCCGCAAACTTTACCACACTTTTGGAAACGGTTTTACGGCTACCCACTCAGGCAGGGCAACAAAAAAAGAATAATATACAATCCCACCTCAATTTTTCAAGGGTATTTTTTACAAAAATCATTTGAGCATTTCTACTATATCAGATAGATTGGATAGACTAACTCTGTACAAAAGGAATTCAAAAAATATGCAATAAACTGCTCAGCGTCAAACATCTACTTAGGTGTTCTTTTGGAAAAAACAAAAAAATTAGAAAACTTTTCTTGAAAGGAGTACAGAAATGTCCACAAAGAAGATGCTCACAGGTCTGACATTACTGACAATTTTAGCAATTTTTGCTGCCCAGTCTTACTCACAGCAGGGCGGCGGACAGGAAGGACGCGGACGACGCGGCGGACAGCAGGCCGGTCAAGCCGGCGGCCCCGCAGGTCAGCAGATGGGACAGAGGGACCCCGAACAAATGAGGCAAATGATGCTCGAACGTCAGATTCAGCGGGTCAAACAAGCCCTCAATCCAACCGATGAACAATGGGCCAAGATTGAACCGGCTCTCAAGAAAGTTATTACGCTCACCCAGCAAACCAACAGGGCCGGCTTTCCCGGACAGGCCTTCGGAAGACAGCAAGGCCAAACTGAAGAGGCCAATGAAGAACAAACCGAACTCGCTAAGGCCGCACGTGAATTACGCACTGCTATAAATAGCGGCGATGCCGATGCCATCAAGACCAAACTGGAGGCCTTTCGGAAGGCACGCGAAGAAGCCCTCAAGCAATTGACAGAGGCCAAAAAAGAACTGAAGGCAACCTTAACCGGTGTCCAGCAGGAAGCGGAATTGGTACTGATGGGTTACCTTGACTAAAACTATCCAGTAATGGAATCCTTAACGCAAAATGGCGGGCGGGAACCAATCCCCCCGCCATTTTTTAAAAATGCCAGCACATTTTCCTTCTCTCCAGCGTAGTGCTTTCTAAACTCAAATTTTGGAACAAAAAACCAAAAATGAAAGGGGACCACGATGAAAGATTTGCTGAAGAAGGTTGCGGTCATTTGTCTTGTTTTGGTGTTGACCACGGCCAGCTGGGCCGGCTGCTGCAAGAACAAGTCGGACGATTCGGCCTGCGGAGACAACAAGAAGGCCTGCGAACCGAAAGACAAGCAGAGTTGCGAAAAAAAGGCCGACTGTGACAAAAAGGCCGATTCGCAATCTTCTGAAAAGGCCTCCTAACCCAAACTGTCAAACTCCAATCAACTCAACGGTCAATCCTGATTTTGGCGATACACCGCAAACCTCGCCGGCTCAGGATTGACTGTTTGTTTTTCTGTCTGCCGAAACCTTTCTGTCCTCCCTAATCCTGCCGGAATCGGCTTCGCAGATATCTGCCGGCCGTCAGCATCTAAACCGGCGGGGAATAAAACTGCTCAAGCACTTCATAAACCTGCTCGGCCGTTCGGGTCTTCATCAGAGCCAGCATTGTCTGCTTCCGCTGCGGATGCCGCCGGCAATATCCGGCTGCAAACTTGCGAAAATAGGGTATGGCCTTCCTCGTCGGCCAAAAATCCAGAATCATCTCCAAATGCTCAAGCATCACGGCCTTCTGCTCCGCCAAGGTGGGCTCCGGCGGCAGCGGCCGGCCCTCCCAAAGTGCCCGAACTTCCCGAAATATCCAGGGATTGCCGACAGCACCCCGCGCAAGAATCACCCCATCCACGCCGCTGGTTCTCAACTTCTCGACAGCCGTCGGCGCTGAGGAAATATCCCCGCTGCCGAAAATACACAAATTGGGAAATCTTCGCTTTACCTGGGCAATCGTTTCCCAATCAGCTGCCCCTTTATACTGTTGTTCGACGGTCCGGCCGTGAATGGCAAACAGCGAAACTCCATCGCGGGCCGCATTTTCGCAAATCGTCCAGAAATCCTCCTTTGCGGCTTCAGAGGAATCAAAGCCAATGCGGATTTTCATAAAGAGCGGACAGGAAACCTTTTCACGCGTGCGAAGATACGCCTCCCGAATCACAGCCGGCTTCTGCATCAGATAGCCGCCTCGCCGGCGACGGAGCACCTTAGGAACCGGACAGGCAAAATTCAAATCGATGGCATCATAACCGGCCCGTTCAAAAGCCGCCGCCGAGAGAGCCAGCGTTTTCGGCTCATTGCCCATAATCTGAGCCGCAACCGGATGTTCCTGAGCAAAGGGTTGAAACTTTTTTTCCCGGCTGGCCTTCGGGTGCAGTGAGATTGTATCAAGCATGACTCCCGTAAACACCAGCGGACAGCCGAATCGACGTGCCAGCAGCCGCATCGGATAATCGGTATAACCCGACAGGGCCGCCTGAATAAACGGCATATCAAGAAGGATAGTCCCAAACTGAAGCATCGCTCTGCCGGATTTGTCCTTAACCGTTGTCGTCAAAAGAAGTTAAGTGTATATGTCCTCTCCAGCCCGCCTCGGCTGTTTTCCAATCTCCCCTTTTTCCTCCCCGCCGGAGCACAAAAAAACATCTCCCTGTTGACTTGAGCCCATTTTGCCGATATTATACCTTACTTTGCGTTGGCCCGTAGTGTAATGGTAGCACAAATGACTCTGGATCATTTAGTCGGGGTTCGAGTCCCTGCGGGCCAGATAAGCCCTTTATTCCAGATAGACAGTATCTCCAGGGTGGAGGGGAGGAATCTGTCCGACCTTTGCTTTTACATCTTCCGCCGTCAAAGCGAACGAAGGCGCGATTTCCAAAATGCAGTCCACCTTCCCGTCTTTTGTTCGAGGCACCTTTACGCCCGCCCTTTCCAGCCAGGCCGCAGCCCGTTCAATCATCATCCGCACGGTCACCTCGGGGCTGTCCTCTCCTGAGGCATTCTTAACCGGCGCAAACTCTTCGCTTCGAATCGTCTGAAGAATCACCGACTTTTCCGCAAGCGGCAGGGCATCAAAGATAAATGTCTCCAGTTTAATCCCGCAGGGCTTGTTCGGCTCGATCTTTTTTCCTGTTAAGTCGATATGCGGTATCTTCTTAACAGCTCGATGCAGCGGCAGTGCAAAATTGCCGTCCTTATTCAGCCGCTCCACAAATTCCCGACTGATAATATGAATGGCAATTGAGCCGAGTTCAAACACAAGCGAGCCGTCCGGCCGCCGCCGATGGGCGGCCTCATCCGGCAAATCGCTGTACTCAATTACCGTCACCCGCCCGTTCACCAAACAGAAATTACCTACTTTCTCGGTCGGATGGGCCTTAATCAGGGCCTTGGAAGACATCTGGGCGCCGTCCAGAACATGAAGTCCGATAAAAAGCGGGTCAAACAAATGAACCAGCGGATTATCCACCTGCCAGTAACTTAAATATTCTATCCCCCGCCTTTTCAATTCATCGAGCACCCCTGAAACATACAGGGCTTTTAAGCTGCCGCCGTGTCCATCAGGGCTTACGGCAATGGTGTCTTTATCCGCCAGGAAAATCCGGCCTTCAAAGTCGAAATTCGGCATCGTTCCCTGCTGAAAGATAAAGACCGTATCCGCCCCCAACCCAAAATAATCGTTGGCCTCAAAGGTTTCGACTGTGGCTTGATGATTCAGAGGGCTGGTCATAATCAGCCACGGCAGAACCGAACCATATTTCTTGCGGGCGGCCAGAACTGATTCGGCAAAAACCTGGAATAATGTCTTTTTCTTGATAGGCGATATAGGAAAATTGCCTTTCGGCCCGTCAAATCCGAGCCGAGTCCCCTGACCGCCTGCCACGACAAACCCGGCCACTTTCCCCTCAGCAAGCAATTTTTCACCCATCCGGCGGGCGCGGGCGTACTTCTCGGCCTGCTCCGGCGTCTGGGGGTTCGGCGGATAGGACGGAGCCGGCTCAAAGACCGTCGGAATGGCCAGCGGGGCCTGGTTTTTTACCGTATCACGCACCCAGTGGGGGATTTTCCGGATATCTAACTGCCGGATTTGCTCAAGCAAATGCTCGCGCTGCTGCTCATTGAGTTCTTCCCAAAACGCCAGCAAATGCTCCTGCCCGATGCTCTGTAATACTTTCCTGGCTGCCTGATATTCCTTAATTTGCATCCGTTTCTGTCCTTTTCAAAGGGTTCGTAATGAATGAGGAGAATTATAAGAATCAGGCCGGCTTTTTCAAGTGAAGATTTTACGGATATATCTGGGCGGGCATTGTCTTTAATAAAAAATAAAAAAATAAAAAATTTTTTTTGACAAACTTAATGGGTTTTCGGTATTATACCTTAGAGATGGGATATCAGGAAGAAAGGTATAATAATAAAACAGCCATCATCTTTTTATAAGTCATAATTTTTTTTCACGCCTTTCTGCCTGCCCACCTGATAAGTTTGTTATGTTTGGACAGCTGCGATCTTGCACCTTTGTATTGCACCTTCTTAGGGAAGGTCCAGACCCTCGGAAACGGAGCGCAATCCGGTTTGGAAAAAACCGGTAAGATTTGCTCACAGAAAAGTGAACGAAGAAACCCTGCGTAGGGGAAAACTGCACTCATATAAGTGTTTGCCGGATGCGCTCTGTAGGGCAAATCTTAGGAATGTTTTAAGGAGAAATGCAATGAAGAAAAGAGGATTCACATTAATTGAGCTGTTGGTGGTCATCGCCATCATTGCGATGCTGCTGGCCATCCTGATGCCCGCCCTCAACAAAGTGAAGAAGATTGCCCAGCGGGTGGTCTGCGGCACCAACCTCAAGGGTTTGGGCAACGCCATGACCGTCTATGCCAACGACTTCCGAGGCCAGTACCCCTGCCAGGGAGAAGGGAAAAGATTGGTCTGGGCTCGCGCCACGGACCAGGCCTTCCAAGCGGTGCGTACATGGACTGATGGCCAAAATATTACCCTTGGAGCCAGTCTTTATTTGCTGGTTCGGCTGGCTGATGTCGGCCCCAAATCCTTCGTTTGTCCCTCAAGCGACCAGGTAGAGTTTTCAGGGAAAAATCCCAGCAACTTTGACATTGTCGAACTGTGGGATTTTGGCAGATATGACGGCGGGACTGACAAAGCTTACAATGCGGAAGGACCGGAAAAGTGTGTCAGCTACTCCTACCACCAGCCCTACGGTGTTGCTACCGGAGCCAGCACTGCCAGTCCAGGGCGTTATCGTGCTGACGATACCCGCTCTGCCGCTTTTGCCCTTATGGCCGACAAAAACCCGTGGTACGATCCGAAACTGCCGGAGACAACTTTTACGGGAGCCAACCTGGCCAACTCTGTAGATAAACTTTTCGCTTATTGGGTAACCAACAATACTCCTTCATATGGAACTGTTCGTCAAAACCAGATGGTGGCGAATGCCCAGCCGCACGAGCGGGAAGGCCAAAATGTAATGTATGCCGATGGGCACAACTCCTTCGAAAAAATCTCTGATGTGGGTATAAAAAATGACAATATTTATACCCCATACAGTCAGGCCACTATCGACAGTACGAAACCGGCCCAGTGGAGACAGGGACTGAATCCCATTACAGTTGACCGGGCAGGAGCTGATGAAGAACCGCGAGGTATGGAAGATACTTTCTTAGCGAATGACTATGGAGACAAAGTTCGCTAAATGAAATTTAAACCTTTTGAAAAGAGGCCCTTTCTTCAGGAAGGGCCTCTTTTTTGCGCTTTTTGGCGGCGCGGCAGAACGAACAGCCAATTTGGCAGCTGCAGGAGTGAAATACTCATACGTCCGCCCCTCCTGCATTTTTCTCTTTTCTACCTGCTAAGTCCCCAAAAAATCTTTCTAACCGTTCGTTCAAGACCTCAATATCGAAATGTTCTTCAACATGCTTTCGCCCGGCCAAACCCATCTTCTCCCGCTTCTCCGGATGGCGGAGACATTCGGCCAAGGCCTCAGCCGCTGCACGAGGATTCGACGGCGGAACCAGAATCGCAGATTCCCCCGCCGAAACGGCCTCCGGAATGCCGCCTACATTCGTCGCCACAATCGGAAGGCCGATCGCCTGCGCCTCCAGCAGCACTACCCCAAGCCCTTCATACACGCTCGTCAGCAGAAACACATCCGCCTGACGCATCTGCTCAACCACTCCGCTCTGCTCCATCGGACCGGCAAAAACCACATACTCCTTCAGTCCCAGTTCTTCGGTCAGCTTCTCCAGCATCTCCCTGTCCGGCCCATCGCCGACAATGCGGTACTCTATCGGCACGGAGGGAATCATGTTGATCAGCTCTCTAACAGCACGAAGCGAAGTGTCCAGCCCTTTCTGCCCGCACAGCCGGCATACCGTCAGAATCCGAAAAACCCCATCCTGCCGATCAGGCGGACCGCCGCGATACGGAAATTTTTCTGTCTCTACCCCCATATAATGAACCCGAAGCCGCGAAGCATCGGCCCCCTGCTCCAGCAGACGCCGGCGGGTAAACTCCGAGTTGACCAGAACCAAATCGGCCTGGGCAAACAGCGGCCGATAAAAGTCCTTGCCTCTCTCAAAACCCAACTGGACATCATACCCATGAAAGGTAACAACTACTTTCAGATGAGGAAGGGCCTTCTTAAGCAAAACGCCGACAAGACCATTAGGCCCGTAATGACAAGAAAGAACCTCAACTTGTTTTTCACACAATTCTAAAAGATAATAAAGAACATTGAGAGATAATCCCCTTCTGCGGAGGAGAAAAAGTCCCAAAAATCTCAACATAGCCGAGGGATAGCGAGGCAGATTCTGCAGGAGAAGCCCCAAAGCCCTCAGCTGGCAAAGCCCCTTGGAAGAAGGACTTGACGGAGGGGAAAAAGTTCGCTGCTGAAGAGAATGCTTCTCAACATCAGGATGAACCTTCGTGTCCCGCCCTTGCCGCTCCGCCAAAATCCAAACTTCATGCCCTCGTTCCAAAAGCCCTGTAATCTGGTTAAGAATAAAGGTCTCTGACAAGGCCGGAAATACATGGGTCATTACAGCAATCTTCACTTGGCCGGCTTCCTTGCAAAAAAGTTCCGCAGGGCGTTCTTAATCCGAAAGTACAGTGCGATTGCAGGCAGGACTGCCCGCGGCAGTCTTTTCCGAAGGCGAATCTCCCTTCGAAGCCGGGCCGGCAGCAGATATTCCAGATGCTCCGGAATCTCGCGAAAATCCTGGCAGGGATTCACAACCAGAGCCCTTCCGATGCATGCTTTCAGCATCTGCCGCGCACAGGGTTCAAACGCCTTCTGCCGATGGTGCTGTGCCGCCAGCGAAAGATGACGTCCAATCAGCTCACACCGCGGCTTGACCTCTCCCCGATGCTGCTCGGTAACACTGGTCGGTATTCCTGAATAATATCGCACCAGCGGCTGGGAAAGATATCCAACCACCGGCCACCGATAAGCAATCCGAAAGAACAAATCCGTATCCACCGCCCAGTTTCGATCCTCGGGGAAAAGGCCTGCTTCCAGTAAAACAGCCCGCTGAATCATCACCGAGGAGGTGAGAATATGGCCCATCTGAACATAGGTCTCTAAATAATCATCAAAAAAGTCTTTTCCTTTTAACAAGGCGGCAAAACGCTCCTCTGGGAAAGCCGGTTCTTCATACCCGTCTTTCCACCAAAAAATCAGATAATTGGTGAAGGTCCAAACAAGTTCAGGATGCCGGCAAAGATGCTCAACCTGTTTCTGCAGCTTTTCCGGAAACCACTGATCATCCGAATCCAAAAAGGCAATCCAGTCGCCGCCGGCAGCCCTGATTCCCCGATTGCGAGCAGTACCCGAACCCGCCTTGGCCTCAAAAAGGTACTGCACTTTGGGTTCATACTGTCTGATTTTTTCCGCGGTCCGATCGGTGGAGCCGTTATCCACGACAAGAATTTCATCCGGTGCATACGTCTGGGCCAGCACGCTTTCGATAGCCCGTTCTATATAGGCCTCCGCATTATATGCCGGAATCACCACGCTAATGGAGATAAAAGGCCGCTTGTCGGTCATCCTGCCTGCTCCTCCATGCCTGAAGATGCTGGACGGACCGGCTGGTTCTTCTTGACCGTTTGACTTATCTCCAAAAAGAGTTGTTCCAGTCTGTCGTTCAGCCGGTCAATATCGAAATGTTCTTCAACATGCTTTCGCCCGGCCAAACCCATCTTCTCCCGCTTCTCCGGATGGCGGAGACATTCGGCCAAGGCCTCAGCCGCTGCACGAGGATTCGACGGCGGAACCAGAATCGCAGATTCCCCCGCCGAAACGGCCTCCGGAATGCCGCCTACATTCGTCGCCACAATCGGAAGGCCGATCGCCTGCGCCTCCAGCAGCACTACCCCAAGCCCTTCATACACGCTCGTCAGCAGAAACACATCCGCCTGACGCATCTGCTCAACCACTCCGCTCTGCTCCATCGGACCGGCAAAAACCACATACTCCTTCAGTCCCAGTTCTTCGGTCAGCTTCTCCAGCATCTCCCTGTCCGGCCCATCGCCGACAATGCGGTACTCTATCGGCACGGAGGGAATCATGTTGATCAGCTCTCTAACAGCACGAAGCGAAGTGTCCAGCCCTTTCTGGCCGCACAGCCGGCATACCGTCAGAATCCGAAAAACCCCATCCTGCCGGACAGGCGGACCGCCGCGATATGGAAATTTTTCTGTCTCCACCCCCACATAATGAATCCGAAGCCGCGAGGGGTCGGCCCCCTGCTCCAGCAGACGCTGGCGGGTAAACTCCGAGTTGACCAGAACCAAATCGGCCTGGGCAAACAGACGGCGATAATACGCCGGCCCCCCCTCCTGCCCCAACAGGAGATCGTGGCCATGGAACATCGTCATAAAGGCCGCTTTCGGCTCGATTTCCTTGAGCGGAATAAACAGATTGCCGTTATGGCCATAATGCACAAAAATCACATCCGGGTGAAAACTTAAAATGGGCAGAGAATGAAAAAACAGAAGATACGAAAAGGGTTCCGGCTCGCCAAGCAGATACCTAAGTACTCGAATGGTCACTACCGGATGGCAGACCAAAAACCTCAGCAGCCAGGCAAACGCCTTCAGCCGGCAGCACCACTTGGAGGAGGGGACGCTCGGCAGATAAACCGTCTGTTTCAGAAGATTGTACTCTCCTACCTCGGGGTGAAAGATTGTCTCCGCAGGGGAAAAACGGGAGAAAATCCGCACCTGATGCCCCCGTTTACAAAGCCCGGTAATCTGATTGAGAATAAAGGTCTCCGAAAGTTTGGGAAACATACTGGCAATCACAGCAATTTTCATCGTTCGCTTATCCATTTTACAGATACCCGAGTTCCTCCAGTCTCTTTTTCACCTTTTCGGCTTCTTGAGAGGTGTAAATATCTTCACTTGTCTTTTGTTCTTCCGACTCATCCTGCTCCCAACGAATTGGATTCTCTTCCCAAAAAGAGGGAGCAAACCACTCCCGGCGAACCTGCCCATCCATACAGGAAGGAACCGGAAGCCCAAGATAGGCCAGCAGAGTCGGAGCCATATCCAGCAGACTCGCCTGACTGCTGCCAAGACATTGAATCCCCTCTCCGGCCGCCATGTAGAATCCATCCCGATGATGTTTACCCAAATGGAAGTCGGTCTTCATGCGTACCGGCTCAAACAGTCCTTTTTCAAACTGGTAAGCACCTGTAATCGAATAACCCGTACAGGGACAGACAACCAAATCAGGCATCTGCCCCAGGTAAGCTCCTTTAAAAATCTCCTCTTTTCGATAAACCTGTTCGATAATCGGCTCGGATGTGGACGGATCGCGCTGTTTCAAAAGAGCATCGATAATTTTTCTGCAAATCGAGTCTTTTTTCTCTGGATCTTCCTCCAGGATATGGATAAACCCCTCATTGCACCGGCCGGTTGCAAAAGCCCTTGAGTGCTCCCAGTCCACTTGGATGTACTGCGGATAAAATTTGCGCATTACTTTCTGATGCCAAACAGAAGGCAGCAGATAAGATAAAATTTTCCCGAGATGAACAGTTTCAGCAAATTCACTCACCTCGACCTTCAGCAGTCGAGCAGAACGGATTTTCAAAAGTCCTTCGCGGACCAGCCAGTTGCCTAAATTAAAGCGGGTTCGATGACGAGCAAAACCATGATCGGAAAGCAGAAAAACACCCCCAGAAAGGTTTCCATCCGGATAAAACGTCCGAACAATTTCTGCAATGCTGAAATCTAAGGTGCGGTAAAAAACATCAAATACAAAATTTCTCAACCCCTCACTGTACTCCGGACAGGCTGGATCCAGAAAATGCCACAATCCATGCTGAATTACATCATTCGACTGAAATTGCACCATCATAACATCCGGTTTTTTAGTATGGATAATATACTCTGCCGCCCGCGTTCGCATCCGGACAGATTGAGCCATTTGGTTTACGAAATCCCGGATGGTCCTTTTTGTAATTTTCTGCTTTTGAAGCCGTTTAAAAGTCAAAATATCATAGTCCGGCACCGCCCGCAGCAATTCTTCCTTGAACTCGGCAGGATAGGTAAAATCTGATTCCAGTGATGGGGTTAAAAGCCCGCTGACCACAACCCCACGAACCGGCTGAGGAGGATAGGTCATCGGCACATTTAAAATGCCGCAGGTTAACCCCGCCTGACTAAAACGCTGCCAAATGGTTTTGCCTAAGCAAGTCGAATTCACCGGATAGTCCTTGCGCTCTTTGGCGGACCAGCGGTAAAAATCATATACGCCGATGGCTCCGGGATTCTTGCCGGTCTGAAAAGCCCCCCAGGCCGCCGGCGTAATCGCAGGAATCGTTGATTTCAGGATGCCCCAAACCCCCTTTTCCCGAAGCGTCTTCAGATTAGGTGCTGCCCCTGCACAAATTGCAGGTTCCAAAATCGTCCATGTCCCTCCATCAATCCCAATAATCAGCATTTTGGTTTTTGAATGTTCAGCTTTCACAGGCATTCACATTTCTTTCTTGTGAGAAGAAATAACTTTTATGGGCTATCTAATGACTAAAATAAACACGTAAAGATTGTCAAAAACAACACAATACCCCTCCGTGCTCTTTCGCAGCCCGCCCTTTCGTAATTTTCAGCCAAATTTGATTATTATAAATCCCCTCTTTCAATTCAACTATCTGCAAATTTCTTTTCTTACAGACTTCGGACACCCATTTAAAACTATGACAAACCACCCCCGGTTTGTCAGAGATGTCGCTCCTGCCAACCCATGTATCGCCCCAATATTCTTTATGTTTAAAAAAACTTGCTCGGAGATAAGAGGTTAGAAAGATACCATTATCGCTCGAATGCTGACAGAATCCGTCTAACATTTTCTCAATCTGCTGCTTCGAAGCATGGGTCCAAATCGAACGAGCCATGAAGAAATCAAACTTTTCGTGAAACACAGAAAAATCAAAATCTGAATTGTAACTAAATCTGGGATTTTTGCTGCAGCGAACGTCATCCTCAAGAAAAGTCTTAATGCCTTCCTCAAGCATTTTTTTGTTGGGTTCAATTCCGCAATAACAATCCTTATTTAAAAAATGAATCAGCCAATACCCTCCCCTTAAGCATCCGCAACCAATATCCAAAACTTTAGAGTCAGGATAAAGCCCTTCCCTTAATAACATAATGAATTGTAATCTTCCAACTGCCTCAAAATCTTTAACAGGGCCACCTAAAAAAACTGTTTTGGACAACTGCTCTGCTTTTTGTTGTAAGTTCATTTTACACCTCTCGATTGGGCTGGCCTGAGTTCCTCACTCATAGATACCCCAAATCTTTCAAGCGTTTTTCAATGGTTTCCTCTTCGGGGAAAACCGGCATCACCGGCCCCTCTGTCAGGGGCGGCAGCGGACAGGCACTCTGTTTATCCATTGTCCACCAAGGAATATTACGCAAATAAGGATTCTCCGAGTTCGGTTCATGAGAATACGATCCTCCCTCGCCGAGCAGTTCTCCATGATCAGAAGTGACCACAATTTTCCCCTTCAAATAAGGCAGCAGCCGAGCAACCTCCCTCAGAACAATCTCCAAATTCTCCTGATAAGCCCGTCGGAGCCCCTTCTTTCCGTATCGGCGGCGCACCGCATCCATTGGACTCACTGGCGGCAGAGCCAACAGATGAGCCAGCAGCCAATCAGGATGATTTCCAAAAATTCTTTTCGTTTTGACCCAATGATGGAGCTTCTGGTAGATCTTTCCGCGAATCCGCGCCGGCCGCTGCCGGCAAACTGTTCCTCGCAGCACATTCTCCTTCTCGATATCCGGCTGAGGAAATCCCGCACAACCTGATCCAAAACCCAGATAAGGCGCATGCGGCTGCAGATAGTGAATAAGAACCCTTTTAGCCGGCCAAGACTGAACAGCCCGCAATGCCTCCTTGGTAACAATCTCGGGGGGTACGGTCCCTCTGTCAGACTTCCATCCGCTCTGCCAAACATCAATAACTTGATGGAAATGCTCTTTTCCCCAAAATCCCTCTACCGCCTTTTGGGAATTAATGTAAGGATTGGAGGAAACATAGACTACATCTTCGTATCGCCCAGGAAAGGAGCGATCTCTCCATTCCTGCGTACAGCCGCCTACCGATTTTCGGCAGGACAATTGCCCTCCTGAAAAAAACTTCGGATAGGTCTTTTCAAAATAATCGTATCGGCAGGCATCCAGAAGAATCAGATAATCCCATTCTTCTTCCATAATGTGCACAATGCCGGCATTCATAGAGAATTCTTCCTCCTTCGGAGAACATTCACCTGGTCTTTAAGAATCTCCAAAAGGCCAAACTTGCTTATCGAGTCCAGCAGCCAGACAGCCCCCCCATAACAGACAATCGCCACAACTAAAAGCCCTCCAAAAAACAATGGAGACACTTTCCATCCAGCGGCAGACTTAACCAGCACCAAGATCAAAACCACCACCGATGCCGCTGCCATAGGGATCAAAAACGGCTGAAGCATCCGCCAGACTGAACACTTCAGCCAGCGGCAAACCAACCAGAAGCCGATGGGTGAGAGCAGAATGGCAATCAACGTCGTGGCTGTTGCTGTCCCCTCGATACCCCATGACCGAGTCAAAGGATAAATCAAAACAGCCAGCAAAAAGAGACGCACACACTGAAGTATCCAATGGATCTTAGGTTTTCCCAAAGCCAGAAACAAAGGCCCCCGCGCTGCACCCAGAGAACGAAACAGCCCCTTGAATGCCATAATCTGCATAGCCGGAATCATGGGATGCATGTCTTCTTTCAGAAAAATCTGTACAAAATCCGGCCCCAGGATAAAAATTAAACCTGCCAGAGGAAAGGAAAAAAACGATATCACCATCAGTACCTTCAGATACGCCTCCCGCAGCCGCGGGATATCATCCTGAATCTTTGAATAGGCGGGGAAGGTAACTTGAGAGAGCGTATTCGTAAGATCGGTAGCCGGCAGATTGGAAAATCGAAAAGCATACCGATACAATGCCAGTGACGAAACCCCCAAATACCACCAAACGAAGAAATCATCCCCTTCTGAAATCAAAAAGTTCAGAATTGACAACCCAAAAATCCACTTCCCGAACTTCCATAATTCCCGTGCCTTCCCCCAATCCAGACTTAAGTGAGGTCGATACGGGCAAAGACTATACGACAGGGCCAGCCGCACAAAGACCTCTGCAAAACGCCCTGCCACATAGCCCCATATACTTCGATAAAAAAAAATGACAGTCACTGAAACAACCAAGTCTGCCGTCAAAGGAAGAAGGCGAAGCCAAAATACCTTGGAGAACTCCATCTGCTTGTAAAGAAAAACAGTGCCAATATTTTCAAAACCCCCCAGCAGAATAGAAAAACCAATTCCCCGTATAACAGCAATCGTCAACGAAACCTTTTCCTCAGGCACCTTCCAAGAGGCGACTATCGGTGCAGCCAGGAAAAGTACTAAAAACATCGCCAATCCGCGGAGGAGTTGAATCACCCAGGCAGTATCTAAATAAGGATGAATATCCTTTTTTTCCTGAATTAACTTGTCTTTGAAGCCGGTTTCAAAAAAGACCCCCAATACTTCAATCAGCATCATGGTGATTGCCAACAGGCCAAGGTCCTGAACAACCAGCAGATTGGCGTAAAAAAGGGTTTTTATAAAACCCAAAAACCGGCCGGACAGGCCGATACCCATCACCCAGTAGCCCCCTTGGATGGAACGCTTATAAAGCTCCGGCTCACTTTTTTGGTTGTTAACGCTCTCTGCTTCCGCTGGTTTTGCTGTCAAGTCCTTGATTGGCTCACCCAGTTCAAAAAAGTCTGTGAATAACCCAATAACTGCTTATTTTACAGAGAATTATATATTTTTTGTCCTTTTTGTCAAATGGATGTTTTGTCGATTGCTTCTTTCCAATCTTCCTGCGATTTTCGCTCGCAAGCAAAAAACTCTTTTAAAGATTTTGTTTTCCCCCAATAAAGTTATATTCTAACGTCCATGAAAAAAAGAAAATCGAACTTTTTTCCCAAAGTTCTCTTTGCTGCGGCTGTATTTCTCGGTGCTTTTCTGCTTTTTCAGGTTCAGCCGCTGTTTGGGCGGTTTTTAACGCCGTGGTTTGGCGGCACTCCGGAAGTGTGGACCGCCTGTATGCTCTTTTTTCAGCTGTTCCTGCTGGGCGGCTATGCCTATGCTCACTTTCTGAGCCGCCTTTCAGGCCGTCAGCAGGCGCTTCTTCATCTGCTCCTGCTGTCGGCGGCCGCCTTCCTCGCCTTTCGGATTATCCCGCCGGCAACCCTGAAACCGTCCACCGGCGAAAATCCCGTCATCAGCATATTATGGATATGCACTCTCTGTATCGGGCTTCCCTATTTTATCCTTTCTTCCACCGGCCCCCTCCTGCAGTCCTGGATTTGCCGGCTCAATCGCGGTTTCGTCCCGTATCGTCTCTATGCCCTGAGCAATACCGGCTCCCTTTTGGCCCTGCTGTCCTATCCTTTTCTGTTTGAAGCTTACCTCAGCCGGCATCAGCAAGCCGCATTCTGGTCCTTCTCTTTCCTTATTTATGCTGTCTTTTTTGCGCTCTGTGCCGTCAAACTCTACTCAACCCACCCAGTTTTACAGGGAAGTGAGGAAAAACAGCCGGAAATCGGCTCTTGTATGCCTCCTTCTTTCTCGATTCGCTTCTTTTGGCTGGCCCTGCCTGCCGCCGCCTCCACTGTTTTGTTGGCCGTAACAGAAAAAATCACCCAAGATATCGCTGTCGTGCCGTTTCTGTGGGTGCTGCCTTTAAGCTTATATCTGGTGTCTTTTATAATCTGTTTTGACAACTCCAAATGGTATAAACGCTCTCTTTTTTTGACTCTATTCATCATCAGCATCCTCGGCATCATTCTTGCCCGATTTGTAGAGGAGAAATATCCAAATATAACTCTTGTTATCGGGCTTTATGCTTTTCTGCTCTTCTGCTGCTGTATGGTCTGCCACGGCGAACTTTATGCCCTGCGGCCGCATCCCCGTTTTCTGACTTCTTACTATCTTCTGATTGCGGCCGGCGGGGCACTGGGCGGGGTTTTTGTCTCCGTCCTCGCTCCTCTTCTTTTCAAAACGTACATCGAACTGCATCTGGGGCTTTTGACGGCTGTCATTTTGATTGTCCTGACCGACCAGAAATACATCCGCGGCTTCCGCCGCAAAATTGTCTATGTGGCAGCACTGTCGGCTGTGGGGCTGGCAGGCGTCTTTTTCACCGGCAAACGCACCACTCAAAACCAGCGGGCTATCGAGCATGCCCGCAATTTCTTCGGCGTCCTGACCGTCTGGGAAGAGGACTGGAACAACCCTCTTCAGCACAAACGGCTCCTCCAGCACGGCACCACCTTTCACGGCCTTCAGTTTCAGCACCCTGACAAACGCTCGCTGCCCACCGCCTACTACGGCTTCAAGAGCGGCATTGGTCTGCTGATTCGTTCGGACCCCCAGCATCCCAACCGCCGGATTGGAGGGGTTGGTTTGGGGGTCGGCACCATTGCCTGCTACGGCAAAGCCGGCGATACTATCCGCTTTTATGAAATCAATCCCAACGTGGAGCGGCTGGCCCGAAAATATTTTACCTATCTGTCCGACAGCAAGGCCTCCATTGAAATCGTCCTCGGCGACGGACGGCTGTCCCTCGAGAAGGAACCGCCCCAGCAATTTGACATTCTGGTTCTGGATGCCTTCAGCAGCGATGCTGTGCCGGTGCACCTGCTGACGTGCGAGGCCATGGAAATCTACCTCAAACATCTCAAGTCCGATGGGGTTCTGGCCTTTCACATCTCTTCCGTCCATTTAGACCTTGTCAAACTTGTTCGCAGACTTGCTGAGCATTTCCATCTTCACCCCTTGTGGATTGAAACCTTCGAAGACCCCCTACTCGGCACCCTTGATTCGGACTGGCTTTTGCTTTCCGCCAGCGAACAGCCCCTGTCCAAGCCCCTTCTGCAATCTGCCGCCAGCCCTTTTCGAGAGCCGGCAGATTCGATTGATTTATGGACGGATGACCATATTCATCTCCTCCAAATCCTGAAAAAAGCCCCTAAAAAAAGATAGCCCCCTTTTCTCTCTTTGGCCTGTCGGCTACAATCTTCCAAAAAGAAAAAGAAGCGGGAGATTGATATGGAAAAACCAACCATAGGCATCATCGGCGGCACGGGGCTGGGCGATGCTCTGGCCGCCCATCTAACCGAAATCACCTCTGAAACCCCGGATACCCCCTTCGGCAAACCGAGCGGGCCTATTCAAATCGGCACCTTTGCAGGCCGACGCATCGCCTTTCTGAATCGTCATGGAGCCGGGCATTTTCTCAACCCGTCGCGGGTTCCCTACGCCGCCAATATTTTCGCACTAAAAGCCCTGGGGGTACGCACTCTCATCGCCAGCGGCGCTGTGGGCTCTCTTCGGGAAGATTTTGCCCCCGGCGAGCTGGTTCTTGCGGAGCAATTCATCGACAAAACCTGCCGGCGTCAATCGAGTTTTTTTGATAATCTCGGGGCTGTTCATGTTGACTTCTCCAGGCCCTGCTGCCGGCGTCTCCGGGAACAGATGCTCTCAATCAGCAGGGGGCTTTCGTTGAAAATTCATCCTGCCGGCACCTATCTTTGCATGGAAGGGCCGCAATTTTCCACCCAGGCCGAATCGCTTCTCCACCGCCAATGGGGAGCTGACCTGATCGGAATGACCGCCCTGCCGGAAGCCAAACTTGCCCGCGAAGCGCAGATGTGTTATGCGCTGGTTGCCCTGGTGACCGATTATGACTGCTGGCGTCCTCATCCTGCCGGACAGCCCCAGCCGTCCCTTCTGGAAGAAATTATCGGCAATCTCCAAACCGCCACTGAACGGTCTATTGCCTTCATTCAGCACCTGCTCAAAACCGAAAGCCGGCTGGTCGATGCGGACTGCTCCTGTCGACATGCCCTTGATTTGGCAGTGTGGACAAGCCCACAGGCCGTCAATCCGCAAGAGCGGAAACGGCTGGCCGTGCTGTTTGAATAAGGATTCTCTCGATCTTCGTTTGCTCCGGCGGGGCGGATTTTTTCTTATTGCCCCTGTCCCTGCCTTGCCGATACAATTCCTTGGTTGGGTTAAGTGCCGGACGAAGGTCAAAATCCTTTTTTGTCAGCCGGCGGTCAAAGACAGTCAAGGGCGGAGAATGAACCGATGGAAGAAAAAAGAAAAAGTGAACGGTTTAAGGCCCGTGAAGACATCCGTGCCGCGATCAGTGCCGATGATTCTGACCTTTGCACGGAAGGGTTTGTTTTGAACATCAGCAAAAGCGGGGCCTATGTCTTCGCCGACTCCATCCCCTTTCAAACCGGCATTCTTACATTCCGCCTGCCCAACGGCAGGTCGATTCAGCGGCGCTGCCGACGAATTGATCCGCATCGGCCTCGGACCCGCGGGCAGGCCGTTGCCTTTGTAGATGAACTGACCGACGAAGAGTTGGACGTCATCAAAATCCCCACGACGGAATAAGGCCGCTATCTACATCGAAAGCCCGCCCTCCGCCAGGGCCACGGCGGAAGCGATGGCAAAGCGGTCGGTGTGTGTAATACTCAGGGTGATTTGCTCGATACCCCGCTGACAAGCCAGTTCCTTCAGACGGCCTGACAAGTTGACGACAGGTCTGCCGAGAGCATCGTTGACCACTTCTATATCCGTCCAGGCCACACCCTCCCGCCAGCCGATACCGATCAGTTTCATCACCGCTTCTTTGGCGGCAAACCGGCCCGCCAAACGCTCCAGACGATTCCGCAGTCCCTGGGCATCCGCCTGCTCGCGCTGGGTAAACACCCGTTCGAGTACTCGCTGCTGATGACGTTCCAGAAGCCGCTCCAGCCGTCCAAACTCCACCAAATCAATCCCGTGCGCCAGCATCTTCATCGAGGGGGGCATCCCTGTGTTCAGGCCGGCTGCTGGCCGGCTTCCTCTTCCAGTTCCCTGAGTCGTTTTCGGGCCCGAAGTTGAGCGGCCATACTCAGCCGGTCTTTAATCATAATGCCTTCCAGATGATCGTACTCGTGCTGAAAAGCCCGCGCCAAAAGTCCTTCGCCTTCTTCCGTAAAGCGGCGGCCTTCCAAATCCGTGGCCGTCACGGTGCATTTTTTATACCGCCGGATTTTCCCCCAGATGCCCGGCAGAGACAGACACCCTTCCTCGTGCTCTTCCAGCGGGCCGCCCACCTGAATTTCCGGATTGATATAGACTTTGGCTGTTTCTTTGGTGCCGTCGGCTGACACAACAAAAATCCGCAGGTCCACTCCGGCCTGCGGCCCGGCCAGCCCAACGCCTTTGTGCTCGACCATCAGTTCTTTCATCCGCTCCGCCAGCGCCCGAATGGAATCGTCGATTTTTTCTACCGGCCGCGCCTTCCTGCCCAGCACCGTCGCCGGATACTGCGTCATCCTGCATTCAAAAGCCGCCATAATAAACAATCCATCTAAAAAACCCAATTTTCTTGCTGCATAAAACCTTCTAAATTCATATATGATATAGAGAAACACTTGCATACATTAGGGATTCCCGCAGCATTATCCCTATAAAGCTCATTCGTCACTACGGCACATTGAAAAACCTTTGCACGAGCTATCACAAAAGGATCGGCCACAGGTTTCCCCTGCAGTCTTTCTTTTTTACGAATCATTGTTTGAAAATGCGGTATACGAAAGATTTCGACAACAAATGAAAATTCTTCGGTTGTTGGAGGCAAAAATAGAACATTCTTTTGCTGTTTGGCCCAATTAGCTAGAGAGTCTCCTCCTGCTTTAATTTCATTATACACTTCTCGCACAGAAGTTACTTGTTTTTCAGAAACTAAAGCATTGAATTTTTCCCAAAGAGAAGGAAACTGTTCTGGATAATAGTGCCTGAAAAGATCAATAAGAGGACTGCTATCAAAAATATACTTCACGGTTAGAGCTCCTTCTTAATAGATGATCCTCAAGACGAGATATGTTTCTTTCCTTAACATCAAGGAATTCTGCCAACTGCAACTTTGATATTAAGCCTTTATAATATTTACGAAAAGCAGTTTCAATATACCGCTCTCCAAGATAAGCCACTCGCATAGGATAATAAAGTGCTTTATTCGCTCCCGCAGGGGGTCTTTTTACTCTCTGTGTCTCCCACTCCTTTACTTTGCTTTCATATAATGTCTGTGAGACATATTCCAAATCAAGGCACTTGCGCAAAATCACTTCACGACTAACACAATATTTCTTGGCCAGCTCAGAAATTAAAGTTTCTTCAATTCTTTTACCAGACAAGAATCTTTGAATATCTGAAGTGGGAACCAAAAATTCTCCAGCAAACTGATTGCAAAAAATTTCAATATCTCTATTCTTTCCCTCTATCCTCTGAACAAAATCATCATGTCTTAGGTCAACTCCACCTGTCTTGAATAAAAGATGGGCAAGCTCATGAAATAAAGTAAATATCTGACGTACTTTGGGCTGGCTGTTATTAACATAAATAATTGGAAAAACTTTATCATCTAAGCAAAAACCCGAACATTCATCATCATCAAAAGCATCCTTAAAAACAAAAACACCATGATCTTCTAGTAAATTTCTCCAATACCCTAATGCTTCCTCGTCTCTCTTCATGGCATACTGCTTTTCGAGGTCTGCCCCCAAATATTTCCTTACTACCATCGCTGCCTCGGGAACTGACAAATATTCTTCTAAATTAATGTCAGCGCATATCTTGTGCTTTGCAGGGTTTTCCCCTTCATATAGTTCATAAAGGTTCTCTTGCATTACTCTTGCCCGTCGGATTAGATACAATAACGACGGTCCCATAAGGTTAATCTCTTCTCTAGGTAAGGTACGGAAAGATTGCTCGGGTGTTTTTTCTTCAGGTGGTTCAGGAAAAAAAAAGATTGCAAGAGGTCGCTTATATACTGTATAAGCAAGCATTTCGAGTTGAGGATAAGAAGGGCTTAAAGTTCCGTCTTCCCATCCCTCAACCACCAAGGAGGTAATAGATTTTCGTTTTATTTTCTCTACGACATCTTCTACACTGTAGCCTATTGTTTCTCGGGCCCATTTTAATAAAACCGGATTAAGTGGTATTTTTTCACTCATATATTTCCCTTTCAGTCAATGCTGGTTCATCTCAGCACCGCCGCCGGATACTGCGTCATCCTGCACTCAAAAGCCGCCATACCTGCGCTGTCTCCTATCCCATCCAGGTTCGGGCGGGACGGTCAAAGTCGTCCATTCGGAATGACTGTCCCAGATAGCTCCGCCGCACCAGGTCATTGCGGACAATCTCCTGCGGCGTTCCTTCAGCGATCACCTTGCCGTGGTCGATGATATAGGCCTTATCCACCACTTCGAGGGTCCGCTCCACATTGTGGTCGGTAATCAGAACGCTCACGCCGCCGGCCGCCAGCCGACGAATCTCCCCCTGCAATTCTTCGACTGTAATCGGGTCCACGCCGCTAAACGGCTCATCCAGCAGCAGCAGAATCGGCTGCAGGGCCATCGCCCGTGCAATCTCGAGCCGCCGGCGTTCCCCGCCCGACAAAAGCCGTGCCTGCGTATTCCGTACTTCCGTCAGGGAGTACCGCTTAATCAAATCATCAACCAGCTGCCGCCGCGAACTTTTTTTCGGCATCGTCATTTCCAGAATGGCTGTCAAATTTTCCTCTGCGGTCAGCCGACCGAAGACGGAAGGTTCCTGCGACAAATAGCCCATCCCTCTCCTGGCCCTGCGATACATCGGTATCCGGGAAATATCCATTCCTTCCAGCAGCACCCGGCCCCCATCCGGTTCTGTCATCCCAATAATCATCCGGAAGGTTGTCGTCTTGCCCGCTCCGTTGCGGCCTAAAAGCCCCACAATCGAGCGCTGAGGCACAATGATCTTCACCCCATCCACAACCGAACGGCCGGAATATTTTTTGACCAGCCCTTCCGTCTCAAGCAGCGGCATCTGAACCAACGGTACTATCTCCTAAACAAAACCTGAATACGACTGTCCAAAAAAGAATTATATCATTTTATCTTGTGTCTGCCAAACCCCTTTTTCTGCCGGTTGATCCGGCAGATTTCCCATTTTTAACGGCTTTTTCCATTTGCAACCCTGCCTTTTTCTGATAAAGTAGTGCTTTTAAGCCGGAAAAATAAGAGAAACTGATAGAAATAAAAAAGGTACCTGCACGGAACAATGGCCAAAGTAAGTCCGTTTCAGCAAGCCCACAACCGCCTGGGCGCTGTTTTTGGTGAATTTGACGGTTGGACCCTCCCAAGCGACTTCGGCGACTCGCAATCCGAACAGGATGCTATTTTGAATCATTGTGCGGCCGTTGACCTGAGCAGTTTCGGCCGAATCTGCCTCAAAGGCAACCCGGAAACCTTGCTGCAACAGGCCGACATTCAGCTGCCCAGCCCTCTGTCTGACGGCCGCTGGTGCTGGGCCGTCAAAAATGGAGACGGCCGCCCGGGGCGCCTGCGGATTGGAAAAATCGGCAGCGAAATGATAATCCTGACCCTTCCCGGTCGCGACAAGACCCTTCTGGCTGAATTGAAGCAAATCAGCGAGAAAATGAAACTTCAAAACACTATCTTGGACGTGTCCGAGAATACCGGCATGCTCGGACTCTACGGCCCCAATGCCTTCCGTTTAGTCAGACAACTTTTGCCTTTTGACCTTGAAGACCTTCAATCAGAAGGCGTTACCCGAATCTCCCTGTTTATGCTCAATTTTGTCGTATTTCGAGGAAGCTGGCTGGACATCGACGGTCTGGAACTGGTCTGCCCCGCCTCGGCAGGCCCGCTGGCCGCTGGCTCCATCGCCAAAGCCCGCGAAAAATACAATATTACGCCTGCCGGCATGGCCGCATTTAGAGAAATCCTCAAGCAAAAAAATCTGCTTTAATTCCACCTTAATAAAGACCCCTTTTCTCTTGTATAGGCATTTCAAAATAACCAGCAGGGTTTTTCTGGAAAACCTATTTCCATTATGCTATAAACACGTACTCGGCATTTGGATTCGTTTTAGATAATCTATTCTATTAAAGGTAGGTCTTATCAAGAGACGTCGATATGTTTGCTATTATTAGTGATATTCATTCAAATTTAGAAGCCCTTACGGTTGTGCTCAAGGATATCAAAGAGCGAGGCATCAAGACGATTTACTGTTTGGGCGATGTCATCGGCTACGGCGCCAACCCCAAAGAATGTCTCGACCTGGTCATCGAAAACACGGAAAACAGCGTAATGGGCAATCACGATTTTGCCGTCCTTTTCGAGCCGACCAATTTCAACACCGGTGCAGAATCCGCCACTTTCTGGACTCGGCGTGTCCTCGAAGAGGAGCCCGACCCCGAAAAGCGTGCCCTGCGCTGGCAGTATCTCGGACGGCAGCGGATGCGATGGACGATGAAGGCGAATCTGAATGGCATAGAAACCCAGCTGGACTTTGTCCACGCTTCCCCTCGGCGACCAATCAATGAATATATTTTCCCCGATGATGTTTATACCACTTCGTCCAAAATCACAGCGCTTTTTGACCGCACGCCGCATATCTGCTTTGTCGGCCATACCCACCTGCCCGGCGTTTTTCTCGATGATCCCGACTTTTACAGCCCTGATGAACTCGGCGGCAAATACCCGATTATTCCCAACGAAAAAGCCATCATCAATGTCGGCTCGGTCGGACAGCCGCGCGACCGCGACAATCGTGCGGCCTATGTCTATATTGAAAATAATGAAGTGCATTTTGTACGCCTGGAATACGACTACAAAACCGCTGCAGAAAAGATTTATGCCATCCCTGAACTGGATAAGTTCGAGGGAGACCGTCTCTCGGACGGACGATAGAATAACCGCCGGCTTCAATCAGAAAGGAAATTGACTGCCGTGTTTTTCAAAAACAGGAAAATCGGGTGGAGTTCACTTATCTGGACGCTGACGGCTCTTTTTGTCGGCTTCTGCGGAATCCAAGCATACAAAGCCAGGTTTTGTTCCTCCGGCTCTTGCACGGCAAGCAGCCGGCTGATTCCGCTGGCAGTAGCCCTCCCAATCGAGGGCACTACCGCCCAACCTGAGCCGGCGGAAGACTCTTCCGATTCCGAACCAGCCCCGAAGATGCCTGAAGAGGCCGAAGAACCCGCTGTCTCTTTTGAAAATCTCTCTGCCATCAGCGGGCCGGAGCAAACCGTCATTCTCGGCGCCTTGTGTGAAACCTGCCGAAGAACCGATGACCCTTCTGTTTACAAGTTTCAAATTGAACTGACCAGCCGGGGAGCCGCCGTCAAAACCGTCACTCTTTCGGAGTTTGACGACCGGAACCCGGACAATCCGCAGCCCTTTATCCTGCTCAAGCCCATCCTTTCACAGGAAGGGGCTGTCTGCACATTGGCCAACGGCACTTTGTCGGTAGGCAGCGGAAAAAACACCGCTCCGGATATACTTGCTTTCCCGCTGGGACGTTTGAACTGGACGGTGGCTGAACAGACTTCCAGCAGCGCTGTCTTTGAAGCTCTGTTGGGGCAAGTGGAAAGCCGCAACGGCCGGCAGGTTCTCACCGTTCCCCAGATTCGGCTTCGCAAAACCTACCGCATTCAGCCGGGCAGTTATGACCTTTCCTGTGAACTGACAGTCGAAAACCTCACCGAGGGAACGGTGCAGAGCCGGCTGGACCTGCAAGGCACCGCCGCCGTCATCGCCGAAGATGCCCGAACCGATGAGCGCAGCATCATTGCTGCCTATCGCATGGAAGGGGATGCTATTGAGACCCGCCTGCTCGGCTATCCGCAAATCCGCAATTATGTAAAAGAATTGGTTTGTCCTCAAAAGCAGGGAGGGGTTTCCATGCTTTTCGGCCCCCTTGCCGACGGGATGAAAAAACTATTCGGCTCCCACTCTCCTCAGACCGCCCTTCAACTCAAACCGGACAAATCGGCGTCTTTTTTGTGGGCGGCTTCCTCCAATAAATATTTTGCCGCCATCATCCGCCCTGAGGAAACAGCGGACATAAGTTTCACCGGTGCGCAGTTTTATGACCCGCAGCTCTGCCAGAAAAAAGGTTCTCCAGACGGCGGCGCCAGCTACCGTCTCCAGACAGCAGAGTTATCTTTGACTCCTGCCGGACAAGAGAACAGCTCGCGGACCTTTGCCTTTGAGGTATTTCTCGGCCCCAAGGACAAACGGCTCTTCGACAAAAATCCGACCTACAGGGCGTATGCCTATTTTCAGACATTTTCAATGCGAAGCTGCTGCTGCTGTCCGGCTTTTCTGATTCAGCCGCTGGCCTTTGCAATTATGTGGCTGATGAACGCCCTGTACAACCTGATGGGCCCCTGGGGCAACTATGGCATTGTGATTATGGTGCTTGTGTTTCTGATGCGGCTTGTGCTGTATCCCATCACGAAAAAAAGCCAGGTCACCATGATGAAGGTCCAAAAACTGGGCCCTCAGCTTCAGGAAGTTCAGCAGAAATACAAAGGCAATCCGCAGGAGATGCAGCGCCGGCTGGCGGAGGTCTATCAGCAGGCCGGAATGACGCAGTTTACCTCGATGGTTGGAATGATGCCGATGTTCCTCCAGATGCCGATCTGGATCGCTCTCTGGACGGCGGTTTATACGAGTATCGACCTGCGGGGGGCACGCTTTCTGCCGTTCTGGATTACAGACCTGTCGGCGCCGGATGCGCTGATTCGCTTTGGACGGTACAGCTTCACCATTCCACTGCTCGGCCTGCATATCGACTCGCTGAACCTTCTGCCGATTTTGATGGTGGTGGTGATGTACCTCCAGCAGAAACTCACCGGTGCGCCGAAGCCCTCCGAGACCGCCCGGCCGGAGGTCGTCCAGCAGCAGAAAATCATGATGATTTTTTTCCCCCTCCTTTTCCCGCTGATGCTCTACAACGGCCCGTCGGGCGTGAATCTCTATATTATGTCCAGCATCGGGATCGGCGTGGTTGAACAGTACGTCATTCGAAAACATCTCCGCCAGCAGGAAGAAGAGAAAGAAAAACGCCTTGTGCCTGTGACCGCCAAGACCGGCGGCAAAGTCAAAAAGAAAAAGCCCAAACCATTCTTCCGCGAATACCGATAGCGGCCGCGTCCTATGATTCTTGAGGACACCATTGCAGCGCTGAGCAGTCCGGCACCGGCTGCCGGGCAGATAAGTGTATCGATTCTGCGGCTGAGCGGCCCGCAGACCTTTCCGGTGCTTGAAGAACTCACGGGCCGAAGTCCTCTGCCGCGTCAGCGGGGGCTTTTCCATGCCACGTTCATCGTCGAGGGCCTTCCCGTCTCCGCCGCGGTGTACACCTTTGCTGCTCCGCATTCCTACACCGGTCAGGACATGGCCGAACTGCACGTGCTGGCGGCGGCTCCTCTTGCAGAACGCCTTTTGGCCCGCTTAACCAGCCGACTTCGTCCGGCCCGACCGGGGGAGTTTACACTGCGGGCCTATCTGAACGGACGGATGGACCTGACGCAGGCCGAGGCCGTCGCCCAAATCGTCAGCGGCTCCAATGCCGCTCAGGTCGCTGCCGCGGAAAAACTGCTGGCCGGCCATTTGTCTAAAACCATCGCCGAGATTCGAAACGCCCTGCTTGATTGGCTGTGTCAAATCGAAGCCGGTCTCGATTTCGCCGAAGAGCAGATTCAAATTCTCCCGCCCGCACAGGCCGTCCGGATTCTCCAGACCCTCCGGAACCAAATCGAACAGATGCTGTCAGGTCCAATTCAGTACGAGCGGATGATTGACCTGCCGTCGGTCGGCATTGCCGGGGCGGTGAATGCCGGCAAGAGCAGTCTGCTCAATGCCCTTTTGGGACGTCCGCGCAGCATCGTCTCCAACATCCAGGCCTCCACCCGCGATGTAGTTCGCGACATTCTTTCGCTGGGAGACCTCGACTGCGTTCTCTTCGATTGCGCCGGCCTCAGTGCCCGTCCGCCGCAGGAGCCCCTCGATGCCCTTGCCCGACAGGCTGCTCTGGCCGCCCTCCAGAAAGCAGACCTGGTTCTTTTCTGCGTTGACATCAGCAAGTCCGCCCGGCAGGAAGATGCGGTGATATTCACTTCGCTTCGGTCCAGACCGCTGCTGGCCTTGGCAACCCAATGCGACCGCGTACCTGAACAAGAACTGCCGGCCCGCCTGAGCCGGCTTCAGGAGGAGTTCGACTGTTCGTTTCTGGCGGTCAGCTCGCAGACGGGCTTGGGCTTGTCCGCACTCCGAGAGCAGATGCGGCAAAAACTGCTGTCCCTGCGCGGCGGCACAGAAGAAAACCAAACCTCCGCTGCTCTCAGCCAGCGGCATCGGAGGATTTTGTCTGAGGTCTCCGATTCCCTTGCGGAAGCATCGCGGCAAATCGAGCTCGGTCGGGAGGAAATCGCCGCCATGCTCATCCGAACCGCTTGGGAGCAGTTGGGCGGCTTCGAGCGGGAAAACATCGAAGAACATATCCTCGAACAAATCTTCAGCCGCTTCTGCATCGGCAAGTAAAACCGCATCTTTTTCGGCTCTTCCCTCAGCAAAGACAATCCCAACGGATGAACCCATCCTCTTGCCGACGGCTGCCGCTTCTGCCGACTCTCCGGCAAAGACCGGAGGAAAAGAAAGGAAATGCTTTTCGATCGGCGGCAGAATGTATAGAATACCCTCTATGGCAAAATTGATGATACTCACCGGACCGCTGCGCAAGCAGACTTTTGAACTGAATCCGAAGGATGGGCCGAAAATCATCGGCCGAAGCGAACAGAAGGCCCACTTTATTCTCCCCGACCCGTCCGTCTCCAGGGAACATGCAGAACTGTCTTTTTGCGATGGTCAATGGATTCTTCGCGACCTGAACTCCTCCAACGGCACCTATCTGAACGAACAGCGGCTCGGCCGCCCTGTTCCGCTTCACGATCAGGACCAAATCCGCTGCGGCAGCACGGTTCTGCTGTATGAGACCAACGAACCGTCAAGCCCTTCTCAAGACAGCCGCCTGGCTGACGACCAGCGAATCGAACTGGTGTTTGACCCCAGCGAAACTATGGTGGCGGTGGCTTTCGGTTCGCTCCAAAGCAAACAGACCGCTGCCCGCCGACAGCGTCTGCTCGAGGCCGCCCAGACTGCGATGAACCTTTCGCACGGCATCAAAAACATCCTCCAGACCCTCCGCACCGGCATCGATGTGATGGACCAAAGTTTCCGCCAGGACAATTTCGAGCAGGCAAGAAAGGGCTGGGGCCTTTTGCGGCGGAATCTGGGTATCCTCGAAAAACTTGTTCTCGATATGCTCAAATTCACCCGCGACGAAAAGCCGCATTTCCAGATGTGCCAGGTTAATCGCCTGATAGAGACCGTCGTGGAGATGGTGCACCCGCAGGCCGAGCAGCGCAGCATCGCTTTGGCCGTTCAACTCGATGAAAATCTCGGCCAGGTGCCCCTGGACCCGGAACGGATGCAGGATGTGGTGACGAATCTGCTTTTGAATGCAATTGAAGCCGCCCCCCCGCAGAACGGCCAGGTCACAATCACAACGGAACAAGATGCCGACAGCCGGCAACTGCTCATCCGCGTGCAGGACAACGGACCGGGCATTGAAAACACACAGATGCTTTTTCGCCCGTTCTATTCCACCAAAGGACGGATGGGAACCGGCCTGGGACTGGCCATCGCCAAAAAAATCGTCTCCGACCACAGCGGAACCATCGATGTCCAGACCCTTCTCGGCGAAGGGACTATCTTTACCGTCCGCCTGCCTTTGTCCCAGCCGTCTACCGTTTCCCCAAAGCCGGACTCCTGAACGTTCGGCCGGAACGAGGCCTTGTTCTTGTTTTAGAGGCAGCATCATTTTCAGGAGCCGGCTCTACACTAAAAGATTGCTTCCTGTCAAAAACAAGCAGGATTAAAAATCGACCCTATCTATATTCGCAAGATGCCTATGCCCTCTCCCAGCGAACCGCCAAGCCAGCCAACCAAAATACCAATTACGCTTTGTCGTTGACAAATCTCCACAATCCCGATAGGGTACAGAAAATCGAACAGAACAACTCAACTATCGTTGCGGAGCAGCAAAAATGATTATTGTTACAGGCGGAGCGGGCTTTATCGGCTCAGCGATTACAGCCGCTCTGAACAGCCGAGGTGTGGAAGATATCCTTATCGTCGACGAACTTGGAGAAGACGAAAAGTGGAAAAATCTCCGGAATCTCCGCTTCGCCGATTATCTCGAAGTGGACGACTTCAACCAGACTGTGGCCGAGTCGGACGGCGACTGGGATATAGAGGCCATTTTTCACATGGGGGCCTGCTCAGACACAACCGAAACCGATGCCACTTATCTTGTGAAGAACAACTATGAATTTTCAAAACTGCTGTGCAACTGGGCCTTGTCCCTCGGCACGCGGTTTATTTATGCCTCCAGCGCTGCTACCTATGGCGACGGCTCGGAGGGCTTTTCCGATGATGAGGACAAACTCGAACGGCTCCGGCCGCTGAATATGTACGGCTACAGCAAGCAGTTGTTTGACCTGTGGCTCAAGCGTCGCGGGCTTCTCGACCAGGTCGTCGGGCTTAAATACTTCAACGTTTTCGGGCCCAATGAATACCACAAAGGCGAAATGCGCAGCTTTGTTCATAAGGCCTTTGAGCAGATTCGCGACAGCGGCAAGGTGCGCCTGTTCCAATCGCATCGTCCGGACTGCGGCCACGGCCAGCAGCGGCGAGATTTTATCTACATCAAGGATGCTGTCGAGATGACGCTGTTTTTTGCTGAACATCCGGAGGCCAACGGGATTTACAACATCGGTACCGGTCAGGCCCGCACCTGGAACGATTTAGCCGAAGCTGTTTTTCGGGCCATGGGAAAAGAAACCTGCATCGAATATATTCCCATGCCTGAGTCGCTGCAGCCCAATTATCAGTATTTCACCCAGGCCGACATCACCAAACTCCGCAATGCCGGCTGCAAAATCACTCCTCGTCCCCTCGAAGAGGCCGTCCGGGAATATGTTCAGGATTATCTGATGAAGGGCCGTTATCTCGGGGCCTGATTCCGAACGCTGATGCCCTATACGCCTTACCATTTCGGTTTGAACGGTTTTGTCGGACTTCTCTTTCGCCGCCGGCTGGATATTCCAATGATGCTGCTGGCCAATGTGCTCATTGACCTGGAAGTTCTGGCCGCCAGCCGTTTCAGCACTGATTGGCGGCCGCATCAGTTTGTTCATCTGCATACGCTGCTGGTCGGCGGAGCTGCAGGGGCGCTGATGGGGGCTTTCTTTTACTGGCTCAAGCCGCTGCGGCGGCTGTGCGAAGCAGGGATGGCGATTCTCGGGCTGCCCTATCGGGCCAAACTGGGGTCGATGACAGCCGGCGGGCTTCTCGGCGCCTGGCTGCACGTGCTTGTGGATGGCGTCTATCATTATGATGTTCAGCCCTTCTGGCCGTATCCGCACAATCCCTTTCTGCGCTGGATAGGCAGACCGTTCTGGCTTTACCGCTCTGAACTTCAGCAGTACGTGCGGGCTTTCTGTCTTTTCTTCTGGGGTCTGCTGATTGTCCTTTATGCCTTTCTGCTCCTCCGAAAACTCGTCAAGGCCTGGCGCCAACCCGCTTAAGAGGTGGTTGCAAGTATCGTCCACGCACTCTGCTTCTTTTCTATCTCCTTGAAAACAAAAGAGTTAAAAAACATTACAACTCAAAAAAGAAAACCCTTGAACTTTTTGCCGTTTGAACCGATAATATAGGTAATGCGACTGTTCGCAGGTGGACAGCCCGTAAGGGCTGGCGTGAATCAGCCCCCGTTTCGGGGGCGTTTCATTTTAAAGCAAAACAACACCGTATCCCTCAACCCAGCCATTTTGTTCATGAATATTGAACTTATTCTGAACCGCCTTGCAGACCTCTTTTCCGAAATAATCTCCACCCGCCGTGATCAAACCTTTTTGAATCAAAGTATCCTGCTTTATGGGATAAGCCAGAATATCCGCCAATTGAAGACCGGCAATGTTGGCGGACTTATTTTTCAATTTTATATCGTGAGTCGTTAATGCCTTTTTGTAACACTCATGGTCAAACCACAGAGTTCCGCTTTCATACACCCGACAATAGGCCTGTTTTAATTGCCGGTCTTCTTCCCGCCCGCGAGACTCAGCCATTACATCTCCCACGGCATTTTTATAGACTAACCAACCGCTGTATCGATCCAGCATTGCCGCCAGACAATAATGATAAGGATGAAACGGACTTTTGTATTTAGCCAAATGCTTTTGTTTGTCAATAATGACACAAACCATTTTGAATTGTGCCTGACAGATAATATCCAACAAACCGTCATCAAACTGCTTTCTCTTCTTCCGACAGCATAAGAGGCCGAAGGGACCTTTTCGGTTAATAATATCCGAACGATGCAAAATAACCGGCTTATCCGGACGAGGGCCCCAAAGAGTGCGTTTCAATTGCTCAAGCCGTTCCGCAAACGTTATATAATCCGGACGGCGAAACCACACTCCAAGAAGTCCTAAATAACGATGGGCGGGCTCATCAAGCAGATTATACGTATGATCCCCTGATTCATCGATATACAGCCGGTAGCGGTTAATCAATTTAATCTGATTTGTCATAAATGACAAAACACCTTTTCCAAAGATTCTTGTTTCGCAATCTTATCTCAATTGTATTCAGGAGCCGACAACACAGAAAGGGAATAAATCTTACGGTTTACCCTTTGCTGTCAATGGTTCCCCTCAAAGAACCCGATTGTAATCAACTTTTTCCTTTACATACTCTTTTTGCGTGCTTCTTTCAACTCTCAGTGCTCTGGAAAACCGCTTTTTAAGCAAGGAAACTTGCACAAAAAATCGAAGAACAAAAGGAAAAATCAGGATGATGGCACACAGAGGAGCAGATCTTATGGGCCTGTATAAGAAAAACCCTCACGGAGAATGACAATAGCGGATTCTTGCAGCCCGCGGGGCTGTTTGCTATAATCCGGACTTTCAAAGCCGTTTTTAATCAAACAAAACACAAGGGAACAGGGACTTTCATGGATATTGCTGAGCAGCTCGCAATTCTCAAACGCGGAACAGCAGAGGTCTTCCGGGAAGAAGAACTGGCGGAGCGTCTGGCCCAAGCACGCAAGACAGGCCGACCCCTCCGGGCCAAACTCGGAATGGACCCCACCGCCCCCGACATTCATCTCGGACACACGGTTGTTCTTCGCAAGCTTCGCCAGTTTCAGGATTTAGGACACAAGGCCGTTCTGATTATCGGCGACTATACCGCTCGCGTCGGCGACCCGACCGGCCAGAACACCACCCGCCCGATGCTCAGCCCCGAACAAATCAAACAGAATGCCCAGACTTATTTCGAACAGGCCGGCAAAATCCTTGATATGGCACCGGAAAAACTTGAGATACGATTCAATAGCGAATGGCTGGCGGATTTGCGGCTGGCCGACATCATCAAACTGGCTGCCTCGATGACCGTCGCCCGAATGCTCGAGCGGGACACCTTCGAACTCCGCTACAAAAAAGGAGACCCCATCGGCATTCACGAGTTTCTCTATCCCCTGATGCAGGGTTATGACTCCGTCGCCATCCAAAGCGATGTCGAACTGGGCGGCACAGACCAGACCTTCAACAATCTCGTCGGCCGCGACCTTCAGCGTATCGCCGGACAGCCGCCGCAAATTGTCATCACGATGCCGATTCTGGTCGGGCTGGACGGCAAGGAAAAAATGAGCAAATCCAAGGGCAACTACATCGGCGTCACAGACCCGCCTTCGGAGATGTTCGGCAAGACCATGAGCATTCCCGATTCGCTGATGGAAAATTATTTTACCCTGCTGACGGATATGCCGGCAGAGCGGATTCGGGAGTTGACAAATCCAGCCAAGACGCATCCAAAAGAGGCCAAAGTACTCCTCGGCAAACTGATTGTTGAGCAGTTTTACGGCCGTTCAGCGGCAGAACAAGCCGCCGAAGAGTTTGAGAAGGTCTTTGCCCAAAGCCAGCTGCCCGACCAGTTGTCCGAAGCAGCGGTTTCTGCCGCCCCAATCGCAGCAGCCAAACTGCTGGTGGAGTGCGGGCTGGCTGAAACCGGCGGCCAGGCCAAGCGGGCCGTTCTCCAGGGAGGAGTGCGCATCAACAACGAAAAAATCACCGACCCCAACCAGCAAATCATTCCGCAAAATGGAATGGTGGTGCAGGTCGGCAAACGAAAATTTGTCCGGCTGAAGGTGTGAAATCCTTCAAAAGGGAGACGCTTGTGAAAATCGGACTGCAAATCCTGCTTCTGATAAACGGGCTTTGGCTGGACGCATCCGCCAAGGCCGCTGCGCCGGTGTATCTGTTTTCTTCGTTCCGGGGTAACGGCGAAGACGGCCTGCATCTGGCCTTCAGCCGCGACGGCTTCGAATGGCAGGCACTGAACGGCGACCGCTCTTTTCTGCGCCCGGAGGTGGGCTCCAAACTGATGCGCGACCCCTGCATCTGCCGCGGGCCGGACGGCACCTTTCACATGGTCTGGACGACCGGCTGGTGGGACAAAGGCATCGGGCTGGCTCATTCAAAGGATTTGCTTCACTGGTCGCCGCAGCAGCGGCTGGGCGTAATGGACCACGAACCCAACGCGCTGAACTGCTGGGCGCCGGAGATAGTCTATGACTCCCAGTCGGAGCAATATATGATTTACTGGGCCACCACTATCCCCGGCCGATTTCCCGAAACAGAGAATACCGGCGATGTTTCGCGCGAAGGGTATGTGCAGAATCACCGCATTTACTATACCCTCACCAAAGACTTCCAGACCTTTTCCAAAACAGCGCTGCTCTACGATGGCGGCTTTAATGCAATTGATGCCGTGGTTGTCCGCGACGGCAGCCGATGGCTGATGTTTGTCAAGGATGAAACCCGACGACCCCAGCCGAAGAAAAATATCCGGCTGGCCATCGGGGAAAAGATGACCGGCCCCTATGGTCCCGCCGGAGAACCCTTCACCCCTGATTGGGTCGAAGGGCCGACAGTGCTGAAAATCGACGATTGGTGGATTGTGTATTACGACGAATATACGCGCCGCCGCTATGGGGCTGTCCGCTCCAAAGACCTTCAGAAATGGGAAATCATCACCGAGCAGCTGCGCTTTCCTCCCGGAACCCGACACGGAACTGCTTTTGAAGCAGAGGCAGAGATATTGGCCAATCTCAGCAAAGAGTATCCGCCCCAGACCAAATAAAGAACTTTTCGGACAAAAGGGGCGGCCTGCCGGACGGCCCGTTCGGGCATCAGGTTTTACGGAGCGACAATAACCGTTTGACTTTCATCGGCGGCTGCCATAGATACGCAAGCACAGAAAACACGGCCATCAGAACTGTAGGGATGCCGATAACCAGCCCAGGAACATCCGGATAGACCAGCCGCTCCACCCACGCTGCAATGAAGGAGCCGGGATAGGCAAGGGTCGGGTCATAGCGGAGACGCAGCCGATATTCCCACATCGTCAGCGGACAGTATCGCCCCAGCACGGTCAGCAGACCCACAAAAAGAATGCCGGCCAGATGCACAGTCCGAAACAGCCAGCGCTCCATAAAACGACTGCAAAAGGGCACAGGAATCCGCCGGACAGCTGGCCAAACAATGCTGTACATAGTCAGCCCAAAGCCCCACAGCATAAACAGAATCCACCCGAAATGAAGAATCACAAGCAAATCAGCAAGGATTTTGTATTTCATTGGGGTTCTGCCTCCCGCAACCATTATCAATGGCCGCCATTTTCATTTTACAATCAGCCGGCCTGTCCGGCAAGGCGAACCTTCATAAGCAAAGAATCGTATGAACCCCAAGTGCTTCGAAAGAGGCTCTCGACAGTAATATTGACAAGAAGCTCCAATCGCGTACAATGACAGCCAAGAAACCAGAAAGAAAAGGAAATAACCATGATGCGAACAGCCAACCCGGCATTAAATGAGCAGGTATTTGAGGCCATTCCCTATTATGACGCATCCGCGCGGGCAATGACCCTTCAGGGCGCCGTCAACCGAACGGCAATCCTGCTGACTCTGGCGGTGGGGGCGGCTTCGTGGACATGGCATGTTGCCTCTACAGGCGGCAACTTTGCCCCTTACCTGCTGGGCGGCCTTATCGGCGGCCTGATTTTAGGATTCATTACGATTTTCAAAAAGACAGCCGCACCGATTACCGCACCCTTGTATGCCATCGCCGAAGGGCTGCTTCTGGGCGGCATCTCTGCGGCCTTCGAGCAGCAGTTTCCGGGCATTGTGTTTCAGGCGATCTTTCTGACCTTCGGCGTTCTGGCGGCCATGCTGATTGCTTATACGTCGCGGCTGATCCGGCCTACAGAAAATTTCAAGCTCGGTGTCGTTGCCGCCACCGGCGGCATCTGTCTGTTTTATCTGGTTGCGCTGATTTTGACCTTCTTCGGTGTTTCCATTCCTTTGCTTCACCAGAGCGGCCCATGGGGGATTGCTTTGAGCGTTTTTATTGTGATTATTGCCGCCCTCAATCTCGTACTCGACTTTGACTTCATCGAACAAGGCGTTGCCGTCGGTGCTCCGAAATATATGGAATGGTATGCCGCCTTCGGACTGCTGGTTACGCTTGTCTGGCTGTATCTGGAAATCCTGCGTCTGCTGGCTAAGCTCCAAAGCCGCCGAGGATAAACAACAGTTGCGGAAGTTCGGGAGTTCTTCAGCGTTTTACTTCGGCCACAGCCGCCACAAATAGAACGCGTAGATACAGAGAAATATCCCCCCCTCCAGCCGGCTCAGCGTAAAGCGGGTCCGCAGGAATATCAGAGAAAGAATGGCGGTAGCCAGCATCATTCCCAAATCAAACCTCGTCAAACCCGGCGCGGCATACGGGACTGCCAGAGAGGAAAGTCCGAGAATCGCCAGGATATTAAAGATATTGGAGCCGGCAATATTCCCCAAAGCAATATCGGGCTGACGCCGAATCGCCGCCAGCACCGAGGTAGCCAGCTCCGGCAGACTGGTCCCGCCGCTGACAATTGTAAGCCCGATAATAACCTCGGAAACTCCGAAATAACGGGCCATCCGCACAGAGCCGACAATTAGCGATTTAGAGCCCGCCACCAGGAACAGCAACCCTCCAACACAGCCGATTATCGCCAGCCAAATCCCTTTTTTCCCACCCGTCGGCAAAACAGAACTCGTCGGAATCGCCGCCGGTTGGGGCCGCCGTTTGGCCTGATAAAAAATCCAGGCCGTGTAAAGCACGATTCCGGCAAACAAGAAGAAGCCCTCCAGCCGCGACAGGCGGCGATCCCACAAAAACAAAACACACAGAAGCGAGACCCCAATCATCACCGGCACATCCTGCCGAACCAGCTGGACCCCAACGGAAATGGGGCAAATCAGCGATGCAACCCCCAAAATCAGGGCGATATTAAACGTATTGGACCCTACTACATTGGCAGCCGCCAAATCCCCCAGATGCTCCAGAGCCGCCTGAATACTCACCGTCAGCTCCGGTGCACTGGTGCCGTAGGCCACAACCGTCAGACCGATGACCAGCGGACTGACCCCCAGACACACTGCCGTTCGGACCGCTCCTCTTACCAGCAGCTCCGCCCCAAGATACAGCAGCACAAGACCCGCGCAAATAAGAAGAAAAGTTATCATAAACTTTTCCCCCTTTCCGCTGAACTGCCGGCGGAAGAATCGGCCAATTCCGGCAAATCCGCACCAGAATGCAGCCGCATCTGTTCCGGTCCAAGAATCCCGCCCGACATAATAATTCCAATTCCCTCTTCGATGGTTAAGGAACTTCGCACCACAGAACTTTGCTCCACAATCTCCAAAAAGCCGGTAGTAGGATTAGGAGTCGTCGGAATAAAAACCTTATAATACGGCTTCCCGAACTCATCTTGAATCGACCCCGTCAAAAAGCCGACCGCCTTCATCCCCGGACGCGGAAACTCCACCATCACAACTTCCTGAAAAGTTCCCTTCCCCGGTCCGGAGAAAACATGCACCACTTCCCGAGAAGCCCGATACACACTGCGAAGAAGCGGGATTTTCAGCAGAATTGATTCCACTTGTCCCCAGAACCATCGGCCCGCAAAGTGGCTGCTCAGCAGACCCAGAAAATAAAGCAGCAGAAAAACAGCGGAAATAAAAACCAGATATTTCAGCCAGATCGGCGTATCAGGAAACAGTTCTCCCAGCACGGGCGAAAACAGTCCTCCAATCAGTTGAAAAAGAAACCGCAAAACAATCAAGGTTATCAGCAGCGGCAGAACCGTCAGCAGTCCGGCCAAACAATACTTCCGCAGATGCGGCAGAAAGAGATTGTGCATTCTTACCGACTCCTTTCTTTAGAAACCTTGGGAGAAATTTTTTGCGGCGGATTACAGCGCACCCGGCGGATATTTCAAAGCAACCGGTTTGCGGGGATACAATCGTATCCCGCACAGAATCCGCCCAAACAACCCCAGGCCTTTTTTCCATTCCGCAAAGGTTTCTTTCATTGCCGCAATATACGGATGCGCCTTAGGATCCAGAGAGGAAAGAATCTCCAGTGCCTCCTGGTTGTATCCTTTCAGCAGCAGAGCGGTGGCATAATTGGCCTTGTACAGCGGCGGCGTAGAAGAAGGGATACAAATCTGCCCTGCAAAAGCCAGCTCCCGCAGCACTTGCAAAGCCGCATCGGTTTCCCCAAGCCGCATCAGACACACTCCCTTTGCATTTCGTATAAAATCATTTTCGTGGCCCAGCCGATTAAGATAGGCAAGCGCTTTGTCGTATTCCCCATTTTCCAGCAGCGGCTGAAGGTGAGCATGAAAATTTGGTTTCGATGATTTTTCCTGAACCATAACAACTCCTCATTTGTTCTGGACACTTTCTGTCTTTATATCGACCGATAGAGAGGCCCAACAAGGCCTCATCCGAAAAGCAAAAAATGAGGAGCGGCGGATTAAACCGTAAGAAGACAGCCCTGATTGAACAGGGTCGGAAGAAATGTTCTCATAGATTCTTTACTGAAAAGAATCCGGATTAAACAGACCCCCGGACGCAAATTCCACGTCCAGAGATGCTGCGGAAAACACGACAAAGAGAAAAAACGAAATATCTTGCTCAAAAATGGGGACGTTCTTTCCGGCGAAAGGGCTGCCACCAGAGGATTTCCATCCGGCGCCCCCAGATAACAAACACCTGTCCCTCTCTTCCCCTCCGGCTGATAATCTACCTGGGACAGAGGAAACAGACCCGAAAGGAGTATCAGGAGAACAAATATCGTGTATTTAGACGGATTCATCGGGCTTTTATTATACCGCAAACACAACGGAAAAACAATTTACTCAGAAATCTCTCTTTGTAAAGAAAATTCAGGACAGTCGGGATTTGAAATCCTCGTAGGTAAATCGACGCTGAAGAGTATAGCGATCGGTCTTGGGGTCATAGAGAACAATATCCGGCAGATTGATACCGTTAAACATCGTGTTTTTGACCATCGTATAGTGGGCCATATCGTGAAATACCAAACGGTCGCCGACCTTCAGCGGCTCATCAAAGGAATAATCCCCGATTACATCCCCTGCCAGGCAGGTTGACCCCGCCAGCCGATAGGTATATTTTTTTTCACCGGGCAGGGCCGCTCCGGTTATCTGCGGCCGATACGGCATCTCGAGCACATCGGGCATATGAGCCGAAGCCGACGTATCAAGAATCGCAATATCCACTTGATTATGAACAATATCGAGCACCGACGCGACCAAAAAGCCGGCATTGAGGGCAATGGCCTCGCCGGGTTCCAGATAAATAGCTTCCAGATTCGGATATCGCCGCCAAAAATCCCCAATCAGTTCACAAAGCAGATTCACATCATAATTCGGCCGGGTAATATGATGGCCGCCGCCGAAATTCATCCATTTCATCTGACGGATAAAAGGAGCAAATTGCCTTTCGACTGCCTCGAGCGTCCGCGCCAGCGAGTCGGCATTCAGTTCGCAAAGCGTGTGAAAATGAAGCCCGCTGATCCCCTCCAGCAGGTCCGGGCGAAACTCACTGAAAGGAATCCCCAGCCGAGAGCCGGGGGCACACGGGTCATACAGCCGGGTCTTGACCTCCGAATGCATCGGATTGATGCGCAGACCCGCCTCGATGCGGCGGGGGGCATTCTGCACCTGTTTTTGAAAACGCTGCTGCTGCCAGTGGGAATTAAACACGATATGGTCCACTCGTTCCAGATAGCCAGCCATCTCATCGGGACGATACGCCGGAGCACAAACATGAATCTCCTTTTGAAAATATTCTGCAGATAGTTTCACCTCGTGCAGCGAGCTGGCCGCCGTACCCCACAGATACCGCCGGCATAGGTCAAATGTGCTCCACGCAGCAAATCCCTTCAGAGCCAGGAGAATCCGGCAGCCGCTTCGCTGCTGAACCGACTGCAGCACGCGCAGATTCTGCTCCAGCAGGCCCAGGTCAATCACATAACACGGTGTATCGACGCGGTTGGGCTCCATAAGCAGCTCCTCTCCGAAAAAAACAAGCCGCAGAAAGACGCTCCGGTCGTCTCTGCGGCGGTTAGAAACAATAACAGAAAAACCTACTTGGCTTCCGTGCCGGCATTCGCCTCGGTCGGCTGCGGAGCCGCAGCAGGCATCGGCGGACAAAGCCGTTCCTTCTTCGGCCTATTGGCGGGACGTCGAGGCTTCCCGTAAGTCCCCCGATAAATCTTGCCGCGTTTGGTCTTTTTATCACCTTTTCCCATAGACTTGCGTCCTTCCCAATCAATAATCTTTAATCTTTTCAGCGTTTCCTGCTGTCAGCAGGCGGTTTATCATATCGACCTCAAACCTGCAACGCAAGAGGTTGTCCGGCTTTTCGGCCCCCATCATTTCAAACCCAGCACATCCTGCATCGAATAAAGTCCCGGCGCTCTTCCGAGAAGCCATTGAGCCGCCGTCAAAGCCCCTCTGGCAAACGTATCCCGGCTGTGAGCAGAATGCGAAAGTGTCACCGTCTCCCCCTGGGTACCATAAAGGACTGTGTGCTGGCCGACAATATCACCCGCCCGAATCGCATGCATCCCGATCGTCCCTTTCTGCCGAAGGGCTTCTTTGCCTTCTCGGCCGTAAACCAGCACATCCGGATACTTCCGCCCCGTTTGTTCGCAAATGGACTGAGCCAGCGACAGGGCCGAGCCGCTGGGGGCATCTTTCTTATGCCGATGATGCGCCTCGATAATTTCAATATCGTAGTCCACACCCAGACTTCGCGCAACCCGACCGGCCAAACTGAAAAGCAGATTCATCCCCAAACTCATATTCGTGGACTGCACAATCGGAATGCCGGCCGCGGCCTTGCGAAGAATCTCAAGATGGGCCTCCGAAAGCCCGGTAGTACCCATCACAAGAGCTATTTTATTCTTTTCACAAAAGGTGATCGTCTCTTCTGCCGCCGACGGAAGCGAGAAATCAATCAGCACATCAGCTCTTTTGTCCAGTTGTCCGCTCAGCACTGCACCAGCAGGGCCGCAACCGGCCAGCAAACCTATATCTTTGCCGATGTCAGGATGGTCCGGATGGTCCACAGCAGCTATCAGCTTCCACACTCGAGACTCCAAAGCCAGCGCTGCAAGACGTTTGCCCATTCGCCCGGCTGCTCCGTGAATAATCAGTGTCTGTCCCATGGAAAAACCCTTTTTTAAAGTTAGGATACTTGAAACGCTGATATCATAGCCGAAATTGCACCCGAAACAAGATAAAGAACAAAATTGTCATTTCGAAACTATAACAAAGAGAAGAAAAAGGTAATTTCAGGAGAAAAAGATGAGAAAAACATTCTTTTCGGTCGGGTTTATTCTGGTGGCTTCCGCGATGCTTTGGCTTGGGGTCGGCTGTGCCAGTGACGCGCAGACCGACGCTCTGATCGGCGGGGCCGTCGGAGCCGGTGTAGGACAAGCTGTCGGACGGGATACAAAAGGAACCCTCATCGGGGCAGCTGTCGGAGCCGGTGCCGGTTATGTCATTGGGGCTCAATCCGACAAAAAGAAAAATGAACAGCCCAATCGGCAGGAAACAACTGTCCAGCCCGCTTCGGCAAGTTCCTCAGAAACCATCTGGATTACCAACAGCAACGGCTCGAAAACCTCCGTTGTTATCCGAAAAGAAGGCAATTTCTGGTACGGCCCTAAAGGGGAACGGTACGATACCAAACCCACCGAAGAGCAGTTGCGGGCGGTGTACGGTTTTTAAGCCGGCATTTCACCGAAATACCCAGCAAACCGGCAGACCGTCGGCAATTGAAAATGGCTTAGAGTATTTGGAAAACCACTGCATACACCTGAAACTATGACGGAATTGTCCAGAAAGACCTTTCTTTTTCAGGAAATCTTCCAGGAAAAGATTTAGCGAGCCGTTTTATTGCCCCCAGACATTAATTTTTCGATAATTTTCTGATTCGCAGCCGGAAAAGCATACTGTTTCAGCTGCTTCGGCCAGACCCATTTGACTGCATCGCACTCGATTGCCATAGGCCGTCCTCCACGGTACTCACACAAAAACGCGTGCAGAACAATCTTAAAATGAGAATAGGCATGACGAACCGACACCAGCAAAGACCCGACAGAAACCTCAATGCCTGTCTCTTCCCGAATCTCCCGTGCTGCGGTCTGCGCAAGCGTTTCCCCCTTCTCCCGTTTGCCGCCGGGAAACTCCCATAAACCGCCCAGAAGACCCTCCGGTTTTCTTTTCGTGATAAGAACCCTGCCGTTTCGGAAGACCAGTCCTGCAGCAATTTCATACTCCGGCAGTTTGGGTGCTTTCGGCATTTGCGGAAGAACTGTCTCAAGCCCGTTTTTGCGGGCCAGACAAAAACGCTTCAAAGGACAGTCGCCGCAGTTCGGCTGGACAACCTTGCAGACCGTCGCCCCCAGCTCCATCATCGACTGATTGAAATCCCCCGGCCGTTTTGTGCTGACCAGCATCCGGGCCAGCTGCCAAAGCTTGTTCCGCACGGCGGTCTTCGTCGGCTCTTCACGAATGCAGAAAAGACGGCATAAAACACGAATTACATTGCCGTCCACAACGGGGGCCGGCTCATGAAAAGCAATGCTGGCAACAGCGCCGGCGGTGTACCGGCCCACGCCCGGCAGTTTCCCAAGTTCTTCAGCCGTATTCGGAAAGCATCCCCCATACTGATGAACCACCATGCGGGCGGCCTTGTGAAGATTGCGGGCACGAGTATAGTAGCCCAACCCCTCCCACAACTTCAGAACCTCATCCGTTTTGGCTTCGGCCAGCGACTCAACAGTCGCAAACCGTTTCAAAAAACGCTCATAATACGGAATAACCGTCTCAATCCGCGTCTGCTGAAGCATCACCTCCGCCAGCCAGATCGCATACGGCTCTTGGGTCCGGCGCCACGGCAAATCCCGCCGCCCCTCATCCCACCACTTCAGAAGAGCCCGGCGAATCCTGGAGAGTTGAAGTGTATTCATCGCTGAAAAACATTCCAAAGAAAACGTGGAGGTTGCCATCGGTTCAACTTCGTAAATCTCTCAAAACAGGAAATACGTTGAAGTTGTTATACGCCCCCCAGTTTATTCTGCTTTTTTGTTTGCGCTCATGTCTGTTGGTTTTTGAGTTCTTCGACATTGGGCAGGTCTTTGATGGTATTAAGGCCGAAGGATTCAAGAAATTTTTGGGTGGTGCCGTACTGCATCGGCCGGCCCAGAATCTCAGCCCGCCCGACAATCTTAACCAGTCCCTTGTACATCAGATTGCGGATCATCTCTCCGCAGGCCACACCGCGGATGGCCTCGATATCCGCCCGGATAACCGGCTGCTTATAAGCAATAATCGCCAGCGTCTCCAGAGCCGCCGGCGACAGTTTATTATCCTCCCGCACCTTGACCAGTTTGGAAAGCCACGGATTGAACATCGGCAGCGTCATCATCTGATAGCCGCCCGCAATCTTCTCAATCCGAAAAGAAAACCCGCCCTGCCGATATTTCCGGTTTAAATCCCGAATACACTCATGGATTTGTTTGAGGGTGCCGGCCTCAGCAATCTCGGCCAGTTTGGCGGGCTTGAGGGGCTCATCGCTGGCAAAAAGCACCGCCTCCAGCACTGTTTCCAGCGTCGGCGTCAGCTCGGGCTCAGCAAAGGCGGCTTCTTCAACGTCTTCATCAAAGCCCTCTTCATCTGTCGGCTGGGCCGGCTGTTCGGGAGCATCCGGCTTTTCTCCGGCGGCATTTGTTTCAGACGGAACAGCGGTTTCCGACGGTTGGCGTTCATCTTCTTGGGTCATATTTGCTTCCACACAAATGGGTCTGTATCTTTTTTACTGATATGTATTTTGACATTCTCCAGCCGTTTTTTCAATTTCCGAGCAAAGATTTTCAAAACAAACCGTTCCGAATTGGAATGAGACAGGCACAGACAGCTCAGCCCTGCCTCGCTGGCCGCCAGCGCCTGATGGTGTTTGAGTTCACCGGTCAGATACAAATCACACCCTTCGGCAATTACGGTATTGAGAATCTTGCCGCAGCTGCCCGCGCAGACGGCCGCCGTCTCAATCAGCCGCTTGTTAGGCCCGACGATTCCGACGGCTTTTACACCCATTGCCCGGCGAAGACAGCCAATTACCTGCCCCAGCGACAGGGGCTTGCGCAGTTTGCCGTAACGACCCAGCCCGAACCGATTCTCGACATCATAATGCTTAAAAACATCAAAAGCGGGCGTTTCATACGGATGGGCCTTCCGAAGAGCAGCCACAACGGCCTGCACCTTATCCGCCGAAACAACCGTTTCCAGACGGATTTCCTGCACTTTCTCGAGTTTTCCCTTCCTGCCGATGGTCGGCTTTGCCCCTTCCAGCGGCTTAAACGTTCCTATGCCGGCCGTCTGAAAGCTGCAATGGGAATAATGGCCGATAGCGCCCGCACCCGCCTGAAAGAGCGCGTCTGCCACCGCGTTGACAGAGTCCGTCGGAACAAAAGTGATGATTTTGTATTGCGGCCCCTTCGGGTCGGCAACAAAATCCCCAAGCGGCCGGGGGTCTTCTATGCCGATTATCTCCGCCAGTGCATCATTGACCCCGCCGACCACGGCGTCCAAAGCCGTATGAATCGAAAAGACCCCAATGCCGGCACCAATCAGCTGATACACCGCCGCCGTCGGGCCGTCCGCCGTAATTTTCTTCAGCCCATCCCAAATCACCGGATGATAACTGAGGATTAAATCCGCCCCTGCCGAGCGGGCCTCCGCCGCAACAGCCAACGTGGTATCAATCGTCAGTAAAACCGTTCGAATCGGACGTGCCGGATCGCCGACCAGAAAGCCCACATTGTCCCACGCCTGCGCCAGAGACAGCGGTGCAATGTCCTCGATTGCCTCAATTACCTGCGATAATTTCATCGATCTTCCGCCCTTTCAGCTGTTCTTCATATTTTTCCATAAGCCGTTTGGTAATCGGCCCGGGTTTGCCCTCGGCGACGGTGTGTCCTTCCACAGCAATCACCGGCAGAATCGTCATAATCACATTGGTCAGAAATACCTCCTCGGCAGAGAGCAAATCATTAATATCCAGCGGACGCTCTTCGAATGGAATCTTTTCCTCCCGGGCCAGTTCGAGCACGGTTTTTCGGGCAATGCCCCCCAGCACAGGAGTACTCAAGGGCGGCGTCAGCAGACGACCGCCGCAAACAAGAAAGACATTGCTGAGGCATCCTTCAGCCAGGCGGTTTTCCGTTGTAAACCACAGGGCTTCGGCGGCCAGTTTTTCATGGGCAGCCCGCAAAGCCGCCAGCCGAGGTCCGAAGCAGGTCGTCTTGTGCCCCACAAAAGGATCCTTCGGATTCTGCCGATAATCTGTAATCACCACTCGCACCCCTTTTTCAAAATAATCCTTCGAATACGGCACAAATTCCGTTGCCGTAATCAGCAGGGTGCTGCGGGGCTCCTCCTCGGTCCGCAGCGGGCCGCTGGTCAGCGTCAGCCGTATCCGCGCATCGCTCAGACCATTGGCCTGAAGAACTTGCTCTACCCCATGGCGAATCATCACCGTCGAGTAAGAACAAACAATAGCCAGCGTCTGGGCCGACATCATCAGACGCTGCAAATGGTCATCCAGCCGAAACACCCGTCCCCCCGCCGCCCGCATCGTCTCAAACAGCCCGATGCCGTATAGAAAGGAACTGTCATCAATATCAATCTTCGCCTCTGAGGCAGGCATCAAAGACCCATTTAAGAATACCTTCTCCATATCGTCCTCCTGAATTGTTTCTTCGGCCCGTTTGTTATCCAGGCCGTATTGCCTCTTTTCCTTGCCGGATATTCTTTTTTGTTATCGACCGCACTCGCCCGCCAACTCTACCTGCCTCCGTCACACCGGGCTGGGCAATCAGCACTTTTGCAGACGGCACCTTGCCGCATTCACATCTATTGCCCTGCCGCCGAGGCAAAACCCTCGAGAATCTGTACAGAAGCAGAGCTGCCCAGCCGGCTGGCACCGGCTTCAATCATCGCCAGCGCCTGCTCGGCTGTCCGAATGCCGCCGGCAGCCTTGATTTTGCACCGCGGCGCCGCCTGAGCCATCAGCCGAACATGGCCAGCGGATGCTCCTCCGGCTTTATGCATGCCGGTACTCGTTTTCAAATAATCTGCACCGGCCTGCTGGCCGACACGGCAGGCAAAAACAATCTGCTCCTCACTTAATGCCGCCGATTCAATAATCACCTTCAGCACCACCGGCGGACTCACCCTCCGACAAACCCTTCGGACAGATTCAATGTCTTTCAAGAGCGTCTCCTCCTCGCCCTGAAGAATGGCTGCCAAATCAGCCGCCATATCCACTTCGTCAGCCCCGTTCATAATCACTTCTTCGGCCTCGATGGCCTTCAGGCGGGGACTGACCGCCCCCAGCGGAAAACCGACCACTGTGTCCGTGCGAACCCCCGTGCCGCGCAGAAGCTTAGCCGCCAGCGGCACCCACCGCGGCGCAATGCTCACCGCCGCAAACCGATGTTCTATCGCCTCCTGACAAAGCCGCCGAATATCCGACTCCACCGCCGTCGAACTCAGCAGCGAATGGTCAATCAAAGCCGCCAGCTCCTGCACTGTCTGAATAGTCACAGCCGCCCTCCATATTCTTTATGGAAATACTCCAGCGCTTCTTGTATCGACGAAAACACCCGTGTCGCCGTCTGCGTAACAAACACCGACGGCGGCCGTTTCGCTGTCCAAATCACATACACCTGCTTGGCTGCCTCGTGAGCATGCTGAAGCTCCCGCTCTACCCCGCTGGACAGAACCGGCATCCCGTCCGGAAGCTCCGGCACAAAACTGATAATCATCTCCGACTGATCAATCAAAGCAAAATCGCGGGCGTAAATCTGACTGCTGATATCCGCCTCAATCTGAAGAACCTCCTCCACATCCAGTTGTACCTTCTGCCCAAGAACCGTCACCTCAAAAGTCTTTTGCCCTTGCCGGCGGGCCTTTTTGGCATAATAAGGCAAATAGGCCTCCTCCAGATCGCCCGGGTCAAAGCAGGTAAACAGCTCCTTCATCTTCCCCCGAAATCGCTCAATCTCGGCAATTACATCAGGCAAACCAGCCACATGGGTCATCGGAAAACTCAGATAGGCCCTGGGCCGGTTCGGCTCGAAGGCCAGACGATAGAAGGTTTCCACCGTGTTTTTGGCAAGTCCGCGGGCCAGACAGTAAAACGGCGCCTCCGGACAGGTGCCCTCCTGCATCATCTGCGTCCCCAAAATCTCCTCCTCACGCCAGACAAGCACATCCTTGAGCGTATGCCGGCTTTGATGGTCCTTTTTCAGACGCGCCCCAAGCCGTTCAGCACTGTCAATAAGGCACACAAACATATCGGGCTTCAACGCCCGAATCTGGTAAAAGTCAAATGCCGGAAAAAGTCCATGCCGCCACCGAAAGGTAGCATGGGTATTAACAATCAGATGCTCATGGCGGGAGGCCTGAGCGAGGATATCCTTAAACACACTGCGGCGAAGCGAATGCAGACGCTGGCGGGAAATGTCGAGAATCCGGCCCGCCGGCACATCCGGCGCCTCCGCATACATCCGGTCTCCAACATTGCAAAGCAGAATCTCTTTGCCGTGCTGGCGGGCATAGGCGCATACCTCCTCGAGGTAATCCTTTTTGTCCAGCCCGACCATCCCGGACACAACTATTTTCATCGCAATCTCCCGCGTCTGAGGTTTCAGCAAATCCATCAAAATTCGGATGCAGACAGAAGATTTTATTGTAGTCAACAGAGAAAAAATTGCAAGAAATCGCTCCCGATATGCCAAGAAAAGATAGCAGGGACACTCGGCAGATGATATAATGATAACTCTATGGAAAACTATAAGTTACAAATCTTAAATACACTTACACGTCGGGATTACGAGCCGATGACGGCCTCCCAGTTAGCCGGCTATCTCGGAGTCGGACGTCAGGATACAGCCGCCTTCAGGGCCGCCCTCGACCAGCTCCGGAAAAGCGGGCAGATCGTCACCGATGCCCGAAAACACATTACCCTTCCCCCCATGGCCGACCGCGTCATCGGCACCTTCCGCGCCAATCCCCGCGGATTCGGTTTTCTGGTGCCCCTGACTCCAAACGCCCACGGCGACCTCTATATCGCCGCCGAGGACATCAACGGCGCCATGAGCGGCGATATCGTTCAGGCCCAGGTCGTCCGCCGAGGCAAGCGGGACGGCCAGTGGCGATACGGCGGACGAATCATTCAAATTATTGAACGGGGCAGCGACCGTTTTGTCGGAACACTTCAGCGCCGACAAAACACCTGGTTCATCCAGCCCGAGGGCAAAGGATTTTTCGGCTCCATTCTGATTGACGATGCCCCTTCCAGCGGTGCCAAAGAAAACGACAAAGTCGTGGTCGAAATTACCCGCTATCCGCAAAATGACCAGCCGGCCCGCGGCGCCATCGTCCGCGTCCTCGGCAAGACTGGACAATACGAAACCGAAATCCGTTCCATTATGGAGCGGTTTGCTTTGCCCGAAGATTTTGACGAGGCCTGCCGCCGGCAGGCCCATCAGGCCGTCGAACAGTTCGACCCGGACAAGGCCGCCGATCGTGCTAACCTCTCAGACGAAATCATCATCACCATCGACCCGGCCGACGCCAAGGATTTTGACGACGCCATCAGTCTCAGAAAAGACCGCGACGGCAACTGGCGGCTGGGCGTGCATATTGCCGATGTGAGCGCTTTTATCCCCATGCACTCCCCCCTCGATGAAGAGGCCCATCGGCGAGGCAACAGTGTCTATCTGCCCGGCAAAGTCATCCCGATGCTGCCGGAGGTACTCAGCAACGGCATCTGTTCCCTTCAGCCCGGCCAGAAACGCTTTACCAAAAGCGTCTATATCACCTACAACGCCGAAGGCAAGGTGCTGCAAACCGAATTTGACAACACCATCATCCGCTCAACCGCACGCCTTACCTATGAAGAGGCCGACCGTATTCTCCGCGGCAGGGCCAAGGGCTTCCCGGGCGAAGTGGTAGCCCTTCTGAAAGACATGGAAACGCTCGCCAAGGCCATCGAGGTCCGACGGCGGAAAGCCGGTATGATTCATCTGGACCTGCCCGAAACCGAACTGATTTATGACGCTTCCGGACAGGTCATTGACGCCCGTCCGGCCGACGACAGTTATCCGCATACCATCATCGAAATGTTCATGGTAGAGGCCAATGAAGCGGTAGCCGGTCTTCTGGACCGTTTCCGCGTTCCGTTCCTGCGGCGCATCCACCCAGCGCCCGATGCGCAAAGTGCCAAAAATCTGGGCCGCTTTATCAAACTGTTCCGGATGAAGGTGCCGCGGGTGCTGGACCGAAGGGCAATTCAGGACCTGCTCGAATCCGTCAAAGGCACGCCCCTTTCCTATGCCATCAACACCTATGTCCTGCGCAGTCTGCCGAAGGCCGAATACTCGCCTTTAAACATCGGCCATTACGCCCTGGCCTCCACGCATTACTGCCATTTCACCAGTCCCATCCGCCGCTATGCCGACCTGCTGGTGCACCGTCTGCTCGACTGCTACATCCGCGGCACCCTCAATAAAATCGGTCTGGAAGAAGTCCTGCCCGAACTGGAACTGCGGGAAATCGGACGCCATCTCACCTGGACCGAAGAGCAGGCCGAAAATGCAGAAAATGAACTGAAAACCATACTCATCCTTCAAATGCTCACCAAGCACATCGGCGAGGAAATGGAAGCCGTCGTCTCCGGCCTGACCAACTTCGGAATCTTTGTCCAGTGCCTCAAATTCGGCATCGAAGGGCTCATCGAGCCGGGCGATTTGGGCCTGGACGAGTGGAAATACGACCCGCGTGCTCAGGCCGTTATCGGCAAATGGTCCGGTCAGAGCATCCGCCTCGGCCAGCCGCTGAAAGTCCGCATCGTCTCGGTCAACCTGCCGGCCCGCCAGCTCTTTGTTGCCCCGGCTGAACCACTGATCAGCCGCCGCCGCGGCACCTCCCGCCATGCCAAAAATGCCGGAAAAAAACGCTGACACCTTCGTCTGCACGGAAAGAAAATCATTGTTTGCTTCCCCAGAAAAAGGTATAATAGATGCTTTATTAGGGAATGTAAAATCGTGTTATCATAGAGGGTTTTCTGAATGGACCATGTGGAAATTCTTCCGGCCGGTCAACTCGGCAAAAACTTTATTCCCTCTCCATATCTGCCTGCTGGACAAGATGAGTTTTATCTTCGCAACAGCCAAATCCCCCAGCCGCATCCGGCCTGGCGGCATCTGCGGGCCGACGAACTCGAACAAATGGTCAAAAACGGCAATAAGGCAGACGACTGGGATATGGTGCTGGTCACTGATGAGTTTGAACCTTCCCAAATCAAAAACTCCTCTTTCTTCGGCCTGGTGCGGATCGGCCGAATGCGCAATCAGATTCTCGAACACCACGATATGCAGGTGTCCGTAGGCATCACCGACAGTCGCATTGTTTCCTGCGACATCGGCGATGATACCGCCGTTCACAACGTCAGCTACCTTGCTCATTATATTATCGGACGCCGCTGCATCCTGGCCAATATTGACGAAATGCACACCACCAACTACGCCAAATTCGGCAATGGCATCATCAAAGACGGCGAACCCGAAAAAGTCCGCGTCTGGCTGGACGTAATGAATGAAGCCGGCGGCAGACGAATCATCCCCTTTGACGGCATGATTACCGCCGATGCCTACCTCTGGGCCAAATATCGCGAGGACAGACCCCTTCTCGAACGGCTCAAAAACATCACCGAAAAAGAGTTTGACAGCCGACGCGGCTATTATGGGACCGTCGGCGATCAATGCGTCATCAAAAACTCCCGCATTCTCAAGGATGTCAAAATCGGCCCCCACTGCTATATCAAGGGGGCCAACAAACTCAAAAATCTGACCATTCATTCCTCACCGGAAGAACCCAGTCAGATTGGCGAAGGAGTCGAACTGGTCAACGGCATCATCGGATACGGCTGTCATATTTTCTACGGCTGCAAGGCCGTCCGCTTTATTCTCGGCAACAACTCCAACCTCAAATACGGCGCCCGGCTCATTCATTCCTTCCTCGGAGACAACTCCACCATCTCCTGCTGTGAAGTGCTCAACAATCTGATTTTCCCCGCCCATGAACAGCACCACAACAACTCGTTTCTGATTGCCTCCATTGTGCTCGGACAAAGCAATATGGCCGCCGGTGCCACTATCGGCTCCAATCACAACAGCCGCGCCAACGACAATGAAGTCCAGGCCGGACGCGGATTCTGGCCGGGACTGTGCACAAGCATCAAGCATTCCTGCCGATTTGCCTCTTTTGTTCTCCTGTCCAAGGGCGACTATCCGGCCGAGCTCGATATCCCGCTGCCCTTTTCCCTGCTGAACAACAATGTCTCCGCAGACCGGCTCGAAATCATGCCGGCCTTCTGGTGGCTCTTCAATATGTATGCCCTGGCACGCAACAACTGGAAATTTCAAAGCCGCGACAATCGGATTCATAAGATTCAGAATATTGAATTTGACTGCATGGCTCCGGATACTGCCGAGGAAATTTTCCAGGCCATGGAGCTGCTGGAACTGTGGACAGCCAAAGCCCATCTTCGCCGGCAGGGCCGCACACCGGAAACAGAACCTCTCGAAAAAATCATCGCCCTCGGACGCTCCCTCCTGACCGGCGACGGCAAAAACCTCGCCGACCTCGAAGTCCTCGGCGAAAGAATAGAAAAATCCCACCGCAAGGCGGTGATTCTCAAACCCTATGAAGGATACCATGCCTATCGGCAGATGCTTCATCATTACGCCATAAAAAATCTGCTTGCCTGGATGGAGGCCAACCCCTCCGCCGACTGGACCCTCCTGCAAAACCGCCTGCACGGGCCGCGCTGCCGCCACTGGGTCAACCTCGGCGGTCAATTGATGCTCGCCGAAGACGTGGACCAACTTCGAGCCGACATTCGTGATGGAAAACTCCAGACCTGGCAGCAAATCCACAACCGCTACGATGAACTTTGGCAGCGCTATCCCCTGGATAAGCAGAAACACGCCTTCGCCGCGCTCTGTGCACTCTGCGGTTCAGAAACCTTTACCCCCCAGCAGTGGAAAGAGCTATTCCGGCAAGCCGTTCAAATCCAGCAGCTCATCTGTGACCGAGTCTATGCCTCCCGCAAAAAAGACTACGAAAACCCATTCCGCCAGGCCACCTACCGCAACCAGGAGGAAATGCTGGCGGTCCTTGGCCCCCTCGAGGAAAACGATTTTGTCAAACGCGTCCGTCAGCAGACCGAACAATTCAAAGCCGCTGTGGAGGCCGTCCTGCGTCGCGACTGATGGGAAACAACTTTTTCAAGGAGAACAGAAGTGAATTTAAAAGATCAACGCTATGCTCAATACGCCCTCGTTAGGGAAATGATGGAGACGGTGGACGTCGTCCGCAATTTCAACCTGGCTCAAACCAAAGATGTCGCCCAAACCGTTCGCTCTCTCGGTCGGCTGCTGCTCACCGGGGAGGGCTCCAGCCGAATTTTCCCCGCCAAAAACGCTATCCGAAAGGCCCTGCGATGGCAGCTGGATTTGTCCGTCTTTACGGAGGGCTCTCGTCAGGCCGCCGAGTATGATTTATCCCGATTTGCCGTCTTCTGCGCCTCCAACTCCGGACGAACCAAGGAAGTGGTGCTGCTGGCCAAAAAACTCAAAGAGAACGGCAACCCCAACCGCTTCGGCCTCTCAGCCAACACCGGCACTCTTCTCGAAGAGGCCTGTACAAAAACCTTTATCCTCACCTGCGGCTGGGAGCAAGCCGTCGCTGCAACCAAAAGCGTAATGGAACAGGCCCTCTTTTACGAATCGCTGCTCAGACACATCGCCGGTACCATCAGCCAGGTCAACCTCTCCAAACTGGCCGACCAGATCGAAACAGCGCTGACTATGCCCATCGACCCCTCTATTATCAAAACCGCCATCGAGGCCCCTACCATTTATTTTGCCGGCTACAACGACGGCGTAGCCGAGGAATTGACCCTGAAAACCAATGAAATCACCCGCAATAAATCCGACTACCTCGAAGGCACCTATGCCGTCCACGGAATCGAAGAAGTCATGGACCCCAAAGATATCGTCTTTGTGGTGGACCCCATCGACCCCGAAATCGAAAAATTTCAGGATGTTCTGGTCAAAGGTGTTGGGCTGAAGGTCGTAGCCATCGCCAACCGCCCGACTCCCTTGCCGACTATCCAGGTCCCTAATGCCGGCGAACTGACACCTTATCTCTATCTGGCCGCCGGCTGGAACCTGCTGGTCGAAATCGGCCTGGCACTCGGCATCAATCTGGACAAACCCACCCGCGCCCGCAAGGTCGGCAACGAATTGGTTGTCTGAGCCGCAAGGTTCTTCCTGACAAGGCGGAAAAAAGGGGAATCACCGCAGCGGAGAAAACTTGATTTTGTCACGCCTTTCCGCTACGTTGGAGGGCATGCGAATCCCGATAACCAAATACGGTCTGCCTCAGGCAGCTGTTTATCCAGCCCTGCTGGCGGTCCTGATGCTTGTGTATGCACTGGTCTTTTGGCGGGTATTTCCCCAATCAATGCATAGCGGCGCGGCCCTGTGGCTGGCGGGTGTCCTGCCCGAAATCCTTCTTCTGGCGGGAGTAGTGTGGGTACTGCTGTTCTTTCGCGATCCTGTCCGCACCATTCCCGACGACCCGACGCTGCTGCTGTCTCCTGCCGACGGTACCGTCAGCGACATCGAGCCGGTATTTGAGACGGCGGTGGGCGACGGCCATGCCATTCGCATCGGCATCTTCATGAGCATCTTCAACGTCCACATCCAGCGGATGCCCTCTGCCGTGCGGGTAGTGTCCATCACCTACAAGCCGGGCCGATTTCTCAACGCACTCCGCGGCGAACAAGCCGGCAAACTCAATGAATCGAACAGTCTGCTCCTCGAGCGGCTCCACCCGCCTGCCGACCGGCTGCTGGTACGGCAGATTGCCGGCGCCATCGCCCGCCGCATTGTCTGCCAGGCCGCCGAAAACCAAACCTTTACCGCAGGCCAGCCCTTTGGTATGATTAAGTTCGGTTCCAGAGCAGAACTGTATGTGCCGGCAAGACCGAACCTGAAAATACTCGTAAAAGTCGGCGACAAAGTAAAGGCAGGCACAACGCCCCTGGCCCGATACGAAATATGACTCATAAACACAAAAAACGACGTTTTTTCATCCCGCCTCACCCGCGGCGGCTTCAGACCGTTACTATTCTGCCGTCTCTCGTAACCCTGCTCAACGGCGTATGCGGCTTTGCGGCCATCGGACTGGCAGCACACGGCCCGGACAAATTTGCCCATGCCGGTTATATGATTTTTGTGGCGATGATAGCCGATATGCTCGACGGGCGAATCGCTCGAATGAGCCGAACCACATCCAGTTTCGGCGGCCAGCTCGACAGTCTGTGCGATATGATCAGTTTCGGCGCCGCACCCGCCATTCTAACCCTGCGGGTTCTCATGCAGAATTTCACCGACCTGTTCGGCCCTGAAACCTTCTTTCTATCCGATTTTTTCCGTCGATTTCTATGGCTGGCCGGGGCCTCCTATCTCAGCTGTGCGGCCGTACGTCTGGCCCGATTTAACGTCGAGAATGTCGAAGATGAAACCGCTCATCGAGTCTTCTTCGGCCTGCCCACTCCAGCCGCCGCCGGCATTCTGGCCGGTTTGGTTGTCCTGATTGAACACATGAGAACCGACCCAACCGCCCATGTTCACCCCATGATGTTTACTTTCTTCCTGAAATCCATCCTGTACTGTCTGCCGTGGATTACCCTCGGCGCCGGCGCCCTGATGGTCAGCCGCATCGAGTACCCCCACCTGGTCAATCAGTACCTTCGAGGCAAAAAACCTATCATTCATCTGTTTTGGGTCGCCGCCATCATCGCCCTTATCTGGCAGACCGGCCTGCAGGTAGCCCTGACCATCTGCTTCGGCGGCTATGCCCTCACAGGACTTTGGCGAAGAATCCGGCAGTATTTCCGCCAGCCGACCCCTGTGGTTTCTACTGAACCGGCCCCGCCGTCGGCCGCCCCTCATGTCTGAAGACAGCGGCCGGCAGACAATTTCCCCTGCGCCGGACGGGGCGTTGTCCATCTATGTGCACATCCCTTTTTGTGCCCGCAAATGCCGCTATTGTGCCTTCTATTCCGTTCCCTATGACCGGCGTCAGGCCCTTGACCTGACCGAGGCCGTTCTCAGAGAACTCGACCTGTATGCAATTCGCCGGCCCGTCCAAACCCTCTATATCGGCGGCGGCTCCCCTTCCGTTTTGCCCACAGAACTTCTGCTCCCCTTCCTTCAGCGTCTTGCAGAGCGGACAGGCCCTGTTCAGGAATGGTCTGTCGAGGTCAACCCAGCCCAGGCGGATGCCGAGCTCTTCGCAGCCCTGCGCCGGCTTGGCGTCAATCGACTCTCCATCGGCGCTCAGTCTTTTCATCAGGACGAACTGACCTTTCTCGGCCGGCTTCACCATCCTGAAGATATCGCACGCTGTATCCGCCAGGCAAGGCAGGCCGGTCTGGACAACATCGGATTAGACCTGATTTACGCCATCCCGGGTTCTTCCCTGAAATCGTGGAAGCAGTCCCTTCAAAAGGCCATCAACCAAGAGATTGTCCACCTGTCCGCCTACGCCCTCACCTATGAAAAAGGCACACCGCTTTTCGCCGACCTCCAAGCAGGCAGGACGGCCGCCATTGACGAAGACACCGACCGGGCCATGTATGAAACCGCTATCGATGTCCTCACAGCCGCCGGCTTTGAACAGTACGAAATCTCCAACTTTGCCCGTCCGGGTTTTGCCTGCCGGCACAATCTGTGCTATTGGGACAACCGGCCTTGGCTGGGCTTAGGCCCTTCTGCCGCTTCATACTTTCAGGGACACCGCACACACAATTATTCAGACCTCGCCGCATACACCGCCGCCATTACCGAAGGCCGTTTTGCCTTTGAGCAGGTTCAGACCCCCTCGCCGCTCGAAATTGCCTGCGAAACCGCCGTCCTGAACCTCCGCAAAACCGCCGGCATCCGCCCCGACCTCTTTCAAAAACAAACCGGCTTTGACCCCTTCGCGCTCTTTGCCGAACCAATCCGAAAATATGTTTCCCTCGGTCTGATCGAAGCCGGCCCTGCTTCGATTCGGCTCACTCGCCCCGCTCTGGCCATTGCCGACTCCATTCTTTGCGACTTTACAGGCCCCTAATGTCCGCTATTTGCCTCTTGCTTTTTTTGCCGTCCGGTTTATCCTAAAGAAAACTCGAATATTGGTTTCTCATTTTGGTTTCTCAATGACCATTTTACCAAATGATGATATAGATTTGGCTGACATCTCTTCCTGGCCTTATTTGACCGCCAACCTGCCGGGCATCGGCGGCTGCATCAAATTGTGTCCGGAAGACTTCTTTGTCGACGAAATCCCTCTTTACACGCCCTCCGGTGAGGGCACACATACCTTTTTCCGAATTGAAAAGACCGGCCTGGCCAGTTCCGACACCGCCGAGAGAATCGCCGATGCCCTTGGCGTTCGCCATCTCGATATCGGAATGGCCGGACGCAAAGATACCAAAGCCGTCACTCGCCAGTGGATGTCCGTCGAACACGTCGAACCGGAACGGCTCCTGGCCCTCCAACTGCCGAACATCCGTATTCTCGAAGTCGCCCGGCACGGCAACAAACTCAAAACCGGCCACCTCGCCGGCAACCGCTTCCGCATCCGTATCCGCCAGCTCCAGCTGCCCATTCCGCAAGCCAGGGAAATCGCCGACGAATGTCTGAAGGTCCTTTCCCACCGGGGGGTGCCCAACTACTTCGGCCCCCAGCGGTTCGGCTCCCGTTTTGAATCCCATCTGCTCGGCTGGACGCTGGTGACCGACCGCCTCGAGGATTTTATCGACCTGCTTCTGGGCAAACCGGAACTGGATAAACAAAAAGATTTTATCCGGGCACGCCGTTTTTACGAGGAAGGCCAATACGCTCAGGCCTTCCGCAACTGGCCGTTTCGCTTTCGCGACCAGCGGCGGGCACTTCAGTCTCTTATCGAGCATCCCGAGGACAAACGCAGGGCCGCTCAGGCCGTCAGCAAACCGTTCCGAAGTCTTCTCATCGCCGCCTGGCAGTCGCATCTGTTCAATCAGGTTCTGGCTGCGCGAATGCCGAACATAGACCGGCTTCTGGAGGGAGATTTGGCAATCAAGCACGAAAACGGCGCCTGTTTCGTTGTTGAAAACGCTGCCGTCGAACAGCCCCGCTGCGACCGTTTCGAAATCAGCCCCACCGGCCCGCTGCTGGGTCTGCGCACCACCCGCCTGAGCCAAGCCGCTGGCGAGATTGAAAATGCCGTCCTCGACCGCGTCCCTCTCCAGGAAGACGACCTGCGTCGGCTGAAACTGGCCGGTGCCAAAGGCGGACGACGACCCATTCGTTTCCAGCCCCGCCATATCGAAATCGACCACGGCAGCGACGACAAAGGCGAATATCTCCAATTGTCCTTTGAACTGGACTCCGGCTGCTATGCCACCATTCTCCTCCGCGAGCTGATGAAAAAAGATGTTGCCTGATTCAAAGGAACCTTTCCTCATGCCCCCCGGTACCTTTCATCGCTGGCGACTGTCAATCTGGATTCAGGTGTTTCGTCCGTTTACCTATACCGCCTCCGTGATTCCCGTCTGCTGCGGGGCCGCCTTAGCCGCCTCCGAGCCGAAGGCCGAATGGATGCTGCTGCCGCTGGTTTTGGCCGCCTCTCTGAGTGTTCACGCAGCCGCCAATCTGATAAACGAATATTTCGATTTCAAAAAAGGCGTGGATCGGCCCGGCACCTACGGAGGCAGTCGCGTTCTGCCCGAAGGACTGCTCAACCCCCGCGCTGTTCTGATCGCCGGGTATGTGTGTTTTGCTCTCACCGCCCTCATCGGACTGGTATTCGTCCACCTGCGCGGCTGGCCGATTCTCGCCCTGGGCCTGCTCGGCATTGCCGGCGGCTTCTTCTATACCGCCACTCCTATTGCCTGCAAATATCGCGGACTGGGAGACCCCATGGTCTTTTGCCTGATGGGCCCCCTGATGGTCATTGGGGCCTTTTATGTTCTCACCGGCACGGTCCGCTGGGCCGCTCTGTTGATCTCCCTGCCCATCGGCTCGCTGGTAGCCGCCATTCTCAACGCCAATAATCTTCGGGATATCGCCGATGACACACAGGCCGGCATCCAAACCACCGCTTCCCTTTTGGGCCGCCGCTGGGCGCAGCGGGAATATGCCGCACTGGTCCTGTCTGCTTATCTGATTCTGATAGGGCTGGTTCTGCTCCGAATACTTCCGCTCTGGTCCCTGCTGGTTTTGCTGACAGTGCCCTTCGCCGTAAAAAACATCCGCAGTGCCATGACCGCTCCGCCCGATCAGCCCCAGCAGATTGCAACGCTCGATCAGCAAACCGCCGCCCTTCATCTGGCCTTCGGCGTCCTGTTGACTGTCTCTCTCCTGCTCGGAAAATAAAGGCGGTCAATATGAGCAGCCCTTTTTCGCAAACCCATGATTTTGATTTTGAAAACCTCGCCCAACGATACGACCTTTGCAATCACCTCTTCAGTGCAGGGATAGACCGCCGATGGCGAAGAAACACGGTAAAAATTCTCAATCCTCAGCCGGGAGAACAGGTGCTCGACTTGTGCTGCGGTTCCGGGGATTTGGCGTTTGCCCTTGCCGAGCATTCGGCGGCCTCCACGATTATCGGCCTTGACCGCAGCAGTGCTATGATAAAGCAAGCCGTAAAAAAGTATCAGCACCGCCTCAAAAAACAGCCGGCTCTTGCCCACCGGCTCCGCTGGGAAACCGCCGATGCCCTTCAAACCGCTCTGCCCTCTGCGGCATTCGACATCATCACCTGTGCCTTTGGATTGCGGAATATCCCCGACCGCCTTGCCGCCCTCCGCGAAATGAAACGGCTGCTCAAACTAAACGGACGAATCGGCATCCTCGAATTCTCCCTGCCTCCCAGCAGCATCCTGCGAAAATGGTACTGGATGCATCTGCGCTATGGAATGCCGGCAGCCGGCCTGCTCCTCTTCCGAAGCCGCCGCCCTCTCCTTTATCTGGCCGAGTCCATCCGCCTCTGGGAAGGGTTTCCTCTCCCCGCAACCTGTCGGCAGGCGGGTCTGCTCTATGACGCCGCCTGTCCGATGTCCGGCGGAATCGTCACTCTTCACCTTATCAAAAATAATTCGGAAGAACCGCCCGCGAACGCCTCAATCTCCCTCCATAAAAATACAGACCCTCTCCCCTGAATCGTCTAAAAACCGCTGCTCAGTCGCTGGTGTCCAGAATCGACATAAACGCATCCTGCGGGATAGTCACCTGTCCGATAGACTTCATCCGCTTTTTCCCTTCCTTTTGCCGCTTGAGCAGCTTCATTTTTCGTGTAACATCCCCGCCGTAAAGTTTCGCCGTTACATCCTTGCGAAACGCCTTAATCGTCTCCCGCGCAATAATCTTGCCGCCGATAGCCGCCTGCAGCGGAATCTCAAACTGATGCCGCGGTATCGCCTTTTTCAGTTTGGTCAGCAGCTTGCGCCCGCGCTTTTCCGCACTGCTGCGGTGCACAATCAAGCTCAGCGCCTCCACCGGCGTCTTATTCACAAGGATATCAATCTTCACCAAATCCGATGCCTCAAACCCAAGAAACTCATAGTCCATCGTCGCATAGCCGTGGCTGATGCCCTTCAGCTGATCATAAAAGTCATAGACAATCTCCGCCAGCGGCGCTTTATATTGGAGCATCACCCGCGTCGGGCCGATATATTCCGTCTTCATCAGCTTGCAGCGGCGCTCCTCCGCCAGCCCGATTACCCCCCCCAGCGATTCATGACTGGTGATGATTTCCAGCCGCACCATCGGTTCGCGCAGCTCCTGAATCCGCGAACGGTCCGGCAGTTCCGCCGGACTGTCAATCCGCTGAACCTCGCCGTCGGTCGTCAGCACCTCATAACTGACCGTCGGTGCTGTCTGCACTACATCCACATCGCTTTCCCGTTCCAGACGCTCCTGAATAATCTCCATATGCAGAAGCCCAAGAAACCCGCACCGAAAACCGAAACCCAACGCCGGTGAATTCTGCGGAACAAACGTGAAACTGGCATCATTCAGCGCCAGTTTTTCAAAGGCCTCCCGCAACTTCGGATACTCCGTTTCCCCAGACGGATAAAAATCCGAAAACACCATCTGCACCGGCCTTTTATAGCCCGGCAGCGGTTTTTCCACCGGCCGCTGAAAATCTGTAATCGTATCCCCAATCGTCACATCATGCAGATTCTTGATGTTGGCAATCACATAGCCGACTTCACCGGTCCCCAGCGTCTCAACAGGAGTCATCCGCGGCGTAAATTTGCCCAGCTCTGTAATCTGATACGTCCGACCGGAACCCATCAGCTGAATCTTCTGCCTCTTGGACAATTGCCCCTGAAACACCCGAACATAACAAATCACACCCCGGTACTCATCCGCATGGCTGTCAAAAATCAGGGCGGCCGTGGGCAGATGGCTTTTGTCTGCCGGCGGCGGCAGCCGTTTAATAATCGCCTCCAGCAGCTGCGGCACACCCTGCCCCGTCTTGGCACTGACCTTCACACAATCCTCCGCCGCAATCCCAAACGCACGCTCTACCTCCTCGGCCGTCTCTTCCGGGCGAGCACTGCTCAGGTCAATCTTGTTAATAACCCCCAGAATTTCACAGCCGCTGTCCACCGCCAGATACGCATTGGCTACCGTCTGCGCCTCCACGCCCTGCGAGGCATCCACCACCAGCAGCGCCCCCTCGCACGCCGTCAGCGCTCGTGAGACCTCATAGTGAAAATCCACATGGCCCGGCGTATCAATCAGATTCAGCATATAAGTATGCCCCTCATACGAATAGGTCATCGTCACTGCCGAGGCCTTAATCGTAATCCCCCGTTCCCGTTCCAGCTCCATATCATCGAGAATCTGCTCTGCCTTCTCACGCTCGCTCACCGCGCCGGTCAGTTCCAGCAAACGGTCTGCCAGCGTACTCTTGCCATGGTCAATATGAGCCACAATGGAAAAATTGCGTATATGTTCCGTTCCCATAGGAATCCTGTTTTCATTCCGGTTTTATCAATTGAACAAAAAATCTATTATAACATCCTGCTCCATCGCCGGCAATCACCCCCAAAGTGTTTCTGGACAAATCCCGATGTTAGAGGTATCATATTAGTTGTTCCTAAAAAAAGAATCCATAAAAGACCTTTTGCCTCTCCTTTTGGGGCCTCTTGATTCATACAATTCATACAAGATGAAAGACAACCTGAATTGCCATTCTTTCAGACTCGGCGGAATAAGGGAAATGCTCACCATCGCTGTACCGATGTTCATTTCCAACGCCTGCGATACAATCATGATTTTCACCGATCGGCTGTTTCTGTCGCGACTGGGACCCCACCAGATGAATGCAGCATTAAGCGGCGGCCTGACCTGTTTTATGCTCACCACCTTCTTTGTCGGCTTGATCGATTATTGCACCGCCCTGACCGCCCAATGTCTGGGAGCCGGACGAAAAACAGACTGTCCCGTCGTTATTACCCAGGGTCTGATGATTTCCGTGCTCGCCTGGCCGCTTATTCTGGCCATTCGCCCTATGGCCCTATGGCTTTTTAAAACGACAGGTGTTCCGCCGGAACAGTTCGGCCCGCAAACTATCTATTTTAACATCCTGCTGTACGGCGTCATCTTCAGTCTCTTGCGGAATTGTCTGAGCAGTTTCTTCTCCGGCATCGGCAAAACACGAACCGTCATGGCCTCCGCTATCCTGTCCACAGTGGCCAATGTCTTCCTTAACTATCTGCTCATCTTCGGCAAATGCGGCCTGCCGGCAATGGGCATCAGCGGAGCGGCTTGGGGCTCCATTATCGCCAGCGCCGCGGGGGTTCTTCTGCTGGCGGCGGTATATCTGTTTTCCCCCTCGCTGCGACCCTTCAGAATCCTCCATTCCTTCCGATATGACGCCAACCTGATGAGAAAACTGTGGCGATTTGGAACTCCCGCAGGAATCGAACTTTTCCTCAATACTCTTGCATTCAATCTGCTCATCCTCAATTTCCATGCCTGCGGTCTTCAAGCAGGAACGGCCATCACGATCGCTTTCAACTGGGACCTGGTTTCTTTTACGCCTCTCCTCGGTATCCACATCGCCGTCACCAGTCTGGTAGGACGCTGCATGGGCGCCTCCAGACCGGACCTTGCTCACCGCGTCGTTTCTTCCGGTCTCAAACTCGCATGGACATATTCCTTCTTCACCATGCTTACATTCGCCCTGCTGCCTCAGCCGCTGGTGGATATGTTCCGCCCCTCTCACTCACAGGCCGTCTTCGACGCTGCCCGTCCCGAAGCAATCTTTATGCTCCGCATGGCCGCCATCTACGTCATGGCCGACGCCACCACGCTTGTCTTCAGCGGAGCCCTCCGCGGTGCCGGCGATACCTTCTGGGCCATGTTCATCTCCGTCAGCATCCATTGGGTCCTCGTACTCGGACAGGCCTTCCTCCTTCATATTGCACACCTGCCGCCTCGATGGGCATGGTGCTTTCTCTGCCTGACTCTGCTGGCCTTCAGCGGCATCTTTTATCTGCGATATCGCCTGGGCAAGTGGCGCCATCTTCGTGTAATCGACTAAACTGCGAACTCACCGGCCCTCAGAAAGCATCTGTTGAATCCGCTCCTCCGCCTCCTGCTGGCTTGCCGACCCCGCCTGATGAAGCGACCCATACCACCACCACCGAACACGCCCCTGTTTATCCACCAGATACACACTCGGCAGCGTCGGATTGGCCCACGCCCGCTCGACCGTCCGCCCGCTGTCAACAGCAATCGGAAAACTCAGTCCTTCCTGCTGGACAAACAGCCGCAGCCCCGCCAAATCCTTCTCCCGCTCCGATTGCGGAACATAAACCCCCACAATCACCGCTTCTTTCGGGTTATATTGTCGTGCCCATAGTTTATAAATCGGCAAGTCCCCCAGACAGTCCGGATGAGTCGTCCAGAAAATCACGACGGCTACACGCCCTCGCAGCTGCTGCATTTTCAGCGGCTTGCTGTTCAGCCAGCCGGACACCCCTTCCAGCTCCGGCGCACGAAACGACAGCGGAGAAATCTTGGAAAAATCAAAGGGCTTCCCAAGCATCTCCTGCCAGAGAACCCGCTGCGGCTCTGTGAGCACCTGCAAAAACTGATTGATAAACCGAATCCGCAGCTGTCTGGCTTGCTCACCCATCTGAGACTGCTCCCCGCTTCTTTCCAGACGCTCCCGCAGCAGCTCCTGCTGCTGAAGAAACTGCTTATGAATCATCTGCATCCGCGCTTTCTGTTCCTCGCTTAGCCCCAGATACGCCGCCGGCCCTGCACGAAACAGCGTATAAACCCCCTCAAACTGAAAGCCCACCTGCTGAAGACGGTGATGCTGCTCCGGCCGCAAAATTTCATCCAAATCCTTCATCGCCTCCACCACTGCCCGCACATGCTCAATCATCTCCGGGTCCTTCGGAGCAGGCGGCTGGTCACGCAGCGCAAACAAATGCGCATCCATCCGCTCACAAAGCTTTTCTATCCGGCTCAGCTGGTCCCCACTCAGCTGAAGTTCCTCTCGCACTGCAGGATCACCAATCAGATACGGCAGCGGAGTCAGAGCCGGCGGAATATAGTCTTTACCCTGCTCCGGCATCCAAGCCCCCCACCCCCAAGCCGCAGCCAGCCAAACCCAAATTGCCGACAATTGTACTCGCATTCTTCTCTCTGTTTCAGACGAACCGCCCAGAAAAACTCGCACTTCAGTTGCCCAGCAGATGTTCCAGACACAGTTGCGACCACGTTTCCATCTCCTCACGAAGCGTCCGCAGCATATCCGTCTCCAGAAACTCCATCCGCGTAATCATCTGTTCGCGTCGGCTGACCGCCGGCTTCTCCAGTTCCCACAGATGCACAATCCCCAGATGGACGCTGCCCACCTCGTTGGAATCATCATTCAGCAAGCCGATAATCTGTTCCCGATACGCCGACTCCACATTCACCTCCTCCGCAACCTCCCGATTCACCGCATTCAGATAGGTCTCATACGGATCAAACAAGGCCATATCATCAGCCGGATTGATATGCCCGCCGATGCCGATGGAACGCTTCTCCACCAGACGCGACTCGCCGGCCCGCTTGCCGCGAACATAACTCAGATATTGCCCCTCCCACCGCATAATCACATACGGGATTATCTGTTTGAAGGAAGGATCTTTCTCCGCCTGACTGCGAACCAGATAGCGCCCCGCACCCGGCGCAAAAAGCACCTTCAGATACCGCTCCGCAGCCGGCATCACCCCCTGAAACATGCCGGCCTTCTCAACCACACTCCGCGGCACTGCCAACACCTGCTCTTCCTGTGCCATCATTTACTCCCGATTTGAAGGGCTTGCTTATCAATCTATGCAGAAAAAAACCAGTGTAGCGAGAATCCTTCGCGATGTCAATTGTCCACTTCTCCCCCCAAAACCCTTTCCCCACCAAAAAAGTTGACTTTTCAAGGCAAAGTCACTAAACTGAAGAAAAATGTTCGGACAAGTTCATGTGGGGGAAATAGTTGATGTTCTCATCTTTCGAAAGGTCCTCTATGGGAGCCAAAAAGGGAAAAGAAGGAATAATGCTGCTTATTTCTGCTGGTTTGGGTCTCATCTTTCTGACTTCGACTGCCGTCAGCGATATCACCTATACCTTTCATCTGGAGGGTGTGGATACAAGCATTCGCAGCCAGATTGAAAACGCCGTCCAGGAAGCCGTCGCTCTTTACAACAAACACGGCTCCTTCAACAAATCCCTGCATATTTACTACAGTTCCGGCGTACCGACCGCCCAGGCCAACTATGACGGCGTGATTACCTTCGGCGGCTCGCGAAATACCCGTGTCGCTCTCCACGAAATCTCCCATACGTTGGGGGTCGGCACCTTTTGGGCCTGGAGCAGCAACTTTTCTGGAAATGTCTGGATTGGAGCCCACGCCGTCAAGCAGATTCAGAAATTCGATGGAAGCGGGGCTGTTCTTTACGGCGACAGTCAGCATTACTGGCCGTATGGACTCAACTATGACAGCGAGGACAGTTTTATCAACCGCATTCGCCATGTCCGAATGGATGCCGCTCTGACGGCCGATATGGGCTTTTTGTCCTTTGTCCAGGAGCCCCTTTCCCAAGTGGTACCTCTGGGAGAAACCGCTGCCTTTCATCTGGAGGCCGCCCACGCTCAAAGTTATACCTGGTACAAGCAGGGAACCTCCGCCCCCCTGGCCAACGGCGGCAGGATTTCCGGCGCAAACACCGATACCCTCCAGATAGCCGATGTGCAAGCCGGCGACCAGGGAACTTATTATTGCGTGGCCTCCGGCTCTCTCACCTCTCGGCCGGCCCGCCTGCTGATTCAGCAAGACGTCGGCTATTGGCCTTTCGACGGCAATCCCAAGGACGCCCTTGGTTCCAACCATGGTATCCCCGCCGGAAACCCCGCCTATACAACCGGACACGCGGGGCAGGCCATCATACTGGACGGAGTAGATGACTATATCACACTGCCGGCCGGCATCGCCGATGCCCGCGATATGACAGTGGCCGCCTGGGTCTATTGGAATGGCGGCAATCAATGGCAGCGCATCTTTGACTTTGGAAACAACACCTCTCAATACCTTTTCCTAACGCCCCGCTCCGGAAGCAATACCCTCCGGTTTGCCATCAAAAACGGTGACAGCGAACAGATTGTGGAAACCTCCCAGTTGTCTACTTCTCAATGGGTTCATCTCGCCGTCGTCTTGCGGGAGAACACCGCAACACTGTATAAGAACGGCAAGCCCGTTTCCTCCTCCGGCGCCATTACCCTGGACCCGATTGATTTTTCTCCTGCCCTCAACTACATCGGAAAAAGCTTATGGAGCGCAGACCCCCTTTTCAGCGGCCGGATTGACGAGTTTCGCGTGTACAGCTATGCCCTCTCCGGTCCGGAAATCTGGAATCTCTGGGGTGCTGGCGCCGGCAGCCCGCCTTCTTTTGCCGGCGACCCGATTCTTCTGCCGGATGCCGCCGCAGGCGTCTTGTGGACACATTCTCTGGCCGCCTATGCCGCCGACCCTGACGGAGATACACTCACCTTTACCAAAATCGGCGGCCCCGCATGGCTGACCGTGGCCTCCAACGGAACCCTCAGCGGCACCCCCGCCGCCTCCGACGAAGGAGACAATGCCTTTGTCATCCGCGCAGCAGACCCATCCGGTGCCGGCGACCAGACTACTGTCCGCATCCGTGTTTCCAGCTGCCGGCTGATGGCCCATTATCGCTTTGACGGCAGCACCGCCGACAGCGCAGACGCTTATCACGGCACAGCAACAGGCAACCCGGCCTACACGGCCGGTGTTGTCAGCCAGGCCATTATGCTCGACGGCACTGATGATTTTGTGTCCATTCCTGCCGACCTCGGCAATACCGAAGACTTCACCCTGGCCGCCTGGGTCTATTGGAATGGCGGCAATCAATGGCAGCGCATCTTCGACTTCGGCACCGGAGCCACCGCCTATATGTTCCTCACTCCGCGCTCCGGCAGCAATACCCTCCGGTTTGCAATTACAACAGCCGGAAACGGCCTCGAACAGCGAATGGAAACTTCTTCCCAGCTGCCGGCCGGAAAATGGGTCCACATAGCCGTAACCCTCAAAGGCAGCATTGGCACCCTCTATCTCAACGGTTCGCCCGTCGCCGCCCATGTCGGAATGACCCTCGACCCCGCAGACCTGAAAGCATCCGCCGCCTACATCGGCAAAAGCCAGTTCAGCGCCGACCCCTTGTTCAGCGGACGCATAGACGACCTGCGCATCTGGAACAGCGCCTTGCCGCCGGCAGCCGTCGCCAAACTCGCTAAAGCAGCTCCCAACACCCAAGACCTCGCCGATTTGAGTGAATGGTGGCTGTGGACTCCGCCGGCCTGCCTTGCCAACAATGATTGCCTGGCCAACGACTGGACCGGAGACGGCACCATCAACCTGGCCGATTTAGCCGAGTTGGCCCGGCGATGGCTTTAATCCCAAAAATATCCAAAGCAGTCGTTACCGGAGCAGTTTGCGCAAAATAGCCATCAGTGTCGGCAGCTCCAGGCAGGATTTTTCCAGTCGCAGATAGACTGTCTGCGAATCAAGGATGGCCGCTCGACCCGGCGCACGGGCAAAAAAGTCCGCCGGCGGAGCACCCTCCGCAAACCGAAAAACCAAATCCCGCTCTTGCAGAAAGATGCTTTTCAGCCCCCGGCGCTGCGCCAGAATCCGAAGATGAGCCGCCTCCAGCACCTGCCGCACTTTCAGCGGAATCGGTCCGAAGATATCCCGCAGTTCCTCCTCCAGCCGGTCGATATCCTCCAGCGCAGCGGCCTGCCCAATCCGCCGGTACACCTCCATCCGCTGCCGATCAGAGGCAATATAACTCTTGGGAATCACCGCCGTAAAGCCCAGGTCAATCACTGTTTCCGGCGGCTGAAGAACCGGCTCTTTCTTAAGCCGCCGAACTGCATCCGCCAGCATCCGGCAATACAACTCATAGCCCACCGTATGAATATGGCCGGACTGCTCCGGCCCGAGCAGATTGCCCGCCCCTCGAATCTCCAAATCCCGCAGTGCAATGCGAAAGCCCGCCCCCAGCTGCGAAAAATCCTCGATGGCCTTCAGCCGCCGCGCCGCCAGCGGACTGACCGGCCGATTCTTCGGCAGCAGCAGATAGGCATACGCCCGATGCTTGTACCGCCCCACACGACCCCGCAGCTGATGCAGCTGCGCCAGCCCGAACCGGTCCGCATCCGTCACAATCAGCGTATTGGCATTGGGAATATCCAGACCCGCTTCAATAATCGTCGAACAAACAAGAACCTGCGTGCGGCCGGTCAAAAACCGAATCATCGCATCCTCCAGTTGATGTTTGGGCATCTGCCCGTGCACCACATCCACCGAAATCCCCGGCTCGCGGAGCATGGCCCGCACCCGTGCTGCCTCCTGCTCAATCGTCCGCACTCGATTGTACAGATAAAACACCTGCCCGTCCCGCGAGACCTCAAACAGAATCGCCCGCCGAATGGTTTCCGGATCATACCGGCATATCTGCGTCACCACACTGCGCCGGTCCAGCGGCGGAGTCGCCAGCGAACTGATATCCCGCAGCCCAAGCAGCGACATATGCAGCGTTCGCGGAATCGGCGTCGCCGTCAGCGTCAAGATATCCACATTCACCCGAAACCGCTTCAGACGCTCCTTGTGCTCAACCCCGAACCGCTGCTCTTCATCAATAATCAAAAGCCCCAAATCATGAAAGCCCACATCATCCGACAGCAGCCGATGCGTGCCGATCAGAATATCCAGCCGGCCCTGTCGGGCATCCGATAGAATCCGCCGCACCTCCGCAGGAGGCGTAAACCGGTTCAAAACTGCAATATTCACCGGAAAATCAGCAAACCGCTCCAGAAATGTCCGCCCATGCTGCACCGACAGCACCGTCGTCGGCACCAGCACCGCTGCCTGCTTGCCTGCACAAACCGCCTTGAAAGCCGCCCGCATCGCCAGCTCTGTTTTCCCGTAGCCCACATCGCCGCACAGCAGACGATCCATCGGCACCGGCGCCTCCATATCCCGCTTGATTTCCTCAGCCGCTTTCAGCTGGTCCGGCGTCTCTTCATAAGCAAAGGCCTCTTCAAACTCCGCCTGCCAGTGTGTATCCGGCCCAAACGAAAAGCCCCCCATCTCCTGCCGCCGTGCCTGCACCTCCAGCAGCTCGCAGGCCAGCTCCTGCACATGCTCAGCCACCCGCTGCTTTTGCTGTTCCCACTTCTTGGTCCCGATTTTCGACAGCGGCGGACGCCTCGGAAGCGTACCAACAAACTTATGCACCAGGTGAATCTGCGAAACCGGCACATGAATCTTCACCTTGTCTGCATATTCAATCGTCAGATATTCCTGCATCTGGTCATGCGTCTGAATCGTCTCAACGCCGACATACTTGCCGATGCCGTACGAGACATGCACGACAATATCCCCCTTGGTCAAATCCAGAAGACTATCCACCGGCGAAGCCGTCCGGATGGCACGCATCCGCCGGCGCACCGGCGAATAGCCGAACACCTCCGCGTGCGACGCCGCAATCACCTTCAGTGAACGAATGCAGAACCCCTGACGAATCGAACCCAGCACCAGATGAAACCCTGCCGGAATCTCCACCCCGCTTTCCCGGATAATCTCCTTGGTTCGCTGAATCTCGGCATGATTCTCACAATACACATAGGTCTCAAAACCCGACGCCTTCTCCAGCAGCGTCAGCAGCGTTTCTTTGTGGTCCTTCCACGTCGCCGCCTGCCGCCGTTCCAATTCCTGAATGCTCCCGACATCCAGCCGCACCCAGTCCCCCTGTCCCCCGAACCGGCTGATTTCCACCGCCGCAAAACGCTGGACCGCTCGATAAATCGACTCCCACCGGTACAGCCCCCGCGGCTCTTCCACCCGCGATAAAAACACCTCCGCTACCTCCGCCAGCTCCAGCGGCTCTTCCAGAAAAATCACCGTATCCTCCGGCAGCAGATTCAAAAACAGTTCCGAATCATCGGTCTGCCGACGCTGGGGCCCTCCAAAGAACTGAACCCATTGGATAGAACGGCCCGAACGCTGTGTGTCCAGGTCAATCGTGCGGATGCTCGTGATTTCATCGCCGAAAAACTCAAGCCGAACCGGCTCGCTCTGTGAAGATTCCGACGTTCCTTCCGTTGCCGATGCCGCTGCATAAACATCTACAATCCCGCCGCGTCGGGCAAACTGCCCCGGAATATCCACCTGTTCGACCTCCTCAAAGCCCCACTCCAGAAGCCGCTCTGCAAGGGCCTGCGGCTCCTGCGTGCCCCCCACCTGAAGTGTCACCCCGCCCTCCGCCAGACAATGCGACGACGGCACCGGCTCAATCAGCGACTGAATCGAAGCACTCATCAGAAAAGGACGGCCCTGCCCGTTCTGCCGCCGACGCGCCAGATTCAGCGCCAGACGAATCCGCTGCGAGCCAATCTCATCGCTGCCGTCCTCTGCCGCCGACGGACTTTCCCACACCGGCAGCGTTTCAGCCGGCTGCCCGCTGAATACCTGAAGATCATCCCCCGCACTGTCCGCATCATCAATATGAGCACAGACAAACAGAACCGGCCGACCCAACTCCTGATAGACATACGCCGCCAGCAGGCGCGCAAAAGATCCCCACGTCCCCTCGACCGAAATCGGGGGGTCGGATGCCTTTCTTGTCCGCAGCCGTTCCACCAGCTGACGGACTGTGTTGTCTCTTCCCAAATCCATTGAGGATTGCCCAAACAAGAGCCGACCCTTATTCAGGCAATCATCAACCGTCTGCCTGTCTCAAACATCTTGTTCAGTTTATCTTTCCGGCCCCCTTTTTTCAACCCCTCCTGCCGGCCGCTGCCCCTTCGGCTCTGCGGTGCTTATCGGATTCTTCGCACCAGCCCCACCACAACTCCTTCTACGCGGCAGTCCCTCGAACAAATCGGCTCAAACACATCATTTTCCGCCTCCAGACGCACCTGCGACGGCTCCAGAAAAAACCGTTTCAGCATCGCCCGCCCCCCTGCTACGATAACCGCCGCCGCCTGTCCGTTTTCCGCGGTCTTCTGCCGACGGCAAATCACATAATCCCCATCCTCAATCCCCGCCCCCACCATACTCGAGCCCTTCACCTGAAGCGCAAACAAGTCCTCCAGCCGTCCAAAAAGTTCCTTCAAACTCAGACAATCCTGCCCCTCTATCGTCTCAATCCCATAGCCGGCACAGACCGTCCCCGCCAGAGGAATCGAACTTTTCTCCGACAGCAGAGACGGCGGCTCTTCCTCAGGCCGCTGAGCCAGGGCAAGCAGACGATGACCCTGCTCGGTTATTCGCAAAGAGCGTGCCTTGCCTGCTTGACTTCGGATGAGCAGGTTGGCGTCGGCCAGAGCGCACAGATGCTCGTGAACGGTGGGACGACTTGTGCCCACCCTTTGGGCTAATTCGGCAATCGTCGCCGAATAACCATGTTTGGCCTGAAACTCGGCCGCTGCACGAAGCACCTCCAGCCGACGAGGGGTAATCACTGTCGTTTCCGTTTTGCTCATCGTCCGTTTTCTCCTGGTACATGGAAACTGGTTTCAGCACCGCCGACACCGCATTCTCCGCCGCAGATTTTACACCGCCGGCCAACGCGTTCAGCACCTCCGCATCAACCGGCGTATCAAGAAGCCGGTTAATCAGCATCAAAACTTTCCCAATCGGGTTGGCCGACTCGGCTTCAGAAAACCCTTCTCGGGAAGGAGTCGGCCAGTCAATGCAAAATTCGCCCCCCGGCCCAAATTTGCAAACAGGAATCTGCGAATCCTCAAACCGATTGACTTCCATGTCGTCTTTCTCCATTGTAACGCCTTCCATCTCAAACCGACATTTTCAGAACCTATCTCCTCTCTATCGGCAAAATGGGCCTTTTCTCCCGAACAAAAACCGAACATAAAATCAAAATCTTTCTAACTGCTTTGTTCATTGCCGCTTAGGAAATAAAAAAATCGCCGAACAAGTCCGCTCGAAAAGAGACAAAGTTAGAAATGCGCATAAAAAAACCGCCCGTACTTCGCAGAAGGAGGAGGAAGTCGGTGAACTTCCCAGGGCTACTTGAAACGTACGGGCGGCAGAAGGAGCTTTCATTATTACTTTACAAAGACTGACCATCTTTGCCGCATTCTTATGAATAATCCAAAGAGCTGCCTCTCTAAAAATTTACTATAGAAACTTAGAAAAGAATTTGCAACAAAAAAAGTGAAAAAATCCAAAAAATTTCTCGCCGCCGCCAAAGTCAAAAACGCAAACACGCCGGCTTCCGCCTGACCAGCCCTGAACGAGCGAAAGATAACCCCTTCATTAACAACAGGTTAGAAAACCCCCGCCGCCCGCACTCTCCTAACGCACCCTCACCAGCAAATGTTTCGGGACACAATCCTCCCCCAGCCGCTCCGACAGTTCCAGAAGATACCGCTGCCCGTCTTCCCAATAGCCGGCGGTCGGGCGAATCTGTCCGCAAATCTCTGAAAAATAACGGTTTAAGTTCGCAATCAGCAGTTCCCGGATAAGTTTAGCCAGCATCGAAGCCAAACTGACCGGCAAATACGTTTCATCCGCTCCCGCCGAAAAATGAAGCCGCATCGTCCCTGCTTCCGACTGGAGTTGATAGCTGCTCAGATGCTCATCTTCCTTCAAAACAGCCAGTTCCATCTCCGGAAACATCCGTTGCAGTTCGGAACGATAATGCATTCTGCCCCCCTGGCGATCGATCAGGAACTGCACAACCCCATCCTCCTTGCGGCGCGTTCGAAACACCGCATCCACCAGGCAGCACAGCTGCCCGAACAGCACGCCGGCCTTGTTTTTTATCCGCTCTATCCGCTGATTATACGCGGCCACCTCCAGACAGCGTGCCTGCATCAAACGAAGCGACATTCCCCGTTCCTGCAAGGTCCGCGTGAAGAGCGCCGCCGCAATCCGGATATCGGACGAATTGACCTCCATCGGCTGGGGCAATCGGGTGTGCCAGGGGTACTGCCCGCGCTGGGAGGTAAAATCGGGACAGACGCTGTTAAAAAACTCATCTGCCGTCTCAGGAATCCGCCCCAGCCCTCCGGCCAGCATTGCCGCCAAAACGGTACGTTTGAGTTCTTTCAGGCCGGTCTGGCGTGAATAGACCTTTTTGCTGTCATTGACCAGCAGACGGCCGCGCCGGCCTTTTTTTTGCCGGCTGACGGCCGGCTCCAGCAATTTCCACAAATCCTCCCTCAGCTGCCCATCGGGAATCGAAAAGACAGCGGCTGCCGTCACCAGAGGTCCCAGCAGCGGCCCATAGCCGGCCTCATCAATCCCCGCAAGCAGTGCCATCCATCCACTCTCCGTCTTTTTCCAAAGCAGTATAACCGACCTGACAGCAAAAGCAAGGATGCCAAGCCCTCCTGCGGGCCGGCAGGGCCAGGGATTTTGCGCCCACTTTCTGAGCGTGCCCTCGACGGGACGGCGAAGCGTTGAACTTAGGGGGATGAATCCTGGTTGTCTCCTGAACGAAATGAGATGAGGGGATTTTGTAGGTCCTTTTGGCTGAAAATGGGTTTTGAGGGGGTTTTGTGGGTTTTTGGGCTGGAAATGGGGTTTTTGGGGGAATTTGCGCACCGCGGCGCGCAGGCGGCGCGCATTTTAAAGCCACTTAAAAACGGCCGCGCGCATTTTAAAGCCGGATTTTGGACCTGCGGAGACGTCGGCGCGCATTTTTGAGCCAGACAAAAAGGGCTGCGGAGGGGGTTTGGGGGAAATTGCTGAGAATTCAATTGAGATGCAGATTTTTGAACCAGTTGGAAAGGATTGAGGAGCAGTTGGTGATAATTCAATGGAGACGGGGATCCTTGAGCCAAGTGGGAATGACTGAGAGGGGGCAATGGAGAGGAAGTGGAGGGGAAAAGCCGGAAACAATGGGGCAAATAGAGGGAGTTTGAGGCGGATAAGCGCTGTCGGGTTTTGCTCCTTCTGCTGCCCATTTTAATTCCTTTAATTCCTTGCGGCTCCTTTGGGCCGGATGTCTGCTCCTTCGTCATTCAGGGGGTATTATACCATATATGATTTTGAAATCAAGGAAATGTTTGGTGATTATCAAACTTTTTTTGCGTGGGTGGAGCCGCGGTTGTGGAAAGAATGAAGAGTGAAAAGTGAAAAGGGGAAAGGGGAATAGTCGAGGAAGCGGGTCTGGTTTGGGGTTTTGGGTGAAAAATAAGCGGAAAATGGGGGAATGGCTTGCCGGAGGGGGTTGGCGCGGGGTATAATGAGGGGCGGTATACGGCTGCTTTGGAAAAGACATCGAAAAATAGAAGGGAACAAATAAGGAGTCTGTTAAGGAGTCTGCCGAGATTGGGAAGAGTTCTGGATTTCTGGGTCTGAGGCGAGAGAGGCCGTAATTTGATTTAAGGAGGATAAAAACAGATGGGCGTCTTGCGTTTCCCTGATTTTCCCCGAACTTTCCGCAAGAACTGAATATGGGTGCGATATGGTCGGGAATCTTACCCGTCAAAATAGAGCAAAGAAAGGGGTGCGGTCAGTGGGACTTGATGACCGAAATCTATTATTACTGCTTCCGGGATTACAGCCCGACCCGGCCGGATACATCGACGGGATGAACCTGTATGCCTACTGCGGGAATAATCCTATCAATTGGATTGACCCATGGGGATTATGGGGGACGGGAGACCATAGACGTTTAGGAGATCTTGGTGGCGGACCAGGTTCAGGAGATCCTTTTGATTATGGTCGGTTAGACAATGATTTCTGGGGATCTCCTTGGAATCCTATTACAGGAACAGGGCAACATTTTAGGAGCAGAGATGAAATTGCACATGATTTAAGAGATGCAATTAGAAACCAAGACCCGAGGGCATTTGAGGAACATATGCATGAGTGGCAGGATTCTTACTCACATTATGATCAGGGGTATAGATGGCCGGGGACTTTGGGGCACGTACCTGCCAGTATCTTTGGCGCAACACCGGATGATCCTGCCCAACACCTACAAGAATTTAATGAAGCTGACAGAACAACTCGAGAATGGGAAGATTTATACAATAGAAATCCGAATATTAACGATTTGGCTAACCAAGGCGAAAATTGGGTTGGAAGATGTCCTTAAGTTTTAGGAGAAGTTTATAATGATAAGGGTAAAAACATTATTTAACTTGACAGTTGTCGTATTGATCATAAATATGTCTGGCGTCGTGAAAGGTGGAGAATATGTTATTACTGAAAAGAATATCTTGAAAACAGGAATTCCTCTTGATACATGGGCCGAAGCAGAAATTTACTCTACGGATGATAATGTTTATATTGTTTTAAATGCAATGAGACAAAATGAACTTTTTTTGTTTTCCAAGATTTCTAATGGATGGAACTCCGCAGGCAAGAAGGTGCCATTTGGGACTAAAACCGGGATATTTTCAGAACAACATAAACTACGATTATATACGATAGTAAATGAGCCTACCTCAAACAATAAAAGATTTCGGACTGTCATTTCCCTCTATGAAATTGATGAAGCGAAAATTGACTTAGGAAATCCGGCTACTACCATAATAATCCCCCCAGAGAAAATTTTCTCAAACGAACGTCGCAAAACAGGCGGAAAATTGCTTCCATTGTCTGATAAAGAGGGCCATTATTTGCTTCTGGGTACTTGTGATCAAGCAAAATGGGATCCCTTGGCTGTAATAGGAACTGTTATTTCAGGCGGACATGCGGGCTTTACCAACTGGCCTTTTCTGGCGGAAATAAAGGATGTCAATGAGATTGCATACCACAAATGGCCGAGGGTGTCCCTTTCATAGTTGAAGGTTGAAAAAGATGGCGGTTCCGAGGCAA
>CALMLO010000033.1 GCA_937868095.1 uncultured Phycisphaerales bacterium | reverse complement strand
AAAAAAATCCTGCTGCTGAGCCGGCGGGACGGCCGGTTCTCCAAAACAAACGGAACAGACCCCTGAGTCTGCTCCTTCCGCATCCGAAGAAACCGAAGGAATCCAACTGAGGGAAAGCAGAATGGGAGAGTTGTTCAATATCGGGACAGCAAAATCACGAAACTCTTCACGGGTTACTTCCTGCGAACATTCAAAAAACTTTTTCAGGGAGCCCATGTCGAGAAGCATTTGTTCTACTGTTTGGTGCAACTCTACGCAGGCCGTTTCCGCCTTTTTGGAAAAATCCCGCAGAACGATGCGTTCAACGGCAGCCAAACTAACAAGGAAAAAACAGACAGACAACACCAGTCCGGTCAGGCCGGTCAGTAAAATGCCGGGCTCAGAACAGAGGAGCCGAACTTCCTGTTCCCTTTGCTGTTTCGAGGGCTCTTCCGTCACATTGGTCCGCTTTCCCTTCGAGTTATTCCGCCAATGGAGGGATGGAAGATTCAGCGGCGGCCGGCTCAAGCACTTCTGCCTGCTCCATGGTTCCCAGATAGCGGCGAAGAACCTGAGCCAGTTTTTTGCGGTCAATCGGTTTGGACAGATAAGCATCGCAGCCCGCCTGCAAACATTTTTCTTCATCGCCTTTCATGGCATTGGCTGTTACGGCGATAATCGGCACCATAAATCCTTCGGAGCGGAGCACTTGAGTTGCCTCATAGCCGTTCATCCGGGGCATCTGCATATCCATCAGGATGATGTCGAATTTGCGCCGGCGTGCTTCTTCCACTCCTTCCACACCATCGTTGGCCAGCGTTACTTCCAGCCCCAGTTTTTTCAGAAGCATGGAAACCAGAATCTGGTTGGACGGATTGTCCTCCACCACCAGTACATGCCCTGTCAGCGGCGTATCGTTCGGAACAGAGGGCGCGGTACAGGCCGCCTCGTACTTGTTCCAACTTTGTCCTTCCTTGGAAACCGGCGCCAGCGGCAGGGAGAGGGTAAAGACCGAGCCGACATTCGGCGTACTGACCACACTTAAGCGGCCGCCGAGCATCTGAACCAGATTGCGGGTAATCGCCAGTCCCAGCCCGGCGCCCTTGCCCGGATCCGATAAAGGTCTGTCCACCTGGACATAGGCATCAAAAATCGCCGAACTTTTGTCCGGCGGAATGCCGATGCCCGTATCTTCCACGGCAAACTGCACCCAGGAAGTTTTGTTTTCTTCGAGAAGCGACACATTCAGGTAAACATGGCCTTTTTCTGTAAATTTGACGGCATTGCTCAACAGGTTGAGCAGGCACTGCCGCAGCCGGAGGGGATCGGTCTGAATATGTTCGGGCAATTCCTGACACTGAAGAATCTGAAAATCCAGATTCTTCCGGCTGGCTTGAGGACGCATCATGGAATCGAGGTCTTCCAGCAAACCGGGGAGGGAGCAGTCTGTAATTTCGACTCTCATTTTGCCCGCTTCGATTTTCGAAAAATCGATAATATCATTGAGCAAGTTCAGGAGGTTGGCGGCACTGTTCTGAATCACTTTGACATAATTCATCTGCTCTTCCGCCAGCGGCTCCTGCGTGAGCAAATCCACAAATCCGAGAATTGCATTCATGGGGGTGCGGATTTCGTGGCTCATGCTGGCCAGGAAATTGCTTTTGGCCTGATTGGCACTGACTGCCGAGCGGGCTTCCTGGCGTGCCTGCCGCTCGGAGCGGCGATAGGAGCGGTTCAGTAAAACCAGCGAGACCTGATCGGCCAGTTCGGCAGCAAAACGGACTTCCAAATCAGTCCAGGAACGCCTGCTTTCCACACTTTCGGTGCAAAGAACGCCCACAAACTTGCCTGAAAAACGAACCGTGGCATCCAGCAGAGACACGATTCCCTGCGGGCGCAGGTAGGTATCCGCCAACTCTTCCGTTCGCGGGTCGCGCCAGGCATCCTCGGCATTAATCACTCGTCCTGCCTGCAGGGCCTGAAGATACGAAGGACAACGGTTTGTTTTCAACAGGTATCCGCCGGTATGTTCGTTGGTTTGAGCATCATAGAGGTCCTGGCATCGCAGCTGGCCTTCCCGCTCCTCAAACAGCCACAGACTGCACCGCCGAACCTTCAGCAGTCGTGCTCCGGCCTCTGTCAAATGGCGGGCGACTGTTTCTACATCGCCGTTAATAAAAGCCGGCGTCGTAGAAATCTGGAGAAGGGTCTGCTGCTGGATTTGGACGGTTTCCGCCTCCTGAATCCGCTGCTGTTCCTCCTGTTTTCGCCTGGTCAGATCGCGGGCAAAAGCACAATGATATTCTTTGCCACCGCACTCAAAATGTGTAAGGGCGATTTCCACCGGAAAGCAGGTGCCGTCCTTGCGCCGGTGTTCGGTTTCCAAAATCATCTGTTTTTTGCGGCTTACTGTCTCCCAATGGCGGGGCCAGGCCTCCGGTAAAAGATGGGGGTCGATATCCGTAATTTTGAGAGAAAGCAGTTCGGCGCGAGAATAGCCAAGCCAGAGGCAGGCCACCTCGTTTACTTCTGCCAATTTTCCGTCTTCCTCAACAAGGTAAATGGCTTCGCCGGCATGATCGACGATAAACTGGCGGAGCACCAGTTCTTTTTCCACCTGCCGGCGCCGCTCGATTTCCTGCTGACGTCGGCTGCGAACCTCTTCGAGTGCGCGGCTTTGCCGAGCCAGTGTTTCCTCGAGGGTTTGATAAGACGGCTTGAGTTTCTCGATTACCTGATTAAATCGGCGAATCAGTGAGGCGGTCTCATCGTTGCCCTGAACGGCAAGCGGTTTCAGATTCAGCTGGCCGGCGTGATCGACAAGACTTTCGAAATGCGCGGACAGCTCCGCCAGATCCTGCCGAAGATGACGATGGCGAGCCATGAACAGAAAGCAAATCACCAGCCCCAGTTCAACCAGAATAAAAAGAAAGGCCTGAAGAAAAATATTCAGGTAAATCTCTTCGCCGAACTCTTTGAGAAGAGCTGATATCTGCGGTGAACCGGATTGGGCCTGACGAATGGTCAGATACCGAAGCATCTGAATGTTGGCATTCCAGATGCCGTAGATTCCCACAATGCTGATTACTGCGATCACGGCCGCCCCGATCCAAAACCATCGTCCCGGCATGCGGCGGCGCAGCCAGTTTCTCAGATCCCAATGCGCCATCTTGTTTTCCTTCTACAGGCCTGTTTTTCCGCAGGCAATTTTTTCTTTTGGCAGGTATTGTTTCTTTCGGTGTCTTTCAAGAATGAATTCAGCAGGAGTTTCTGTCAAATCAGGCCGGCGGGACGGAAAAACGGGAATGTTTTCAGTCCGATAATTACTGCTGCTGCAAACCAGAAAAAACCGTGCCGGTTTTCTGCCGGAGCAGTCAAGCCGTCCTCCTCTTCAGCATCCCTTGAAAGATTTATTTTCTCCTCCATTTCAGGTCTGATAATCTGCCGGCCTAATCAGAGGCCTTCTCCGGCGTTTGCGGCAGAGAAACCGGCTCTTGACGGCCCCAAGCAAATCAAAAACGGCGGTATTTTGGAGACAATGCCGGTTGAGGGCCAATTTACCGGCACAAACGACCCTTCTTGCCCACAAAGAAAAGATATGGTCCATTGTTTGCGAATAATCAGGTGGGAAAAGTCGTGTATAATTTTTTTAAAAATCTCTTGCTTTTCTTTTTCAAGCCGATATAATTATTTGTTTCGATTGGTATAGAAAAGGGAGTTTAAACAGTATGAAAGAAGGTATTCATCCGGAATATCAGGTTGTGAAAGTTCGCTGCGGCTGCGGCAACACGTTCGAAACGCGCAGCACAGCGAAGGAAATCCACGTGGAAATCTGCTCGATGTGCCATCCGTTTTACACCGGCAAGCAGAAATACGTGGATACCGCCGGACGCATCGAGCGCTTCCAGAAGAAATTCGGCTCTGTTGAAGAGTACTTCAAAAAGAAGGAAAAACACGACAAGCCGTAGATTCAGAAGATTACCCTCCTTACGCTGTTGGCCTCTGTCTTACCGACCGAGGAGCGGCAGCGTAATTTTTTTGTCTTCATTTCGTTCGGAAAATGAATGGCGGCAGAGCAGGACAATCTGATCCTCGGCAAACTTGAGCAGCTGGACCAGCGCTGCCGGCAGATTGAACAGCAAATTGCGGAGCCGGCGGTGGCATCCAATCCGGCTCGGCTTGTTCCTCTCACCAAAGAGCAGGGCAAACTGACGCCGATTGTCAGCCGCTTCCGGCGGTATCGCCGTCTCCAGGAGCAGAAGGAACAGGCGAGTTCGCTGGCGGTTGACCCCGCCGCTGAGCCGGAACTGAAGGAACTGGCTCAAACCGAGGTTGATGAACTGGAGCAAAAACAGCAGGTCCTGCTCGAAGAAATCAAGAACGCCCTGGTGATGTCTGATGATGCGGCGGTCGGCTCGATTATTATGGAACTGCGGGCCGGCACAGGCGGCGAAGAAGCAGCCCTGTTTGTCCGCGACCTGTACAATATGTACCATCGCTACGCCGACAAAATGGGCTGGAAGGTTGAACTGATGGATTTTTCGCCGACCGACCGGGGCGGTTTTCGCGAACTGATTATGAATATCAAGGGGTCGGGTGTGTGGGCCCATCTGGGCTATGAGGGCGGCGGCCATCGCGTCCAGCGCGTTCCTGAAACGGAATCGCAGGGAAGAATCCACACGTCGGCCGCCACCGTCGCTGTCCTGCCTGAGCCGGAAGAGGTCGATATCGAAATCAATCCGGAAGATGTGATTGAACACGTCAGCTGTGCCGGAGGCCCGGGCGGCCAGAACGTCAACAAGGTCGCCACCGCCATTCGGCTTGAACATGTTCCCACCGGCATTGTTGTGAGCATGCGAGACGAGCGGAGTCAGCACAAAAACCGCGCCAAGGCCTGGCGGGTCCTCCGCAGCCGAGTCTATGAACACTACCAGACCCAGGCCCATCAGGAGCGCTCGCAGACCCGCAAGACGATGATCGGCTCCGGCGACCGCTCCCAGCGCATTCGTACCTACAACTTCCCTCAAAACCGCCTGACCGATCACCGCATCAATCTATCCCTGTATAATCTGGACAAAATCATGCTTGGGGATATGGAAGAATTGATTGCGGCTCTTCAGGAACAAGACCGTCAGCAGCGGCTGGAAAATCTCTAACCGGCTAATCCGCTTCCGCTGCCGCCTTCAGCAGACGGCCCTGGCAGCGATCACAGGAGCAAATGCCGACTTTCTTCAGATGGCTGACGCCGACGACGGCTTTGCTGTCGAGCAGTTTGGCGCCTTTGGCCTGCATCTGCCGCAGGGCAATCTCCGAGGCGTGTTTTTCGAGAGAGCCGACCGCATCGGCCAGCACAATGACATTCTTCCGACGCAGGAGAAGGCCAAGCACCAGAAATTTGACCGATGTTTCAATCGGAGCGCCAATCACCAGAAAATCGGTCGCCTTCACTTCACTGAGAATCCGATCCGCCCGCGGCTCCTCAAAGGGGTCATCACTTCGGATTTCCTGAATCACCTGGTCATAGCATTCAAAAAGGTCCCGCGGAAAATCTGTATAGCCGTCGGAGGCATACGCCCGCGAGCGTGCTAAGAAGGTATAGCGGATTTTGCGTGCGCCCTCGGTGCCGGCCACACAGTAGGGTTTCGAAAGCCAGTTTCCGGCCGGGCTGAAGATTCGCACTGTGGAAATGACGCGGATGTGTTCTTTGCGTGCCCAGGCCATCACCCGGCGGATATTAGCCAGAACGCGCCGATGGTTGCGGATGCAGGCCTTGCCGTCCGCTGTAAATAAATCGCGCTGTGTTCCCACATCGATGAGAATCCGCCGTCTGCGTAATGTTAATGCCGGCCGCATCATAACACTGCCTCTTTGCTTGACGTTCCTGTCCGGCAACCCTGCTGCTGACATCTACGCTCCGCAGGGGGCACAGTTCAGGTTCTTCCTGGTTATCGAACCGTCCAGCCCTTGACTTTACCGAATTTTCAGGCGAAAATCCAATTCGGGGACATTAACGGACCTATAATAACGCCAAAACCCCCAAACAGCCAGAAAAGAATGCATAGAAAACCTGTCTTAAATCCGGCTTTTATTGTGGATGCGGCTTCGCTGAGCAGCCCGGTGGATTTTTCGCTGCTTTTCGGGCGGACGGCGCCGGTTCATATTGAAATCGGCTCCGGCAGGGGTGCTTTTCTGATTCATCAGGCCGCCGCCTTTCCGCAGCATGATTTTCTGGGTATTGAATGGGCTGCGGAATATTATCGGCTGACGGCGGATCGGCTGGCCCGCCGCGGCTTGTCCAATGCGCGGATGATTCGCACGGATGCCGTCGACTTTATCAGACGTTTTGTCCCCGACAACTCCGTGGAGATGTTTCACCTTTACTTTCCCGACCCGTGGCCCAAACACCGTCATCACAAGCGCCGTTTCTTTTGCGAAGCCAACCTTCGCCGGATGCTCCGGTGTCTTCGGGCCGGCGGTCTGATTAACTTTGCCACCGACCATGAAGATTATTTTCAGCAGTCCATCCGGCTGGCGCAGCAGGCAGCCGACGAAGGTCTGGCCGAGCCGGCGGATTTCTTTCGGCCGGCCGGCGCAGGAGAAGGCGAAATCACAGGCACCAACTACGAGCGGAAATATCGAAAAGAAGGCCGCCCTATCTATACCCTTGCTTTGCGGAAATCAGACAGATGAATAAAACGGTTTTATCGCTGGATGAACTTCAATCGCTCCTGCAGCGGCACGGTCGGGCCTTTGATGCGCTGGCTGAGCTGCTCATCGCCGAAAACAAAATCCACAATCTGACCCGCATCACAGAGCCGGAGCAAATCCGCGTGCGTCATTTTCTGGATTCGCTGGCGGCGCTGAAAGTGCTCGAGCCGGCAGCCGCCGACAAGCCGCTTATCTGCGCCGATATTGGTTCGGGGGCTGGGTTTCCTGTGCTGCCGCTGGCCATCGCCCGCCCGCAGTGGACTTTTGTTTCTATCGAAGCCGTCGGCAAAAAGGCGGCTTTTCAGCGAAAGGCCTGTGCGGCACTGGGGCTGTCCAATGTTGAAGTGGCGGCCGAGCGTGCGGAGGTGCTTGCCCGCGACAAGCGCTTCCGCGAACGATTTGATGCGGCGCTGGTGCGGGCCGTGGCGGATTTGTCTATTGCTGCTGAACTGTCGCTGGGGCTGGTTCGCGTCGGCGGGCGGCTGCTCGCCTGGAAAGGTCCCAGCGCCGAGGAAGAAATCGGCCGTGCCGGTGCCGCTCTCGAACAGATGGGGGCTTCATCGCCGCAGATTTTTTCCTATACGCTGCCGGCACCTCCTCCGCCCGCCCGGTTCATCCTGCTGGCCGCTGAAAAAACACGCCCTACGCCCCCCACTCTGCCGCGCTCCTTTGCGCAAATCAAACACAATCCTCTCGGCGGCTGAACACAATTGAATCATGCTTTGACTGAAGTAAACATCGTTCGGCTGTTAAGGGGGGCTTTTGAAGAACCGAAAAGAGATTTGTTTCTTTTCGGCAAATTGTGTTAAACTATTTTTCTTTGGACGACATACAATAACAAGAGGAGAAATCTGCACGGCGACAGATGTGATAGAAAGGAATAGCGTATGAAAAGAGGACTTCTTGGATGTTATTTTGCTGTTTTTGCTATTTTAGGATTGATTCTCGGCTGCAATGAAAGTTCGGCGGGGCAGTCTGTGTCGGCTCAGCCGTCTGCAAGCGAATCGGTGCTCGCTTCTCAGCCCAGCCCCGGTCCGGAGCCGGCCGGCTCTGCGAAACCCGCTGAAATCAAAAAAGAAGACAAGGCCGAACCGACCGACGGCCCCAAAATCCTTGTTACCAATGCTTATCACGATTTCGGCAATGTCGGGCCGGGTACGTACCACACCTGCGAATTTACCTTCCGCAACGTCGGAACCAAGACATTGAAGATTGAAAATGTCCAAAGCACATGCGGGTGCAGCGTCCCCAAACTTGAAAAGAATGATTATGAACCCGGCGAATCGGGCAAAGTGGAGGTTCGCTTTCATGCCCCAACCGTCAAAGGCGAAACCAAAAAGCAGCTGTATATCATCAGCAATGATGTTTCTAACCCGCGTGCCCAGTTGGAGTTGCGAGCTTTTGTCGATGTCAAGGTTGAAGTGGAGCCCGAAGAGTTTTCGCTGTTTTTGAATAAGCCGAACGCGGGGCTTGGACCTATCACGATCAAGTGCACCGACAATAGACCCTTTGCAATCACAAAGGTATCTTCCCCTCAAGAGGCAATTACCTGTGAATTTGACCCGAAGAAAAAGGCGACAGAGTTCACCCTAAATCCAAAGGCCAACCTTGAATTGCTCTCGAAAGCCCCCACCGGCGTGCTCACAATTGACGTTGATCATCCGCTGGGCGGTACGCTGATGGTCCGATATAACACGCTGCCGCGATACGAAATCAACCGGCCGCGAATCATTCTCCAAAACATCAAACCCGGCTACAAAGAGCAAAAAGAGGTGGTCATCACCAGCCACTACGGCGATTCCCTCAAAATCGCCAAGTCCTCGTCGAGAACAGGGCTTATGAAAATTGTCAAACAGGAAATTATCGATAATGCCCTGCATCTGACGATAGAAATTTCTGTCCCGGAACAGGAAGCGGCGAACAGGCGATACTTTTCCGATGAGTTGACGATTCAGTTTGACAATTCAGAGGAGGCCGTCATCCGGGCAAGCGGCTGGTTCAAGAATTAGAAGACCTTTTTCGTTTTGTATCTCCTTCCCGCAGAGGCGGCCCGAAAAAGGGAACCGCCGGCAGGTTGGATTGTCTAAATTACCAGACGGGCAGGGGATAATTTGGGACTAAATTTGTCCATTTCTAACCGATTTCCGCCTTTGCCGGACAAAATAAAAGCCGGCGGCAAAAAGAATGAGGCGGAATAAACCGATGATAAGAAGGATTTTGATATCTGTGGTAACAAACGGGAGTTAAACAGGCAGCCAGAGAATGCTCAAAGCGCTTCGTATTGCCAGTATTAGTGCGGTGATTTGTGCTGTTGCGGCGGTGGTTTCTGTCGCTATGCTCGGCTTTAAGGGGGACCCGGAAATCGAGGCATTCCTGGCGCAGGAAGGGGTGGTCGAGCAGTTCCGCAAGAAAAGCCAGTCGCTACCCGTCAAGGCGGACAATGCGGTTTCGCCGCTGGAGCAGGCTGCCAAAAGTTTTGCCTTGCGGCTTGACCCGCCTCCGCCCCCGCCTCCGCCTACACCGGTCGAGCCGCCCAAACCGCCGACGGTCAAAGCGCCTTCGGTCCAGCCGCCCAAACTGCCGGAAAACAAACAGCCGACTCTCAGTGCTAAATTTACGCTGGTGGCGACGGCCCGTTGTCCGGAGAATCCCGCAAAATCGATGGCGCTGCTGCAGAATGCCCAGAATGAATACAAATGGTATCGGCAGGGTGAAGAGATTGGCCATCTTGTCCTTCAGGAGGTGCGAGACGGCTCTATCGTGCTGTATCAGAACGGCCAGTTGAATTCTGAATTGTTTATGCCGGCTCCTCCATCAACCCCATCGCTGCTGAAGGGGGATACTCAGGTTGCCTCTGCCCCGCAAGGGCCGTCAAGTATGTCGGTAACGCTGACGCAGGAGTCAAGTGAAGGTTCGGCCGCAGAAGGCGAAGCAGAAGGGGCCTTGAAAACGGCGGCCGGCAAGTCCGGGGCCTCTCGTATTCCGTCCCTTCCAAACAATCGGTCTGTGCCGACGCGGATTACCTCTTCAAGGGCACCGGAAACGCCGACCGTAACCGTGTCCCCCGAAGAACAAGCCCGCTCTATCAATGAAAGCATTGCAAATATTGAAAACATTATGAGACGTCCGCCGGAAGAGGGCCAGACAGAACAAGAGCGGTTGGAAGAGCAGAAGACCTGGGCGGAACTGCTCAAACTTCTCCAACTCGAAAAAGAAAATCAGCAGAAACTCCTTTCGGAAACCGACTCTTCAGACAAACCTTCGGATGAGTCAAAACCGGCAGAACCCCCGCAAGTAGCAGAAAAACCGGCTGAGCCGCAGCAAGCGGCAGAAAAACCGGCTGAAGAGACCAAAGCGGAAAGTTCTGAGAAAACCCAATAATCTCTTCAATGACCCTCCGTTTTGCCCGATATAAACAGGGGAAAATTTCCTATCTTTCCATGGAACTTGCAGGCCGTTCAATGGTCTGATAGATAAGGACAAATTGTGCAAAAAGTTCTAAAAGTATCTGGAAAAGTAGGATAAGGCCTTGCCCATATCCGATAAATAAAGAATAACTTTGGAAAGGCGGCGCAGAGGGCGTTTTGTCTTTCCTTATGCACATTTGGTAACTCCGTGGAGCAGGATATGCACGCGACAAGAGGCAGCCGACGCTGGAACAAAAGAAACGTGCGGATGGTGTTTATCTTATTGGCGGTGTGGTTTATACGGTTTGAGCAGTTTTGTCCTGCCGCACAATCAGAAGGCCACACGGCGGAACGCAGCCGCGTGTATAAGATGAATCATCGGTCGGCTGAAGAAATAAAAGGGATTCTGCTCCAACTGGGAATCGGCCGGCGGGTGGATGCTCTCTCGGAAAAGATTCTGATTGTTACCAGTGATAAGCCCGATGATTTGATTCGGGCTTCCAGTGTGATTCAAATGCTCGACAGCCAGTCGGCTCGCCTTCTGCGGCAATGGAAGCGTGAGGCCGTCGGTCTTCCGACCATTGAATTTCTGGCTGCCGAACTCAAATTGCCGGAACTTCAGAGCGGCACGCTGCTGGACCCGCCGCCAAGCAATGCAAGCGATCCTTTGCTGCTGGATGAATATGGGGAGGGGCTGCTGGCCATTGCAAGCCCGGAGAGGATTGAGCAATTGGACAATTTTATCCGGCAGTGGATTTCAAAAAATCAGCCGAAGCCGGCGGCCTCCGCGATTGAGGATGGCGCGGCAGTAACTGGAGAGCCGAATCAGGCACCTGCTGCGGAGCCGGCAGCGGCGCCGGCCGAGAAAGAGGAAACGGCAGCAGTCGAGCCCAATCAGCCGGCGGCCTCTGCATCTATTCCCCCTGTGTCCCCTGCTGAGGAGCCCAACCAACTGCAACCTTCTGCAGAGCCGGCTGCCGACGAACCCAAAGAGGAGGACTTTTTCAGTGAAGAACTGATGAAGGCCCTCGTCTCTGCTCAGGAGAAAGCCGAGGAGATTCAGAAACAGATTGAGACTGAAAAACAAACCGCTGCGGCTGAATCGGATGAGGAGAAGGCCTTTGCAGAAATCATTGAGGCCCTTCGCCAGCGTACGGTAGGGGAGCAGGCCGAAGAAGAACAAGCCGAAGCGGCCGTCGAACCAACGCCAGCCGCTCAGCCGACCGCGGCTGCACAGCCCTCCCCGGCAGAAGCGGAAGCGGCTTCTTCTTCTCTGCTGGCCCGGCTGGAAGAACAGTTGGCCCGGCAGGAACAGCAAATCGCCGAACTGAAGGCCATGCTGGCCCAGACAAGCCGGCCCGCCGCAGCCGAACCCAAAATCCAGACCGCCCCAAAACCTTCGGAACCGGTAATTCCAGAAGGCGAAAAGGAACTGGAACTGACTATTACGCTGCCGGAAAAAGTGGAGATTACGGCCCTTCTGGAACTGGTCGGCAAGCAATTGGGGCTCAATTATATGTATGACCCGTCTCAGGTGCGGGGAGATATTCAGCTGAAAATCCACGACGGCAAAATCAAAGTCAAAGATACCTATGCGCTGCTGGAATCCGTGATGCGCTTCAAGGGCTTTGTGATGACTCGCCGCGGCAATCTGGTTACCATTGTCCCTGTCAGCCAGATGAAGCAGGCCGACCCGGCCCTTCGCAAACCGGATGAACCGATTCAGCCGGGAGATGTGGTGGTCAGCAGTGTTTTTGCGCTGCAGTATATTTCGCCGGCGGCGGCCCAGAAAATGCTTACGGATATGCAGCTGGGCACGTCGTTTGTGGCGGCCAATGAAACCAATACACTGATTGTAACGGACTACGCCTATCGGATGGACAGCATCAGTCAGGTCATTGCGCTGGTTGATGTGGCAGGCGAGCCCAAACGTTTTGCGTTTCGGCAGATGCAATATACCTCAGCGCCGGACATTCTGAATAAACTGAAAACCCTCACGGCCCAAATGAGCGGAATCAATGTCATCGGGACTGACGGCAGCCCTGCGGAAGAAGCGCAGAGGGCTGCGGCAACGCCAACTGTGCGGCGGGATGCTCAGGGACGGGTTATCGCCGCAAGACCGCCGCAGGCGACACCTCAGCCGGCCGCTCCGACTCCGGCGGGGCCGACTCAGGAAACCATCTTTCTGGACACGGATGAGCGGACCAATCGGATTCTGATGATCGGCTATGAAGCACAAATTCAAACCATTCAGGGGCTGATTGATACGCTGGACGTGCCGAAATATTATCTGCGAACCGTCAAAGAATATTTTATTCAGAATGTCGAAGCGGCGGAGGTGGTCTCGGCGCTGAATGAACTGGGGCTGGCCAATGTGAATGTGGGGGCGTCAAGCACCGCCCGTACCACGGCCGCCCGACCGACCACCACACGCACGGCTGTTCAGTCCGGTCAGCCGACACCGGCTCAGCCGGCTGTCAGCACACCGCCGGCTGGAGAAGATCAGCCGTATATTTCCATTCGGCCCAACACCAACTCTCTGCTGGTCAACGCCACCAAAGATCAGCACGAAGCAATTGAAATGGTCATTTCGCACGTGGATGTCAAACAGAAAGACCAGCGGACGATTCAGGAATATGAGATTCAAAATGTGGACGCTCTGACGGTAGTCAAGACGCTCGAGGACCTGGGGATTATCGCCCCGGGCAAGTCCGAAGAAAGCAGCCGCGGTCAAACCCGCAGCACAACAACCAGCGGCCGGCAACTGCAAGGGGCAGCCGCTGCCCAGCCCGGCCAGCCGGAACTGCCGACAGCGATAGCCCTGCCGACCATTGAAGGTGAAACAGTAACCGAAGTGGCCGCCGCCCAGCCGCAGATTGCTGTACTGGAATCCACCAACTCGCTGCTCGTGCTTGCCACGCCGCGTCAGCACGAAGCCATTTCGCTGGTGATTGCTCATGTGGACCGCACCCTGGAGAGAGTTTCTACGCCGTATGTCGTCTATCCTCTCGAAAATCAAGACCCGGAAGAACTGGCGGATGTCCTTAATGAACTGATTCAGGAAACCCTCCAGCAGCAGGCCGAGAAATCTTCTCCCGATGCCAAGATTCAGACCTCGCCAAGCGGAGCAGCCCCCACGGCGCCGGCCCAGGAAGAAGAGCGAATCCGCATCATTCCCGATCCGAAAACTTATTCCCTCATTGTCTATGCCAACAAGAAGAATCAGCAGTGGGTCGGCGACTTAATCCGCGAACTGGATCAGTATCGTCCGCAGGTCCTGCTGGATTGCACGCTGGTGGAAATTACCAAAGACGACTCTTTTAAGTATGACTTAGATGTCCTGTCAAAGACCTACAGTGATCTGACCCTGCGAAGCGGAACACCTCTCAGCACCGTCAGCGGCGACTTCAGTCCCACTGACTATGCAGAAGGACGGGCCACCAGCGGTTCTTTCAGAGGATTCTTCAACAGTGACAGCGTGCAGGCCCTTCTGGAAGCCGTAGAAACCAAAGGATATGGACGTATCATGGCCAAGCCGAAAATCCTGGTTAATGACAATCAGGAAGGAACCATTAAGACTGAAAATACAATTTCCGTGGCCCAGAAAAAGAGCAATATTATCCCTGCAACCGGAACCTCAAACACCGTAACCACAACCGAAGTCAATTTCAGCGAATATACTGCCGGTATTACTTTAACAATCAAACCACACATCAGCAAAGGAGAAATGCTTCGGCTGGAAATCAGTCTCACCCGCACGGACTTCAAGGAAAAACCCTCCGTTAAGATCACGGATGGTGGGGAACTCAGTGAATATCCTTCTCCGCCCGATCGCCTGACAACCGATGTCAAGACCGTATCCACAGTGCCGGACGGCACAACGATCGTTTTGGGCGGATTGGAAACCATCGACCAGTCAAAAAACCATACCAAAGTTCCGCTTCTGGGAGACCTGCCTTTGGTAGGCGGTTTATTTAAAGCGATTGATAACAGCAACACACAGGGCCGTTTGTACGTATTCGTAAAGGCCAATATTCTTCGGCCTGGCGACCAAGGCGGGATGGAAGACATGCGTCGGGTATCGGGCCGTAATCGCCGTGCCTTTGAGGAGTATGAGCGCCGCTTCCAGCAGGCAGAGGACTGGCCCGGGATAAAGGCGGAACCGATGGACCCCGTCCGTGTGCTGGAAGAGGATGAAGTTGAACTCAGTGAAGAAGAGCAGCTGTATTAAAGATCTTCAGGCCTTTCTGAAAACGGCAGACGCAAAAATAAAATGAAAGAGTTATTGATAGAGACGGCCCGACGGACCGGGATTATTCAGGCGGAGGCGCTGGAACAGTACCTTTCCGAACATGCGGAGGATACGCGCCGGATGGATGAGATTCTGCTGACGGCGCCGCAGTTTACGGAGGAGTCGGTGCTTCGGCTGCTGGCGGCGGCACTGGGGCTGGAATATGTGGACGAAATCGACGTCTCCACCGTTCCGCAGGCGTTCATCGAGGCCGTGGCGGCTCCGTATGCACAGCATCATTACCTGATCGGCTTTTACCGCAACGGCCGCGAGGATGTGATAACGATTGCCGTGGCCAATCCGATGAATCCGCTGGTGGTGGATAACATTTCGCGCAAACTTCATAAGCCGGCCGAGGTGGTCGTCAGTTCGCGCGCTGCTATTACGGCGGCGATTGATGTCGCCTACGAGCAGAAAAACACGGTGATTGAAGAGGTCGCCGAAGAATTGGATTCGCAAAATCTGGACCGGCTGGTCGATGAGGCCCAGAGCAGCGATGACTTGCTCGATGTGGTCAACCGCCCGCCGGTGATTCGGCTGGTGAATGATATTCTCTTCCGCGCCCTGCAGATGCGCGCCAGCGATATCCACGTGCATCCTTACGAAAACAAACTCCAGGTGCGCTACCGCATCGACGGGATTTTGTACGATACGCTTACACTGAACCGCAATGTGCTCTCGCTGGTGATTTCGCGTATTAAGGTGATGGCGGGGATGGATATCGCGGAGCGCCGGATGCCTCAGGACGGGCGCACGAGCGTGCGCATCGGCCAGCGGGAAATTGACCTGCGCGTCAGCACGGTGCCGACCAGTTATGGGGAACGAGCTGTGCTGCGAATCCTGGACAAAAGCACCGGCCTGCTGACGCTGGAGGAGCTGGGCCTGTGGAAAGAGGACAAAGAGGCCTTCGACCGGATGATTAACCGCACGCATGGTGTGATTTTCGTTACCGGCCCGACCGGCAGCGGCAAAAGCACTACGCTTTACGCCTGTCTGAACCGAATCAATGCCGTAGAGAAAAACGTGATGACAGTCGAGGACCCGATTGAGTATCAGCTCGAAGGCATCAGCCAGATGCAGGTGTCCGCCAAGAAGGGAATGACGTTTGTCAATGCCCTGCGGCATATTCTCCGCCAGGACCCGGATGTGATTATGGTCGGCGAGGTGCGCGACCGCGAGACAGCGGCGATGGCGATTCAGTCTTCGCTGACGGGGCATTTGGTCTTCAGCACGCTGCATACCAATGACGCCGCCGGAGCGGTCAGCCGACTGCTGGATTTTGGTGTGGAGCCGTATCTGGTAAGTTCCTCGCTGATTTGTGTGCTGGCCCAGCGGCTGGTGCGACGGATTTGTCCGGACTGCAAACAACCCTATGTGCCGACTCATCACGAACTGCGCGAACTGGGGCTGGAAAACCTGTCGGAAGGGGCGACCTTCTCCATCGGCAAGGGTTGTGCCAAGTGCTTTGAAACCGGCTACCGCGGCCGCACGGGTATTTATGAACTGATGGTAATCAATGGCGACATTCAGGAGATGATTTATCGCTGTGAAACCGCCGGTGCCATTAAGAAAAAGGCGCTTGAAGCGGGGATGCAGACCCTGCGGATGGATGGGGCCCGCAAGGCACTGGCAGGCATTACTACTATCCCCGAAGTCTTGCGGGTAACCCAGTCAGACACCCTATAAATCGGGCAATGCTTTCGAGTGAACAAGGGCAATGTTTCATTGGAATAATATAAAAGAGAAGCCAAGAATGAACCATACGGCCTATTGTTCCCGACGATAATAAATAAATAGGATATTGAAGAGGGATTTTATCGGTGCCTCGTTTTGCATACAAAGCTATAGGAACAAATCAAAAGGCGGAAACAGGGGTTCTGTCGGCGGAGAATGCCTTTGCGGCGCGTCGTTTGCTTCGCAGCAAGGGTCTTCATCCGACGGAAGTTAACCTGATTACGGCTGAAACTGCCGGCCGCTCGCTGCACTCCCTGTTCGGCAGCAAAAAAAAGGCCGTAACCGCGTTTACCAAAGAACTGGCAACATTGCTGAAGGCGGGCATCCGGCTTACGGAGGCCCTCTCCGTGCTCATTCAGCAAATCAATGACCCCCAACTGAAAAATGCCATCACCGATGTTCGCGACCGTGTCGTAACCGGCGAATCATTTGCGGAGGCATTGAGCGAATACGATGCCTATTTTGATGTTATCTATGTGAGTATGATGCGGGTGGGCGAGGTAACCGGCACACTCGAGGACAGTCTGACCACGATGGCCAATATGCTCGAAAAACAGCGGCAGCTGGAGGAAAGAATGACTACGGCCATGATGTATCCGGCGGTTCTGCTGACAGTGTGTCTGATAGTGGTGCTGGTGATTATGATTTGGTTTCTGCCGCTGATTACCAATGAGTTAGTGAAGGTCGGCCAGACCCTGCCGCTGCCGACGCGGGCCCTGATGAAGATTTCGGACGTGCTGACCAGTCCGTGGGTCCTGGCAGTCGTCGGGGCACTGCTGGGGCTGGGCTGGTTGTATCGGCGGGCTGTTCGAACCGCACGCGGAGCGGCCCTGCGCGACCGGCTTCTGCTGGCCCTGCCGGGTTTTGGGCCGCTGATTAAACAGCGGATTGTCTCGCGGTTTTCCTCTACGCTGGCCACGCTGCTGGGTTCCGGAATGTCAATGGCCGAAGCCCTGCGGGTGGTAGCGCAGGTAACGGGCAACTCTGTGATGGCCGAAGCCGTCCGGCAGGCCCGCGAACGGATTCTGTCCGGCTCCGATATCGCCACGCCGCTGCGTGAAAGCGGCGTCATCAGTCCGTCCATCGCCCATATGATTACCGTCGGTGAAAAAAGCGGCGAACTCGAACAGATGCTGCGGATGATCAGTCAGAATCTCGAGGCCGAATCAGATGTGGTAATCGAGCGGCTCAGCAAGTTTGTAGAACCCCTTATCATCATCGCGATGGCCGGCCTGATCGGGCTGATTGCCTATGCTACGATGGTGCCGATTATTAAATTTTCCGTCACTCAATTTTAATTCCGGAAATGGGAGGTTGTTATGACAAGTAAACATAAGCAGTACAAAGGATTCACCCTGGTTGAAATTATGGCGGTGGTGCTCATTCTGGCCCTGCTGATGGGGATTGCGGCCAAGAACTTCATCGGGATGACCGACAAAGCCCGCGTCACAACCACCAAGGCCACTCTCAAAGAACTGCACGCGGCGGTCAACATGTTCAAACTGGACACCGGCCGCTACCCGACGGAAGAAGAAGGTTTGCGGGCCTTGATTGAGCAGCCCTCCGATGTGGTCGGCTGGACAGGGTACCTGGAAACCACGGACATCCCGAAGGATGCCTGGAAAAATGACCTGGTTTATATGCTCAATCCGGAAAGCGGAAAGCCCTTTGTCATTATCAGTTACGGCGCCGACGGCAAAGAAGGCGGCGAAGGATATGACACAGATTTGTACAGCACCGATGTGGAATAAGCCCTGCCGCGGCTATGTGCTTCTGGAGGTCCTGATTGTAGTCGGGCTGATGGCTTTTCTGCTGTCGATAGGCATCATCAGTGCCGGCGGGCTGTGGGGCGGCCGACAATTTCAGCACCAGGCCGAGGAGTTGGTCAATCTGTTTCAAATGGCTCAGGAGGCGGCCGCCCAAAGCGACCGCCGCTATGCCGTTATTCTTGATTTTTCCGAGCAGAAATATGTGCTCCGGCAGTTTGCCTCTCTTGATTTGCAGACTATCCCGGACGAGGAAGCCATCATTCATACCGGCTATTTTACAGACCGATTTCAACTGGACTATGTCCTGTATGACGACCTGGAAGACACGCGGGAAAAAGAAGATGTGACCGAGGCCCGCTTTTATGCCGGCCGCTCCGGCTGGCAGTACGGCGGCAAGGTGGTAGTCCGCGATCAGGACGGCAACCCGTGGTCGATTCTGATTTCCCGGATGGTAACGCCGGTTCGCCTGGTGGAAGGAGATGTGCCGATTCTTCTGCCCTTAAAACCCGATGCATTGCGATTCTAAACAATTCGTTCCCATTCAGCCGGCCTTGAGAGCCGGCGGCTTTACGCTGGTGGAGATTGCTGCCGCGCTGGCGATTCTGGCGGGGCTGCTGGCCTCCGCGCTGATCGTAATGAACAATGCCGTCCAGGCAACGCTGGAAATTCAGGGGCGTCGGCAGGCCTTCGAAATCGCCCGTGAAAATCTTGAGTCGCTCCTGACGGTTACTACCATCAGCGACCAGGCCGACTCCGGCTGGAGTGAGCGATACCCCGACATCCGCTGGGAGCTGACGGTCGAGCCCTTTTACGAACCGATCAGCAATAAGATGTGGATTCGGGCGGTCAGTGCCGCCTATTACTACGACAAAGCCAATCAGGAACAGGCCGTTCGGCTCGAACACTGGCTGACCGGTCTGTCGGCTCAGCAGATTAAGCAGATTCTCCAGCAGCAGGCCCTCGAAGAAAAGATTCTCGAGGAACTGTACGGCCCCCAGGAAGACCCCACGGAGGAAATGACCAAAGTCTGCCTGGAGCAGGCGGGGCTGGATGCGGCGGCATACGAGAACTTCATCCAGCGGCAGCGGCGGGAAAAAATCAATTACCTGATTCAGAACGGCCTGGGCAAAGAGTATGACCAATGGCTTCAGACACTCGAAGAAGCCAAGTCCGCATTTCTCCAATCGCTGGGGGTGGATTTCGACCGCCTCAACGAGTGCATTGCTTATTTGTATGCCAATCCCCAACTGCTGCCCGGTTCCGGTTCAGGAACGGATGGGCCGGCGGAAATCCCTGCCGAAAATCCGACAGAAACCAAGCCGGACGATTCGCAGCCGACGACGGATACTCAAGAGCAGCCGTCTCCTCAGGAGCCGGATTGTCCGTTTGACTGCAGCAAAATCGATCCTTCTCTGAAACCCATTATCTGTCAGCTGACCGGGTGCTGCTGTGATTGAAAATATGACCGTATCCCATAAACAATCTGTTCAGGCCAACGGCTTCTCCCTGGTGGAGATGATGGTGGTTGTAGCTCTGGCCGCGATGATTCTTACCAGTGCTCTGGGGGTGTATCAGCGCCTGCGCAGCGATGCGGCCGTGATTATGGACAAGTTGGACGAAACCCGGATGGCCAATGAGGTCCTTCAGCGCATCGCGGAGGATATTGACCGGATTGCCGCCCCCGGCTTTGATGCCGCCGTCCAGGTCCGCAACAAAATCGACAACGGTTTCGCCTCGGCCCAACTTACGCTCGAATCAAAATATTTCGGCGGCCAGGCCCAAAACCCCCAGCCGCGCACCTACGAACGGGTCGTCTGGCAGACGGCCTATGATATGGACGAGGGCGGGCTGATTCTGTACCGGATGCACAGCGGTCTGAATGTCGAAGACAAGGTCCTCGAAGAAAACAAATCCGTTGAAGAACGGGCTTTGTTTATTCCAACGGCCGCCGGCCTGACTTTCTTCAAAGTCGAGGCCTGCAATAATCAGAAGTTCCTTTCGTCCTGGATGCAGACGGAGCTGCCGAAGGGGCTTCGGATTGGTGCCTCGTTTGCGCCGATGGTGGAGGATTTGGATGGGCGGTGGGCTGTTCCCGAAGAAAAAATCATCTGGCGGACGGTTGCCATCGACCGAGTCCGCACCATCGCTTATCGATTTCAGCCGAAAGTGATGGACGTGAACGATTTTATGCCGATAGAATCGCCCGTCGAAGAACCGAACCAAACCAACCTGGAAGAACGCGAAGGATAATTGAAAGCAAAATACAGAACAACCTGCTGGGCAAGCGGCCGCAGATGCCGCGGCATTGTGCTGGTGGTCGTGCTGATGATTCTGGTAGTGCTTACGGCCCTGACCACGGCCCTGACGCTGCGCATCAAACAAAGCCGGCGCAGGGCTGACTACGGCATCGACTATCAGGAGGCACGGTATGCGTGCGACTCGGCCCTTAAGTATGTTCTGGCGGTTCTGCCGGATCGGCAGTACAAGGTGGTTTCGCGGGAAGGGCTGCCGGACTTTTCCGATTTGTTCTGGCTGCCTCAGGAAGACTATGCGGCTTATCTTCAGACCTGGCTGGATACAGCCGAGGAAGACAAACTTCAGCAGGTGCTGGACTTGTCCGGCCTTTCTGAAGAAGATTCCGCTCTGACCCAACCCGAGGAAGAGCCCTCGCTGACGGAGCTGCTGGCCAAATTAGTCCGCCGAATGACCGACCCCAATGCCGGCATGGAGGCAGAAGCCGAGCCGGCTTCTGCGCCAATTGACCCTTTGAAACTCAAGGTGCCCGGGCCTTACGGTGTGCCCTGGCCGCTGGTTTCCAAACCGATTGAACTGACGCTGGGCGAGTGTGCCGTCACCATCGAGATTGAAGATGAAAACGCCAAAATGCCGCTGGGCTGGGCTGTATCCTCCAACAAGGCCGCCCAGGCGGCTCTGACCACCTTTTGCGAATGGATGTCGATGGAGCCGGAGGAAATCGAAGACCTTCAAAAACAGTGCAAACAGATTCAGGAACAGAAAACTTTTGTCATCGATCCGCAGCCGATACTGATCAAATCGCGTCTTTCCTCAACCGCCGCTCCGGCTGCGGGTGCATCCCCGGCCTCCTCGCCTCTTCGCACCTCCCGTCAGATTCCCGGCCAGTCCGCTCAGCAGACCGCGCAGACGGCGTCTCAAAGCAGCGACGTCCTTCGGCCTGCGATTGCCAACGCCGCCGACTTCGGCAAACTGTTTCACAGTTCCCTGCTGGACCTGGAAAGTCTCGGCCGCAGCCGTCGGGACACCGGCGACAGAAATGAATCCCCCCTGCGGTATCTGGCCTTATGGGGTTCGCAGGAAATCAATATCAATACCGCCCCGCGGCAGGTGCTCGAGGCGGCTTTCACGCTGACAGGCGAGCCGAAAAAAATTGCAGATGCCGTCATCCAGCAGCGTCAGTCAAAACCTTTTAAAACACTCAACGAGCTGATAGAATTGCTTCCGGAAGAGACCCAGCAGATTCGGGCGGCGACCCCTTATTTGACGACGCAAAGTTCTTTCTTCCAAATTCGGATTACCAGCTGCTGCGGGAATGCCCGATGTATGGCGGCGGCAACGGTTTTTAAAGACCAGAAAAAAGTAGAAACCCTGGCTGTGCTTTACGGCCGTTAACCATAGGAGAGCCACTGTGGAGCCCAAACTTGTTTTAGGAATAGCCGTCAGCCGGCAGGAAGCGACGGTTGCTGTGATTGACTCCAGCAAACCGGATGCTTCTGTCATTGATTGTTTCCGCGCAGCCGCCGACTCGTCCGCCTCAGGGGCGCTGTCGCTCGGCGCCGCCATTGGGCGGGCAATCCGCTCCAAAAATCTGCCGACGGAAGGGGCGGTTGTTTCTCTTCGCAGTGATTTTTATGCTCAGTATCCGGTGCGTTCGTCCTTTTCTGACCCCCGCCAGATTGACCATACCATCAAGTTTGACGCGGAAGAAGCCGCTGCCGCCGATGCTGCTGCGCTGGCGGTGGCCTACGAGATTCTTCACACCCATCCGCAGGGAGCAGAGGTGATGGTTTACGCCGCCGACCGCCAGACGCTTACCAATCTGCTGCTGGACCTTCAGGCGGAAGGAACCGACCCGGTGCTGATGGAGCCGGAGGCCGTCTCGCTGGCCCGTGCTCTCGAACAGAAATCACCCTCGTTCCAGGACAGCCGCAATCTGTTTGTGTGGCTCTGCGGGACCCAATGTCTCTTTTTGCGAAACGCCAACAAGGGACGGGCGGTTTATTTTCGGCGGGTCGGGCTGGTCAGGGGCGAAGACCTTGTTCCTCAACTGGCCGGCCAGATTCAGCTCACCTTGGCCGGCTGGGCGTCGAGCGAACCGGTTGAATCCCTGATTTTGACCGGCGAGACAGAGCAGGTCCAGCCGGAGGCGCTTGCTCAGAAAATATCCTATCCGGTCAAAACGGAACATCTCGAATGGCCGGCCGGCGAGCAGGGCGATCCGATTCAGGCCGCGGCGGCTTGGGGAGCGGCCTTATCTTCTCTTCATCGGAGCCGCAAGGCAGACTTCCGCCGGGATTTTTTGCCCTATCAGGGACAGAGAAAAATGCTTCAGAAATCGCTGCGGCTGATCAGCATCTCCCTGACGGTTATTCTTGTGTCCATCGGTCTTTATTTTCAGATGAAATCGCTGCGGCTCCAAACCTATATTGCCCGGCTCGATGACAAACTGCTCGCCGACTACAAGGGCTGCATGTACGGCCAAAAGCCCCCGCCCAATCAGCCCATCCTGACACGTCTGCGAAATGTGCTTCGCCAGGTGCGGCAGCGGCAGGAAGGATTCGGCACCGGCGATGATAACTCGGTGCCCGCGCGGCTTACTTTTCTGCTCGAAGCACTTATAAAGACGCCGCCGTCGGTCGATTTTCAGGTACAGCAGATTTCCATTACAGAACGAGCCCTTCGGCTGCAGGGAGACACAAACGGCCGCAGGAGTACGCTCCAACTTTTGGACGAATTTAAAAAACACCCCAAACTCGAGGTGGAGAGCAACCAGATTTCGCCTGCTCCGCCGCGGGATAAGTTTGAGATTGTCCTTCAGACAAAAAAGGAAGGAGCAGGCCAATGAAAAAGAATTTTTGGAAACAGCCGGATTTCTTCTTTATTCTGCTGCCGGTGCTGGCCGCCGGATGGGCCATGGCCAGCGGACTGGTCTTTTATCCGCGTCAGAAGGAAGCATGGAACAGCAAAAAAGAACAACACGCCGAGGCGGCTAAACTGATTGAGCAAATTCTGCAGCTCGAACCGGCTCGTGTGAACTATCAGGAGCAAAGCGGACAATCAGGCGATTTTGATTTCACAACTGAAGTGGACCGCTTCACAAAGGAATTGGGAATCCCTTCCGGCAGTTATACGCTGAACGTTCGCCAGGCCATCAAACAGCAGGGCAAAACACGCAAAAGCGCCGATTTGTCTTTCAAGTCCGTCAAAATTGAAACCGTGGCCGGTTTTCTTTCCGCTATGCTGGCCCGCTGGCCGGATTTGCAGTGTGAACAAATCTCCCTGGACAAAACCGGCAGCGCCAAAAATGAATGGAATGTCAAACTTCGGCTGGTCTATGTTTATTAACCGCTCGAAAGGGCTTAGCGGCCCAAACTGATTTGCAGGCAGAGTTCGTTGAGTTCCTCCACCTGCTTGTGCAGTTCATCGGGCTGAAAAACGCCGCCGGTCAGATAGTCCCCAAGACGGCGGGCCTTCTCGAGCAGTAAGGAATGATGAGACTGCTCGCCCAGGTCAGCCAAAACTTTTGCATAATCGGAGAGCATTTCGTAGTCGCTTCGGGCGTATGATTCCATCATTTGTTCCATCATCGCCGGCAGCCGTTCGAGCAGGGTGTCGGCAGATTCGTCAGCCAAAAAATCCTGCCGAACCGCCGAGGCGGCCTGAACCGACAGAAACGACCGGAGCGTTTCATACAGCTGAACACGGGAGACCGGCTCAACGAGAACGGCATTGCTGCCGGCAATCTTGAACTGCTCGGCCGCCTTCCGCGAGGAATCGCTGGTGATGACCACAATCGGAAGCTGCTCATCAAAGTCGCGCAGCCGTGCGGCGGCCTTCTTGGCCTCCGAAACCGTCTCCAGCGCCACCAGGACCAGATTGCAGGAAACCTGATGCAGCCGCTCCAGGGCTTCCCTGAGCGTTGGGACAACCTCGACTTCCAGACCGGCCCGCCGAAGCAGCAGGGATGCCTGAACCGGACGCGGCGGATGATCTTCGAGCAGCAGAATCCTGCCGATACATCCGATATGGCGGTCATCCTCCGCGGCAGCCGCCTCAGAACGGCTGGGGTCCACGGCGGCCGTATTCTGCATCGGCTCCACAAACGACGGAAGAATCAGAGAGAAGGTGCTGCCTTTGCCGGGCCGACTGCTCAATTCCAGATGTCCGCCCAGCAGACCGATCAGCCGTCTGGTTATGGCCAGCCCCAGACCTGTGCCTTCGTTTGGACGGCCATCCGCATGCTCGGCCTGTGCAAACGATTCAAAAATCAGATTTTGTCGGGAGGGTTCAATTCCGATGCCGGTATCTTCCACATCAAAACGAATCCGTTTTTGTCCGGCCGCAACCTGCGGATACACCCGAATGGCAACACGGCCTTGTTCCGTAAACTGTACGGCATTGCTGAGCAGATTCAGCAGACACTGGCGGAGCCGCATCGGGTCGGTATAAATGAGTTCGGGCAGCTGCGGCGAGCATTCCCAGGTAAAATCCAGCCCCTTGGCGCGGGCCGCTGAGCCCATCCCGTCGAACACATCTTTGACAATTTCCGCACAGCGGCAGGGCACCAGTTGGATAGGAACTTTGCCGGCTTCGATTTTAACAAAATCAAGAATACTCTGAACCAGCGACAGCAGGGCTTCGGCTGAATGCTGAATCGTCTGAAGATACTGCCGATGTTCTTCGTCCTGCTCCTCCTTGTGCAGAATCTCCGCAAAACTGAGAATGGAGTTCACCGGTGCGCGCAGCTGCCGGCTGATGCGTACCAGAAATTCGCTTTTGGCTCGGTCGGCACCGGCGGCCTCTTCCGCCAGGACACGGATGCGCTGGGCAGCGGCACGAAGTTGACGATCGGCCTGCTGCAATTGGGTTTCTGCGGCCTTCTGCTCCGTAATGTCGTGAGCAAAAATAATCTCACCGGCAATTTCTCCCTTGGCATTCTGATAAGGAACCCGCTCGGCCAGCACCCATCGAATGCCGTTTGCCGTCCGCAATGTCCCTCGCTGCCTGAGAGGGGAGGGATTGCCCTGGCTCACCTTTTGAGCCGCCTGAACAGTCTGTTCTGCATCTTTGGTAAACAATTCATCATAGTTTTTGCCGATGAGCTGCTCAGCGGAAAGGCCGAGCGTCTCTGCCGCATATCGATTGACATAGCGAATCTTTCCTCCTCGGCCGCAATCCCAAATCATCAGAGGAACCCAATCAAAGACGGCCCGGAGCGACTCTTCAGCCGGCCCGAGTTTGTTCTCGAGCGGTTTCTGCTCATCCGAAGACGGCAGGCGGTTCACTGACGCATCGGCTGCTTTCGAGGAGCGCTTCGTTGAGGTTCGATTTGTACGAGTCATTTCAGACTTCCCTTTCTAAAAGCTGCTTCCAGCCGTTCGACGGCCGCAGCGTAAAATACTTTTTCGAGCACTTTTGTCGGAAGTTTTGCCGCAGGAATCAAAGAGAGAAAGTATCCGCATCCGGCCTTATTTGTCTTATCATCGGTAAAATAGGGAACCGCCTTTATACAGGATATGAAAAAAACACCTCCAGCGTCCGATAAAACCAAGGCAGGCAAGATTATCGAGCAAAATCAAAAAAACAAAGCCCGGTCGTCTTCATAACTACGGGCTGTGAGAGGTCAGTCCTTCCTGGATGGCGTATTTAGTCAGTCCCGCCACTGTGCGAATGTTCAGTTTCTTCATAATGTGGTCGCGGTGAGAATCCACCGTTTTGGGGCTCAAACCAAGGATTTGGGCGATTTGTCTTGTCGTACGCCCCTCGGCAACCAGCTGAAGGACTTCCCGTTCGCGAGTGGTGAGCAGTTCCCCAAGTTTCCAGTTTGGGTTGGTGAGCATGTTGACATAATCGGTAAAAACAACGCTGGCAATTTTGGAACAAAGGTATGTTTTGCCCTCCATAATGACATCGAGGGCATTGGCCAACTCCGAAAAGGCGGATTCTTTGAGCATGTACCCCTTGGCACCCGCTCGAATCATCTTGGCCACCATCCACGCATCAGAATGGGTAGATAAGGCCAGGATTTTCAGATGGGGGTTCTCCGCCAGCATCTGCTGGGTTGCGTCAATCCCGTTGAGATTGGGCATGCCGATATCCATAATGACGATATCCGGCTGAAGTTTCTGCACAAGGGCAACGGCGGTTCGGCCGTCTCCTGCCTGGCCGACAACTTCGACATCCGGCCGTCTTTGCAAAAGCGCGCACATTCCCTCCCGAACAATTTCATGATCATCTACCAGAACAATTCTCATAATTTTCTTCCATCCTCAAAAGGCCCTCGAATATTTTCTCCCTGCCCCAAAACAGTCCAAAAACACTCGCTTTTTGAACGTTCAATCTCCTTAAATACCCTTCCATATTGCCTGCTTTGAATTGTTTTTGCAGAGAGTCCGTGCTCTTCTGCGGCCCTGCTGTCGGTGGTTGCTGTGCTCGTTGTGAATCGGATTGACTAGCAATCTTTAGAACCCCTGGCCCAGGACTTCATTGAAGCCAGTCATGGATTCTTATCGCAAACTACGTTATTTCAAGAACTTACTGAGGATTCCCAGTCTTGATTAAAACATAGTATTCGTTCTTCTTCGAACCTTCAAACCAGATTATAACACCATTCCTGAGAATATCAAGTGCCCGTTGGGCCGTTTTAGCAGAACAATTTAAGCCGCGTTCCACATCTTCCCGCCGTAACTTTTGCCCTTTATTTAGTGCTTCCAGTATCCACAAACAGCGGATTTTGACCTTAGAACTGACCCCCGAATTTATAAGGTCAGTTTTTTGACTCTTTAAAAAATGACCTTTAGGGACAGATTTTGACCCCATAAATTTTTATTCTGACCCGATAAATCTGTATTGGAGTCACAGAATCTGACCATAATGCGGTGGTTGAGTCGATAGCCCTGGTCGGTATGTTCCAGAATATCGTTGTCGCTGACTTCTACATTAACCTGTCATCGCTAAAATTCATATAAATCCATTATTTTCAGGTGGTTATAAAAAATTTTGCCGATTACATACTTTTGACGACGGCCTCAAAATTCAAAAAATCATGCACCAAAAATATGATTTTGGTGATAACCATAAGAGGAAAAACATAGAAAATGATGAAAGAAGCAGACAACAGTCCGAAATACAAATTGTTCATCCGTTTATTGACGGCTAATCAAAAACGGATTTATGGTTTTATTTATGCTCTGATGCCCAATCAAGCTGCGTCAGAAGACATCATGCAGCAGACAAGCCTTTTTATGTGGGAACATTTTGATGATTTCCGGGAAGGAACCAATTTTTCAGCATGGGGTATCACCATCGCCAGGAATCTGGTTAGGCAATACTGTCGAAAACAGAAACGAAGTTTGATTACTTTTGATAGTCAAGCAATCGAAAATTTAATTGATCAGTCGGATGTGTTTGAAACCCAAGACGATCAAATCACAGCTTTACGTCATTGTTTTAAGAAACTTCAGAGTTACGAACAAGAAATGCTTAGGATGCGGTACATTCAACGCATTCGTGTACCGGAAATTGCTGAGAACCTTAACCGAACCACCGGTCACATATATCGGGTTATGGCAAGAATCCACAATTCTCTTTTAAAGTGTATAAAAAGGCAGCTGTCTTTTTGAGGTTGAAATAGCATGGACGAGAAAGAAATTTCAAAAATTACGGTATATACCCTCAAACTGGTGGAGCAAACCATTGGACCGGAGGAATTTGAGGAGTTAAATTCAATCCTTTCGGCCAATCCCGATGCCGCTAGACACTATAATTCTTTGATGATGATGATTTCTAATTTCCAAGATAGAGGCAAGGAGATTGTTTATGATGAAATTACAATCGAAGGAGCTTTAAAAAACGCGTTCTGGAAGGAAATGGCAGATTATGAAAGAACCGCTCTGGCCGTAGAGATTTCAAAAGAAGAGCCTGAAAAAGAGGATAAGACCCTAACTGAAATCCGGAAGATTCGCCCTAAAGTCAGCAAGCTTTCAATTTATTCTTTGCTGCTGTGTTCCGCTACCCTGATTTTCGTAATTGCGTATGCTCATTTGATTTCTATGCGGCATGGGATCGAAGTGGCTACGCTTAGCGACAGCATGAATGCAAAATGGGCAGACATTGCCTCCCCCGTGGAAAAGGGGACCCGGCTGGTAACCGGAGAAAAGCGGTGGCTGCTGCGGGAAGGATACGCGGAGCTGCTGTTTGATAATCAGGCACGGGTTGTTCTGGAAGGTCCCGCAGAATTTAAGATTCTTGCCGAAGATCGGATAGGTTTGAGCTTCGGGAAGGTCTATGCAACAGTCCCGAAAAATGCGATCGGATTTTCCGTGTATACCCCGATTGCGAAAATCATCGATATGGGGACCGAGTTTGGAGTAGAGGCCGATTTGGGGGGCAATACCCAACTGCATGTTTTTGAAGGCAGAACGGTCCTCCTGGTTGGTCAGAATGATCATACAATCAATGTAAAAGTCAGTGCGGGTCAGGCCCGAAATGCCTCCGGCAGCACCCAGACCATAACGGAAATTCCTTTGCATGAGAACTATTTTGTCCGCACCTTTGATTCGACTCAAAATATTGTCTGGAGGCAGCCTCTGTTGCTTGATCTGGCGGATATCGTCAGAAATGGAAACGGTCTGGGAACCGGCAACTCGCAAATGCGTTTGAATTACATAAAGGGATTCACGACCGAGCACCGCGGGGGAGAAACTCTTATTGCAAAAAACTACCTTCCCATTAAAAGCCATCCCTTCATTGACGGCATTTTCATACCGAACGGCAGAACGGTTGTGAGCAGCCGCGGTGATGTATTTGAAGATTTCCTGATAACAAGCGGGGTTCATTGTGCGGATTTGTTCGGCAATCCGCCTCCGGGAATGTATTATCTCGATGCACAGCAGCGGACAGTTCAGTTTAACGGTCAGGAGTACAGTGAGCGGGGGAAATCGTGCATCTTTATGCCGGGTTCGAATCACGGAATTACCTTCGATCTGGATGCGATTCGCCGCCACTATAATCTCAAGATAGATCGCTTTACATCTCGGGTTGGGCTTGCTGATTTTGATGACAAACGGTGTAATGCAAACTTTTATGTGCTGGTAGACGGCCAACTGCGTTATTCGCTTCTGGGGTATAGCCAAAAGGGGGTCCTGAACGATGTTTCGGTCAAACTCGAAGATACGGATCGTTTCCTGACATTGGCAACATCGGAGAATGTCGATCAAATCGATTACATGGCGAATAGTACGCTTCGTGAGAATTTTTGCGTTTTTGCCGAACCGGTTCTTGTGTTGAAAAGGATTGACAGCATGCAGCGCTGAACGCGATTGGTAAAAAAGGGTTCAGGACCAGCAGTAATAGTTAGTCAAGCATGACATTGTCATGCCTAAGAATATACGATCGGGTTGTTGAGGGTAACAGAACTATGGTTAAGCGGAGGTGAGAGAATGATCAATAGTACAGTAGCGTTTTGATGGGTATGGCGGTTTCCCGAGAATGAACTGCCGCGGGTCATGAGTGTTGTTTGAATTGAAGTGAAAAAAATTCGGAGGACTTTGTATGAGACCATTAGTTATGATCACTGTTTTTATTGGACTGTTATCGTCCGGGGTTATTGGTGAAACGATTATTGTCGATGATCACTTTGATGACAATGTGGTCGATACCAACACCAAGGGCATTGGTACGGGATTCAATTACTGGGACATTGGATGGAGTGCCACCGTTACGGAAGCGGATTCAAAAGTGACCCTTAGCGGTCCGGTTCACGGCGGGTCCCGATGTTCGACAACCTCCAAGGAAGGGGCTGCCATGGGGACTGATATCTCTCGTTTTGAGTTTCGGGGGGTCAGCTTTGCTGTGGGCAATTCAGGCACTGGATCTACGGCTCGGAATTGTATCGGTGTCAAGCAAGGTAATGAAGCCTGGGACTACGACGCAGGGTTGCCGACCGGTTTCTGGATTCAGTTTGAAAACACTTCGCTCACGACACCAGATGGTACCGGCGGATGGAACGGGACCTCTGTTTTGTTTTATGAAGCCGGTGACAATACCAAAACCGTATTGGCGACGTGGAAATTTGATACATTGAACTGGGATTCCGGAACACGGAACTTGGCGCCGGTACTGGACATTACGCTGGATCTGAAAGCCGATGGTTATTCGCTGACCATTGAGGGCGATACGATCACCCTTCTGTCGGGTTCGCTGTCCGGCACATTTGCGGCTGCCGGAATCACGAACGAATTGACCGCGGGTTATGCGACTGCTTATATCCAATCGGAAAACCCCGGTATCAACATTTCGATTGATCGAATTGTGATCAAAGAGGGTGTAACGCTGTGGGGCCCGTATAATCCGGTGGTTTTGCCCGAGAATCTCGACGGTTCAGTCGGTGTGCTCCTTCCCGATGAGAAAGCACAAATAACACTAAGTTGGATGGCCGGCCCCGATCCGGATGAAGAGAGAGGATATCCCGTGAACCCGGATATTCTGGGACATTTCATTTTCCTTTCCAAGGGCAATCCTAACGACGACCCCAATGTTCATTTGCTTGATTATGTCCCGCAGGTTCACGCGGCCGATCCGTACGAGACCAATCCGTACAATGAGTATGGGCCGATTGTGTTATCCCAGGGAACGGTTTACTACTGGCAGATCGTGGAGCATATCAAGAATCCTGAAACGGGAGAAGGTTATCCTTTGGGCGATCCCAATAATATCTCCGGCTCTGTCTGGAAGTTTACGACAATCGGCGTTATACCCAGGATATTAGTGCATCCGAAAAGCATGTATGTCGATGCCGAGGGCAACGCATCATTCAGCGTGATGGGCAGCGCAATTGCCACCGCTTACCGCTGGTTCAAAGTAGGCGATCCGGAGGATATTGCCTTAACCGACGGCGGTCCGTATTCCGGTACCCAAACGAATACCCTGCTCGTTACCGGCGCTACACTTGCCGAAGAGGGGCAGTACTACTGCATCGCTTACAACGGTGATCCGGATACAGACGGGATTCCTTCCCAGCCTTCCGAGGCTGCCTGGTTATGGATTCCGCGTCTGCTCATTCACTATCCGCTGGATACGATTGAGGTAAATGAGGACATTCAGACGACTCCGGATACGGCAAGCAGATTTGATATGACGCTGATGAATACAAGTGCCGAGGGCACTTTGCCAAGTTTGGTCGATGGTGTGCCTGAGCTTGGCGGTTATGGCTTGTTCTTCAACAACAGCGATAGAAACGACCCGAACAACACATGGGGTCAGTACGCAACAGCCGGTGCTGTGAAGATGGAAGAAATGGGCAATGCTTTGACGATTTCTTTCTGGGTACGGTGGGTTGGAAACAACGGCGACTGGCAGGGCATCATCAACCGCCGCGGCTCCTGGAACAATGCTGATATGATGTGGCGAATTGACAAGGACCCGACCTCAGGCGAGATCAGCTTTGAGCGGGAAGGCGGGGCCGGCCGAGTGGCGACCACGCTGGTTGAGGGTGAGTGGCATCATATCACAGTGACCTACGATGCAGCCTCCTTAATAACCCGAATGTACAACAATGGTACATTGGTTGCGACGGGCAGCGGCTTTACGTACGGAACCGGTGTCAATTCGGGCTTCAAATTGGGCTGCAACAACGATAACGGCAGCGAGTTTTTCTACGGCGTTCTTGATGATGTTAAAGTGTATAACTATGCCCGTACGACCGAGCAGATCGCGCAGGATTATCTGGCGGTCCGAGGCGGCTGGGTCTGTAACTATGAGTTGTACGACCTGCCGTATGACTTTAATAATGACTGCATAGTCGATCTGGCTGATTTTGCGATATTTGCAGAAAAATGGCTGGACAGCTATCGCATCTATCCTGATTAAGGATTCATGCGGCATAAAGCAGAAAACGGTTTCCGGGTATCTGATGAGGTACCCGGAAACCTGGTTTGGAGAGTGTTTGCAAGCCGCAAACGTGAAGTTTGTGTGAAGTGTGTACGTTGCGAATAGTGCTGGTGTAAAAGGATTTTGTGAATATGGCAAATTGTTTTGTAAGCAATGAATTTAACTTTAATGTGGAGGATGGAAAGATGAAAAGCGTATTGGTAATTGCAGCAGTCATGGGGATGTTGTCGCCTGCTGTCCTGGGCGTAACGATTGTGGATGATCACTTTGATGATGGTAATGTCGGAACCAACACCAATGGCATCGGCACAGGATTTAACGCGGGGACCTGGAGCGACGGCAGCGCCATCGTAGAATCCGGGACAATTGTAACCCTCCAAAACTCACAAGTCGCCTGGGCTCGAGCGGCAATTACATCCAAAGAAGGAGCCGCCATCGGGTCCGGTATCACTCGTTTTGAGTTTCGGGGAGTCAGCTTTTTGCAGAGTCCGGATGGCTGGGACTGGGGCGGAGGCACAGACCGCCTTGCTATCGGCGTCAAGAATACTGATGCTGCCACGGAGTACGACGCAGGTTTATGGCCAGGTTTCTATATTCAGTTTGAAAGCGATAGCATGGCAACCGGCCAAAATTCTCAATTTAACGGGATTTCCACTTTATTCTACCGATCTGTCAGCGGCGTCAATACCAAGCTGGCCACTTGGAACTTTGACACACTGAACTGGGATGATTGGGCAAATTTTGCCGCCACCGCGAACTTTTCGCCGGTTCTGAACCTGATCCTGGACATCAGTTCAACCAGTTACTCCCTGACCATTGAGGGTGATACGATTACTCTCCTATCGGGTTCATTAGCCGACACATTTGAATCGTCGGGAGTTATAAACGAATTAACCACGGGCCATGCCTTCGCTTATGCACAGACGGAAAATCCCAGCTTGTATACGTCGATCGATCAAATTGTCATTACATCGATTCCGGAGCCGGCCACATTGGTATTTCTGGGCCTTGGCGGTTTGCTGCTTCGCAGAAAGAAATAGAGGGTTTTTAACAAAGGGTAATATGGAATTCAGATGGTGGGGCCGGTTTAATACCGGCCCTGCCATTAGAGATTTTTATAGGGGGGATGGAGCCAAGCTGATTGGATCTTACAGGAAAATCCCGGTTCGTAATTGTAATGCTTTGACAGATAAGGGAAAAAATTCTTATAAACGATGAATGTTACGGGGGGGGGTAAGTAAATGTCCGGATTTCTGAAACAATTAACAGGAAGATTTGCTTTTATTCTGTTATTAACAATGATTTCGTTCGTTCAAGGGCGGCCTGCGGATTTAAGTCATTGGGGATTGTGGTATGATGAACCGGCAGGCAGCGACTGGACGGCGGCATTGCCGATCGGTAACGGCCGGTTGGGCGGTATGATTTTCGGCAATGTTGTCAACGATCGAATTCAACTAAACGAAGATACCTTGTGGACCGGACAACCCAACGATCCGTCCCGCCCGACGGCCAAGAATTATCTTGCCCAGGTACGCAATGAAATATTTTATGGCGACCGCGATACGGCTCAATCTATTTATGATAATAACATGATGGGTACACATCATGGTCAGGCATACCAGACAGTCGGTAATTTATATCTTAATTTTGCCGGACACAGTTCCTACTCCGATTATACGCGTCAACTGGACCTGGATACGGCCGTTGCCAGAACACGCTATACCTCCGGGGGTGTGACGTACACGCGGGAGTATTTCGCCAGCCCGGTCGATCAACTGGTCATCATCCACATTACGGCCGACCAGGAAGGAAGTATCTCCTTTACCGCTTCAATGGATACGCCGATGAGTGCTTTGGTAACAGCCGCAGCGCCGAATGTTTTGCGCATGACGGGAACGAACCGCTCTCATGAAGGGGTTCCCGCCGGAATGAATTATGAATGCCGCGTGAAGATTCTTAACGAAGGCGGCCGCTTGAATGTGAACAGCCAGACACTTTCCGTCAATGCAGCGAACGCCGTAACTATACAAATCGCGATGGCAACCAATTTTGTCAGTTATGATGATGTAAGCGCCAGTCCCGCTGCTCGAAACGACGAGACGTTCGCTGCCGCCGCAAGCCGCACTTATACACAGATGCTGGATGAGCATATTGCGGCCCATCAGGAATTGTTCAGGCGGGTTTCCATTGATCTGGGGCACACGGAGAATGAGATCCAAACAACAGACCTTCGTCGGAATGCATTTGCCGCGGGGAATGACCCGGATTTTGCAGCGCTGTACTTTCAGTACGGACGCTATCTGCTGATATCCAGTTCACGTCCCGGTACTCAGCCGGCGAACTTGCAGGGTATCTGGAATGACGGCCTGTATCCGTCATGGGACAGTAAATATACAACCAACATCAATTTTGAGATGAATTACTGGCCGGCGGAGGTGACGAATTTATCCGAACTGGCCGAACCGCTGATTCAATTCGCTAAAGACGTCGCGACGACCGGGGCAATTACCGCGAGTAACCACTATCATTGCAGTGGGTGGGTGATGCACCATAATAGCGATATCTGGCGAATGACAACGCCGGTAGACGCAGCTCAGTATGGTGCCTGGCCGACAGGCGGCGGTTGGCTGACGTTGCATCTGTGGGAACATTATCTTTATATCCTGGATACAACATACCTGGCTGAAATTTACCCTGTAATGAAGGGTTCGGCCCAGTTTTTCCTTGATTATTGCGTTGTGCATCCGGAGTTTGGCTGGCTGGTGACTGCTCCGACGGTCTCGCCGGAACACGGATACTGCGATGAGACCGGCTGTGCCTGGATGACAGATGGAACGACCATGGACAGCCAGATTGTACGGGATGTATGGGAACATACTCGTCAGGCTGCTGAGATCCTCGGGGTTGATGCGGCTTTTCAAACGCAATTAAACAACGCAGCGGCCCAACTGCCTCCCATGCAGATCGGCAATCGCGGACAGCTTCAGGAATGGCTTAGAGATGTGGATGTTGTTGACGACCATCGTCATGTGTCACATCTGTACGGATTGTATCCAAGTGATCAGATCACGACCGAACGAACTCCGGATTTGGCGGCTGCAGCGAAACAAACGCTGATCGAACGCGGCGATCTGTCAACGGGATGGAGCCTGGGTTGGAAGATCAATCTTTGGGCACGGCTTAAGGACGGAGATCACGTTTATGACCTGCTCAAGCTGCTGCTGCATTCGCAGCGGACGTATGCAAACATGTTCGATGCGCATCCGCCATTCCAGATCGACGGCAACTTCGGCGGGACTTCGGGGATCGCTGAAATGCTGCTTCAATCGCATCTTGATTATATTGAATTCCTGCCGGCTGTGCCGACGGTGACGTTTCAGACCGGCTCCGTCAGCGGATTAAAGGCGCGCGGCGGCTTTGAGGTTGATCTTGCATGGGATGACGGCAACATGACGGAGGGAACGATCAAATCACTGGCCGGCCGGACCTGTAAATTGAAAGGTACCTTTACTGTAACATGGCTCAATGGTACGCCGGTGACAGCGATGTATGATAATGGTTTGACGGTATTTGATACCCAGGCCGGTACATCTTATAAAGTAATCCCTGAAGTGCCCGATACTCCGACCGATCTCACCGCGGAGGTGATCAGCCATGATCGAATCGATTTGACATGGACTGCCAGCACGGGAGCTACGCATTACAGGATAAAACGCGGGACTGAAAGCGGCGGGCCTTATGCAGTCATTGCATCAAATCTTACCTCTGCCAATTATAGCGATACGGCTCTGACAAGTGATACGACCTATTATTACGTCGTCTCAGCAGGCAATGACTTGGGATACAGTGCTGATAGTACGGAAGTCTCTGCGACCACCATGGATGGACCGCCGCCCGTACCGACCGATGTTACGGCCACGCCCGACAATGCCAAAGTCTGGATGAACTGGTCAGCGTCTCCGGGGGCAACGAGTTATAATCTGAAACGTTCGACTACGGCTGCCGGACTCTATTCGATCATTGCAAGTCCGACCGAGGCCGGTTTTACGGATACGGATGTGTCTAATGGAACAAGTTATTATTATCGTGTCTCATCAGTAAAATCTTCTTATGAAAGCGCCTATTCCAAACCGGTAGTCGCCATACCGAGTACGACTTTTGAAAATCATGCCGCAGGCGGTACAGCTTCCGCCAGTTCGGAGAATGCCCCATCGGAATCTGCTGCCCAGGCCTTCGACGGTTCAACTGCTACGAAATGGTTTACGGGCGACTCGGCGGGTTCGACCGGTTGGCTTCAGTATAATTTCGGAGCGGGTGTCAAGTGGGTGGTCACACGGTATGATTTATCCAGCGCCAATGACGAACCGGCACGTGACCCTCGCGATTGGCAATTTCAGGGCTCCAACAATGGAATCGACTGGACGATACTGGATACTCAAAGCGGGCAATCCTGGGAATCTCGCTTTTTGAGAAAACAGTATCCCGTTTCCGTACCGGGGGCTTACCAGTACTACCGATTGAATATCACCGACAACAACGGTGCCGGTGATATTCAGTTGTCCGAAATGGCTTTATATGCTTATGGAGACGCACCGCCGCACTCAGCTTATTCCCGCATCGAAGCGGAAGATTACGATGATCAGTGGGGAACCGATACCGAGAGTTGCCGTGAAGGCGGGCAGAACGTCGGGTGGATTGAGAATGGGGATTATCTTGTGTTTAAAAGAATCGATTTCGGCCGCGGCGCGGCATCCTTTGATGCCCGGGTGGCATCGGACACCAGCGGCGGCAGCATCGAACTGTATCTTGACAGCTTGGCCGGGCCGCAGATAGGAACCTGTGCGGTGCCGAATACCGGCGGCTGGCAGACATGGCTTACACAATCCTGCCCGGTCAGCGGCGCCGACGGAATCCATGACCTATACCTGAAATTTACCGGCGGCAGCGGTTACCTGCTGAATGTCAACTGGTGGCGGTTCATCCGTTACGGCGACATGGATGGGAATACGATAGTGAATGCCGATGACTTTGAGGACTTTATCGTTTATTGGCTTCAGGACGACTGCGGTCTTGATTTGGATGGTGACGGTGTCATTGCGCTGTATGAATTCGCTGAGTTTGCCCGTAACTGGCTCGATGATTCATTCCAATAATGCATCGATAAGAAACGTAACGGGCATATAAATAGGGTGATGAATTAAGGGGATACAACGATGTTAAAAAGAATGATGATGAAACGATACGGAATATGGCTGATCGCTTTGTTTGCGGCAGCCACGTTCATACCCTCAGCATTTGCTGCAACTCAGGCGGTCTATTATGTATCCCCCACAGGCAGCGACTCCAATCCAGGGACGGAAAGCGCACCTTTTCAGACGCTCACGGCGGCGAGGAATGCGGTACGCGCAATCAACAGCAGTATGACCGGAGACATCTATGTATTTCTGAGAGGCGGCACCTATACTGTTACCAGCCCCATCACGTTTGAGCCGCAGGATTCAGGGACAAACGGATACAGGATATATTATTTGGCATATCCGGACGAGGTGCCTGTACTCAACGGGGGTACGCTGGTAACCGGGTGGACCCGGCATGACGGCAACATCTACAAGGCGACACTGAACCGAAACACCAAGCTGCGGACCCTGATTGTCAATGACAGAAGAGCTTATATGGCAAGCAAGACTGTCAACTGCCAGGGTAGTTGGGGTACGTATAGTATAACGGCAGGCCAGGCGGACTGGGCCTGGATTAGCGGTTCAAAGCCGGACGGGGCAAAATACCATACTGCCGATGTTCCTGACCTTGGAAATCCCGAAGATGTTGAAATCATAAACAGTACCACCTGGAACCAAAATATCGTATGCGTAAGGGAGATCGCTGCAGAAGGTACCTCTCGGATCTTAAAATTCCAACAGCCCATGGCCGCTATTGCGATGAATCAGGGATGGGGTGCCGGATTTTCAACCAACGGCTCGCATAAAATACAAAATGCGTATGAATTCCTCGATTGTGCAGGCGAGTTCTATTTTGACAGGTCAACTTCTACATTGTACTACTACGCACGGTACGAGGACGGGGACATGTCAACAGCAGTTGTCTATGCCCCGACAATTAGAACTCTGATTGACATAGCAGGTACTTCGAGAACAAACAGGGTCCAAAACATCACATTTGAGAACATACAATTCGTCAATACGGAAGCCGAGTTGCCCCAGGTGGATGGATCCTACGGCAAGACAACATGCCAGAGTACCACTATCTGCAAGGCTTTTGCGAATACGGATTGGCATGCCGACAAATACAGGGCGTATGATGTCATATTAGGTGCCGTCAATGTCACCAGCGCCGACTCAATCAATTTTATTGAGAATATCGTCGAGCATATAGGCAATGAGGGAATCAGCCTTGTCAACGATGTCAGCAATTGCTCGATTGTTGGGAATTTTATTGCTGATATCGGCGGATCGGGTATACAAGTTGGGCATCCCCAGCATATCTATGAGGGAGACGGAGGCCCCGGCACGGCTGAAAAATACTCTCCTTCTGTTGAAGGAATATGTACAAATATTACAATATCAAACAATTGTATCTATAATACAACGAACTTGTACCTGGCTCATCAGGCGATTTCGGCCTATTTTGTAGATACACTGAATATCGTGCACAATCACATCGAGGGCACCAATTACGGCGGTGTCAGTGTCGGATGGGGCTGGTGTGAATTTGACGGTACCGAATTTTCCAGAGAGCCGGGCAATCCCACAACGACCTGCAGAAATGTCACATTCAATAACAACCGCGTTTATGACTGTATGAAGACACTCAACGATTCCGGTGCTTTCTATACGCTCGGGGCCCAACCGGATTCCGAAGCGAGTTATAATTACGTGAAAGCCTCCACGACGCATTTCCAGGGGGTGTATCACCCGGATGAGGGGACGGCATGGTATACCGGAACGGATCTGGTTTTTGAGGTTGTTCCGGGTCAGGATAATTTTGAATTAAATGATTGGGGCAGAAAGCACGATAATCATTACGATAATATCTATTCTACCAGCAGCTCAGTGTACTTGGGCGCACCAAACTGCACAGTAACAAATCTTCATGTTTATCCTGACGCAAATTGGCCCCAGGAAGCCCTGGACATCATTGACAATGCCGGGCTGGAACCTGCATACCAATATTTATTTGATTTAATCCCGCCGCCGCCTCCAGTCCCTGCGCGCTCGGCCTATTCTCAGATTGAAGCGGAAGATTCCAATGAACAATCGGGAACCAAGACCGAGCCCTGCAGTGAAGGCGGACAGAACGTCGGGTACATACAGAACGGCAATTATCTTGTCTTCAAAAATATTAATTTCAACAGCGGTGCGGTATCCTTTGCTGCCAGGGTGGCATCGAATACGAGCGGCGGCAATATTGAACTGCACCTGGACAGCGTGACTGGACCACAAATAGGAATCTGCGCAGTTCCAAACACCGGCGGCTGGCAGGCCTGGGAAACTCAGACCTGTCCTGTCTATGGCGCAACCGGGGTCCATGACCTATATTTGAAATTTACCGGAAGCGATTTTTACCTGTTTAATATCAACTGGTGGCAGTTCCTCCCGTATGGCGACATGAATGAAGATGCTGTTGTAAATTTGAGTGATTTTTCTGAATTTATCGCTTATTGGCTTCAGGACGACCACGCTCTTGATTTGGATGGTGATGGTGTCATTGCACTGTATGAATTTTCGAGATTTGCCGGTAACTGGATGATAAGGGAATAACGAAAATGAAAGAAAAAAAGGTGTGCGAGGGGAAAATGATACGAATCATTTTTTTAGCGTTGGCGGGACTTTTCGTAATGTCCGTGCCCGTGACGGCAGATGATTTTCCAATTATGCCGCCGGCGGGATATGACCAGTCAGGCCGATACCCGGCCGGTACGGTCCATTGGAATGTCAGCTATTATTCATCGGTTGCGGGACGCAATCTAAACATGCATGTTTACACCCCACCGGGCTACAACCCGAATCATAAGTACGGCGTCATTTACTGTTATCAGGGTATCGGTGTCGGTGCGGACACTATTTTTCTCGATTGGTCGATTCATGCCAACGTCGTTTGCGACAATCTGATTGGCCAGGGAAAGATCCAGCCGGTAATCATTGTGGCGCTGGACGACCAATTCGACGGCGACTGGAGCGACGTTGCCGGCATGACGATTAATGACGCCATCCCGTTCGTAGATTCGAATTATTCTACGTATGCGGACGCCGACCATCGCGGGCTTTACGGCTATTCCTGGGGAGGCGGATATGCGTTCAATGTCGGCTGTGCAAATCTGGATACCTTTCACCATCTGAGTCCCACGGCTGCAGCACCCAATAAAGCCGGAGATGACACGTTATTTCCCAATGGGGGTGCCGAGGCCAGGCAGAAGCTAAAGACACTGTTTATTTCCTGGGGTCAGTATGATTACGAGAGCATTGTCACTGCAAATGTAAACTGTCACAACTTCTGTACGACCCATGGCATTGACCATTATTGGTGGCAAGTCCCGCAAGCAGGTCACTGGGCAGACCAGGTGTGGAGACCGGCAATGTGGAATTTTCTCCAAATGGCGGACGCGGCAGGCATTTCGGGAATTCCTCAACCGATCTCGGCCTATTCTCAGATCGAAGCGGAAGCGTATACTATGCAGTCAGGCACTCAGACCGAGGACTGTGCTGAAGGGGGACTTGATGTCGGCTATATCGAAAACGGGGATTATCTTGTTTTTCGTATCGTTGATTTTGATGCAGGTGCCGCGTCCTTCAATGCCAGGGTTGCTTCAGCCGGCAGCGGCGGAAATATAGAACTGTATCTGGACAGCTTAACCGGAACACAGATAGGATCCTGCACAGTACCGATTACCGGCGGCTGGCAAACCTGGACAACCGTATCCTGCCCTGTCAGCGGCGCAACCGGACAACACGACTTATACTTGAAATTTACCGGCGGAGGCGGTTATCTGTTCAATATCAACTGGTGGCAATTTACCCCGGATTATACGGTTCCCCCTACGGGACTGACGGCCACGACAACACTGGACGGTCAGATCAACCTGACTTGGAATGAAGTCATTGGCGGAATCAGTTACAACGTGAAACGTTCAATCAACAGCGGCGGACCCTACACGGTCATCGCACCTGAAATTAAAACAACAAGCTTTAGCGACACAGATATCATTGGGGATATGATGTATTATTATGTCGTCAGCGCCAATACGTCCGGGGGCGAAAGCGCTGACTCAGCCGAAGCTCAGGGCATTGCATTGTTGCTTCCTCCATTGGCGCCATCCGGCCTTACAGCCATCGCCGGTGACAGATTAGTAACGCTTAGATGGAACGCCAACAACGAAAGGGATGTGGCCGGCTATCGTGTTTATCGGTCAACGACACCGGGCAGCGGCTATGTCCTTCTGAACAGTTCTTTGTTAAGCAGTCCGGAATTCACCGATGACACGGCCGCTAATTTTAAGCTGTACAACTACGTCGTTACGGCGGTGGATTTCGATACACTCGAGAGCGCATACAGCCATGAAGTCCAGGCCATACCGAATGACGGAACGCTCGTACAACTGGTCGGTACTGATTTTGAAAGCGGCTGGGGGGACTGGACCAACATCACGGGCGAAGACAGCCATGATTGGACTCGGCACTCCGGCGGCACCCTTACGCCCAATACCGGTCCGAGCGGGGGGGCCAACGGCAGCACATGGTATGTATACCTTGAAACCTCACCCGGCGGTGCCAGCAGTGCCGGAAATACAGCGATCCTGGAAAGTCCTGTCATCGGCGGTTTTGGTCGGTTCCTGACGTTTTATTATCATATGTACGGCGCGGAGGTCGGTACATTGAGTGTCGATGTGTACGACGGCACTTGGCATACCGACGTCTGGAACATCAGCGGTCAGCAGCACACCAGCAACGCGGATAAATACACCTGGGTGGCCGTGGATTTGACCGGATATAGCGGACCGATACAGATTCGTCTTCGGGCCACAGCCGTCGGCGGCCCCCGCGGCGATATGGCCGTTGATAATATCGAAATCCTAGGGAGAATTCGTTACGGCGACATGAATGGGAATAATTATGTGGATATTGATGACCTCGTGGACTTTGGCGGCTGCTGGCTGCAGGCCGATTGTGGTCTGGATTTGAATGGCGACTGCCTGATCAATCTGTATGAATTTCAGGAATTTGCCGGGAATTGGCTGGCCAATTAACCAACCCACGCTGTTCGAGGCGGCATTGACATTCAGCCAGAGAAATCTTATTATGAAAGCGAAAAGATTATGAAAGAGAAACACCACCCAGAGTATCTCATTCGTATTATGGCTCTGCTTATGGTTGTCACCTTTGCGGGTATTGCGTGGGGCTATGAGGGCATGGCGACGCCTAAACTGCATGTCGAAGGACGTTTCCTGAAGGATCCCACCAGCAAGAACGTGCTTCTCCATGGATATATGCAGCCGACGGCGACTTGGTTTAACGGCCAGGGGAGGTGGTACAGCGATCCGTCCGACTGGACAAATCCGAACAAGGTGGCCGGCATGTTAAATTACTTGAAAGCCGCAGCCACTGTGATGAGCGACACCAGCCCTAAATACGACCGGGATCATGGATGGTATTGCAGCTTTGTGCGTGTCAATACCGATACGATTGGCGGCTGGACGCCTACGTCGGGCCTAGTCGATCCGGTCCAGTTCGACGCCTGGATCAACAACTTTCTCGTTCCTTACGCCAACCATCTCAGGTCGCGCGGCCTTTACCTGGTGCTTTCCGCGACGGGGCCGATTAATACACCCGATAACGGCACCCATAATGCCGGTGTCGTAGAGCAACAGCGTCTGATCACATTCTGGCAGACCGTCGCCAATGCTCCCGGTGTCAAGAACGCAGACAACATCATGTTCGAACTCATGAACGAGCCGGTTGATATCGAGTCGGTTCCAGGCAACGGCGATTGGGGCAACCACGCTCCGAAATACTTTCAGGCCTTCCGAGACTGGATTCAGCCCGTGATCGATGCGATTCGGAACACAGGGGCGGACAATGTCATCTGGGTGCCAACGCTGGAGTGGCAGGGTTCGCCCTACCAACACGCCCAATATCCCTTTACCGGCTCGAATTGCGGTATTGCAGCTCATTTTTATCCGGCATACGGAGGCGTGTTCGACGATCCGGTCAAGGTGCAAAGCCTGTGGGACAGGCAATACAAGCCGGCCGCTGATCGGTGGCCGATGATCATCACAGAGATGTTTTGGTTTCCGATACCAGATGATCCCTGGAACTTGGTCAATGGAACCACAGCGGGTTTCGGCAATGCAATCAAGCGTGCCATGGATAATCAGGGGAATGTCTCGTATCTCTGCGGTTTCCTTGGAGATCTTCTTGATGATCTGAACGATAATCTTCCGGCAAATTGCACACTGAGTTCAAAGGAGGGCGCGCAGGCCTATTTCGACTGGCTTCCAGGTTATACCTGGGCCGCACCCTCCGGTCCCCCCATGGGACTGAGTGCGACGATGATCATAGACAGCCAGGTAAATCTGGTCTGGACCGCTTTGACCAATGCGATAAGTTATAACGTCAAACGCTCAGTCGTGTCCGGCGGGCCGTACACCGCGGTCGCCGCTGATATTACCGGCACTGCTTTCTCGGATACAAGCATCCTTCCGGGCCAGACATACTATTATGTTGTCAGTGCAAACACTCCGAGCGGAGAAAGTGCCAACAGCAATGAGGTGATGCCGTCTGTCGTACACACGTATCTGAAATTTGACGAGACCGGCGGAACCACAGCATACGATACCACCGGTTACGGTTGGCACGGCACGCTGGTCAACGGGCCGCTCCGGACGTCGGGGAAGTTCGGCAACGCCGTCAGTCTGGACGGAGTAAATGACTATATCAGTCTGCCGACCGGTATAGTGAGCGGATTGACGGACTTTACCATAGCGACGTGGGTCTATCTCAATACAATTGACAACTGGTCGCGTGTATTTGATTTTGGAACCGGTACAGGTGTCAATATGTTCCTGACGCCGCGTAACGGTGTGACAGGAACGGTTCGTTTTGCGATTACCACCGGCGGTGCCGGCGGCGAGCAGCAAATTAACGGCATCGCTGCTCTGCCGACAGGTGTCTGGACGCACGTGGCCGTGACAATCAGCGGTGGTGCCGGGATTCTTTACATCAACGGTGCGGAAGTCGGACGCAGCAATTCGATGAGTCTGACTCCCGATTCACTGGGGGACACGACGCAAAACTATATTGGCCGGTCTCAATATGCGGCCGACCCTTATTTAAACGGGTGTGTGGATGAGTTTCGCATCTATGCCAATGCCTTAGATGCTGCCGCCATCTCGTTGTTATATGCCGAAGAGATTCCCATCGACGTGCCTTTGTCTCCGACGGGTCTGCATGTAACGGGGATTGCCGCGGGCCGGATTGATCTGGCATGGGACGCCTCTGTCGGGACAACCAACTACAATGTAAAACGTTCGGTCGTCAATGGCGGGCCTTATGATCTGGCGGCCAGTGTGTCCGGGACCGGCTTCAGCGACACCGGGCTGCCCGAGAAGACGACCTTTTATTACGTGGTCAGCGCGGTCAACAGTGTCGGCCAAAGCGCCGATTCCCCACAAACCAGTGCCGCTACGCCGGCAATTCCGCCTGCGGCACCATCCGGGTTGATGGCGGTGGCCGGTGACGGCCTGGTGATGCTGCACTGGGAGGCCAATACGGAAAGCGATTTGGCGGGGTACTATGTCTATCGGTCAACCACGCCGGGAAGCGGATACATACGGCTCAACGATGTCTTGTTGAGCAGCCCCGGCTTTACAGATTATTCAATTGCCTGCTACACAACGTACTATTATGTTGTTACCGCTGTGGACACCGACATTTTTGAAAGTGCTTACTCGAACGAGGTCGAGGCGATGTCGTTTGACAGCCGTGCGGTAACGCTCAGCGGCGCCGATTTTGAGGACGGATTCGGCGACTGGGTGAACATTACAGGCGAGGACACCCACGACTGGCTCCGCCATTCGGGCAGCACGCCGACGCCGATGACCGGTCCATCCGGCGGAGCCGAGGGCAGCACATGGTATGTTTATATGAGAACCTCGCTGGGATATGCCAACACAGCCGGCAATAATGCCATCCTCGAAAGTCCGGTGATTTACGGCTTCAGTCGTGTTCTGACGTTTTACTACCATATGTACGGCGTGCATATCGGGACCCTGAACGTGGATGTCTATGACGGCACGTGGCATTATGGGGTCTGGAGCGTCAGCGGCCAGCAGCACACCTCCATCAGCCAGCCCTACACGCAGGCCATTGTGAATCTTTCGGACTTTAGCGGCCCGATCCAGATTCGTTTCCGGGCAGTCGCTGTCGGCGGCGGCTTCGGTAATATCGCCATTGACCAGATTGAGGTGAAAGGCCGGTATCTCTACGGCGATGTGAATCGAGATAACCTTGTCGATCTTGAGGATTTTGTGATATTGATCGACTATTGGCTCCAGGAAAACTGCGAGTTGGATTTAGACGGCGACTGCCTGATTTCGTTGCGTGAATTTGCTGAATTTTCATGTAATTGGCTTGAAAGTTCATTGTAAAAAATGCCACATACCCTACGGGCGAAAAGGTCATGGGTTCCCAGTGCGATTGAAACCATAGATGGAAACGCTGACAAATAAATTCGCTCTGCCGGTAAATAATTCAAGGAGAATTCAATTTTACGGAGGTGTCAAATGAATCAACGGTTTGTAAAAAGGGTATCGGCAATCGTCATAACAGGGATTCTCTGTTTGGTGCCAGGATACATATCCGCGGCGACCGTAGAGGATTTTCAACCGGCCTCGACCAATCAGCCGGCTCGGCAGTATCCCCAGGTCAACTCCGAACGTCGTGTCCGGGCGCGCATTGAAGCGCCGCAGGCACGGAGTGTTCTGCTGGATATTGGAGGAGTACGATATCCTATGACCAAAGACTCAGATGGCGTCTGGACCGGCGATTCAGAGCCTCAGGACGAAGGATTTCACTACTATCAGCTTGTGATCGACGGCGCCCAGGTCCCGGATCCGGGCAGTAAGTTTTTCTTCGGCGCCAACCGGTGGGGCAGTGGGGTGGAAATTCCTGCTCACGATCAGGACTTCTACGCCCTGAAAGATGTCCCCCATGGCCATGTGCGGAAGGTTTTGTTTCACTCCAAAAGCACCGACACGATTCGCAGGGCCTTTGTCTATACGCCGCCTGATTACGACAACGACCTGTCCAAACGCTATCCGGTACTGTATCTGCAGCACGGGTGGGGCGAGGATGAAACCGGCTGGAGCAATCAGGGGCACGTCAATCTGATTATGGACAACCTGCTGGCTGAAGGCAAGGCCAAGCCCTTCATCATCGTAATGACCTACGGGATGACGAACGAAATCCGATTCGGCGGCATCAGAGAGTTTAATATTCGTCCGTTTCAGACGGTTCTTGTCAATGAGCTGATTCCTTACATCGATGCCAATTTTCGTACACGTTCCGATCAGCCCCATCGGGCGATGGCCGGCCTGTCCATGGGCGGCATGGAAACCAGATTGATCACGATGAATAACCTTGACATGTTTTCCCACATCGGTCTCTTCAGCGGCGGGACTATTTCCGCTTCAGACATCACCGATATGGATGCCTTCAAACAGAAAATTAAACTCGTATTTGCAAGCTGCGGCAGCCGCGAGAATCCGGGCCGTCTCAAGCCCGCTGTGGATTCACTTCAGCAGGCCGGTATCAACGCCGCCTCTTATGTCTCGCCCGATACCGCCCATGAGTGGCAGACATGGCGGCGAAGCTTTTATCAATTTGCTCAGCTTGTGTTTCAGGACGCATCCGTCCCGGCGGCCGCGGATCCGAATTTTTATATTTTTCTCTGTTTTGGACAGTCAAATATGGATGGAGCAGGAAGAATCGAAGAGCAGGATAAAACTGTGGATGAACGCTTCCAGGTCCTGGCAACCCTTGATGACTCTGAACGAGACCGAAAGAAAGGACATTGGTATCCTGCCGTACCTCCATTGTGTCGGCCGACAGGGGGTCTGGGCCCGGCCGATTATTTCGGGCGAACCCTGGCGGCCGGCCTGCCGGAACATATCAGGGTAGGCGTTGTAAATGTCGCGGTTCCCGGCTGTAAAATAGAGTTGTTTGAAAAAGACACATATCAGGCCTATACCGAAACAGCTCCGCCGTGGATGATTGATTTTATCAATGAATATGGTGGTAATCCTTATCAGTATCTTGTCGATATGGCCAAAGTTGCTCAGCAGTCCGGTGTGATCAAGGGAATCCTGCTCCATCAGGGAGAGTCAAATCCAAACGACCAGGAATGGCCGAATAAGGTTAAAGGTATTTATGATAATCTGATTAAGGATCTGGCTCTTGAACCTGACGAGGTACCGCTGCTGGCGGGAGAAACCGTGAACGCAGACCAGGAGGGTGTTTGTGCGGGCATGAACGAAATCATAGCGGAACTGCCGAAGACGCTTGCCAATTCCTATGTTATTTCATCGGCTGGCTGTACGCATAAAGGGGACCGGCTGCATTTCAATTCCGCCGGCTGCAGGGAGTTCGGCAAGCGATATGCAGAGAAGATGCTTTCTTTATTAGGATATGAAATAGCCGTTTCAGATGCCTCTGCGCGATAAATACAATTCGGAGCACAAATGGCGGTCCTCGATTAATAAAGGACAAGCATAATATACATTTGGCTGTCTGTAATGATCTTGTAATTCATGGAGAAGTAGTATGAAAATCAGGTATTCTGCTTTGTGCCGACATAAACAATATCAAATCACCATCCAATTTCTGATTATTTTGTTCCTTTTTCTTGGCGCTTTCCTGCAGGCCGCTCCTTCCGGTTTGGATCGGCATGGACACTTGCAGGCGGTGGAAACTGCCGGCGAGGGCGGTTTTGCCTGCACTGCGCTGGAGAATGGTGTTCAGCTTCATGTCAATGGCCTCACAAAGAATGTCATCTTTTACGGCCCCTTGACAGTACGGGTGAATGAAAACCTCGGCCGCAGCTGCTGGGAACATCCCAGTATCGTTGTTGTGGCCAAACCGGCGGCTGTTCCGTTTAAGGTGCAGGAGGCCGCAGAGACGGTCACAATCGTATCGGCCAATCTTCAGATTAGAGCCGATAAAAAGACCGGTGCGCTTACGTTTATGGATGCAGCCGGTAAGGTACTGACGAAAGAACGAGACGACGACCATGCCGAGATCAAACAGGTTGAAATTTCCGGCGCCCCCACCTATGAGGTAACGAATACCTTTACCCTGAAAGACAACGAGGGATGGTATGGCTTTGGCTACATTGATGCCGCACCGGCTCAAATCAACCGTCGCGGGCAGGAATTGCTGTTGATCCAGACCAATATGGGCATTGTCATTCCCATGATCGTATCCACCGAACGTTACGGCATCATGTGGGACACCTATTCCATCATGCGATTTAAGGACGATGCGACCGGCGCCACGTTGTGGGCCGAAAGTGCACCGGGGGGCGTGGATTACTACCTCTTTGCAGGTGAGACCATGGATGATGTGATTGCGGGATACCGCGATTTGACCGGTCACGCCCCCATGTATCCCAAGCAGGCCCTGGGCCTGTTCATGAGCAAGGAGCGCTATCAGACGCAGGAACGGATTGTCGAAGTGGCCAGAACCTTTCGCAAGGAGCAGTTCCCGCTTGATTACATCGTACAAGACTGGCAGTACTGGGGTTCCGATAAAGACGGTACCTGGAGCGGTATGATTTGGAACAAAGAACGGTATCCTGATCCGGAGGGGATGGCCCAGGCGATTCACGACCTGAATATGAAGCTGATGATCTCCATCTGGCCGTCCGTGGGCAATGACACGCCTTTGGCCCATGAACTGGACAAGTACGGCCTGCGTTTTGAGCCGCTGCATTGGATTTCGAAGAAAGCCCGTATCTATGACGCCTACAGCGAAAAGGGACGGCAGATCTATTTCAAACATATCAAGAAAGGATTGTTTGATAAGGGCGTGGATGCCCTTTGGATGGACGGCACCGAAGTCGAGGTCGGTACGGCCTGCTGGAATCCCAATGAAGTAGCACGGGATATCAAGCGATTGGGCAGCAATGCGATGGGTGATTTCTCCCGTTATCTTAATTCCTACACCCTCATGACCACCAAGGGGACTTACGAAGGCCAGCGTGCAATGAACAACCGGCGTGTGTTTACGCTGACCCGCTCGGCCTGGACAGGTGCACAGCGTTATGCGGCCGCCTCGTGGTCGGGTGATTCATTCGCAAGCTGGGATATGCTAAAGGCCCAGATGGCAGGCGGACTCGAAGTGACCATGTCCGGTAATCCGTGGTGGACGCAGGACATCGGCGGTTTCTTCGTCAACAACTACCCCGGCGGCGAAAAGAATCAGGCCTATCGTGAACTCTTCGTGCGATGGTACCAGTTTGGGGCTTTCAATCCGATCTTTCGCATCCATGGGACCAACATTGAGCGTGAACCCTATATTTTCAAGGAAATGGATCCGGAGATGTATCAGGCCTTACTGGACATCACACATCTGCGCTATCGCCTGATGCCGTATCTCTACAGCCAGAGCTGGAAGGTTACGAATGATGGCTACACGCTGATGCGCGGTTTGCCGATGGATTTCCCGGATGATGTCAAGGTCCGCAATATCAGTGACAGCTTCATGTTCGGACCGGCATTCCTGGTGCATCCGGTTACCCGTGCTATGTATCGCAGGGACAAGCCGCCTGCTCCAACCCTGCCGACAGAGTATCTGCGAACACCCGATGGACAGCCGGGGCTGGCCGTGCAGTATTTTGCCGGTGTCAACTTCAATACACCCAAGAAAAAAGAAATTGATAAGGTTGTGGATCATAAGTGGCCCGGTCCGCCGCTGGCTGATCCTCCCGGTGGTCTGGACGGTTTCAACAACTTCTCCGCGCGTTGGGAAGGATTTTTAGTGGCACCGGAAGACGGTGAGTACGAAATCGGAGTCGAAGGCGATGACGGTTTCCGGCTTTATCTGGATGGCAAGAAAGTCATAGAAGATTGGCGAGAGAATGCTGCACGCTATCGCAGCGCCAAAGTCAACCTCAGCAAAGGGCAGCAAGTCCCGCTGAAGCTGGAATTCTACCAGGCCGGCGGCGAACGCGTTATCCGTCTGGGTTGGCGGACACCGACTGATATTCGTGACCTCGCAAGCGGGAAATTCGAGTTGAACAATACCATGGAGACCTATCTGCCGTTGGGTACGGATTGGTATGACTTCTGGACGAATCTGAGGCACAAGGGCGGGCAAACAGTGGAAAAAGCGTGTCCGCTTAATATTCTACCGTTATATGTACGCGCCGGGTCAATTATACCCATGGGTCCTGTCATGCAGTACGCGACCGAAAAACCGGACGCCCCGTATGAGATCCGAGTTTACCCGGGGGCTGATGCGAAGTTCACTTTGTACGAAGATGATAACGAGACTTACGATTACGAAAAAGGACAATATGCTGCCTATGAGCTCATTTGGGACGATTCGACCCGAACATTGACGGTTGGATCTCGAAAGGGCTCATTTCCCGGCATGGCTGCAGCACGTAAGCTCAACATCGTCGTGGCTTCCCCGGACCGGAACGCCGGAATCGAGACCGGTTCGGCTGACATGAAATCCGTTACCTATACGGGTGAGCTCATTCGAGTTAAATTTTAGTTAAGGGAAATTTGCTATGCACAAATGGACGGGAATCCTTACAGGTTGTTTGATGATCGCCGCATCCTACGCGGCCGACCCCATCATTCAAACGAAATTCACGGCTGACCCGGCACCGTTGGTGCACGACGGCGTTGTGTATCTTTACACCACCCATGACCAAGAGGACGCTCCTCCCGGCATAGGCCAGTTCCGCATGCGTGACTGGCTCTGCTATACCTCTACGGACATGGTGAACTGGACGGACCGGGGAACGATGGCCAGCCTGAAAAGTTTTGATTGGACCGGCTGGGGCGGTTACGAAAACGGCGCCTGGGCCCATCAAACCATTGCACGCAATGGAAAATTCTACATGTATGTTACCGTGCAAGGCGCGGGGATCGGGGTTCTGACGGCCGATGGTCCGTTGGGACCTTTTACCGATCCTCTTGGCAAGCCGCTGATCGGTCCGCAATACGACAGTATTGATCCGACCGTATTCATCAACGACGACGGCCAGGCGTATTTATATTGGGGAAACCCTAACCTTTGGTATGTCAAACTGAACGAGGATATGATTTCCCTTGCCGGTGAGATAACCAGGGACAGTCTGATTCGGAAAGAGGCCGGCAAGCCGGATCCCTTTCATTACCAGGAGGCCCCATGGGTGTGGAAGCGTGAAGGTCACTGCTACAACGCCTACGCCTCCACCTGCTGCCCCGAAGGCATCGGGTATGCCATGAGCGACGGTCCTGTCGGCCCTTGGGAATATAAGGGCTATATCATGCCGCCGGACCGCCGCTCGAGCGGCAATCATCCGGGCGTCATTGAGTACAAAGGCAAGTGGTATCTGTTCGGGTTCAATTACAAGCTGAACTTCAAGCAAACGGACCGGCACCACGAGCGGCGCTCCGTTTGCGTGACCGAAATTACGTATAACCCGGACGGCACGATTCGGCAGCTTCCCTGGTGGGAAGAGGCCGATGCAGTGAAACAGATTAAGCCGCTCAACCCCTATGTTCGTGTCGAAGCCGAAACCATCGCTTGGAGCGAGGGCATTAAAACCGAACCCTGCAGTGAAGGCGGAATGAATGTCTGTGATATCGAAGACGGAGATTATATAAAAGTCAAAGGTGTGGATTTCGGCGAGGGGGCAACCTCTTTCGAGGCCCGGGTGGCCTCAGGAACGAATGGCGGCAATATTGAGATTCGTCTCGATAGTGCCGACGGAACGCTGGTGGGAACCTGTTCCGTTTCAAGTACCGGCGGCTGGCAAAACTGGGAAACGAAGCGTTGCTCGGTTCACGGTGCTGCCGAAATACACGACCTGTATCTGGTTTTCACTGGAGACAAAGGGGCTCTTATGAACTTCAATTGGTGGAAATTCAAATAACCGAAGAGTAACAAGAAACATAAACGCATGCAGGGATGAAAATATGAAGAAAGTCAACCTTATAAGTCTCGTTTCAAAGTCGCTGGCAGAAACCTTTACGATTCGATTTAAAAATCAGGATTTGGACCTGTTGGTATCAGGAAGAAATTCCGTGACTTTTACCCTTCTTTTCCTTATGTCGATTGTCGGCCAATGGTTTTCGACACCGGCTGTCTATGCAGCCGAGGGGGTCTGCGGGTCGTGCAGCTATCAGGTGAGTGTAACCGGCGATTTTGCACACTACAAAGCCGATGAATCAGTTCCTATTGAGGACGGCTCAGGCGACGTATCCGCTTTTTATGAAGAGATTTACGGTCAGGAGTTTTCGGTTAGCGTCATGCATTTGCCGGCTGACACATACACCATTATCATTGGTGAAACAGAATTGTTTGTGCGCTCCCCCGGTGAACGAGTATTCAGCGTGACCTGTGGTGACGTAACACTGGCTGAAAATTTTGATATTTATTCGGTTGCCGGCGGGATGGGAAAAATCTGTTACATCACCGGCCAGGTTGAACATACCGGTGACGAACTGCGCGGCCCGCTGCAGGTCGTGTTTAAGGCAATTCGGGAAAATGCAAAATTTAATACCTTCGAAATTAAAAATTCCACCGGCGAATCGGTTCTCAAATTTAAAGCTTCCGACATTGCTGACCCTTTTTTCGGTGATGCGGTCCGCATACCGGATATCAACGAGCCGGCGATCTGGCGGGATCCTGACAAACCGTTACATGAGCGTATCAACGATCTGATTCGCCGCATGTCACTGGCCGAGAAGGTGGCCCAGATTCAAAACGATGCGCCAGCCATCGAGCGGCTGAAGCTGCCTGCTTATAATTATTGGAATGAAGCCCTGCATGGTGTTGCCAATAACGGTATCGCTACGGTTTTCCCGGAGCCGGTAGGAATGGCCTCGACATGGAATCCGGAATTGCTTCACCGGGAAGGCACCGTCATCGGCATTGAAGGCCGCGCCAAATTTAACGATTATGCCTCCAGGAATAACGGCAACTCCAAATGGTGGACCGGTCTGACTTACTGGACACCGAATATCAATATATTCCGTGACCCGCGCTGGGGTCGCGGGCAGGAAACCTACGGGGAAGATCCCTTTTTAACCGGCGAGCTTGCTGTCGGGTTTATCAAGGGACTTCAGGGGGATCATCCCGACTATATGCTGGCAATGGCCTGCACAAAGCATTACGCTGTACATAGCGGCCCGGAGCAGGAGCGCCACCGTTTCAATGCCGAGCCGCCGGAGCGTGACTTTTATGAAACGTATCTGCCCCAGTTCGAACGAGCAATTATCGGCGGCAAAGTGGCCGGTGTGATGACCGCTTATAACGCGGTTTATGGGGTTCCATGCAGTGCCAGCAAACTTCTGTTGCAGGATTTATTACGCGGGAAATGGGGGTTTGAAGGATATGTTGTTTCTGACTGCGGCGCAATTGGAGATATGTCGAACAGGCGTGGACATGCCTATGTCGATACCGCTGAAAAGGCCGCTGCATTAGGTGTTAAATCCGGTGTTAATCTTTGCTGCGGCAGCGAGTATAATGCGCTTGTCAAGGCCGTCCAGCAAGGACTGCTTGGCGAAAAAGAAATCGATGAGGCGTTGTACCGCACGCTGTGGACCCGTTTTCGTCTCGGCCTGTTTGACCCGCCGGAAAAAGTGCCTTTTAACAAATATTCTATCCGGGACAATGACACGCCCGAACACGCGAAAGTAGCCCTAGAGGTTGCCCGTCAGTCACTGGTTCTGCTGAAAAATGACGGCATTCTTCCGCTTGACCGCTCCCGGTACAAACGTATTGCAGTCATCGGCCCCAATGGTAATTCCAAGTCCATGCTGGAGGGCAACTACCATGGTTCGGCTTCTCATCCGATTTCAATTTTGGACGGCATTAAACAGTTGGCCGGAGATGGAATTGAAATAACTTATGCGATGGGCAGTCCGGTTACCACCAAACCCGGGACCGCCGCCTGGAGCCGACAGGATAATGAGACGGACCGTCCCGTGTCGAAACTCAAAGCCGAAGCTCTTGAACATGCGGCTAATGCGGATTTGATCATTTATGTCGGCGGTATCACGCCCGCACAGGAAGGCGAAGGATTCGATCGTGATTCAATTGAACTGCCCGAAGTGCAATCGCAGCTTCTGCGGGCACTTTATGCAGCCGGCAAGCCTATCGTCATGGTCAATTGCAGCGGCTCGGCCATTGCACTGACCTGGGAAGATGAGCATTTGCCCGCAATATTGCAGGCATGGTATCCGGGCCAGAACGGCGGACAGGCAGTTGCCGAAGTTCTGTTTGGCGAAATTAATCCATCGGGCCGTTTACCAATAACATTCTATCGCGCAACCTCAGATTTACCTGACTTTAGAAACTATTCGATGGAAAATCGGACTTATAAGTACTTTCAAGGCAAGCCCCTCTATGCGTTTGGGCATGGTCTGAGTTATACAACGTTCGAATATAGGGAGGGCAAGCTGGCCTCGGAAAAGATACCCGCCAATGGCATCGCGAAACTGTCGTTTACGATTGAAAACACAGGCCGTTTTGATGGTGACGATGTAGCCCAGGTTTATTTCCGTCACGTCAATCCCAGTGTTCCGCAGCCCAAACTCGCTTTATGCGGTTTTGCCCGGGTTCATGTCAAAAAGGGTCAATCAAAGCAAGTGACGGTTGAAGTCCCCGCTGAACAAATGCGCTACTGGGATACTCAGAAAAAACAGTACGTGGTCGAGCCGGGAAACTATGAAATCCTCGTCGGTGCGGCCTCGGATGATATCCGATTGGAATTACCATTAAAAATTGTTTCCGCCGGGAGCACGGCATCCGCTGCGGAAAATTCTCAAACAGAAACAATCCTGCTGTCTGCGCTTGACGTTTCGCGTGTTGAACAGAGTTGGGGGCAGGCACGTTCTAACCGCTCTGTTGATAACAGGCACTTGCAAATCGCCGGGCAACAATTTCAAAACGGCATCGGAACACACGCCAATTCTGAAATACCGCTGCTGCTGGACGGAAAGGGAGTCGAATTGTCAGGATTGGCGGGTCTGGATGATGAAACCCACGGCCGGGGTTCGGTGGTTTTTAAAATTACGGCCGATGGGAAAGAGGTTTGGAGCAGCGGTCTGATGAAGCCGGGAGATGCGGCAAAAGGTTTCTCCATAGATGTGAGAGGCGTCAAAACCCTGTCGCTTCTGGCCCTGGATGCCGGGGATGGATACGATTGGGACCATGCCGACTGGGTGGACTTAAAGATGACCCTGATTCGTAACGCCAAGCCGAAACTTGATATTCCGCCCATTGAGGACGCAGTAATTCTGACACCAAAGCCCGCTTCAACGCCCCGCATCAATGGGGCAAAGGTATTTGGCGTTCGTCCCGGATCTCCGTTTTTGTTCAGGATCGCAGCCGCGGGCGACCGCCCGATGATGTTTTCAGCCGATGGACTTCCTTCAGGGCTGAGTCTTGATTCCAAAACCGGACAGATAACAGGCACATTAAAAAAGCCCGGCAAATACAAGGTGATGCTCCACGCCAAAAATGCACTCGGCCGGGCGGATCAGGAGTTCGGAATCGTCTGTGGTTCCAACATCGGTCTTACGCCCGCGATGGGCTGGAACAGTTGGAACTGCTTTGCCGCTTCGGTGACGGCTGAAAAGATCAAGGCCGCGGCTGATGCCATGGTCGAGAGCGGTTTGATTAACCACGGCTGGACGTATATCAATATTGACGATTTTTGGCAGGTGCATCGCGATTCAGATGACCCCACCCTGCAAGGACCCAAGCGAGATTCCGAGGGTCGGATTCTGCCCAATCCTCGCTTCCCGGACATGAAGGGTCTGGTCGATTACGTGCACAGCAAGGGTCTCAAGATCGGCATTTATTCGGGACCGGGGCCCTGGACGTGCGGCGGTTGCGTTGGCAGTTTTGACCATGAACTTCAGGATGCACAGCAATATGCTGAGTGGGGATTCGACTATCTTAAATATGACTGGTGTTCCTACAATCCCGCCTTCGAGGCATATCGCGGGGTTGAGGATTGGGATCCTTCCTCTGTGCCGAATATCACCTATACAGGCGGGGACGACCTGACGAAAGCCAAGATTCCCTTCGAGCGGATGTATGAAGCGTTGTCAGAACAGCCGCGTGACATCATTTACGGCCTTTGCCAATACGGAATGGGTAACGTCTGGGAGTGGGGAGCTCAGGTCGGCGGCAACTCATGGCGCACCACACAGGACATCAATGACAGCTGGGGCAGTATGTCTGGAATTGGCTTTCGACAGGCCGGTCTTGAGAAATACGCCGGTCCGGGGCATTTCAACGATCCGGATATGCTGGTAATCGGCAAGGTCGGCTGGGGACCACAATTGCGTGACAGTCGTCTGTCGCCTAACGAGCAGTACACTCATATCAGTCTCTGGTGCCTGCTTTCTGCTCCGCTCTTGATCGGCTGTGATATGACGCAGCTCGACGATTTTACCTTAAACCTGCTGACAAACGACGAAGTCCTGGAAGTCAATCAGGATCCTCTCGGACGTCAGGCCGGACGAATTTCTCAGAATGGCAAACTCGAAGTATGGGCTAAAGACATGCAAGACGGTTCCAAGGCCGTCGGCTTGTTTAATCGCGGCCTGCGTGAACAAACCGTTACCGTTAACTGGTCCGATCTTGGGATCAGTGGTGAACAAACTGTACGAGATCTGTGGCGTCAGAAGGACCTGGGGAGTTTCAAAGACCAATTTCAGGCCGATGTCGGTCGCCATGGTGTTGTCCTGGTAAAGATCGCACCCGTGAAAAAATAAACTTAAAGTAAGATTCAAAGGCAAATCCGATTCTCTTTTCTGATGGGATCGAAATTTGTGAACGAAGGGTGTTTCTCAAGTTGGAGATATCATTGCACCGAATCCAGTCCGGTCGGCTCAGAAAGATGGACGAGGAGTAACGTTGAAATTGAAGTCCGGCCTGCTGCACCTGGAGGTGTGCGACGAACGGATGTTCCATATTGTATGGGTAGCCGTCGGTCATGGCGTGGGTATCAATCCAACCGGACAGCCCGATGCCGTTGTTGCGTACAAGGGTGAGACTGTGAAGGTTTTGAGATCAAAACCATAACCTTGATGTCGTATAGCGTCTAACCAAGATAAGAAAATCGAATGAAAGCGAGATTAACATGATTTACAAGAAGAATGCTCATAGACAAAAAACCTTAATTGTCTGGGTGTACAGCGTAATTTTTTTGGCTGCAGTACTGCGGGGAAATGTATTGGGAGCCGATGATTTGCCGGTGACTGTGAAAAGTCCGAACGGTACAATAAAAGTTGAAATCCAGCCTGATACGGCCGGCCAGCTAACCTGGTCGGTCACGCGTCTGGATACATCCGTCTTGGCCGCTGCGCCGCTGGGATTAACCGTCGACGGCAATCATCTCGGGAAATCCGTGACGCTCGGCAAACCCCGCAACCGCACCATCAATGAGCAATACCCGACCTTTGGTAATCATGCTGTGGCGGTCAACCATTGCAATGAAGCTGTGATCCCGGTGGAATCAATCGGCGGTATGAAGTACGAACTGGAGATACGGGCTTACGATGACGGGGCGGCAGTGCGCACCCGTGTCGAGCTTGATGACAACTTGCACACTATTGCCGGTGAGTCGACCGCATGGGCATTGCCCTTGGATTCAGATGCCTGGTGGGCTCGTTATGATCACGGATACGAAAAACCCTTTGAATCGGGAACATTCGATTCCATGCCGGTCGATACGGCCCTGTCCCCTCCGATCACCTTCAAACTGGGAGAAGATCTCTATGTAGCCCTCACCGAGGCCAACAACGATTGTTTTCCGGATATGGGATTGATTCGTGAAGGCAATTTACTCAGAGCGATCTTCCCCGCTTCATCAGACGGCTGGCGCCATAGAGGTTCAATCGTCACGCCATGGCGTGTTGCCATTATTGCCGAGGGGCTTAACATACTGGTCAACAGCGACATTGTAACGAACCTCTGCCCGCCACCGCCGGCCGAACTGGCCAATGCCGACTGGATCAAACCCGGCCGCTCCCTCTGGCATTGGTGGGCTATCGGCGCTCCCAAGCTGGATGACCAAAAGGAATGGGTCGATGCAGCGCAAAGACTCGGCTTCGAATATTACCTGATCGACGAAGGATGGCGCCACTGGCGTGCCCCTGGTAAAGATCAGTGGCAATGTCTCAAGGAAGTGATTAACTACGGCAAGACACAGGGTGTCAAGATCCTGGTGTGGGTCAATTCTTCAGAAATGCGAACCGCCGAGACACGACGCGAATACCTGGAAAAGGTAGCTGCACTTGGCGCCGCGGGCATCAAGATCGATTTCATCCCTCCCTGCACGGCTGAGATTATTCGCTGGTACGAGGGGGCGCTTAAGGATACCGCCGAATTGCATCTTCTCTGCAATTTTCACGGTGCCGTGAAACCTACCGGCCGCCAACGTACCTGGCCGCACGAACTGACGCGCGAAGCCGTGCGCGGCCATGAATATCACATGACACGCTATGGCCGCATTCAAGCCGCCGATCATGACCAGATCGTCCTCTTTACACGCTTCCTGGCCGGTCCGGCTGATTATACACCCACTGCCTTCGATCGTCGGGAGATGGTTGGCTATACCTGGGCACATTTGCTGGCACAGGGAGTGAATATGACCTCGCCGTTGCTGCACTTCGCCGGCAAATACCAGGACTTTATTGATAATCCCGCCGAGGACCTGCTGCGGCATTTACCTTCCACCTGGGATGAAACAATTGTTTTGCCCGGCAGCAAGATCGGCAAAACAGCCGCGTTTGCACGACGCCGCGGACGGGAATGGTACATTGGTGTGCTCAACGGAGCTGAAGCCGCCAGATTACCGATCGACCTGACTTATCTGGGACAGGGTACATGGCAGGCTGAAGTGTTTGGTGATGATCCGGAAGACCCCGCCGCTTTCAAACGCGAAAGTAAGATCGTTAAGGCCGGTGACAAACTTATGGTCACGATGAGCCCTCGCGGCGGTGCTGTCGTCTGGATTACACAAGTCCCCCGGCAATAAAGGAAAGCAGGAAAGGTACCGCTCAATGCTCAGCGGCGGTTTCAGTGTACCAGCCGTTTTACTTTTTGTCAAAACGGCCCGATTTTAAGAAGACTCGGGGCGACAGGACTTGAACCTGCGACCTCTTGACCCCCAGTCAAGCGCGCTAGCCAAACTGCGCCACGCCCCGAAATTTGCTATTATCTATAGAGAGAATCATAACATTTTCATAAATCATACACAAGTCTTTTGTTTTTGGGAAAAATACTCTTTCCAGCCCTATGGCTGGTGGGGGGAGGCGGGCTCAAACGTCAAGGCGGCGGAATTGATGCAATACCGAAGCCCTGTCGGGGCAGGGCCGTCTTCAAAAACATGTCCCAAATGTCCCTCGCAGCAGCTGCATACGACTTCCACGCGCACCCGCCCGCCGCTTCGGTCAATGCGCCGGCGGACGCGTCCTTCCTGCTCCACATCATAAAACGCAGGCCAGCCGCAATGGGAGGGAAACTTGGTTTCAGAGGTAAACAGAATCTGCCCGCAGCCGGCACATTTATACACCCCTTTTTCAAAATAATCATTATATTGGCCTGTATAGGGGGCTTCGGTGCCGGCTTGCCTCAAGATATGATACTGCTCCGGCGTGAGGAGATTCTTCCAATCGTCATCAGACTTGGTAACTTTTTCCGGAGGGACCGTTTTATTCTTCTTGTTCTGGATATGCCTTCTCCTTTCTGCTTACGGGGCAGTCGTTGTTTGGGCAGGGGCGGAGGAGGAGCGGCTTTGAGTTGGTTGAGGTACTTGAATCACAACACCCAGTTTGCCCAGTTGTTCGGCAACATCCGGCTGATAAGGGTCAATCTGGATACTTTTTCGAAGGTATTCTTCGGCTCGGAGGGTATCCCCCTTGCTGAGATAGAAAAACCCAATTTGCTTGTGAAGCAGGGCAGAGTTGGGGGCACGGTCGAGGGCTTTCTGATAGCAGGTGAGGGCATAATCATCCAGACCCTCCGTCTGAAAGGCCCGACCCAAAAGAGTAAGCGATTCCGCGGAGCCGCCGGCCTGGTCAATAAAGAGTTCTGCGGCGATAGCCGAACGGTCTGCCTGCCCTAAATCTTTATAAACCCGCACCTTAGCGGCTTGGGCAGAATAATGAACCGGGTCAAACTGAAGCGCCAGGGTAAACTCCCAGGCAGCCCGCTCCAAAAGGCCTTCCCGCTGGTAGATTTTACCCAACTGATAGTGGGCCTGAGGGTCGTCGAATTTGCGATCGATGCGGTTCTGAAGCTGAATCTTTTCTGCATCGATTACATCTGTATTGACGCGTTCCGTCTTCTTCTGACTGCTGTTCGTACAGCCGCATACAAAACTCAGCACTGCAATCAGCAAACTCGCCGCTACGTTTTTCATATTAGCCTCCCTTGCGCCGGTTTCGGCAATCCATTTTCTTTTATCAGATTCAGCAAAGTATTCTTACCAGAATGGAAAGGGCTTTCAAGGAAAAAATCTGCTTTCGGCTTAAAAGGGGTTGTTTTGTCTTTTTTGGCTAAATGTCGAGGTTCTGGACCTCCAGGGCATGCTCTTGAATGAATTTCCGTCTCTTCTCTACATCATCTCCCATCAAAATACTGAAAAGACGGTCGGCTTCGCCGGCATCATCCATATCGACCTTCAGAAGGGTGCGCCGTTTGGGGTCCATTGTTGTTTCCCAGAGTTGTTCGGCGTTCATTTCCCCAAGCCCCTTGAACCGTTTGATTTCCACCTCTTCGGAGCCGATTTTCCGGATGACCGTTCCGACCTGGTCCAGCGACGGGACCGGATAGGACTTTCCGCCGGCCAGCAGTTCAAACTTTCCAACCGTTTCCTCCGTTTCTTCTCCACGGGGTGTGCGAAGCAGGAAATCCCTCATGTCCAGCTGAAATTCCCTCTGAAGGTGTTTATGAATTTCGTTCAGCCGCGCCACCTCATGCAGTTCTTCTGCAAAGAAAGTGTTGGCCTGCTCCTTTTCTTCGTGTTCCTTATTTTCTTCCTGTGTTTTGCCGGCAGCCGCTTCCAGTTCATCCTGCCGTTTTTCGTAATCTTCTTTATTGTAGAAAAACTCGCTTTGACCCTCGAACCGGATGTGATAGACAGGCAGCTGAATCCCGTCGAAGTAGTTTTCAACAAACTCACGAAACACAATGCCGCGGCGTTCCAGCACGGTAACGTTCCGCTCCGCATCATTGAGAATCTTGACCAGCAGGGCCAGTTTCGCTTTTTCGATGATGCGCGGCGGCTGATTGGGCTCACGAACGACCAGTTGTGCCCCTTCCAGGCCGCGGTTCTCCATAAATTTCCTCATCTGCGGCTCACTGAGGATATACTGGCTTTCCCTCTGTCCTTTCGCCCGGATTTCATAAAGCGGCGGCTGCGCGATATAAATCCTGCCGGTTTCAATCAGCTGCGGCATCTGGCGGAAGAAGAATGTAAGCAGTAGGGTGCGGATATGAGCCCCATCAACATCCGCATCGGTCATCAGAATAATCTTGCCGTAGCGGCACTTGGAGAGGTCAAACTCATCGACTCCAATGCCGGTGCCCAGGGCGCTGATAATAGTTCGGATTTCCTCGTGGCCAAGCATCTTCTCCAGGCGGGCTTTTTCTACATTGATGATTTTTCCGCGGAGCGGCAGAATGGCCTGATGTTCCCGGTCGCGGGCCGATTTGGCGGAGCCGCCGGCTGAATCTCCTTCTACAATTAAGACTTCTGTGCCGTCGGTATGCCGGCTGGAGCAATCCCAGAGTTTGCCGGGCAGGCTGGCTCCGCTGAGGGCTCCCTTGCGTCGAGTCAATTCGCGCGCCTTGCGGGCGGCCTCGCGCGCCGCCGCGGCCTGAATGGCCTTGGAGAGAATCGCCTTGGCCTGAGCCGGATTTTCTTCCAGATAAATGGACAACTGCTCATTGACGACGCTCTGCACAAAACTATCCACTTCCGGATTGGAGAGCCGGACCTTGGTCTGGGCTTCAAAGTGAGGGTCGCGCAGTTTGACGCTGATAACGGCTGTCAGGCCTTCCCGGAGGTCTTCGCCGGTCGGCGTGATGCCTTTAATCATATTGGCATTGCGGGCATACGCATTCATCGTCCGTGTCAGAGCCGTGCGAAAACCGGACAGGTGAGTGCCGCCGTCAATGTTGCGGATGTTGTTGGCGAAGGCGAGGACGTTTTCTACATAACTGTCGTTGTACTGGAAGGCCACCTCGCATTCCATCCCCATGTCCGGATCTGCTTTGGAAAAGTATATCGTATCGCAAATGGGGGTTTTGCCCTCGTCCAGATACTTCACAAAAGCGCGAATCCCGTCGGTATAATGAAAAACCTCCTTTTTGCCGAGCCGGTCATCCTGAAATGTGATATGGACACCGGCATTCAGGTACGCCAGTTCGCGCACCCGCTTGAGGAGGGCCTCGTGTTTAAATTCTATATCCTGAAAAATCTCCGAATCCGGCATAAAGGTAATGCGTGTTCCGTGTTTGCTGCCGGCGGGGCCGACCTCCCGCACAGGTCCCTTGGGAACCCCGCGGACACACTCAAACTGATAATGAATGCCGTTGCGCCAGACGTCGGCCTGGAGCCGTTCGCTGAGTGCATTGACGACGCTTACGCCGACGCCGTGCAGACCGCCGGAGACCCGATAGGCCTTGTTGTCAAATTTCCCTCCGGCGTGCAGCGTAGTCAGGACAACCTGCAAGGCGCTGACGCCGGCTTCGGGGTGAATCTCGGTCGGAATGCCGACGCCGTTGTCTTCCACAGAACAGCTGCCATCCACGTGAATATGAACAAGAATCTGGTCGCACCGTCCGGCTAAGGCCTCGTCAATGGCATTGTCGAGCACCTCATAAACCAGATGATGAAGCCCGCTTTCCTGCCGGTTGCCGATATACATATCCGGCCGCTTGCGGACGGCGGTAAGACCTTCGAGGATTTTAATGCTGCTTACATCGTAGATGTTATCAGTCATGGTTTTGCAGTTTCGTTTTCAGATAAAGAATGTGGACAAATGCGAATCTTTCGGATTCGACTTCGGGGGCACAATTCATTCAGCCGCTCCAAAATCTGCTCGGAGAGCATCTTTACACGATAGAGATACGGCCCGGCAGGTGCTTCAATCACCAGGGTCTCTCTTTCCATACGTCCGGGGCGGCAGCAGGTTCTCAGGTCAGCCGGCAGCAGCTGCTCCCAGACATCCAGCACCTCTGACGACCGCTCAAAATCCCGGCAGTGTCCCTGGAGGAATTGCCCTACCAAATTTCCAATCGGTTCCGGACCCTTTACCGCCGCTTCTTCATCAGGAAGAATGCGGGCCTTCGGTTTCAGAACCGTATAGTGTTTCAACATCCCTGTCATAAATGAACCGGCATCACAATATACAAAAAGTTAGGGCCGCTCTTGATTAAGCCGGGACGATCCGGTTCACCCAGATGAAGTTCGAAGGTGTCTGCCGTAATGACCCGAAAGGCCTCCAGCAGGAATTGCGGGTTAAACCCGATTTCAATCGAAGGGCCGTCATAATCAACGGTCATTTGAATCTGCGCTTCTCCGGTTTCCGGTGCCCGGCTGGAAAAGAGCATTTGTCCGTTTTGGAGGGAGATTCTGATTCCCTTGCTGTCTTCGCTCACCAGAAGAGCAGCTCGTTTGACGGCACTGATAGCGGCCTGAGTATTGAGTACAACTTTCTTTTCGTAGTCTGTCGGAATAATATCTTCGTACTTGGGGAAATTGCCTTCCACAAGCGTCGAACTCAGTGTGATTCGTCCGCAGGAGACGGAAACGCGGTTTTCAGAAAATGAGACGGACACGACCGCTTCCGGGTCCGGCGGCAATTTCTCCAGCAGAGCCATAGTCTTGGCTGGGACAATGATTTTCTCTTCCGGAACACGGGCGGCTTTCTGAAGCGTCAAGGCACTTCGGGCCAGACGGCGGCCGTCCGTCGCCACCAAATACAGTTTTTTGTCGCTGATTTCCCACAAGACGCCGTTGAGGGCATAGCGGGTGCTCTCCCGCGCCGCCGCAAAGATGGTTTGCGTAATCCCCTCTTTGAGATGCTCGAGGGCGGCTTCCAAATCCGGCTTGCCGGTAAATTCAGGCACCGAAGGGTACTGCCGGCTGTCATGGCCGTAAATGGTGTACTTGCTGTCCGCCGTTGTGATATGCAGGGTGGATTCAGACTCCTCCAGCTGAATCGTTTCATCGGCCGTCTCCCGGACAATGGCACTGACCTTGTCAGCCGGCACAACGGCATCGCCTTCTTCGGCAATTTCCACCTGGTCTACTTCGCAAACAATACCCGCCTCCAGGTCGGTTGCCGACAGAAAGAGTTTGCCCTTCTGCGTCCGAAGACGAATACACTGCAGAATCGGCTTGGGTGTACTTCGCGGGATAACCATACCGGCCAGCGTCAGGGCCTCCTGAAATACTTGACGATTCAGCACCAGTTTCATTGCTTTCCCCTGCAAAAATATCTCTCTCGGTTGAACATTCTATAGATCCCATAGTGTACATGAACGGGAAGGATTTGCAAATGGATTTTGAAGGAAACAGCGGCTTTTCCTGAGCCCTCTTGGTTGGTGGTTTTCTTTAAATAAGAATTAAAGAAAGACTTTAGTCTTATTCGTCATATAGACTGTTAAAATCTTGGCTTTTCCGTGAACAACCAGCCGTAACTGTCCTGTAGAACACAAGTTACAAGAGATAATTTCGGCGAGTTTCCTGTGGATAACCTGTGAGAGTTTTTGTTTAAACTGTAAAGTTTGCCTTCATGGTTCGTAAGATAGGTAAACTAACCGGCTGGGCCTGGAACGCTGTTCACAGAAATCACATCTTCGCTCACAGATTATGCACATAAGTCCAGGTTCCGGCTTTTCCATACCTTTTTCAGTAGAATTGGAGTCTTCCAAACAGGTACACTTCTCCAAAATGCCTCTAAAAAAGCAGGGTTGTTTGTTTTTCCATTGACAGCGGTTTTGCAGAACATTAGTATAATTTTCAGTGGAGTTTAGTGCCCGATGGGCTCGAATCAGAAAACTGCATGGGGCCAAAGATGAGACGAATAAAACGGCTGCTTCAAACCGTGGTCTTCAGTTTGTTTGTTTGTATGGTTGGATTTCTGACGGGTTGTGCCGGCTCACCAGGTATGACGGTGAACGAAGTGGATCAGCAGCACCACCATGCCATTCATTCCACCTGGCTGATGTTTCAGGAGGATATTGACGCTATTTTGATGCTGGATCAGCCAAGCCGGCTGACGCCAATGTACACCCGGTAGAAGCGGACCCGGCATAACTGCAAACAAGAAAAACGCTGGCTTTTCTGATACGATGCGGCTGACCAAACAGGTCGTCAAGCAGGCATCAGGTCCTGACACGGCCCCCAATGATTGGAATGACAACCCTTGCAGGTGATTGTTGAGCACATCTTAAGCATTTCCCTCTATGAGCGGCTTATTATTCTGGCTGAACTTTTCATTATCGGCGCGGTCATCTATGCCGTGCTGAATTTTCTCGAAGGAACACGCGGAGAGCGTCTGCTTCGAGGAACAGTGCTGGTTCTGGCAGTTGGCTCCCTGATACTTAACGTAGGGGTCAAGACCTTCGGAATGGAGCGGATTGCCTTCTTGTTTAACGGCTTTTTGCTGGCGGTATTGGTGGTGGCCATTATCGCCTTCCAGCCGGAAATTCGTCGGGCCCTCATCCGGATTGGGCAAACCTCCCTTTTCTCGGCCAGCTCCCGGCAGCAAATCAGCCGGGGAGTGGAGGAAATCATCTCTGCGGTTTCTCAAATGGCGGCTACCCGTACGGGTGCCCTTTTGGTTATTGAAAGAAAAGTAGGCCTCGGCGAGTTTATCGAAACGGGTGTGCGGCTGGATGCCAGAATTACAGCGGAGTTGATAAAAACCATCTTTTATCCGGGTACTCCCCTGCACGATATGGCCCTGATTATTCGGGGAGACCGCCTCGTGGCCGCCAGGGTTCAGCTGCCGCTGGCGGAAGGAGAAAGTGCGGTCGGCTCCCTTGGGTCTCGACACCGGGCGGCTCTGGGACTGGTTGCCAGTTCCGATGCCCTGGTAATTGTTGTCAGTGAGGAGACGGGAATTATTTCTATCGCTTCCGATGGAAAACTGGAGCGAAATGTAACGGAATCCCAACTTCGAAAAGTGCTCAAGGAAGCCCTCGAACAGGGGGAGCAGGCAACGGAGCAGCAGGCGGACAAGCAGCAGTAATTGTTTGGGAATTTTGCAGTGGCGGCGAAATTAAAAAAAATCGCGATGGCGGCCTTCTTAGCGGTCATAATATGGGCGTGGGCCTTTCTGTCTCTGGAGAAGGAAACCTCCCTGTTTGGTTCCGTCGAACTGTCGCCGAGCGCTGAGCCCGATTATTTCGTTACCTTTGAAGACGGCAAGAGCCGGCTGGCTGTGAAAATCACCTTTCGCGGTGCGCCGGCCAAGATAGCAGAACTGGAAAAACGGCATCGCGCCCCCGAGGCCGACCCCTATCGGGAACGGCTGGATTTTTACTATGACCCCAAGGAATATGGACATACCCAGCCGGGAACATACCAAATTTCTCTGGAAGAATTGATTCGCCAAGGGGTGCGGTTGCGGGCACTGGCTCTGTCTGTGGTGGGTTGCGACCCTGCCAGCGTCCGGGTGCAAGTGGAGCGGCTGGTTTTGAAGGAAGTGCCGGTGGAGATCAGAGATGAAGCCAACCAGCTGCTCGTCCCTGAGAGCGTTGAACCCGCGACAGTCCCGATGTATGTTCAGGAAGGAAAAGAAACGGCCGCTCGGGTGGTGCTCACAGCCAACCAGATTGAGACCGCTCGTTTTCGGCCTGTTCGAGAACGACCGTTTATTGTGTTGGGGCCCGGCGAAAAACGGCAGTATGCCTCCCAGACTGTGTTGGTAAGAATGCCCTCCTCGCTGCCCCTGGAAGCTCAGGTCTTTCAGACTACCTCCGACCGCATTGGATTTATTATGCCGGCGGAGCTGGTCGGGGCGTACAAAGTGGAGATACTGGATGATTTAAAAACCATTCATTTCCGCTCGACTCCGGAGGCGAAAACTCAATACCAGCTGCAGCCCTATCATCTGCTGATTCAAGTCCTCCCCGGCGATCAGTTGCTGGAGCAGACCCCGCCCCGTCCGGTGATTTATAATTTCCCTCAGGATTTGCTCCGGCGCGGATTGATTGAGGCACCGGACCCGCCGGCGATGGTGCGGATTCGTCTGATTCCGGTTAGTTCTTCTCCGGTCCCTCTGCCGGTTCCTTAGAAGCAGGCCTGAAGAATAAGATAGCTGTTTCCACAGTCATCCAGCAGGCCAGCAGAAACACCGTCGCCCCTAAGCCGGCCAGGAGCCAGTTTTGCTGCCGGTAATAACTGATTTCATTGAGAACCATTGCCCAGCCGGTCAGCAGGAGCATCAGCACACAAGGAATGGCGGCAACAAGATGTTTTTTCCCGCCGCTGCGTTTCAGATACATTGTAACCACCAGAAGCGCCAAAGCCGCCAGCAGCTGGTTGACCGTTCCGAACAGCGGCCACAGCCGCAGAGCACCGGTGGCATCGGCCCCAAAGGTAATCTTGCCGCCGGAGGTATGGATAAAGGCCACCGCAGCGGCCGTGAGCACTGCCAGCGTAGTGGCGGTCCAGCGGTTGGCCAGCCGCGGCAGTTTGAAATCGCAAGCCAGTTCTCCAATGACGTACCGCTGAATGCGGACGGCGGTATCCATGGTTGTACCGGCAAACGAAGAGACAAACACGCCCATAATCGCTGCCCCCAGAATCGCCGGAATCCCCAGGGCCGAAAGCATATTGGAAGCCCCAAGAACCACCGGCTCCAGATTGCTCCCTAACCCTCGCCCTTCCATCCAGCCGGTATAGAAGTGGTCCCAGGCCGCTCGTCCGCTTAAATCGCCGCTGCCCAACCCGACGCCGGCTGCAAGGCAGAGGATCATCAAAACAGCCAGCATTCCCTCCACAAGCATCGAGCCGTATCCGATGAACTGCGCATCGGTTTCGCGTGAAATCTGTTTGGGGCTGGTGCCGCTGGCCACGAGGGAATGAAATCCGCTGATAGCGCCGCAGGCAATGGTTACAAACATCATCGGCACCAGCGGAGGCACATCGGCAAAGCGGGGATGATACGCTGGTGCAGTCAAATGAAACTGCTCGTACCGAAAGGCCGCCGCAGGAACGGAAAGCGCCAGCACGCCCATAATAAGAAACAGCTGCCAGGCGTTGATATAATCACGCGGCTGAAGCAGGGTTGTCACCGGCAGAGTGGAGGCAAAATAGCAATAGACAAGCAGCAGCAGAGTCCAGGTTCCTGTAGAAGGAATAGGCCAGGAGTCCAGAAACGCAAACAGACTATGGCCGTACTGACTCTTCCAGAAACTTTCCAGCCAGGCCCCGAGGGCCACTGTCGCATACATCGCAAGCACAGCCAGAAAAGTCGAGGACTTCAGCGAAGCATTTTTCTTGTAAATCGCCCAGCCGAGGGCAACGGCGATAGGAATCTGCAGCCAGACAGAAAGAATGCATTCCGGATAAAGTTTGAATACCGTCGCAATGACCACACCGAAGACGGCGATGATAATCAGCAGTGCCAGAAACACAATCAAGAAGAAAATCAGCCGGACACGTTTGTTAATATAGCGGGCGGCAATTTCCGAAACGCTTTTGCCTTCGTTGCGGAGGGAAATCACCAGCGTGCCGAAATCGTGCACGGCCCCCATCAGAATGCAGCCGAGGGTAACCCACAGAATAGCCGGCAGCCATCCCCAGATAATGCCGATGGCCGGCCCCACAATAGGCCCTGTGCCGGCGATGGAGGTAAAGTGATGACCGAAGATAACTTCTTTGCGGGAAGGGACATAGTCCACGCCGTCTTCCAGTTGTTGGCTGGGCACTGCGGCTTGCGGGTCAAGTTTGAAGATTTTGCGCGCCAGAAATCGCCCGTAGGTATGGTAGGCGAGCAGATAGCCGGCTCCGCATACGACCATCAAAAGAAGTGCATCCATAATCAGTCTCTCTTTCTGAATGAATAAGGTCTCTTCTTTTTGCGGTATTTATTTTTACTTCTCCATGCAATCTTTTTCAAGGAAAGGTTTTTCGGACTGATATTGCCGCAGCCGCTCTTCGATGCCGGTTCGGAGGGCATCTGTGTCGTCGGCGAGCAGTTGGAGGGCTTGTTCGGCGAGCATCACCGCCCGCTGAAAATCTCCGCAGGCGGCATAAGCGGCCGCCAGAATATCCAGCTGCCGGGGGGTGATTCGGCTGGAAAGAGCGCACAGCCGCTGCGCCAGTTCGAGCGCCTTTTCGGGCTGACGGATGGATTCGTCTGCACATACGGCCCGTGTCCATGCCAGATTTTCAAGAGCCGGCAGGAAATAGGGATTTGCGCCGAGGGCCTGCTGCCATAAATCGACGGCCTCGGCGGGACGGCCCTGCTGAAGGCGGATTTCCCCCAGTTCCGTGAGCACGCGGGCATGATGAGGATTGCTTCGCAAGCACTCCTGAAAATATTGTTCGGCCGTGTCCAATTGTCCCATTTGCTTATAGACGGCCCCCAGATAGCCAAGCACCTCCTCGCGGCGCTGGGGATGGTTCAAAAGGGCCTTCTGAAGATACGAAAGGGCCGCCGTATAGTCCTTTTTTTGCAGATAGAACGAGCCGAGATTGACCGCCGCCTGATACAGTTTGGGGTGGCGCTGAAGCACCGACTCGGTCATTTCAATCGCCCGCTCTATCTGCCCAAGTTTGGCCAGACGATAGGCAAGGTTGATTTCGAGGGTCGGGTTGTCGCCCGTTACACGAATTGAGTGTTCGAAAAGCGTGAGGGTGTTCTGCCAGCGGTATGTCTGCATCCATGAGACAAACAGAAAGGCACCGATGCTTAGCATAAAAGCAGCGGCGGACAGCATCGTCCGAAGGCGGTTTCGGCAGGCCCACTGACGGACGGACCAAAGAACGGCAATATTAATTCCGATGGAAGGCAAATATGTATAACGATCCGCCATACAGTGCCGGCCGATTTGAACAAGGCCGATCACAGGAAGCAGCGTAATCACATACCAGAACCATCCCGTAAAAATCCACCCTCGTTTCCGGATTTGAGTGCAGGCGGCCGCGCTGACTGCACCAAGCCCGAATAATGCCGCCGCCAGCCGCAGCGGATGAAACTGAGGCCAGAATGGATACAGAATCGAAAGCCCCGCCGGCCAGATCATTTTCCACAGATAGCGAAAATAGGAAAGGGCCGCATTTTCCAGGCGAATCGGAAACGGGCAGACCGCCCAGTCACTGACGGCCCCGCCGTGTTTTTGTGCATACAAAAGAATCAGACTGAATAGAAAAGAAATGGCGAAGAAAGGGAGTTTTTCAGCAAAGAGTCGAGCCGCATCCTGCCTTTGCCGGAACCGTCCCAGCGGCCAAACATCCAGCAGAAGAAACAGAAACGGCCAGGTGACAATCATTCCTTTGGACAGCAGGCCCAGAAGGAAAAAAACGATGGTCAGACCGTATCGGCAAAAAGCCGGCCGCCGCGCATAAGCCGTGTAGGCCCACAGCGCAAGGATGCCGAAGAAGCCGCAGAGCACATCTTTACGCTCGGCTGCCCAGGCGACGGATTCCACGCGGAGCGGATGAACGGTCCACAAAAGCGCCGCCGCCGCACTGCTCCAGAAAGCGCCGGTCAATCGGTACAGCCATTCAAACAAAATCAGGGCAGTGAGCATGTGAAGCAGAAGACTGCTCAAATGATGGCCGGCCGGGTCCAGCCCGAACAGTTCGACATCCGCCATGTGGCTCAGCAGCGCCAGCGGATGCCAGTTGCCCATAAAGAAATGTGTAAAGGCCCATTGCACCGATTCTTTGGTCAAACCCATCCGCACATAGGGATTATCGACAATGTATTCGGTATCATCAAAATCGATAAAATCATTGCCGAGAATATTGCTGAAGGCCGACCAGGTCAAAAGCACCAGCAGGCATATAAAAAGCGGATGCCGAAAACGCTGAACAAAACAAGCCGCCTTGCAGGAAGATTCGGGCTCAGGTTTTGTCGTTTTCTCTGTCATCAGCGGCGGAACAGAAAATGACGATTATTCTTCCTTTTTTCCAGTAGTTTTTGGACGCAGCAGGAGCCGTATCGGAACCTCTTCAATTCCAAGGAGTTCTCCAAACTGGTGGACCAGATGCCGCTGGTAAGCCGGGTCAAACAGGTTGAGGCGGTTGACAAACAGCAGCAGTGTGATCGGCCGCACGGCCACCTGCGTGGCATAATAAATTCTTGGCGTCAGACCCCGGCTGTATCCGCCGGCCTTCTCCTCTTCAATCTGGCGGACAACCTTGTTGAGTTTGGCTGTCGGGATTTCCACAGAGGCCTGCTTAAACAACTCCATTGCCAAATCCAGCACACTTTGAATGTTTTTCCCTTCGAGGGCCGTGGTGAAGGCAATCGGCGCATGACGAAGGCCGGCCATTGTCTTCTCGAGGTAATCCGCATAGTCTTGCGAATGGGCCTTACCCTTGGCCAGGTCCCATTTGTTGATGATGAGGATGCAGGGCTTGTATTCATCCTGAATCAAATGAGCCAGTTTTTTATCAACATCCGAGACCGGCTCCGTCGCATCCATCATCAGCAGAATCACATCCGCCCGTCGGATGCTGCGGAGCACACGGGTATAGCCGTAGAACTCAATATCGTTCTGCATACGGCTTTTTTTTCGTACGCCGGCGGTATCAATTATCACAAAACACCGTCCGTCTTTTTCGAAGCGGACATCGACGGCGTCGCGGGTTGTGCCTGGGATTTCGCTGGTGATGACGCGAGGCGCCCCCACGACCGCATTCAGAAAGGTGCTTTTGCCTACATTGCGGCGGCCGACAATAGCCAGTTTCATCTCGGCCTCTTTCGGCGTTTCCGCAGGCAAATGGCTCAAGGCCTCTACGATGCGGTCCAGCAGTTCCGTTCGGTTGATTTTCTGCTCGGCGGAAATACAGATGGGCTCCCCAAAGCCCAGTTTGCCGAACTCGCCTGCGCCGGCCAGCTGGGCAGGACTGTCGGCCTTATTGGCGGCCAGGATAACCGGCAGATTGTGCTTTCGCAGAAGGGCGGCTATTTCCGTGTCAAGCGGCGTCAGACCCTCGCGAATATCCGCCAGAAACACGACCAGATCGGCGCTGCCGATGGCCTGCAAAATCTGGTTTTCAACGTGCTCTTCCAGGGCGTCCGCGTCCACAATGCCCCAGCCGCCGGTATCTACCAGCTCAAAGTAGCGCTCGGCGTGGCAAAGAATGGTGCTGATCCGGTCGCGTGTTACGCCGGCTGTCGGGTCAACAATGCTGATGCGCTCGCCGGCCAGCGAGTTGAGCAGACTGCTCTTGCCGACATTCGGACGTCCGATAATAGCCACAACCGGTAAAGCCATACCTTCATTGCTCCGCGAAAAAGATTTTGGATTCCTAAATTCCGGATTATACTGTAAACCGATGGTTTTTCAAGAGATAACACGAAACTCGACGATGGTTGAAAAGAGAAGAATCCTTTCATATCAGAATTTGGAAAGGAGTTTTTGTGGAAAATCCGCGAAAAACAAAGCCGTGTCCATTCTGCGGCGAGATGATTCTTGCAGATGCCGTGAAATGCCGTTATTGCAAAGAGTTCCTGACGGAGGATGAGGATTCGCTGCCGGTCTCGCACCATGTGGGCGGGCTGCGTCGGCCAATCCGGCCGGCCCCTTCAGAAACACCGGCGGCTCAGAAGACCGATTCAGGGCCGGCCTGCACAACTCCGATGCGGGTGGTGCCTTCTTTGTGGGGAATGGCCGGCACCTTCTTATCCGGTTTGCTGATTGCGGCCGTTGGGATTGCTCTGATGATACCCTTTGAAAAATATTTGGGAGAGCAGACGGCTGCGCAGGAATCAGTGCGTCTGGCTTGCAAGGCCGCTCATTGGGCAGGGGCGCTGTTCGTCGTAGTGGCTCTAATGAAGATTTTGTACAAGGCGCTGTATTTAAAGAGCATTCTTTATCAGATAACGCCGGACCGAATTGAGTGGAATCGCGGCGTTTTCAATCGAAAGGTGGACAATCTGGATATGTTTCGGGTGATTGATATCAAACTGCATCGTTCTTTGCTGGATTGCCTGCTGGGTATCGGGAAGGTTACCTTGATGACGCAGGACAAGACCGACCCTGTCTTTGAGTTTGAAAAAGTCCGCCGGCCGCGTGAACTTTATGATTACATTAAATCCGCTTCGTTAGTAGCCGACCGCAAACATGGCGTTGTCCATCTTGAATGAGTCAGCTCGGACGAAAGGCGGCCGGATAGTGCCGAATCTGCGGCGGACCCTGCCTCGGAAGAATGACCGTAATCACATCGAACCGCAAAGGGCAATCGGAGAGTTTGTATTGTCTCAGAAAGCACTTTGCGGTTCGGATGAGTTTTTGCTGTTTTCGATAGTTGACGGCGGAGACCGCCGGGGCAAACGCTTCGCTTCGCCGGGTCTTCACTTCTACAAAAGCAATAGTGCCGCTGCGGCTGGCGGCAATCAAGTCGATTTCACCGCTGCCGGCGGCGAAGTTCCGTGCCAGCATCTGCCAGCCGTTTCGCCGAAGAAATCGTTCGGCCTGGCGCTGTCCCCAGCGTCCGAGTTTCTTCGGATCGGCCAGCAAACGCGCACGGGTGCCGAACAGAAACATTCACCGCCTCTGCCGGCTATGTAGTGGCTGTGTGTTTGCTGTGCCGCTTGGGCAGCCGCACGCTCTTGCCGCTGCGCTCCCGGAGGTAGTAAAGTTTGGCACGGCGCACCTTGCCGCTGCGGAGCGGCTTGATGTCCACAATGTTGGGCGAATGAAGCGGAAAAGTACGCTCGACGCCTTCGTCGCTGACGATTCGCCGGACGGTAAACATCTCATTCATTCCCCGTCCTTTGCGGGCAATTACAATGCCGCTGAAAACCTGGACGCGCGTCTTGCCGCCTTCTTCGATGCGGCAGTGCACATCCACGGTGTCTCCGATTTCGAAATAGGGAATCTCTTTTTTGCGGCTTTTATTTTCAACTGCGTCTATCAAATCTTTTTTCACGGTTAGTTCTCCTGCTTTTATTGTGTTTCAGAGTCTTTCCTGTTTTTCTTACGGGCTTCGTACTGTTCCCACAAGTCCGGTCGAAATTGCCTGGTTCTCTCGATGCGCTGCTGATTTCGCCACTGAGCAATCCGCCCGTGATCCCCGCTGAGGAGAATGTCCGGGACTTTCATCCCTTCAAACTCTTCCGGCCGGGTGTACTGGGGGTATTCGAGCAGTCCCTCACTGAAGGATTCATCAGCGGCGGAAGCCCCGTCGCCCAGTGCGCCGTCGAGCAGACGGACGACAGCATCAATGACCACCATAGCGGGCAATTCGCCGCCGGTAAGTACATAATCGCCGATCGACAGCTGCTCGGCTCCCAGACCGATGCGGATGCGTTCATCGAAGCCCTCGTAGCGTCCGGCAATCAGAATCAGCCGAGGTTCGCGGCTGAGGGAGACGGCCTTTTCCTGAGTAAACAGCCGGCCCTGCGGGCTCAGCAGCAGCACTCGTCCCGGCTCCGCAGCCGCCGCACGAACATGCCGGAAGGCCTCAAAGACCGGCTGGCACATCATCACCATTCCCGGCCCGCCCCCATAGGGCTTGTCATCCACCTTGCGGTATTTGTCTGTGGTAAAATCTCGAATATTCCAAAGAGCAATTTCAACGATACCCTGCTCCTGTGCCCGTTTCAGAATCGAGTGGTTTAAAGGCGACTCGAACATCTCCGGAAACAGAGTCAGGACATCGATTCTCATACAAATTCGGGCTTAATTGCCGTTGCCCTTTTTTTGTTCGGTCAGAAGACCGGCCGCGGCTTTTTCCGCCTTGGTAAACGGCACGCCTTTCTTGCGGGCGATTTCAAGGGCCCGCTGCCGCCGTTTCAGTTTTTCTTCATAATCCAGACAGGAAACACCCTGCTTCTTCAGTATTTGCGCTACCGTGTCGGAAGCCAGAGCACCTTGCCCAATCCAGTAGCGAACCCGCTCGAGGTTGAGAACCACCTGCTTGGCGGGGTCCTTCTCGATGGGGTCATAATGGCCGAGTTTTTCGAGGATTCGTCCGTCGCGCGGCGTGCGAACCTCCACCGCATTGATGCGGTAGAACGGCCGGTGCCGCCGACCCATTCGGGTCATTCTGATTTTTACTGCCATGTCTGTTTTCCTTTCTTTTTATGATCAATTTTTGCCGTCGGCCCAATGCCGAGGGCAAAACAGGTTTTCAATCCATTCCTGGGCAGAAAGTAATCTGCCCTACACCGTTTTTTTACCTGCCTTCTTTTTCTGAAGGGCATAGCCGTTCAGAAAAATGGCCAAAAGAGCCGGGTCCGCGTCGGCCTGACGGGCCAGCCGCTCTACCTGCTGCTGACTCAACTGCTCGGCCGTCTCTTTTTCTTCCGGCGTCATCCGCATCACCGCCCGTGCCAGCTGCTCATACTCCCCTCGGCTGGGGGCCTGAAGGATCGCCAGTTCGCTTTGCCCGTCTATCCCCGCAAAGCAGGTGCGAATCTGCCGGCCGTATGGGTCATCAATGAAGCGTTCCAGGGCTTTTAAATATTCCTCGACCGTCATCTTAACGCCGCTGTTTTTTCCGCCGGGGCGGCCGTTTTCGCGTCGAACGCTGTTTAACTTTCCGTCCGCCGTTTAAGGCGCTGAACATATCCACTTTGCCGGTAAATAAACTTTTAAAGCCGCCCATGGCTCCGCCGGAAAGAGACTTCATCAAGTCGCGGGTGCGCTTGAAGGTTTTAATCAGGGATGCAACTTCCTGCGCATCGCGGCCGCAGCCGCGGGCAATGCGGCGGCGCCGTGAAGCATCAATGATGTCCGGGTCCCGCCGCTCCTCCGGCGTCATCGAATGAACAATCCCTTCCATCCGGTTGATTTCCCGCTCGTCCACATCCAATTCGCCCAACTGGCCCATTCCGGGCAGAAGTTTGAGCATGGAAGCGATGCCGCCCATTTTTTTAAGGGTCTGCATCTGCTTTAAAAAGTCATCGAAACCGAAGGTGCCTTTGGCCATTTTGACCTGCATTTTCTGGGCCTCTTCGGCATCGAATTGTTCCTGGGCCTTTTCGACGAGGGTGACTACATCGCCCATGCCGAGGATTCGTCCGGCCATCCGGTCGGGGTGAAACTCCTCGAGTTTGTCAAGTTTTTCGCCGACGCCGATGAACTTGATGGGTTTGCCGGTAACGGCTTTGACGCTCAGGGCTGCACCGCCGCGGGCATCGCCGTCCAGTTTGGTCAGGATAACGCCGTCCAGTTCCAGCCGCTCATTGAAGGCCTTGGCCGAATTGACGGCATCCTGGCCGGTCATGGCATCGCAAACCAGATAAATCTGATGAGGGCTGACGGCCTTGGCGATGTTTTCGATTTGCTGCATCATTTCTTCATCAATATGAAGACGGCCGGCCGTATCAAGCACCACAACATCGCAGCCGTTCTGGCGGGCGTACTCGATGCCCTTGCGGGCAACCTTGACGGCATCGGAGGTGTCGCGTTCGGTATAAACAGGCACCCCGATTTGGTTTCCGAGCGTTTCGAGCTGGTCGATAGCAGCCGGACGCTGGAGGTCGTCGGCAACCAGACATGGCTTTTTGTCTTTGGCTATAAGATATTGAGCCAGTTTGGCAGCGGTGGTGGTTTTGCCTGAACCCTGCAGGCCCGCCAGCAGAATCACCGTCGGCCCAGGCGAGACGAAATAGATGCGGGTATCGACAGGCCCCATCAGTTTCACCAGTTCGTCGTGGACGATTTTAACCATCACCTGACCGGGCCGAAGACTCTTGATCACCTCGGCGCCAAGGGCCGCCTGCTGAACATCTTTGCAGAACTGTTTTACGACGTGGTAGTTTACATCGGCCTCAAGCAGGGCCTTGCGCACTTCGTGCATCGCATCGGAGACGTTGGCCTCCGTGATGCGCCCCCGTCCGGAAAGCGAATGAAAAATCGAATTAAACTTACTGGTTAAGGCGTCAAACAATTCTTGGTACTCCGGTTTTGCTTCCAACCAAAGATGAATCTGCGCAGGGACTCCCTGCGAAAACGAAGAATTGTACGGAAAAGAAACGCTTTTTGCAAGGACAAAAGCCCGCTGGCGGCGAAAAAGACGCTTTCTTTTCTATAACAAGATTTTTCCCGTCGCCTTCTGGGACAATAAAGCGTTCACACCTGCTCTTGCTATTTTGTTCAATTTCAGGATAATTGGCAAAAAGTTTATCCATAGGAAAGGATTTCAAAATGAACAATTTCGAATTTTTTAATCCGGTTCGTATCGTTTTTGGAAAAGGGAACATTCCTAATGTCGGCAAGTATATCCCAGCCGGTAAGAAAGTAATGATGATATACGGCACAGGTTCGATTAAGAAAAACGGCGTTTATGAGCAGGTGGTTCAGGGATTAAAGGGGTTTCGGTGGGTCGAGTTTTCCGGAATCGAACCCAACCCGCTTTATGAGACATGTATGAAGGCCGTCGAGAAAATCAAGACAGAAAAGGTTGACTTTCTCCTGGCGGTCGGCGGCGGGTCGGTGCTGGACGCGACCAAATTCATTGCAGCCGCCTGCTGTTATCAGGGCCTCGATCCCTGGGAGATTCTTGCCACCGGCGGTGCCTGCGTAAAATCGGCTCTGCCGCTGGGCGATGTGCTGACGCTGCCGGCCACCGGCTCGGAAATGAACGCCAACGCCGTCATCTCCCGCCGGAGCAGTCAGGAAAAACTGGGCTTTTACAGCCCGCTGGTTTATCCGGTTTTTTCTATTCTGGACCCCGAAGTGACCTATTCCCTGCCGAAAAAGCAGTTGCGCAACGGGCTGGTCGATGCCTTTGTCCATGTGATGGAGCAGTATGCAACCTACAGCGTAAATACCCCTCTGCAGGACCGTCAGGCCGAGGCGGTCGTCCGGACGCTTCTGGACGTGGCCGACGACGTGCTCAACAAACAGGATTATGACAGTCGGGCCACCTTTATGTGGTCGGCTACGTGGGCTCTCAACGGAAGTCTGAGCCGCGGCGTCGTCGAAGATTGGAGCACCCACGGCATCGGCCATGAACTGACCGCGTTTTTCGGCGTGGCCCATGCCGAATCGCTGGCGATTGTTTTACCCGGCGTCTGGAAGCATCAGTTTGAAAACAAAAAAGGCAAACTGGCTCAACTGGCCCGACGGGTCTGGCATATCACCGAAGGCGACGAAACCTCGCAGGCGAAGGCAGCGATTGAAAAGACGGTTCAGTTCTTCCATTCCATCGGCATGCCCACTCAGTTAAGCGACTTCGGCATTTCAAAGGCCGATATTCAAAAAGTGGTAGAGCGTTTCCGTCAGCGCGGCACGCTGATGGGAGAACACAACAACATCGGCGCTCCGCAGGTGGAAGAAATTCTGAACCTGTGCCTCTAAAGAATGCTGTTTTTGGAGCAGCAGATAAAATCCGTTGTTTTGTCAGCCAGAGCCGATGCTTTTGTGTTTGAGTTCTTTAGTACCTGATTTTGGCCCCTTCGGGCTTTTCTGTCTGCTCACGGATTTCGACTCGTTCTACAGGGCTGCTGTAGCCGATACTGTACTTGCCGTCGCCGAGGTCGAGCAGAAAGAAGATAAGGGATTCTTCACTTTGAGAGATTGGTTTCTTCCCTTCCCGTTTGGCATCGTCGAAGAATTCCCTGGCCACACTCCGGCTCATCAGGGCGGTGCGGTCGAGTACATTGACAGGATAGTCAGTGATGAGTTCCTGGAGGCGCCTGCGTGTCAGATGCACTGCGCCGGCCAACGGAATCGGCCGGCCTGCTTTGTCCTGCCTGTCCCACGTGTCGCCATAGGCATCGACCGTGCGGATATACACACTGCCTGATTTTGTGTAATACTTGTACTGCATTGTACCCCCTTTGGATGGGTTGATTTCTCCCCTCCGTGGTGATTATCGCAGCCATCAAATTGAGGATATTATAACAAAAACAGGCCGGCTGTTTTTGGCTTTGCTGTGGTTTTTCACGGCTGTTTGATTCTGCTGTTTTCCAGGCCCGTCTTTATAGGACATTGGGGTGATTTTGCCCGAAAATTTTTTGTCTTGTCTGCAGCAGCCCGCAGCATTGTGCCGGCGGTGTTTACGGATTTGCCGCACCCGCCCAAATGGACTCATCGGGCTGGGCCTGCGAATCCCGCAGCGTATTCCCCGGAGAGGTGGTATCACGCAAATCTTTCAGCCGCGCATCAGACAAATCCAGCCGATACATTAACTGGTTGTAATCGTACCGCGGCGTCGCCTGCTTTTCATCGCAGGAAAAGGTGGTGCTGTAGGTTCCTTCCAAATAAATAATCCGCCCGTTGTCCCGGTCAAAATACGGGTGCTGCTTGGGGTTGTAGAGCGAATACCGGTTGTGTGTAATAATTTTCTTAGCGCAGGTCCATGGCCCTGCCGGCGTGGGTGCCTCGGCGTACCAGACCTCGCCCAGGTAGGAATGCTCGCCTTTGAGTTGATTGAAAATCATAATCCATCGCTGCCGCCACCGGTTCCAGCAGACAGAGCCGCCGTGCGGTGTAATCGGCTTGCGGCTGTCTATATCTGTCATCTGATCCTTTTGATGCTCCTGTTCAAGGGCCTTCTGGGCTGCCTGCCGGCCGCCTATCTGCTGACACAATTTTCCGAAAGCGATCCATCGGCTATTCGTTTGTCCGGCCGGCTGTCCAAGGGCGGTAAGCACTTCGTACTGATTCGGGTCTGCCGCCGCATGGAACGTCGCCTGCACCCGCATCCGCACCGACAGCGGAAAAGGCACGGCAAAATACCAATATAAAACCCCTTCCGAGCGCACCGGTATCGGATGGCCGCACGCCGGATAGGGCATTAACTGCTGACTGTCCCGCAGAATCGGTTCAAAGCGATTGGCCGCCTCATTGAACATCCCGATTCCCCGCTCATAGAAATGCCCCAGGTCTTTCATTCTGGCAAAGTGGCAAAGCATCTTTTCCTGCCCCTCTGCGTCCGGGACGGTTATCAGGCCGTCAATCCACACCATCCCAGGCCCGGTAAGGGGAAACATCGGTTTGCTGAAGCCGCTCTCATCGACGAAATAAGTTAGGTCAACTCCGTACTCCGGGTCCAGCCCGCCTTTGCCCGGCAATTCGCTGACGGCTCCGGCAGTGGCAAAATGCCCAAGGGCATAACTCAGCCGGGCGGTATCACCCCAGAACCAGTACAGCCGGCCTTTGTACAGGCAGTTATTCACGGAGTCCTGCCCGCAGACCTGGGCATTCAAAAGCGGCTGCCGAATCGGCACACGGCGGCCGGCAAGTACGCTGTCGCGGTAAATCCCCTGACCGGTCAGACGATACAGCCGTTCTGCAATCTGGGTGCGTTTCAGCTTTATCACGGCCGTCTTGCCGGACTGGGTATCCAGCGCCACTCCCCGTATCCCAAAACCGTCGGCGGCAAACTCATAGCCGGGACATTCAACAAAGAAGAAAACCTTTTGCCCCATCAGGCCAATCTCGTCAAATGCGGCTATCCCGCCGCTGTCGGTGAAAAGCCGAATCTGGCTGGTAGTTCGCAGTTCTACCAGCGGGATCCCGCGACCGGTCTGCTCGTCGAGGGCTTCAATAAAAAAAGGGCCTGTAACCTCCGCCCGGCAAAACAGGGAAAACAGGAGCATAGCCCATGCGGCCGAAAAAACCTTCCAGGAAAGAAAACGGTTCATAGAAATGGTCCTTGGGATTCTTTTGTCTTTTCCATTGGAAAGCACTGTATCCCTTTTGCGGCAGACCGTCAAGAAATTCCAACTTGCCCCTTGCAGAAGGCGGCCGGGGAAGGTATCCTGCTTTTGCAGTTTTTGGGGATGAAGAATGAAACCAGCATCTGTCCCTGTACTGGATATTGTTCATTCAGTCGCGGGTTCTTTGCCGTTTTTGCAAAAGCGGCCGAACCCAAATTCTGATTTTGCCGGCCTTCCCTCTTTCCTGTGCCGCGAAAACAAAGTATTCTGTTGTTCATTTGAAAAAGCGATAAAGATCATCAGACAGCCAGCATGAACGGAGACTATGTATGAAACAGACAAAATGGTTTCTTTCAGTCGGAATCTTGTGTGCAATTCTTAGCGGATGCGGAACCTCGCAAACAAAAGACGTCTGCTCGCAGATTGCCTGGGGCAGCCACGCCGCTGTCACGCCGCAGCCGCGAGGAGATGACTGGTGGAAGCAGCGGCATCAGCAGATTCTTGAGCAGGTTCACCAGAAGCAGCCGACGGTAATCTTTATCGGCGATTCCATCACGCACGGCTGGGAAAACAAAGGCAAGGCCGTTTGGGAGAAGTACTACAGTCAGTATGATGCCCTCAATCTTGGTTTCAGCGGAGACCGGACCGAGCATGTGCTCTGGCGGCTGGAAAACGGCGAGATTGACGGCATTTCCCCCAAGGCGGCGGTGCTGATGATTGGAACCAACAATGCCAGCCGGGAGCAATATACACCCGAGCAGATTGCCGACGGTATCCAGGCGATTGTCTGCACGCTGCGGACCCGGCTGCCGCAAACCAAAATCCTGATTCTGGCGATTTTCCCGCGCGGCTCCGATGAACAGCGCAGGAACAAAACGCAGGATGCCGCCTATAATCCGCTCTGGGCCAAAAATGACCAGGTGAACCGGATAATTTCCGAACTGGCGGACGGCCGAATGATTTATTACCTGAACATCAATCAGGCCTTTCTCAACGAGCAGGGCGTGCTGACGCGCCGGATAATGCCGGACCTGCTGCACCCGGAAGAAGAGGGCTATCGTCTGTGGGCGGAGGCCATGAACCCGGTGCTTGAGCAGCTGCTGAAGTAAACATTGTCAGTCCGGATTGCCGGCGGAAGGACAGTACTGGGCAATGGGGCAATGGGTGCAATTGGGCTTGCGGGCTGTGCAGCAGGCGCGTCCGTGAGCGACAATGCAGTGGCTGAATTTCGTCCAGCCGCCGTATTTGTCTTTCGGGACGATTTCCATCAGGTCAAATTCAAGTTTGACCGGATCGGTTTGGCTGGACAGCCCCAGCCGGCGGGCCAGCCGAAGCATATGGGTGTCGCAGATAAGGGCCGGCTTGCCGAAGCAGTTGCCGAGAATGACATTGGCGGTTTTGCGGCCTACCCCCTTCAGTTGGAGAAGTTCTTCCATCGTATCGGGAATCTGCCCGTTGAATTTTTCGAGAATGCTTTGGCAGGCGGAACGGATGGCTTCGGCCTTGTTGTTATAAAAGCCCGTGGAGCGGATGTCTTCCTTCAGTTCTTCAATCGGCACCTTTAAATAATCCTCCGGCCCGCGGTATTTCTGAAACAGTTTGGCGGTCACCTGATTGACGCGCTCGTCGGTACATTGCGCCGCCAGAATCGTCGCAATCAGCAGTTCGAAAGGGGTTTTGTAATTCAGAGTAACCTTCGCATCCGGATAGGTCCTGACAAGAATCGGGAAGATGTTCAGCACCCGCCGGCGGGCCTCTTCTTTATTCGTAGAAACAGACTTTTTCTCTTTGGCCGTCAATCCGTTCCTCGCGGAGTTATCCTGCTGTATTCTTGAACCAGTAGAACAGGGAAACCAGCGAACCAAACATCTCATCATCAATTGGAATGCTGCCGAAGGTGCATCGGCCGGCCTGATAATCGTCTATAAATTTCAGGCATCCGTCCGGATCGAACAGCTCACGGACAGCAGCGGAGCCGGCAAGGATTTCCCGCATGTCCGCAAACAGTCGGCGGTCTTCTGTGAACATTCCCGCCATACTGCTTCGGAGGATCGGCGGGTGCACCCAGAGTTTGGACACCAGAGAAAAGGGCAGCCGCTTGCCTATGGCGCGGGCCGCCTTTTTGCGGAAGGAGAGACGGTAGCACTCCATTCTGCCGGACAGCGGCTTGCCGGTATTGGCATAAACGATATCCCGCAATTGGGGCAGACAGCGATAAATCATGTATTGATAAAAGTTTTTCTTGTAAAGCCAGTCGGCAGGCAGCCGAAGCATCTTTTCCAGGTACGCATACCCCAAATGCGGACTGGTTCCGAACACATCCGGATGATTGCCAAGACCGCAGCAGGTAAATCCGGAATTGAAATAGACCTGAGCCCAGCCGGAGATTTTGTGGGCGGCTGTCGGACCGGATATTTCCCGCAGACTTCGGACCATCGCTGCCTTCATGGGCCGGAAGGCCTCTTCTACAATTTCTCTGCGGAATAGGCGAAGAAGTTCTTTCTTGGAAAACAGTCGTCTTTGTTCGGCATACAGTCGAATCAGGGTGTCCGTCCAGTCCGGTTCGATTTGGTAGAGGGAGTTGATATAGTCGCCTGCTGCGGTATCCCCGCCGCCGCCGCTGAGACTGTATCGAGTGGTCTGCGCCATGACCTTGACGGTTTGCCATCCTTTCAGTGAATGGTGCATCGGCTGCATACCGCCGGTCAGCCGGACAATTTTATCTGCTGCCGCAGAGGCCTCATCGGCGGATACCTGCACAACACGGTGTTCTATGTTCAGCCGCTGGCAAATCTGACGGGCCACGATGACATCAGGCGTGTCTATCTGCCGTGTATCATTCGAAAAGGTCAATGCAAAATAGTTGCATAAACCGTGGGCTGCCCCGACTGTCAAGCGGCTGTCCAATCCGCCGCTGAGTGTTATAAAACCCGCCGGCGAACGTCTGACCTTTCTTTCGACACTTTGCCGAAACGCCTCAAAAACCTCATCGGCATACGCATCCGGCTCCAACCCTTCGGCTGGATGATAAGCCAGCCGCCAGTACAGTTCCTTCCTCACACCGTCGGTACTGACGGACAGACAGCTGCCGGGAACAAGCCGCTCCACGCCCTGCGTATGAGTCTGCGGCACAAGGGTATGTCCGTAGCAGACGATTTGCAATACCCCCGCCGGGTCGGGACATGCCTTCCAGCCGCTCATCGACAGCAGAAAGGCAAGGTTGGAAGAAAACCAGAATCGCTCCGCCGTTTGAATATAATACAAGGGACGAACCCAATAGCGATTGTTGATAAGAAAGAGCCGGTTGTCTTTGCGATCCATCAGAATGGAAGTGAATTCCCCTTCGGAGGCCTGTATCTTTTCCGCTGTCTGTTCGGCGGAAAGCGAATCAGCCCAGTCAATCGGATATCGCAGATCGTGAAAGCCCAGGGTAAGAAGAGAAAGGTTTTCGGTCCGGCCCCACGATAATTTGGACGGCTTGATTGGCTTGTATTTAGCCATCATAAAGGCGTGCGGTCCGGCCTCCAGCAGGTATTCATACCTGCCGTCCGTTTCCTGCAGAAGAATCGGAAACGCCTTCAGTCTTTGGAAACAAAGATCTGTTTCCGGCTCTCCTTTTAAGCAGAAACAACCTGCAATCAGTGCCATCGTTTTCTTCCAGTTGCCGCTTGTGTATTATCCTATCAGGAAATTGTTTTTTTTCAAGAGGGTCGAGGAAGGAATTTGGCTCAGCTGCCGGCGAAGCTGGTCCGGCTCAAAGATGCCGCGAATCTTAATCATGGTTTTGCTGCCGGGCTCCAGCAGAATGGTGACGGGGACATTGCCGGCCTCGCCGAAGATGGTTTTCAGGTCAGCGGAGGCGGGAAAGTCCGCCTGCGTCGTGTCGGCCTGGATGGTCAGGATGTGGCGCTCCTTCAGCAGTTTGACCAGGTCGGGCTGCTGATAAACCTTCCGCTTGATTACCTGACAGTTGGTGCACCAGTCGGCTGTGAATTGAATCAGAACAGGTCTGCCTTCTGCCAGAGCATGTTGGATAAGGTCGCGGTCATACGGCTGCCAGGGGACGGCTGCCGGCGGCTCAGCCGGCAGCAGCCGGAAGCCGCACCCAATCGCAATCGCTGCGGCAAGCAGCCGGATGACTCTCCGCCGAAAGGCAGGCGTATCCCATCGCACCCACTGCCCCCACATCCACAGGCAAAACGCAAAAATCACACCGTAAAGAAGGACTTGAATCAGCCGCTCTTTGCTCAGCGGGGTAAGAGTGAACTTGACGGCAAGAATCAAAAGCAGAAAGCCGCAGCTTTTCTTGAAGAGTTCCATCCAGACGCCGGGTTTGGGGACAAAATCGAGCAGTTTGGGAATCGAAATCAGCAAGGCATAAGGCAGCGCCATCCCGATTCCCATCAGAATGATAACCGGGCTGCTCACAGCCGGCGGCTGCGACTGAGCCCACACCAGGACAGCCCCCAGCAGGGCCCCGCTGCACGGCGTGCTCAGCAGACCCATGAAAAATCCCATCGCAATGGAGCCGGCATAGCCGCTGCCGAGCGTTTGCTGACGGCTGCTGAACGGGGCGGGGACGGTAAAAACAATCACATCAAAAAATACCAGACTGAAGAACACCAGCAGCAGGAAAAGAGCAATAACCGCGCTGGGCTGACGATAAAGAAAGTTCAGGTCAATCACAAGGCCCGTCGTCAGCGAAATCAAGGTTGATAAGACCGCAAACGCGGCAAAAAACAGAACAATCCCTCCGCAGAAGGCCAGCCCAAGCATCAGCCGGCGGCCGGCGGACTCTTTGGCCTGCATCACCAGCCGCATGATAATCAAAGGAAGAATCGGCAGTACACACGGCATCAGATTGATCGACAGACCGGCAGGAACAGCCAGGAGAAAATAGAAAAGCCGGCCTCGCTCCTCGGTGCGCTGACCGGCAACCTCTTCTTTCCATCCGGCAAGTATTTGGCGGAGAGCATCGTCCTTAGACGGCTGGGCTGACGGCGGCAGAGACGGCGAAGGGGCGGCGATTTCAACCACCTTCTCCAGCGTCGGAAGCCCTGCCGGATTTCCCGGAGACGGACGCAGCACGGCACGAAACGTCTTACGAATGGGCCTCAGACACAACTTGTCTGTACAGGCCAGCCCGCTGAGCGTGATTTCCACCTCTCCGGCGGTCGCCTCCGACAACCCCGACAGTGCCGGCAGGAAAACCTTGAACCGGCCGGCATAAACATCAATATCCTGCTGAAGCGCCTCATCTCGAAATGCAGAAGGGGGCGGAAACACAGCCGGCCCAAATGAGATTCCCTCCGCACGGGCAGACAGCCGCAGCGCCGCACCGGGGGCCGGTGCCGTTGTGTCGGAGGCGTAGTAATGCAGCCCGTCCGTGCCGACAAACTCAGCCGTGATTCCTTTCTGCCCGTTTTGTTCATCCAGATAGAAGCGGATGCCGGAGTGTTCGGATTCGTACTCATACAGCGGGAACAGTTCCGCCGCCAAAACCGGCCGGCCGAACAGCCAAACAGCCGGCAGCAAGAGAAAAACCGGGCCAGGCCGCTTCATTTTCTGCTCCTTACAAAACTCGCTGACTTTTCCGCACAGGCAAAAATCCGGCTTGTCATCGATTGGTTTCTCCTGTCCCGTTTTCCAAAAGCCGGTTATGGTATCGGACATCAACTCGGCAAACGTCCCTTCTACGCAGGTGCTTTGCGAAAAGTTCCGGCTGTTTTTACAGGCCGGCTCTTACGGCTGCTGGGCAGGCACCGCTGGCGTGAGCCGATCGATTTTTTGGCTTACCTCATCCAGTTTTTTTTCGAGCGATTCAAGTTTTCGCAAGATGGCCTGATCCGTCGAGTCCATTCCGAGCAGATGCCGCTGGACCAGGGTGAGATATTGATCGCTGAGCCGTTCGTATGCCTCAATCATTCGAACAGTGTCGCTCTTGTACTCCGGCACTGTAATGTCATATTCCCGGCTTTTTTCGGAGACCGCGGCAAACGACAGCAACCCAAGGATTCCCAAAAGAATAAGCAGAAAAAAGAGGGTTTTTGTAGAAAGAAAACTCGGTTTCATTTTCGTACCTCCACGGTATTGATTGAATTTTCTGTCTTTTTTATCGGCCGTGTGCTCCTGAAATCTTGATGAAGGGCGTCAGAAAAAGCAGTTTTCAGAAGAATGTTTTTTAAAGAGAGGGTGTACGCACAACCGCCGGCCGGGAAGGTTATTGAAATATCTCCGCCAGGGCAGACAGGATGTCCGCCGGCTCGGCCATCCGTCCGGGTCCTTCCGTTCCGCAGGCCAGTCGGCCGCTGGCAGGCCCCACAAACCGAACATGGCGGTTCCGAAGCACCTGAACATTTTGCTGAGTGGCAGGATTCGACCACATTCGGCTGTTCATAGCCGGCGCCATCAAAATCGGCTTTTCCCAGGCGGCACAGAGGGTGGTGCTCAGCAGGTCATCGCAAAGCCCCAAAGCGGCCTTGGCAAGGATGTCGGCGGTAGCGGGCGCCACCACCAGCACATCCGCCCACTCGGCCGTCTGGATATGACCGATGCAGAAATCTTCAGAAGATGACCACAGGTCCGTATAAACGGGCTGTCCGGTCAGCGACTCAAAAGTCTTGGCGGTAATCAGTTTTTGGGCGGCCGCCGTCAGAATCGTCCGGGTCAGGCCGCCGGCGGCGGTCAGTTTACTGGCCAGATCGGCGGCTTTGTAAGCCGCAATTCCGCCGGCAACGCCCAGAACGATTTTTTTACCGTGAAGGACCGAACGCTCAGCCGTCATGGGTCAAACACCGCTAAAAAGGTTCTTTTTTCGTCTTTTCAGGAGAGCCGTAGTCGGGTGCGATTTTGTCGCGTTTGAGTTCTTCAATGACAATCTCCATCGGCGTTTTGCCTTCGGTATCTTCGATGAGCGGGCGTCCGCCATCTATCAGTTCCCCCAGCCGCTTCTGAATGATGGCAGCCAGTTTGAAACGGCCGCCGACTTTGTTGACAATCGCCGTGTCTTTGAGTTCTTCTATCATTGTTTATTCTCCTGTGCTTCGAGTTCTTTTTGAATAATGGAAATTACGTCTTCGACGGCTCTTTCCAGATTGTCGTTCACCACCTGATATTTGTATTCACGGGCGGCGGCCGCCATTTCCGCATCGGCCCTGGCCAGACGCTGCCGGCGGGTCTGTTCATCTTCGCCGCGGTTTCGCCCCTGCAGCCGTTCAGCCAGAACTTCCTTCTGCGGCGGCAGAAGGAAGATGGTAACGGCATCCGGGTAATGCCGCAGCACCTGGCGGGCGCCTTCTACATCAATTTCAAGCAGGGCAATCCGGCCGGCAGCCAGCGCTTCCTCAATAGGTTTTCGAGGAGTCCCGTAATAATGACCGAAGATGCACGCATGCTCCAGCAGTTCGTTGTTTTTCAGCGCACGCTCAAATTCCTTCTTGGACACAAAATGATAGTCCACCCCGTCCTGCTCGCCGGTCCCCGGCGGGCGGGTGGTCAGCGAAACACTGTGATAAGCCCCCAGCCGGCGGACGATTTCACGGCGAATGGAGGTTTTCCCCACGCCTGAAGGCCCGGATAAGATTACTAATTTGCCGCCGGTTTTTGGGGTTGTTTGTGCCATAGAAACGAGGGGCTGTCGCCTATTCAATATTCTGCACCTGTTCTTTGATGCGGTCCACCGCACACTTGATATCAATCACATATTGAGCAATCTGGGCATCCGACGCCTTGCTGGCGATGGTATTGGCTTCCCGCAGCAGTTCCTGTGCGATGAAGTCCAGCCGCCGTCCGGCTGCTTCCTGACTGTCCAGACAGGACTCAAAATGACTCAAGTGCGTTTCCAGGCGAATCAGTTCCTCCGAGATGTCGGAGCGTTCAGCAAAGAGAGCCACTTCACGCGCCAGAAGCGCCTGGTCCATTTCGAGCTGCGCCTGAGCCAGCAGTTCAGCCGCCCGTTTGCTGAGCCGCTGATAATATTCTTCAACGACAGCATCTTTGCGCTGCCGGATGAGATTCAGTTTTTCCCGAATCAGCGAGCAGTTGGCCCGCATGTCTTCCGCCAGCAGTTTGCCTTCCTGCCGGCGGCTTGCTTTGAGCTGCTCAAACGCCTCCAGCGTCAGTTCCAGCACGGTCTTGCGGATTTTTTCTATCGTATCCAGGTCCGGCGTTGGCGGCTGGACAATCCCGGGCAGCGCCAGCAGCGAAGACAGGTCAATGCGGAACGGCCCGATGCCGGCGGGAATCAGCGAATGCAGACGTTCAATATACGTTCGCAGCGCCTGTTCATCAAGTTCAATAAGGACTTGGCCGGAAACGTTTTTCATCCGCAGAAAGTAGCTGATGCTGCCGCGGTAGAAATGAGCCCGATGCAGTTTGTCCAGGTCATCTTCAAGAAAAGCGGCTATCTCCGGCAGCCGCAATTGGGTCTTGAGATAGCGGTTGTTCAGCGAGCGGATTTCCACCGTGTAAAGGATGCCGTCCGCCTCGGCTGACGCCTGGCCAAAACCGGTCATACTGCTTACCATACAGTCAATTCCCTCGGCTTGTCCGGTTCATACTCAGGGTTCATTCTGAGCCGGAGGAGTTTGCGGCCTTTCAGACGGCGCCGGCTGCGGCTGGGCTGCTGGTCCGCCGGTGCCGGTCGTCTCTTCGCCGGACGCTGCCGGCTGTCCTGCGGCAGGGGCTGCGGCGGGAGCCGGCGTGGAAGCGGCCGGGGTTTCCGGTTCGACAGGCATCGTGGCAGCCGGCACACTGCGGGGAACACTGGAGACATGGGTTTTGAGAAACTTATCCAGCAGAACGGCCACCACCAGCAGCAGGGAGACCAGCCCAATGGTAACCCATGTGAGCACATCGCCGGTTTTGGAGCCCAGCAGACTGGAAGCGCCCATCCCGCCGAGCATAGAACTCAAACCGCCCCCTTTGCCTTTCTGAATAAGAACAACCAGAATCAGCAGAATGGCGACGGCGACAAACAGACCCATCATAATATTCATCAAAAACGAAATCTTTGCCAGCGTAATGACCATGCGTTTGCTTCCTTTTGCTGAAGGTTATTTTTTAATGGCAGCGGCGGTTTTCACCATCGCCGCAAAGTCTTCCACTTTCAGACTGGCTCCGCCCACCAGCAGACCGTCCACATCCGGCTCGGCCAGCAGTTCCGCCGTGTTGGCCGGCTTGGCCGAACCGCCGTACTGAATGGTAAGATTGCCTGCTGTCTCCGAACCGTACATCTCCGTTATCAGCCGGCGGATGCGCTCGTGGACTTCCTGCGCCTGCTGGGGAGTGGCATTCCGCCCGGTTCCAATGGCCCAAACGGGCTCATAGGCGATGGTAACGGTTGCCGCCTGTTCAGGCGAAATCCCATCCAGACCTTTTCGGATTTGACGTTCCACAACATCAAAGGTTTGGCCCTTGTCGCGCTCTTCCAGCAGTTCTCCCACACAGAAGATGGGTTTCAGACCGGCGGCCGCAGCGGCTCGGATTTTCAGGTTAATCAGTTCATCGGTTTCGCCGAGAATATGCCGCCGCTCCGAGTGCCCGATGATGACATAGGTGCAGCCGCAGTCAATCAGCATTTCACAACTGATTTCGCCGGTGAAAGCCCCGTTCTTCTGAAAATAGACATTCTGAGCGCCCAGCTCGATTTGTGAGCCGCACAAAGAGGCCGAGACCGATTGCAGATAAACAAAAGGAGGACACACAGCGATTCGAACATTCTGAATCTCCGCCAGTTCGCGGACGAGACCGGCGGTCAGATTGATGGATGAGACGCTGTTGGTGTTCATTTTCCAGTTGCCGGCAAGAAACAAGGTTCTCATGGGTTGCTCCTGTTTTTCCTTTCCATTTATCTTTTCATAAAGGGCTGGTTATAAAACGGTTGGATTGCGGGGAAAACTGCCCAGCACCGACAGCTGAAGGCAGTGGCTTTTTGCCTCTTCCAGCGCCTTCTTTACATTCTCCTGCAGGCGATGGCCGAGAAAATCCACAAAGAAATAATATTCCCACTCGCGTTTTTTATTCGGCCTCGAACCGATACTGGTCATATTAAGGTTGTATTCTTTGAAGACATCCAGCACATCAGCCAGTGCCCCCGTCCGATGCGCCGTACTGAACAGAACAATGGTTTTGTCGTCGCCGGTGGGCTGGGCATCCTGCTTGCCGATAATCAGAAAACGGGTGATGTTGTTGGAGATGTCTTCGATATCCTCGCAGAGGATTTTCAGCCCGTAAATTTCCGCAGCGACAGAGGAGGCAATGGCCGCAGCGCCGGGTTCTTCAAGGGCCAGCTGCGCCGCCCGCGAAGAAGAGGCAACCGGAATGGTCTTGGCCACCTTGAACGTGGCGGCCAGCCAGTTGCGGCACTGAGCGAAAACCTCCGGCTGGGAGTAGATTTTGGTGATTTCCGACAGCGGACAATTCGCCATCAGGTTGTGATGAATGGCCATATGCACTTCCGCACAGACCATCACGTCCGTTTCGATAAAGGCATCCAGCGATTCCCGAACACCGCCGCCGGCGGAGTTTTCAATCGGAACAATTCCAAAATGGCAGTGCCCCTTGCTGACCTCTTCAAAAATAGCCCGAATATCAGCCAGCGCCTCGTACTCCACGCTTTGGCCGAATTTCAGAATCGCCGCATTGTGGCTGAAACTGCCCTTAGGCCCCAGAAACCCGATCCGCAGCGGCTGTTCCAGGTACAAAGACCCGCTCATCAATTCCCGCCAGATCGCAAAAAGAGTCTTATCGGGAAGAGGTCCTTTGTTGAGCGCGGCAATTTTGTCCAAAACTTCCTTTTCCCGATGCGGAACATAAACCGGATCGTTGCGGCCTTGTTTGAGCTTGCCGATTTCGACGGCGACCTGCGCACGCTGATTGATCAGCTCGACAAGCTTTTCATCAATCGAATCAATCTGTTTTCTCAATTTATCCAGCGTCATTGCCGAAAGCAGCAGGCCCTTCTGATAAAGATAGAAAATCTCCCTTTATGTCGGAAAGAACTTATTTATCATATTTCCAGGGTTCAGTCAATCTGTTTTTCTGTTTTGAGCCGGTTCAGAATGGTTATTGCCAAGAAAGAGGAACTGAAAGTGAAGTCCAAAGGATATTATACGACATTCCAGACCCAATGGGGCTGGTTTGGGCTGGCCGGTTTTCACGATGGGCTTACCCGAACCTGTCTGCCCGCAAAGAATAAAGAAATGGTTCACAAGACCTTATCCCGCGGCTTTGAAGTCTCTTATGACCCTGCTTATCAAAAAGAGGTCCAGGAAGCAGTAAAGGAGTATTTCGAGGGAGTTTGTATTGATTTTGGGCGGGTTCCGGTTTGCCTTCACGGGCTTACCGAGTTTCAAAACACAGTGCTGAATGCCTTAAGAAACATAACTTACGGAAATACAATAACTTACAATGCTCTTGCCCAAAGGGCGTATTTTCCCAACGCATCAAGGGCTGTCGGCAGGGCCTTGGCCGCCAACCCTCTTCCGCTGATTATCCCCTGCCATCGCGTCATTCGCTCAGACGGCTCGTTGGGCGGTTTCTCCGCTCAAGGGGGAATCAGAATCAAGCAAAGACTGCTCACACTCGAACGCTCGCCGGCAACGGTTTGAATACAAAAGGGACAGTTTTTGTCCAGATAGTCCGGTCGGCAAAGCCAAACAATTCTTGCTATATTTTTGTTGGGCTGGTAAAAAGAACAAAAAAGGGAAAATATCCAGGGATAGGGAGCAGCGATGGAAACGGCGACACAGAAGCCCTCGCAAACAGCGGCTCATATTTATATGGATGTAAAAAAAATAAATGAAGCCGGCTATGAAGCAGCCCTGCTGGGGCTTTCGCATAATAAGAAGCGAAATCCCGACAAGATGTCTCAGGTTGCTCAGCGGCTGGCCGACAAAGACGGCGGCCACAACAAGTTTCTTGAGAGCATTTTTGTCTGGCTGGATGTTCGAGCTCCTCGCTATTGGTGGCAGGAGGCCGATACATTCCGCATGTCAACAAAGCAGTCCGAAAGCACCATGCACACCCTCACCGAGGAGTTGCTGGCCGTCAATCTGGAGGATGAATCCTCCGTCGCCGCATTTCTGAAGGCCAATTTTGAGCCGGACAGCTGCCCGCTGGAGACACTGCATGCCATTCATCAGGCCGCCGGCAGGCAGGATTTGGTCGGCGTCAAAAAACGCCTCCCCGAAGGGTTCCTTCAGACCCGCCTGTGGTGTATGAGTTATCGGACGCTGCGCAATATCATCCTTCAGCGCCGCACCCACCGGCTGCCTCACTGGAAAGAATTTATCCGCCAGACCCTCGAACAGGTGGAACACCCCGAACTGCTCCCCTCCCTCTCCGCCGATTAACCTTCCGGGTGCTCGCAAGCCGATAAAGAAACGGATGCCGCCGTTCAAAGGCCTTGATACAGATATATTCCTATAACTTTATAGAGGAATCAATAAGCCAACCCAGTCCGGTAAAACACAAGAAAAGGCAAGTGCCTTGAGGCCTTGGCGGGCGTCTTTGTCTTTTTAATAAAAATTTGCAAAAGTACTTATAAACCGCTTTTTCAAGGAGCACTCCGATGGGAACGGACATAACAGACTGGAAACAGCTGATACCCTATGGGGTGGCACTTCTGCTCGGAGGGCTGATAGGCCTGGAGCGCGAACTTCATCGCAAGCCGGCCGGTCTTCGGACCAATATCCTTATCTGTTTGTCGGCAACCCTGTTTACCACTCTGGCCTTATCCCTGAAGGAGGGCTCCTCTGACAATAACAGTACGGCTCGACTTCTGCAGGGAGTGATTACCGGCGTCGGATTTATCGGGGCCGGGGCCGTTATCCAGGGCAGCCGCTCCATTCATGGCATTACAACAGCCGCCACAATCTGGCTGGTAAGCGGCATTGGGATTGCGTGCGGATTTCAACTGTACAGGACCGCTGTCGGCGTGACCGTTATCGCTTTGATTGTCCTTTGGGGGCTGGTCCCGTTGGGACGGCGGATCCGCAGTCGGGAGGAAATAAGTCGAGTAAAGTTTCCTTCGGAGTAGCAGTTTTTTAAACCTTTTTTCCGCGGCAGAAAGTATACTGTTATAAAACGGAAACAGAGGCATAAAGAAAACCGATGAAACCACTCTTCATAGGAGCGACACTGCGGGACTGCGGCAAGACATCCGTCTGCCTGGGACTGATGCAGCTGTTGCAGGAGCGAGGCCTCAATCCCGGATACTGCAAGCCGGTAGGCCAGCATTATGTCCGCTACCAGGACAAAAATATCGACGAAGACGGCGTCCTGATGCACCAGGTCTTTCATATAAAAGATGAGCCGTATTATCTCAGCCCCATTGCCATTGAGAGGGGCTTTACCAAACGCTTTATTGACAATCCCGATGTAAGGCCGCTGGAAGAGCAGATTCTCTCTGTGCATTACAAACTCAGGCAGTGGCATCCGATGCTGATTTATGAAGGCACCGGCCATGCCGGAGTCGGCAGCTGTTTTGGACTGTCCAATGCCCGCGTAGCCCAGCTGCTCGGAGCCAAGGTGGTGATTGTCACCGAAGGAGGCATCGGCCGGCCGCTCGATGAAATCGCTGTCAGTCTGGCGCTCTTTGCCGACTACGAGGTGGAAGTCGTCGGCGCAATCTTAAACAAGATTCTTCCCGAAAAGTACGACAAAATCTGTGAAACAGCCGCCAAGGGCCTTCGCCTGCTCGGTACAGAACTCGTAGGGGCCATGCCCTATGAGCCGGCCCTGTCCGAATTTACCGTAGGGCAGGTTGCCGAAGAATTCGGCTATAAGGTATTCTGCGGCTCAGAGTCGCTGAACAACCGCATCAATCATGTGATTATCGCGGCGATGGAGCCCCAGCATGTCTTTCAGCATATCGAAGATCGCACCCTCGTCATTATCCCGGGCGACCGCGTGGACAACATTTTGATTACCATTTTGCTGCTCTCGCGGTACGGCGAAAAGACCGGAGGGATGATTCTCACCAGCGGCTTTGAACCCCATCCGACCATCGAGCCGCTGCTGCAGGCCAGTCAGATTCCCGTTCTGCTGAGCACCGACGACACCTTTACCGTCAGTGCCCGGATGAAGGATTTGGGGTTTAAGATTCGCCCCTATGAAACAGACAAGATTATCCGTCTTCATCAGATTGTACGCGACTACGTGGATACAGACCGGATTCTCGATGCCCTGAAGGAGTAAAACCTTCAGCCGTGCCGTATCAAATCATCTGCTCCGGCGTCTGGCCGAAGCCGAACTCTTGGACCGGACAGCCGGACTTCTTCAGCAGGCCTTCCGCGGATTAAAGAACGGCGGTTTTATGCCGATGGGCGTGGCAGTCGATATTGACCGCCGCCGGCAGAGAGGCAATATGGCAGGGGGCTGTTTCAATATGGACGGCCAAGGCAGTCGTATCCCCGCCCAATCCCTGAGGCCCAAGCCCCAACGCATGGATGTCCTTCAGCAGGGTTTCTTCAAGAGAGGCATAAAAAGGGTCAGGGTGGGTACTGCCGACGGGCCTGAGCAGGGCTTTCTTGCTGAGCAGACAGCACCATTCAAAATCTCCCCCCAGCCCTACTCCCACCACGAAAGGAGGACAGGCATTCGGGCCGGCGTCCTGCACGGTCTGCACAATCCATCGGCAGACGGTTTGCGGCGACTCCGTCGGATTGAACATCTCAAAACGGCTTTTATTCTCACAGCCGCCGCCCTTCAGCAATACGCTTAACCGCAGCCGCTCCCCGGGCACAATCGACAAATGAACAAACGCCGGCGTGTTGGTGTTTGTGTTGAGCCGCTTGTTCAGCGGCTCGGCGGCGACACTGGCTCGCAGCAGCCCTTCTTTGCAGGCCAGCGCAGCACCTTCCTGAATGGCATCCATCAAAGTGGCCGAACCCTTCTCCGGCGGCGCAGCAATTCTCACCTCGCTGCCTGCCTCCGCAAACACGACCGTCAAACCAGTGTCCTGACAAATAGGGATTCGCTCATGGGCGGCAACCGCCGCATTTTCAAGCAACTGCTGAAGAATCAGACGGGCACGCGGACTGGACTCCGTCTGAAGGGCCTTCCGCACGGCAGCCGAAATATCCTCCGGCAGTTCATAGGCGGCCTGAATGCACAAATCCGCCGTCGTTCGGACGATGGAGTCGAAGGCAATGGAGCGCATCCTTAGCCGTCCTGTCCAATCGTGAACTCCATACTTTGATAACGCGTATTGCCCGGACTGTCGCTGACGGCCAGCGTCAGAACATGATCACCCGGCTCCAGGTTGTCCACCCGCAGACGGAAACGTTCTTCAGTGGTATCAAAAACAAGGTCTTCCGGCAGAAGGCCTATCCAGTCTTCGCAGCTGTCAAGGGTGTACCGCGCCTCGGCGATAGCCGACAAAACGTCCGCGGCGGTAAATTGCAGTTCGAGCGCGCGGCCCTGAACGTTCAGCCGAACCTCGTCAATCGCCGGCTGGCTGTTGTCCACAATGACCGTCTCGCTGATGCGGGAAGCGGTAAGGGCCTCCGACGGGTGATTCGACCGCTTGTCATCGGCGGTAATCCGAATTTCATACCGCCCGTCTTCCACCGTGCGGCTGTCCCATTCATAAACGGGCTTCTCAGAATCCTTCTTAAGCGAAATCCAGCGTTTTCGGTTTTGACGCCGAAAATCAAAGTGATAGACCAGTTTGTCGCCGTTTTCGTCCAGGGCCCGCGCACCAATTTGAAACAGATACGATTTCTGTTTGTCCTTGGAGGGCTGCACCTCGATTGACTGAATTTGCGGCGGCAGGTTAGGAATGCTGTGCGCCACAGCCACTTCCTGCAGCAGGGGGCTTTGGGCGCCTTTGCCGCGGACAAGGGTGATTTGGTATTGCAGATAGCGGGCCGTCGGACAGCCCAGGTCGCTCGGCTTCGTCAGCTCCTGAAAAGGCAGCCACGGCGAAAAAGTCGGGTCATTGGGGTCCTTCAGGTTGCCGCTGCGGGCACGAAACCGGATAGAAGACCCTTCCGGCAGCCGGCCCTCTGCCTGAATTTTGCCCCAGCGGGCGGGCTGGCCGGCGTCAATCAAATCCGAGGTAAAACTGCCCTCGACCGCCGCTTCCGGAGCAAGGCAAACCAGTTGCGGCGGATTGGACAGCCCCAGCAGAAGACTCTTGTCTGCCCCTGCAAAAACAGCGGTAATCTGGGCGGATTTGTCATTCTGATAAAGAATAGAACGATGGTCAATCACCGGCTCGATGCCGAAGAGCCGTCCCTGATTGCCGGTTGCAGCCAAAACTTTGCCGTCCTGATACAGCAAGGCATAAAAAATTACTCTGTCGGAGAATATTTCCCGCACAAAACCATCGGGACTGATGCGCACCACACTGCTGACCGCACGCGGAGCGGGACCTACCGGCGGTGCCGGCGGCGCGCCGGGCGCAGCAGGCCGTTCTTCTTTCACAACATTGGCCGCTGTCAGAAGAAACTCCCCGCCCTCTTCCTCATCCCCTTCATCGCCTTCTTCCTCATCGCCTTCGTCCTCCTCCGGAGCCGACGGTTCCAGGGCCGATTGAGGTCTGCCCGGCGATTTGGCAAGCGCCTGCGCAGCAGAATCAATTCGGCCGGCTACGGCTGCTGTGCTCGAGGCCGCCAGATAAACATTGCCGTCCGAGTCCGTCGTCAGGGCGGTGATTTCTTTCTGCTGACTGTCATAAAGAATGCGAGCCGTGCGGCTCTTCACATCAATCTGATAGACAAGCCCGCGGGTGTCGCTGCCGGCCAGCAGAGAACCATCTTTGGCAAAGGCCAGCGAGAGGATATTTTTGTCGCGGCTTTCATAAACAACCTCCGCTTCTCCGCCGAAGGGCGGCAGACGATAAATGCGTCCCTTGGGGCCGGTTGCCACATACAGCATCCCATCCGCGTCGGCAGTGATGGCATAAATGTACCGATCCGTCTCAGATTCAAAAAGGACAGTCGGCTCTTTGTCAAACCGCAGCAGACGGGCTTTCTGACCGCTGATGCCGGCCAGCAGCCGTCCACCGGAATCGAACGCCAGCGCAAAAACATGTTCATTGCGCAGCGGAGCCACCAGCGCTGAGGAGACATCTTTCGCTCCCCCAACCGTATCAGTTGGATAAAGCACATCCGTCCGGCCTTGGGAGTATTTAAAGATTGTGCCGTTCGGGCTGGTCCCTGCATAAACAGCAGAGCCGTCCGGTTCCGCCGCAACGGCGTTGATTGTCCAGACCCCAATCAGGGTCTCCGGCCCCAGCAAAACATCAGCCCGACGGGCCAGCCGGAGATTCCCGTCAGAATCCACCATCAGGTTCTCCAGTTTGCCCTTGAGAAAATCCTCACTCTTGGCATGACGGCTGACGACAGAGGTAACGGCTCCAACACGGCCTGCCGAAACAAACCATACGGCCAGAACCGCACCACTCAGAAAGAACAGCGGCTTTTTTCTCATGAAAACATCCCTTAGGGTTCTACTTGAATCGGTACAACGATTGTTCCGGTGGGAATCCACTCCATGGAGGTTTGCGTTTCTATCCAACTCTGCAAGGGCAGTGCCGGCGTCAGCCGCCGCTTGTCCTGCAGAAGCAGGGCACGACTCAGCGGCAGGTCCGGCAGGTCCTGATTGCGAATGGCAATGCCCCCCTGGCCGAGCAGAAGAACCGCTGTCAATTGGTTTCGCGGCGTTTGCAGAATGCGCCGCACCGCCTTGAGCATCGAGGCCAGGTCTTCAGCGACAAACTGAGAAGGCGAGGCCTTCTGCAGAAACCCCAAATACTCATCTCGGTCCAGCACCTGCAGCAAATAAGTCCCTTGTTTCAACTCCGGCGGAATCTGCAGCCGGATGGAATGAATCGTTTTATCGCTGCGGAACGACTCCAGCACGGTTTGAAGGGTAATAACCTGGCCCGGCTTGGGCTTATCGTCGGACAATTCTGCCGACCAGATATTGGCGGTACGGGAACGGCCCGAAAACCGCAGCGACAACGCCACCGAATGGATGCCGACCTGCCGATAAGGGTTGTTCAGCAGCAGATTCGCCGCCGAGGCCGCCTCCGACGCCGGCTGCAATGCTTCCGTATCGCTGCTGAGATTGGCCAGCCGGATGGGGTCATAGCCCTCCAGTTCGATAACACCCTCATACTCAAGTGAGTGTTCACTCGGCAGCTGGCCGTAATGCTCAGCCGCCGAAAGAATAGCAATCCGCAGCAGCAGCGGCGTCAGAATCGGATGAACCGCCACCTGGCAGTCAAAATCACGGCTCTGGCCAATATCAGAACGCTCCAGATGGATATGAAGCGGAATCATCGGCGGCTTTTGACCAACCCGGCCGCAGACCCCGCTGGCCTGGTCCGATGTAAACGTTCCAAGAATCGGCCCGGGAGAACCAAATTTAAAGGAGATGGAGCGGCGGGCAATCGTCGTATGAATAAACCCGCCGGCCATCGGCAGCTGAACCGCCCCCGTGCTCAGCAGCCCATGCCCAAAACCATACACCGTATCGCCCACCACATCCGTGGCGGTTCCCACAGCCGCAACAGAAATATCGCCGCCGCACAATACCACCGACAGCACCCCCCCTGGAACAAGCCCCGCTTGGCCTTCAGCAGAGGGCTGGTTTTCACCCTCCATCGCCGGACCGGTAACAGGATAGAAACCAAGGGATTGAAGAATCGGCTCGACCGACCGGACAGCACCCGCCGCCGCAGAGACAGCCAAAGGCAGGACTGTTCGCCGAACCGAAAATGTCTTCTGAAGGTAGTCAAAATAACGCTTTTGGGCTATTTCAGGACAAATAAGGTCTTTTGGCTCGGTTGTCAAGGAAGGAACCGGACCCGATGCAGGGGAAGATTCTACCTTGAGCATGTCCTGAATAGGCCGGACAAGATAAAGCGGCTCAATCGCATCCTCCCACCCGGCGGCCAATGCGCCGGCCAGCCGACCCTCCAGATAGACCGGCGAGCCGCTGCACCCCTGCACGGAACCGACATATTTAAATCGTTCATCCGTCCCCACAACAAGGATGAAATCCGACCCGGGCTCCGCATTGCGGACAATGCTTAGCACCTTTAAGGGAAACTTTTCGACCGCCGTTCCTTCCAGCACCGTCAGGCAGTACCCCTCCATCCCCGCGCGGATTTGTTCGAAAGGAATATAACGGCTTTCGTCCAGTGCGGATGCCGGCCGGGCCGGACCGCAAACCGCCCAAAACACAATCCAGACAGCCGAAGCCGCCGTCCGCACGGGTCTTTTCATTTGTGCTTCCTCAATCGTTTCAAACAATCATTTTGCTGCCGCCGAAAGGACGCTATTAGTATGCGGAAAGAGTTCTTGCCTGTCAAAAGTAAACTTTTTATAATAAGGTGTTTCGGAAATACAGGAGTTCAAAAAGCAGGCGGTTTTGAAGCCGGGAAAGCCGCACAGACCTGAAAGCAGCCGGCACAGGAGCAAACCAGGAATCGTTATGGATACAGAGCATCGTCATGAATTGAAGACCAATGAGTTGGCCGACTTTCTCGCCCGGCTGCCCGATTTTATGCAGCGCTATTCCAATCAGATTATCGGGGTGTGTTTGATCCTGATTGCCCTGCTCGGAATCCCGCTTTACAAGCACTTCCGTCACCAGAGCCGCCGAAGCGAGCAGACCACGATGGTCTCCCGCATTCAAAGTGCTCGCGAGGCGATGAGCCGTGCCGCCCAGGCGGAAGGGGAGGTTCGTCCTGCTTCTCTGCTTGAATCCGCTGCCGAGGAACTCCGAACCGCCGCGTCCTCCACCAGCCAGAAAGACTTAGCGGCCATTGCTCTTCTCGAGTCCGCCAAATTGCTGCGGGCGGCCCTGCATCTGGATGAACAGCCCAGCCCGGAAACCATCTCCGCCAATCTGTCCAAGGCGGAAAGTGCCTGCAAAGAGGCCCTCGAAACAGCCCAATCGCCCACCCTGAAAGGGTTGGCCGAACTGGCTCTGGGCTTGTGTGCCGAAGAAGCCGGCCAATACGAGCAGGCCCGCCAGGTGTATACGCAAATCATTCAAAATACGGCCTATGCAGGCACTTCCGTAATCGAACAGGCCAAACGTCGGCTGGACCTCTTGGAGGACAATGCGGTAAAAGTCGTCTTCGCGCCGGCGCCGGCTCCGGAGCCCCAGCAAGACCAGCCGGCTGCGGACACCCAGCAGCCCGAGGCACCGGCTGCCCAATCGCCAACCTCTTCTTCTGAGCCGGCCCCCGCAGCCCCAGTAACTCCGCCGACTGCACCCGCACCCGAACCGGCTGCTTCCTCCTCTTCGCCGGCCGCTCCGTAGTGGTATGACGGTTCCGGATGAATATCCTTTCTCGCCGCTGGAGCCCAAACTTCCCCAGGAAGGAAGCGACGAAGAAACCATTGATGAGTCGGAAGAACTGGCCGGACAGCGCCTTTGCTTTCGCGTCGGTTCCAATCTGAAGTTTCGCCGTCTCGATAAATATCTGTGCGGACGATTCAGCCACTTCAGCCGAACACGCCTTCAGAAGTTGATTAAGGAGCAGGGGGTCAATGTCAACGGCCGGCCGGCCAAGCCCAGCTGCCAGCTGAATCCCGGCGATGAGATTGATTTGATTCTCCCCCCGCGCCCCATGCGCGAGCTCATACCGGAGGATATTCCGCTCGATGTCCTTTACGAAGACGATTATATGCTGGTGGTGAACAAGCAGGCGGATTTGATTGTGCATCCGGCCCGCGGCTGCAAACACGGCACCCTCGTGAACGCCTTGGTCTATCACTATCAGAAACTGTCCCAGGGCACTGACCCATGGCGGCCGGGCATTGTCCATCGCCTTGACCGCAACACAACAGGGGTGCTGGTAGTCGCCAAAGACGACACCTCCCACTGGAAACTCTCCCGGCAGTTTGCCGACCGACTGACCAAAAAAACCTATCTGGCAATCGTCCACGGAACGCCGCCGCTTCGGGCTGACTGCATCAATCAGCCGTTGGGGGTGCATCCCTATATCCGGGAAAAGTTTTCTATTCGGCCCGATATCGGCAAAGAAGCAGTTACCATTTATGAAGTGCTTGAGGCGTTTCGCGGATACAGTCTGCTCAAACTCGACCTAAAAACCGGACGCACCCATCAGATTCGCGTGCACTTGTCCTGGCTGAAGCATCCGATTGTGGCCGACGACCTTTACGGCGGCAAGGTCGTTTATCCCTGGCAGATTGAGGATCGCACACCCGCCCCCGAAAGTCCCCTTATTGCCCGTACAGCCCTGCACGCTTGGACGCTCGAACTGACCCATCCGGCCACCGGAGAGCCAATGAAGTTTGAGGCCCCGCTGCCCAACGATATGCAGACCTTCCTCGAGGCCCTCCGCAGGCACCGCTCTCTTTCCTCTTGAGACCAGCCGCGGCACTGCCGCAGACAGTTCGCCGTTCAGACACGGCTTTACGGCGCCGGTGAGCGGTACATCAGCTTAAATCTCGCCCCGTTGCGCGGCTCCAGAGCCCGCTCCGTGGAAGTGTGCATTGTCCATTTCCAGTCCACGTCCGTGTCGCCTTCCATTCCGAGGTCAAGGTCGCAGCTAAAGGTTCCACGGATGTTTAAGCCCGTGCCGGTCGAATAAATCGTTCCGTCCGCATTATACGTAATCCAGCCAATCGTCAGTCGATGGTTTTCTGCCGGTTCGTACTTTTCTGCAATAAACTTGCCGTACCGCCCGCTGTTGGTGACGTAAACAAAGTATGTTCCCGGCCAGAATTGGCTGCCGTTCGAGCCGTAAATCGGCGCACTGGACAACTGGGCATCCATCGCCGCAATATCCGCCTTCTCCAGCGCCCCGTATCCTTCCCACAGCCAATCCTCCGTCCACTGGTCCAAATCGTCCAGGTCAATTCCGCCGGAGTAGTCCAAATCCGTCCCGCTGCACCAGCCGGGCAGGATGCAGTCTGCTTGAAGCCACTGCTGGGCTAACTGGGCAAAATCCGCCAGGTTGACCTGATAATCGCGGAGAAAGTCTGATGGACTCAGGTCGGTATAGAACCCTGCAATCCGGAAATTGAAATCCCACAGATGTGTATTCCAACTGCTCCAGTCCTCCATGTCATAGGGAGCGGTTCGATTATTCTGGATATATCCCTGGCTGTCAGGCCACGGGTCATCATTCCGAGCCCGTATATATGACGTGAGATCATTAACATGTCCGTTCTGCAGATAACAGGTGAAGATGTATGTATCGCTGGCCCACAGATCGGCATCCACATCAAAGAACACCCAGCCGCCATTGAACGAGGCCGGCAGGTTCTTGGAAACTGTTTTTACGATTGTTCCGTCCTCGGCGCGAATATTCAGGATCAGGGTAACGGCATGACCGACTCCTGTGGGATTTTCGTAATAATCAAACTTCTCCTTGAGATGAAATCCCGCGTAATCCACGTGCGCGCTGCGGGGGAAGGTAAAACTCTGCCCGTATCCGACATTGCGCGTCCATCCTTCTCGGTTGTCGCCGCCAAACCACCAATCGGGCGTCACGGAGGTATCCTCGATAAACTCAAATTCATGGATATCAAGGGCATGCGGCCCCAGCACATTGTTATCTTCATCGGCCTCCGCAACGTACTGGTCCATGTCCACCTGTACATAAATCGACTGCGGTCCTGGAATCGGATAAGTATAAGAAAAGTTCCACGTGTACGTCTCATCCGGCCCCAGACTGGGAATCAAGCAAAATAATTCCCCCTCCTCCTTGCCTGGCGGGACGGAGCGGTTTGGATAAAAGTCCATATAGAAGGAACGGCCGGTGCCTTGGGAGCCGATATTCCGAACCGTGCAGTGAAATGTCAGTACCTGATCCTGAATCGCCGTCTGCTGCTGCTCACAGACAAACGATTCAATCACCAGGTCTGGAGCTGCCGGCGTAATCCGAAACGGCTGATTGCTCAGGTCATGCGGAGCCCCGTCGGAAGCATCCTGAATCCGTATAATACAGTTGTCGCTGGGTGTGTTCGGCACGGTCCACAGGAATGAGCCGTCATTGGCCGTTGAGGCCGCAATCGGCGGATCCATCCAGTGGCTGCCTCCGTCCAGAGAATAGTCAATCTGCACCGAGGGAATCCCCCCGGTGGAAGCCCACGTAATTTCCCGTACGGCCCCCGCAGGCCAACTCTGGCCCCCGTTCGGCTGCGTAACCGTAATCGAATACAGGAAGAGCCCCACCAGCACCGTTGCCGTATTGGAGTAGTCGGAGAATCCCTCGCTGTTGAAGGCGCAAAGCCGGAATTTGTAATAGTTGTTGTAAGTGATTTCGTTCAGTTGATAAGACATCACGTTGGCGCCGACACTGTCCAGAACAGTCCACGACGCCGGTTCCGTCAAAAAACGACTCCATTGCTTGTATTCGATCTCGAAGCCGTTTTCATTGGCTGAATTGTCTTTCCATTGCAGATGGATTTGCGGAGACGTTACCGCCGCCGTCAGGTTCGATGGAGCCAGCGGCGCCCAAAGGGTGTTGATTTCCATTTTCTGGCAGTAGTTGTCCAGGGCCGACCGCTTATCTTTCCAGGCGATAATGGCGCCGACAGGGGAGGGGCCGTCGTTGGCGAAGAGGATTTTCGGATACGACTGCTCCGCGCCTGGATTGTCGGGATACCCGTCATCGTTAATCACCCAGTTCGACCAGACTAAAGAACCCTCTGCATTAACCCGACAGGCGCGGATATTGTAACTCAAATAATAGTAATCCTGCCAGGCCGCAATCGCGCCGCCGGTGCTGTCGGCACAAATCACCGGATTCCGCTGCGAGCCGGCCGGCAGATTATTAATGCGGATGCCGTACAGTGCCCATCGAATAGTGCCGTCGGAGTCGATATGCTGCGCATAAATATCGCAGTTGCCGCCGTACGCTGGTTCGTTCCGCCAGTCTGTCCAGACCGCATACGCTCCTTCGGCCCCGTTGCTGCATACATCCGAACTGATGCCGTACGTCCAGGCGCTTCCGCCTACGGCGGCCGCTGACACCAGCTCCAGCCCGCCCGCCTGCCAGAGCACCGAGCCGGCATAATTGATCCGTTGAATCCGCACATTGTCGCTTGTATTCCAGCAGACAATCGCTCCGCCATGTCCATCAGAGACCGCGTGAACAGCCGTAGTAGTATGTGTCGTATTTCCCACTGTCACGCCCGACCCCCACAAGGCCGCAACACTGCTTCCGCTGACAGCCGCACGGTTGGCAGCCACCTGCACACTGCTCAGACCCGTCGCAATCACGCCGCCCGCCCCGTCTGAGACGGCATCCTTCATGGTGAAATCCATGCTTAGACCGTCCACCCTGCCTGTGAGGACCCCGTTTTCGTTAAAATGAACCACGTGACAGGCATAGTTATACTGCATCACGACATAGGCACCGTTGCCGCCGTCGCCAACCAGAATCGGTTTGGGTTGGCTGGTTCCGCTGGCCGTATAAGAACTGGTCAAGGTCACCGCAGAGGCCCACAGTTTTGTTCCCGAGCTGTTAACCCGCTGGGCTTTGTACACCCATGTATTAACAGGAGGAGTTTCGCTGATCTTTTCCACCCAGGCGACGAAAGCCCCGCCGTTGCCGTCAGAAATCACATCCGGGTTTTGATTCTCCAGACCCGAGGAAAGAACCACCTCCGAAGACCAGGCCGGTCCGGGAAAATATCCGCTGGTTTGTCCGGTATAATCCACCCGCTGCAGTCGAACCTGATAGCTGGCGTCTACTTCCCAGGCAAAGAAGATTCCGCCGTCCTGGTCTGTTGCAAGATCAAAAAAATTCAAGTTAGTCCCGGTGATGGGGATGGAAACCCCGCCAAAATTCCAAAGCAGGTCTCCATCCGCTGCGAAAGTGAGGTCGAAACCGAAGAGGATAATAAAGGTGAAAAATGTAGACTTTTTAGACATAATTCAAACCCTCCATTTTTTGACCAAAAACCGTTTCTCTGTGCGAAGCCAAACTTTAAACAGAGCGGATAGTGCAGAAAGCGTAGGGGTTTTTTGTCCGTCCTTTGAATCTGACTATAAAAGACTTGAGTCCAAAGTCAAGAAATTTCTGTCAAAAAATTTCTTGATTCAAAAGAAGAGGATTTTGCAGCAAATCCAGCGGAGCCGATTCAATTTGTCTGCGGAAAAAGTTGCGATAAATACCGCCCGCCGGCAGCAGCTGTTCATGCGTGCCCTGTTCTGCAATGCGGCCGTTCTGAAGCACCAGTATCCAGTCGGCTCCGATGATAGTCGCCAGCCGGTGGGCAATAATAAAAGTTGTCCGGCCCTCAATCAGAGTTTTCATCGCCTGCTGAATCCAGTATTCCGATTCGCAGTCCAGAGAACTGGTGGCCTCATCGAAAATAAGAATAGAAGGATTTTTCAGGAAAGCCCTGGCAATGGTAATCCGCTGTTTCTGCCCGCCGGACAGCATCAGACCCCGCTCGCCAACCTCCGTATCAAATCCGTTGGGCAGGGCCTGGATAAACTCCAGCGCATGCGCCGCCCGAGCCGCCTCCACTACCTGCTGGTCGCTTGCGGAAGGATTCCCGTAAAGGATGTTTTCCCGAATAGTGCCGCTGAAAAGGATCGGGTCCTGAAGAACCATTCCGACGGCTTTGCGGAGCGACTGGATTTTGATATCCCGCACGTCATAGCCGTCGATGCGCACGGCTCCTTTCTGCACATCATAAAAGCGGGGAATAAGACTGACCAGCGTGCTTTTCCCGGAACCGCTGGGGCCGACCAGCGCAATTCTGCGCCCCGGTTCGGCCGCAAAACAAATATCATTCAGAACAGGACGGTCCGGCTCATAACCAAACTGAACATGGTCAAACTCCACCAGCCCCTGCACAGCAGGCAGCTCAATCGCATCCGGACGGTTCACGATTTCGGGCTGCTCATCCATAATCTGAAAGATTCGCTCCAGCGCCGCCAGCGCGTTGGCCATCACGACATTGAGTTCCGAAAGCCGCTGCAGCGGCAGATAGAGCGGGCCGAGATACAGCATAACGGCAATTAAATCGCCGACCGTCATCGCCCCTTTAAGAACACGCATCCCCCCGAAGGAAATCACAATCAGCGGAGCAAGGCCGATGAGGGTTCCGGTAACGGCCTGATTGAGCCCCTGAATCAGAATCCGCTCCATATTGATGGAAAAAAGTTTTTCCGACTGCCTGTGAAATCGCTGTTTTTCCGTTTGTTCCCGCCCGAAGGCGTGAATGACCGTCGTAGCGGAGATGCGTTCGCTCATATCGCCGGCCATCGCCGCCAGTTCATCCTGGATGCGCATCGTGGCTGTACGGATTCTGCTTTTGAATTTCCGGAAGAAAAACAGATAAACCGGATAGGTCCCCAGCGCCACTAGCGCCGCCGGAACATCGATGCGGAACAGAAAAATCAGAATGACAATCAGGGCAATGGCATCCATCCAGGTATTCGTCAGAGCCGTGCCGACCAGATTCTGAGCCAGGGCTACATCGCTGATCAGCCGCGACACAATTTCGCCGCTTCTGTGCCGGCTGAAGAAGGACGCCGAGAGACGCAGAATGCGGTAGTAAAGGTCGCAGCGCAGCCTGAATACGGCCCGATGGCTGGCCTTGTCGGCGCAGAGGTGCCGAAGATAGACACACGGAGCATAAATAAACACAAACACAGCCGCCAGCCCGCCCGTGCACAGCCACAGCTGGCGGACTTTCTCCGCCGCCGTCAGAGATGAACTCAAAAAGACCTTATCCAGCAGATAGCGGGTCACCTGCGGGGTCAGCAGAGGCACAGTGAACTTGACAATCCCGCCCGCTGCCGCCAGCACCAGATACCCGCTGTACGGCCGAACATACCCAAGAAAACGAGTCAGATTGTTCCTTTTGTGAGCCATCCGCTCTCAGTCTGTGCTTTCGATAAGCATTCTTTTACCGCCTTTGTACGGCCTCGGCAGTGATGAAACAACAGTCAGATGCCCTGAAGAGTGCGGCAGATATAGCGGACGACGGCGTCTTCATCGTTGGAGGCGATAATTTCATCGGCGCAGGATTTTACCGTTTCGTGAGCGTTGGCTACGGCCACCGCCCGCCCGGCCGCCCGGAACATCTGCACATCGTTAATCTCGTCGCCGAATACCACGACATCCTTCATCGAAAAGCCGTACAGGTGAGCCAATTCACAAAGGGCCTTGGATTTGCACGCGCCGGCATCGTGAATCGTCAGCCACCAGTGTCCGTCGGTGTAGGGATTTTGAAAATGAAAGCATTCAAGCCGGCCGGCATATTGTTCATCCAGACGGCGGGCCAACTCGGCAACCGGCCGCTCGTCGCCCATCACAGCAAATGAAACCACCTGCAGCGAAAGGGCCTTTTCAAGCGGTTCCAGCCGGCACAGCCGCGCCCGATTGTGCGTCGTCAGAATCTCGTGAAACCATCGCATCTGTTCATTGAGCAATTCACAATAATAAAGTTTGTCGCCGGTTCCATCGAAGGCGCAGAGAAAAGGACTTAACCCGACCCGCCGTATCTCTTCATAGAGATTCGCTGCCAGTTCAGCAGGCAGCGCCTTGATGCGCAGCGGCCGCCCGGTGGCAAAATCCGACAGAAAAGCCCCATTGACGGCGATAACCGGCAAACGCAGCGGAAGCCCCTCCAGCACCGGCGCAATCTCGCTCCACGTCCGAGCGCTGGCGACCGTGAAGCACAGACCTGCCTCCAGCAGCTCTTTCAGCCGCCGGCGGGAATCCTCCGAAAGAGTCCCGTCGCTCCGCAGCAGCGTCCCATCTAAGTCTGAAACAAAAAGAAACCGGTCGGCAGTCTTATTCACAGCTTATTCCTGCGGCAGTCGAGCCAAATCTTTATCCGTGCCGGCCACCATAAGAATATCGCCCGCATAAATAACCGTATCGGGCATCGGCACGTTGATAATGTTCTCTTCCTCGGTGTGCGGCCCGCCTTCCCGTTTGATCGCTACCAGATTCACATTGTACTTTTGCCGCAGCTGAAGATCGCGGACGGTTTTGCCGTGAAAACTGCCGGGCGCCTTCACCCGCGCCAGACTGTACCCGGGCGCAAAGTCTATTTTTTCCTCGATGTGCGGAGCAATCAGTTTGTAGGCCCACCGCTGGGCGGTTTCAAGTTCAGGGTAAATCACTTCCGTAGCCCCCACCGCACTGAAGACCTCTCCGGCCGTCAGGTCGGCGGCCCGTGCATAGATTTCCGGCACTCCCAGTTGTTTCAGATTCACCACCGTCAAAATGGCGGATTCAAATCCGCGGCCCCGTTCCCCCATTCCCACAATAGCCGCCTCCACCTTGTCCACTCCCTGGGCGCGAAGGGCATTGAGGTCGGTGCTGTCCAGCCGTACGGCATGACTTACCTGGTCGCGAATGTCTTCAATTACATCCCGCTCGCGGTCAATCGCGATTACTTCCGCGCCGCTCATCGCCAGCGCAGCGGCCAGTTTCTTCCCGAATCGTCCCAGTCCAATTACTGCAAACCGTTTCATGGATACTCCTGTTTTTAACCGACAATAACCGGCTCGGACGGATACTCAAAACTTGCCGGTTTGATTTCGTGTGTCAGACCCGCCAGCAGTGTCAGCGGCCCCAGACGGCCGACGAGCATCGTCACAATGATAATCCATTTGCCGGCTGTTGTCAAAGCGGGGGTAAGACCGGTGCTCAGACCAACCGTTCCCAACGCCGAAACCGCCTCAAACAGCAAATCCAGAAAGGAAAAATGGCTGTGCCGTTCGGTCAAAACCAGCCCGAAGGTTGATAGCAGGACCATGGCGGAAAACAGCAGAACTACGGTCACGGCGCGTCCGACCACCACCAGACGGATGGAACGGCGGAAGATTTCCACATCCCGCCGCTTGCGGAACGATGCCCACGCAATCATCACGACCACCGCAAACGTAACGGTTTTGATACCGCCGGCCGTCGAACCGGGGGAACCGCCGATGAACATCAGCAGAATCAGCACCGCCCGGCAGGCCTCCGACAAAGCCCCAATCTCCACTGTGTTAAAGCCCGCCGTTCGTGCAGAGACGGCCTGGAAAAAGGCCGCCCCAATATCGCCTTTGTAAAGAGAACCCGGCAGGAACGATTCAAACAGCAGAAGGGCCCCCGTCCCGACCGCAATCAGCAGAGCAGTAACAGTCAGAACGATTTTGGTTTGAAGATGAAGCCGCACGGGCGGGCGGCTCGTGAAAACAAAACCCTGCTGCCTTCGACGGTGGAAGAAGCGAATCAGACGATCCTCAGCGATGGCCGCAAGGTTGGAAAGCACACTGAACCCAAGCCCGCCAAGAATAATCAGCGGCGCAATGACCGCATACACCCTCGCCGATGATTTATACTCCATCAGACTTTTTGAAAACAAACTGAAGCCCGCATTGCAGAACGCACTGACGGAATGGAAAAAACTGCAGAACCATTTCCCGTCGGCGGTTGTGTAGCGGCACGGCACATCATCCCACATCGGATACAGACAAACAGCCCCGACCGATTCGATCAGAAGGGTCGTCAGAAAAATAAAGGCAATCATCCGGCCGATACGGCTGAGCGTTTGAGCGTTCAGCAGGTCCTGCATCGCCGCCGATTCCCGCACGCTCAGCGCCTGGCCGAGAAGCAGTGCCATCACAGCCCCGAAAATCACGATACCCAGCCCGCCCAGCTGAATCAGCGCCAGAATCACCACCTGACCCATCGTCGTAAAATCAGTGCCTGTATCGTGAACACTCAGACCCGTCACACACGTCGCACTGGCAGCGGTGAACACCGCATCCGTAAAGGCAAGATGCTCAAGATGATGAGAGCGGGGCAGCATCAGAAGGCCCGAACCGGCCGCAATCAGAATGACAAAGAGAGCGGCCAGAGCCCGCGGCGGATTTTTCCCGCTGGCAGCCGCCGCAACCATGCTGCGGCACAATTTGGTTATCACCTGAAGAACCAGATACGTATCCGTGGCAATCAGAAGAGCCAGACGCTGATTTTCGGCATCAAACCATCGCCCGCTGCCCACCGCAAAAGGCACCAGAACCCCCAGCAGCGGAATCTCAAACCAGTTCAGTTTGAAAAACTCCCGCTTCGATTCCGCATTGCAGTACCGGACAACCTTTTCACCCAGAAAAATCAGCAGCGCCGTAAACTGAATGCTGTAGAGCACGCCGGCAGGCAGAACCGGCCTCTCAAAGCCGTAAAGCATCACAAACGAGGCGGCCACCGCCAGAACCGCCAGCCCATTGACGGCGATCAGAACCCGTTCCACAGTCATGTTCTTGTAGCGTATGTTCATAGCCCTATGTCTTATCCGTTCATGCTCATTTTTTCCAACACAATTTCAGCCCACATCCGCCAGCCCCAGCGCCGCTCCGAACCGTTCTATCAGCGCCCGACGCAGCGCTGCATGCTCCGGCCGCGACAAACGCGGGTCCTCACGCACCAGTTCAAAGGCATTTTTGCGGGCATAGGTCAGCAGGTCGAAATCCTCCACAATATTCGCAATCTTCAAATCCGGCAGCCCATGCTGTCGAGCGCTGAATAATTCCCCGGGCCCCCGCAGCCGAAGGTCCTCTTCGGCAATCTCAAACCCATCACTCGAACGCGTCAGAATCGACAGCCGCTCGCTGGCCTGCGGGTCATCCGTTTCAGAAAACAGCAGACAATAGGAGCGATTCTGCCCCCGCCCGATTCGCCCCCGCAGCTGATGCAGCTGCGCCAGCCCGAAACGGTCGGCATTTTCAATCACCATAATAGTGGCGTTAGGAACATCCACCCCCACTTCGATCACAACCGTGCTCACGAGAATATGGATTCGGCCGCTGCGGAACTCCGCCATTATCTTTTTCTTCTCCGCCGATGCCATCTGCCCGTGAAGCAGACCGATTCGAAACTCCGGAAAAACAGTTTGCGACAAAAGTCGATGCTCCTCCACCGCGGCCTTCATCGCCCCGTTTTCGGCAGCGTCTCCGTTGCTCTCAATCCGCGGATAAACAAAATAGGCCTGCCTTCCGGCCCGAATCTGCCGGCGGATAAAATCCATCGCCGCCGCCCGCTGCGGAGGCCGAACCCAGCGGGTCACAACCTCCCCGCGCCCGGGCGGACGCTGCCGGATAACCGATACATCCAAATCCCCGAAAACCGTCATCGCCAGCGTTCGCGGTATCGGCGTGGCCGTCATCACCAGACAGTGCGGATAACTCCCTTTGCGAAGCTCCGCACGCTGACGAACCCCGAACTTGTGCTGCTCATCAATAACAACCAGCCCCAAATCGGCAAACTGCACATCCTGTTCAAGCATGGCCACTGTTCCCGCAAGAATATCTATCCCGCCTTCGGCCAGCTGCCGCGTCAGTTCCGCACGCTGAGCCGCCGGCATCCCCCCGACCAGCAGCCCCCGGCGGACACGGCTGCCCTTCAGATATCGCTCGATGCTCTCCATGTGCTGGCGGGCAAGAATTTCCGTAGGAGCCATGAGGACGGCCTGCTTTTTATTGGCCGCCGCCAGCAGTGCCGCATACAGCGCAACAACCGTCTTGCCCGAACCGACATCCCCCTGCAGCAGGCGATTCATTGGAATCGTCCGCTTCATATCCGATACGATTTCCTCAATGACGCGCTCCTGCTCAGCCGTCAGCAGAAAGGGAAAACGCCGGCGAATCCGCCGGTCAATTTCTTCCGTCCACTGCATGGGAAAAGCCGAACACGTATGCTCCAGATGATGCCGCCGAACCGCCAGCCCCAGCTGCATCAGAAACAACTCATCATACTTGAGACGACGAATGGCCTCAGCAAGAACCGCTTCATTTTCCGGACGATGAATCTGCCGATAAGCCGTCCGTCGGGAAATAAACGCATTCTGTTTCAAAAAGGACTCCGGATAAAACTCCGGCACCTGCTCCGTAAGAACATCCAGCGATTCCTGAATGATTTTTCGTATCTGCCAAAAGGGCAGTTTGGCGCTGGCCGGATACACCGGACCGCTGAAGGCCTCGGCTGCTTCCGGTTCATCAGGACGGAGAATGTGAAATCGCGGATTGGTCAGTTGAAGCCGGTGCTTGTATTCGCTCACCTCGCCGGCGGCAATCAGACGCTGGCCCGGCTCAATTTGATGAAGAAGATATTTCCCGTGAAACCACACAATCCGGCACACGCCGCTCTCGTCGGCCACCACGGCCTCAAAAAAAGGAATTTTGCGGTGGGCCTGATAATGGGTCTGCTCGACAATCCCCGTTATGCAGACCTTCTCGCCCGCCCGAATCTCAGAGATTTTCTTCAGCGGAGGCGCAAAGCGCCACTCGCGCGGAAAATAATCAAGCAGTTCTCCGGCTGTCTGAACCCCTGATTCCGCCAGTGCCTTGGCGCGAATCGGCCCCACTCCCTTCAAATACTGCACCGGCGTGGAAAGGGTGATTTCTGTTTGTCGGCTTACTTGTTCTGTCATCCGCCGCTATCCTACCAGATTTGCCTTTTTTTGCCATACTCTATCCCCGCGCCGCCGGCCGGCTTGAAGAATCAGCCCGCCGGATTTTTCATTACTCCTTGCAGAAAAACAGGATAGGTCGTTTTTTAATCCCCACGCCCCTCCGCCGCACACCGCAAAAAACTTGCCTTAACCCGGCCGGCTTTTTACACAGCTCCACGGGAAAACACCCCGAAAAAGGCGAACTCCTCCGCTGAATCCTCAGCTTCGCCGCCCGCCCAAAAACCCTTGCCCCACCCCCGCACCGTCATCGCCACAACAACCCCCCCAAAAACCCTTGCCAAACCGTCAAAAATCGGCTATTATTATATCTTACAAACAGAAATCACTGATAATATGCGACACAAAGGGTCGGCCATTGGGCTCATAGAATAGAAGAGACAGTGCGAGGGAGTCTTCTTATGCCGAATCACATCGTGGCTTATTCCGAAGCCGACACAAGGGCCAAACTCATCGATCCGGCCCTTCATCAAAGGGGCTGGACAGAGGACCTGATCCGCAGAGAACAAACCGCCGGCAGCATCGAAATCATCAACGGCACAGCCCGACGACGTGCCAAGGGGAAAGTGGACTATCTCCTGCGTGTCAAAGTCAATCCCAACAACCAGCCGGTCGCTGTTGCCCTCATCGAAGCCAAGAGAAACACACTTCCCCCAGCCCACGGCCTCGATCAGGCCAAAGGATATTCAGAATGCAAACGGTTAAATGTCCCCTTTGTTTTTTCCTCCAACGGCTACTTGTTCGTCGAGTTTGACCGCTATACCGGAATCACAACACCGCCCCGCCCCTTAAGCGAGTTTCCAACCCCGGACGAACTACGCAGCCGCTATGAGCAAAAAATGGGATTCAATCTTGAATCCGAAGAGGCCAAACCTCTGCTGACGCCGTACACCGGTGGAGAGGGGACTCGCCGCTATTATCAAGACGCAGCGATCCGGGCCGTCCTTGAAAAAATCGTACAATGCAGACAGAAAAACATCCCGCCCCGCGCCCTGCTTGCTTTGGCGACCGGCTCAGGAAAGACCTTTATCGCCGTCAATCTCCTCAAACGCATCAGCGATGCAGGCCAGTTAAAACGGGCCTTATTTGTTTGTGACCGGGATGAACTGCGGACGCAGGCCCTCGGCGCCTTTCAGAATGTGTTCGGCTCCAATGCCGCTGAGGTCTATCGCAACGCAGACGGCAAAAACAACGCCCGCAACGCCCGTATCCATATCGCCACCTATCAGACTTTGGGAGTAGCCAAAGAGGATGACGATGCAACATTTTTAACGGAATTTTATCCGGAAAACTATTTTTCGCACGTGATCATCGATGAATGTCATCGCTCGGCCTGGGGCAAGTGGTCTCAGGTCCTCACCCGCAACAGCCAGGCCGTTCAGATCGGCCTGACCGCTACACCCCGGCAACTGAAGATAAAAGAAAAGACCCACGAGGCCATCGCCGATGAAGAAATAACCGCCAACAACCTGAAGTATTTCGGCGAGCCGGTCTATGAATATGACATGGCCCAGGCCATCGAAGATGGCTACCTGGCCGCCTGCGAAATCTACAAAGGCCGCGTCAATCTGGATGATACAGGCATTACTAAGGAAGAAATCATCGCCCGAAATCCGGTGGATGCGCTCACCGGTCAGCCGCTCAGTCCAGACCAAATCGAAGATCTCTATGAGAGATACCAATATGAAGATAAGATCCTTCTGCCCGATCGAGTCCTTGCCATGTGCCAGGACCTCTTTAAGTATCTTCTGGAAACCGGGGGACCGGAGCAGAAAACCATTATCTTCTGTGCCCGCGACCGCCATGCCGACGATGTGGCAGTCTGCCTAAACAACCTGTATGCAGACTGGTGCGCCAAAAATCACCGCCCGCGACTTCCAAATTACGCCTTCAAATGTACGGCCGCCTCCAGCGGCAATGACCAGTTGCCGGATCTGCGGGCCTCCACCCGAAGTCATTTTATCGCTACGACAGTGGACCTGCTAACCACCGGAGTGGATGTACCCTGTGTGCGGAACATTGTCTTTTTCAAGTATCTAAAATCCCCAATCAGTTTCTACCAGATGGTCGGACGGGGAACCCGCATTGACCTTCCGACCAACAAACTGATGTTCCGGGTCTATGACTATACGGATGCCACGCGGCTCTTCGGCGAAGAGTTTATTACCGCCCCAACTACCCCAAAAACCTCCGGCCAATCGGAACCCACGCCGCCCCCCGCCCCGCCGAAGCAGGTTCTGGTTGACGGATTTGAAGTCTATATCACCGATCAGGGCCGTTATATCGTTACCGATGTGGACGGCCAGGCGATGCCGGTTGAAGTAGAGGAATACAAGCAGCGGCTGGCGGAAAAACTGCTCAGTCAGGCCCATACGTTAGACCAGTTCCGCACGCTATGGGTCGAGCCGCCTGCCCGGCAGGACCTGCTGGACACGCTGGTGCGGGCCGGGTATTCCCCCTCTGTAGTCAAACTGGTAGAGAAAAAAGAGGATTACGACCTGTACGATGTGCTGGCCGAACTGGGCTGGGGGGCCAATCCCCGAACAAAGCGGGAGCGTGCCTTTTCGTTTGCTTATAAGCACCAAACCTGGTTAAACAGCTTCCCCAAGCCAGCGGCGGATGCGATCCGGGCGATAGCCGCCCAGTTTGAAACCAGCGGCACGGAAGGTCTGGAAAGTCCCCATATATTCGAGACGCCGGAGGTCAGAAAGGCCGGCGGACTGGACGCCCTCCAGCAGGCCGGCAGCCCCGACGAAATATACAAAGAAACAAAAATCAGGATATTCGCAGCATGATGGCTTCCGCTGATAAACAACTTCCGAAAGGATGGAAATGGGTAAAACTGGGGGAGGTAGCTCGAATATTCGCTGGTTCTGCAGCACCACAAGGAAAAGAATTCTTTAGTTCTGATGGACCACCTTTTGTTCGTGTGAGTGATTTGGGTAGGCACGGCAGAACAATTAAGTTAATGGAAACTTCAGACAGGCTTTCAGAAAAGGCACTGAAAGAATGTCAACTGGTGCCTGCGAAGAAAGGAACAGTTTTGTTTCCAAAAAGTGGTGCAGCCATTATGACGAACAACCGAGCGATACTTGGAAGGAATGCTTACATTGTTTCGCATTTGATAGCTGTTGAGCCTACTGATGAAGCTACTTCACTTTGGCTGTATTGGTCTTTGTGTTGCATAGATATGATGGAATACAGTGATAACACTGGGTATCCATCACTTAAACAATCTGTTGTGGAAAGCATAGAAATCCCCCTTCCCCCTCTTTCTGAGCAAAAACGGATTACGGCGATTTTGAATGAGCAACTTGCGGCTGTGGAAAAGGCCCGCCAGGCTGCACAGGAACAACAGGAAGCCGCCAAAGCCCTCCCCAATGCCTACCTGCGGGAAGTCTTTTCACCAGCCAACCTAAAAAGGTGGCCCAGAAAAAGATTTGATCAGGTAGTGAAGATTGAAGCTAAACAAGTCAATCCTACTCTACCAGAGTATCGAAATTTGCCTCATGTTAACGGGGAAAATATTGAGTCCGGTACTTGCAAGATTATTTATCTGAACACGGCGGCAGAAGAACAAATGATTAGTGGAAAATATTTATTCTCTGCCGGATCGGTTCTTTATTCTAAATTAAGACCATATCTTAGAAAAGTTGCGTTAGTTGATTTTGAGGGATTATGTAGTGCAGATATGTATCCGATAGAGGTTAACCAGAGGTTTTTAAGGCCTGATTACACTGCATGGTTATTATTGTCTGAAGAATTTACGAATTTTGCGGTAAGTCAATCACAACGAGCAAGAATGCCCAAATTAAATCGCGATCAGCTTTTTTCATGGGATGCACCAATACCTGATTTAAAAGAACAAAAGCAGATTGCTAATAAAATCAATGTACATATGAAATCCGTAGAACAACTCTGCCAATTGATAGAAACGGAAATAAATGAAATAAACGCTATCTCGGCATCTTTGCTCCGAAAAGCATTCATAGGTGATTTGTAAATATGGCATTTGACTGGTTCTCTAATTCGATAAGTTTTCTTTTAGGAAGTGCTATAGGAGCAACTGGCAAATATTTTGCAGATAAATACACCGATAAGCGGCGATATCAGGAATCTCATAATCAGGCAATAAAACAATTTAAAATTGTTAAAGAATCCATGCCCAAACTCATCGAAGAGATGAAGGGTGACCTCAGTAAAGAGGAAAATAAATTTATTAGGAATTTCTTCATACTTGCAAAGAGGGCTATTCCAAACACAAGCAGCAAATGTTTTTTTTACGTTTTTGAAGACCATGAAGATTTGCAGGGCAAAATCAATATCCTTGAAAACTATGGATATGTTATAGATATTACTCCGAGTAATGTCAAGATTAAGAAATACAGAATGACCGAAGAATTTGTTGAATTAATACGAAAACACGGTTAATTTTTCGATTTAAGGTATATATGGCAAAAAAGAAAAACAACAACGGCAACGGCAAAAAACTGACGACTCAGCAGTCGGTTGATTCGGCAGTTAAGTCAATCTGTGATATCATGCGCCGTGGCAACTGTGCCGGGGCCTTGCAGTATGTCCCCGAACTGACCTGGATTCTGTTCCTGCGGATTTTGGATGAACAGGAGGAACAGGAAAAGGAACACGCCAAGGCGATCGGGATTCCATTCCAGCCGTCTTTGAAGGCCCCGTACCGCTGGCGGGACTGGGCGGCGCCATTCGATGAATCGGTTCAAATTCAGGTCAACGGCCAGAGAAAACCGCTCGGCTGGAAGCGAAAAGAGCAAAACGAAGGCCCGACCAACAGTTTTTTCTCGTTCGTTAATCATGAACTCCTGCCGTATCTGAAGAATCTGGAAAGACAGCCGGATGCCAACGCACGGCAAAAGGTCATCAGCGAGGTCCTCAGCGGGGTGGAAAAGGTCCGTATCGATACGGAAAAGAACTTTCAGGATGTCCTCGACAAGGTCCACGAGATCAGCCGGGAAAGCGTCGATCCGACGCATGTATTTCCGCTTTCGCAGGTGTATGAAGGACTCCTCCTGAAGATGGGCGAAAAGGGCAACGACGGCGGTCAGTTCTTTACCCCGCGGCAAGTCATTAAAGCCATGGTACAGGTTATCGATCCAAAACTTGGAGAAACCGTCTATGATCCGGGCTGCGGGACCGGGGGTTTTCTGGCCCAGTCGTTTGAATATATGGCCGGGCAGGTCAAATCCGGCAAGGACCTGGAATTATTAAAGCATAACACCTTCTGGGGCCGGGAAAAAGAGAACCTGATCTATCCGATCGCTCTGGCCAATCTGATCCTGCACGGGATCGATAAGCCCAATCTTTGGCACGGCAATACCCTGACCGGCCAGGAAATCTATGGCGGGCTTTTTGAGAACTCCCCCTCTCTGTTCGATGTCATCCTCACCAATCCCCCTTTTGGAGGCAAGGAGGGCAAAGAAGCCCAGACATCGTTTGACTATAAAACCAGCGCCACGCAGGTTTTGTTTTTACAGCATGTGATCCGATGCCTGAAAGCCGGCGGCCGATGCGGCATTGTGCTGGATGAGGGAGTGCTGTTTCGAACCAACGAGAAAGCATTCGTCAAGACCAAACACAAACTCCTCGCTGACTGCGGTTTGTGGTGTATCGTTAGTCTGCCGGCCGGAGTATTCACAGCCGCCGGCGCCGGCGTCAAGACCAATCTGCTCTTCTTCACCAAAGGCAGGCCCACAGAAAAAATCTGGTACTACGACCTTACGGATATCAAGGTCGGCAAAAAGACACCGCTCCTGCTGAAGCATTTTGAGGACTTTTTCAGACGCCTGCCCAACCGGGAAGACAGCCCTTTAAGTTGGACGGTGGATATAGCAGAAAAGCAAAAAGCCGCTGCCGCCAAGGCCCAGCCGTTCAGGGACGAAGCCGCAAATAAAAAACACCAGGCCGCCGCATGGAGCCGGCGACTCAAAGAACTCAAAAAAGCCGGAAAAAAAGATAAAACCGCCATCGAAGAGGCCCAGGAAAAGGTAAAACAATTCACCAAAGCAGCCAGAGAAGCGGAGAAAAAAGCCGCCGACATAGAAAATGCGGTCTATGATCTGAAAGCGGTCAATCCGAACAAAAAGCCCGTAGTCGATACCCGCACGCCGGAGCAGTTACTGGACATTATCGAACAAAAAAGCAAAGAAATCTCCAAATGGCTCTCTGTCCTTAGGAGCAAGTAAAAACAGCATCCAAAATACTTAAAAATCACCGGCCAAGCCGAATTTCCCCCCACAACCGCGGCTCCGCCTGCCCGCAAAAAAAGTTTGATAATCACCAAACATTTCCTTGATTTCAAAATCATATATGGTATAATACCCGCTTGAATGACGAAGGAGCAGACATCCGGCCCCAAGGAGCCGCAAGGTATAGGAATTAAAGGAATTAAAATGGGCAGCAGAAGGAGCACAACCCGACAAACCCCATCCGCCTCAACCCCCCTCCATTTACCCCATCATTTCAGATCTTCCCCCTCCACTTCCTCTCCATTGTCCCCTCTCAGCCCTTCCCAACCGGCCCCCCAATCCGCCTCTCCATTGAATTCTCAGCAATTTCCCCCAAACCCCCTCCGCAGCCCTTTTCAACTGGCTCAAAAATGCGCGCCGACGCCTCCGCAGGTTCAAAATCCGGCTTTAAAATGCGCGCGGCCGTTTTTAAGTGGCTTTAAAATGCGCGCCGCCTGCACGCCGCGGTGCGCAAATTTCCCCAAAAACCCCATTTTCAGCCCAAAAACCCAGAAAACAGCCATTTTTGACAACACCCCCCGCCAAACACCCTTGGAAAACCCAGCCCCCCACGATGCACCAGCCCCAAAACCCCTCAGCCCTTGCCGGTGCCTTCTTCAACTGCCGCAGCCGTTTCCCCATCATTATGACTTCCTTCAATTTGCCGATCCCCACGTTCGATGGAAAAATCATACCGCAGAAAGAGACTGCCGGGGAAATCAAAATCACCGGAGAACTTCACGTATGGGCCAAGGGGGGCTGAACCGCTGAATTAAGGATAGGGAGCGAAACCGCGGGAGAGAAACGGTTGAATTCTTGAAGAATATTGAGTATACTCCCCGCGGCGTGAGCAAGGCAAGTCTGGTTTTGAGACGTGAGGGGTTTTATGGCGAAGGTGCTGATTATCGGGGCCGGCGGAGTCGGCAATGTGGTGGTCAGGAAGTGTGCTCAGGTGCCGGAGGTTTTCAGCGAAATCGTCCTGGCCAGCCGGACGAAGAGCAAATGCGACAAGATCGCATCCGAGGTGAGCCGGCCGATTCGGACGGAGCAGGTGAATGCGGATGATGCAGGGCAGGTGGCCGCTCTCATCCGCAAGCACAAACCCTCGCTGGTGATAAACGTGGCCCTGCCGTATCAGGACCTGCCGATTATGGATGCCTGCCTGGCGGAGAAAGTCGATTATCTGGATACGGCCAATTATGAACCGCCGGATGTGGCCAGGTTTGAGTATAAATGGCAGTGGGCCTACCATGAGCGTTATGCGCAGGCCGGCATTATGGCGCTGCTCGGCAGCGGGTTTGACCCGGGAGTGACCAATGTATTCTGTGCCTATGCGCAAAAGCATTTTTATGATGAGATTCATTCGATCGATATTGTGGACTGCAATGCCGGCGAGCATGGGCATCCGTTTGCAACCAACTTTAATCCGGAAATCAATATTCGGGAAATTACCCAGAAGGGCCGCTATTGGGAAAATGGACGCTGGGTTGAAGTGGAGCCGATGAGCATCCGAAAGGAGATTGATTATCCGGAGGTGGGGCCGCGGGCTTCGTATCTGCTCTATCATGAGGAACTTGAATCGCTGGTCAAGTACATTCGGGGGCTCAAGCGGATTTGGTTTTGGATGACGTTCGGCGAGTCGTATCTGACGCATCTTCGTGTACTGCAGAATGTGGGGATGACGCGGATTGATCCGGTGGAGTATGAGGGGCATCAGATTGTTCCGCTGCAGTTTTTGAAGGCGGTTCTGCCGGACCCGGGTTCGCTTGGGGTCAACTACAAAGGCAAGACATGCATCGGCTGCATTTTTGACGGCGTCAAAGACGGCCGGCGCCGCCGGATGATGATTTATAATGTCTGCGATCACGCCGCCTGTTTTCGGGAGGTGGGAGCGCAGGCCGTCTCGTACACAACGGGTGTGCCGGCGATGATCGGCGCCAAGATGATGCTTGAGGGCAAGTGGAGGGGGCAAGGGGTGTTCAATATGGAACAATTTGATCCGGATCCTTTCATGGAAGACCTCAATCGTTACGGCCTGCCGTGGAAGGTTCTTGAGGGCAAGACCTTAGAAGGATGAAGAGTGCGGCCGGAGGGGTAAATAAGGGGGATAAGGAGTGCGGCCGAACAGGAGGTTGGGGACGTTCTTTGTCTGCTATTGTTTTTCTGTCTATTTTTTCTTTAGAGCGGCTTTTCAATAGCCGATATTTCATTGGAAGGAGATTTTTAAACACGTATCAACCCTCCGCCAAATCGGAAGCAGTTGAAAAATGGAGGCAAGGAATTGTGGAGATGAATCCGAAGGAAATTGAATCGATTCAGTCGCAGATTGATGAACTGAATCATCTGCTGGCGGAGGCGACTGAACCTGTCTATTCGCCGCTGAAACGGCTGGATCGGCTGGGGATTCTGCTGCTGAAACTGCAGGATGGGGAGTTGGAGGGAAAGTTCGTTCATCGGCTTGAAAAATGGCTGTGTGCGGACCCGGAGGCGCTGACGTATTATGTTGATTTTATGATGCTTTGTGCGATGCTCCGATGTTATTTTTGTCCAGACTTGGGGGTCAAGGGTCTGGTCGAAAAGGTTCAGCATTCCTGATGATAAGCCCCCTGTTTCAGAAAGGGCTGGGGGGAAGATTCTTCTTGGCAGTGTTAAGGAGTTTGGGCACATTTTTGTTCTCCATTGAAGCATTTTTGTCTGTCCTTACCGTGAAATGAGGTTTCTGGGTTTTTGGGCCGAAAATTGGGTTTTGGGGGAATTTTGCGCGGCGTGCATTCCTGAACCAGACAGCACGTCTTATTGTCGGGTTGATTTGGCGGATTTTGCCGTTATGGCGCAGAACTGACTGGCGGAGGGGTATTATCCTTAATGGCGGCGGCATGTTTTTGACAAGTCCGCTCCGCAGGAAACAGGATGATGGGCCTGCCGAAAAAGCAGGCCCTTTTTTTATTTCTTCGGAAAAAACTTTACAGAAAAGCCCTAAGCAAATATTGTAGATAGTCGAAAAACCAGCCACTACTTACCATTGCGGCAGGATAACAGAATATGAAGGCATCCAAGTACGGTTATTTTGATGAAGCAGCCCGTGAATATGTAATCACCCGGCCGGACACTCCGCTGCCCTGGATAAACTATCTCGGCTTTCAGGATTATCTGGGGATTATTTCCAATACGGCCGGCGGATACAGTTTTTATCGGGATGCCCGCCTGCGCCGGCTGACGCGGTATTTTTATAATGCCGTGCCGAGGGATAATCCCGGCCGCTATCTCTATATTTGTGACGGCAGGCATACGTGGAATCCGGGTTTTAAGCCGATGCGTCAGCCGCTGGATTTTTACCAGTGCCGCCATGGCCTGGGCTATACGGTCATTACCGGCCGCCTGGGCGATATCGAGGTTCAGACAACTTATTTTGTGCCGCCCGACGAAGATGCCGAGGTCTGGGATGTCCAAATCTCCAATCGGGGACGGCGGAAAAAGACCATCGACTTGTTCAGTTATGCGGAGTTCTGTCTGTGGGATGCCTGGGATGATGCGACGAACTTCCAGCGAAACTGGAACATCGGCGAAGTGGAAATCGAGGGCAGCGTGATTTACCACAAAACCGAATACCGCGAACGGCGCAATCATTATGCCTTCTTCTCCTGCAGCGAACCGATTGTCGGATTTGACACCAGCCGGGACGCGTTTTTAGGCAATATGAATGATTACGGCTGTCCGGATGCTGTTCTGCGGCGAACTTCTGCCGATAGTCTCGCGCACGGCTGGGCGCCGATCGGCTCACACCATCTTCAACTGTCCCTTGAAGGCGGGCAGGTCCGCCGGCTTCATTTTATCCTTGGCTATCTTGAAAACCCGAAGGACCGGAAATTTTCAGCCCCCAACGTGCTCAATAAACAGCGCTGCTATGACCTGCTCCGGCGGCTGGAGACCCCTGAACAAATCGACGAGAAATTCAACGGCCTTCGCCGGCATTGGGGCCAGACCCTCCAAACCTTTCAGGTGGACATCGACAATCCTCTTGTTCGCCGAATGGTCAATACGTGGAATCCTTACCAGTGCATGGTTACATTCAATCTGGCCCGCTCGGCCAGTTTTTTTGAATCCGGAATCGGGCGGGGGCTGGGTTTTCGGGATTCCAATCAGGACATTTTGGGGGCGGTCCACATGGTCAGCTCGCGAGCCCGACAGCGAATCCTCGATTTGGCGGCCGCGCAGAACTCAGACGGGACCTGCTATCATCAGTTTCAGCCGCTCACCAAAAAGGGCAATCACGAGGCGGGAACCGGCTTCAGCGACGACCCGCTTTGGCTGATTGTTTCCACGGCGGCCTATATTCAGGAGACAGGTGACGAATCAATTCTTGATGCGCCGGTTGGCTATGCGGATAAAGAGGGCAGCGCCGAGCGGACGACTCTGCTGGACCATCTCCACCAGTCTGCCCGCCGGGTTCTGGCCGACCGAGGGCCGCATCGTCTTCCGCTGATCGGCCATGCCGACTGGAATGATTGTTTGAATCTGAATTGCTTCAGTCAGACGCCGGGCGAAAGTTTTCAGCTGGCCGGCGATATTCAGCAGGGCAAGGCCGAATCGGTGATGGTTGCTCAGTTGTTTATCTGCGGCGCTCGTGAGCTGGCCGCCCTTCTGCGGCGGCGGGGGCAGAACGACGCAGCTGAATTTTACGAAAAGGAAGTCGAGGCGATGAAAGAGGCCGTGATGAACTTCGGCTGGGACGGCCGGTGGTTTTTGCGGGCATACGACCATTTTTCCAGACCGGTGGGCTCGGCGGCCTGCGATGAAGGCAAGATTTTTATCGAAACGCAGGGCTGGGGCGTCATGGCCCATCTGGGGCTGGACGACGGCCGGGCACGCCAGGCCCTCGACAGCGCCTGGGAGTACCTGAGTGATGAAAACGGGATGGTGCTTGTGCAGCCGGCCTATACATTTTACCGCGATTATCTTGGAGAGATTACTTCCTATCCGCCCGGTTATAAAGAAAACGCAAGCGTCTTCTGCCATAACAATACCTGGGTGATTATTGCGGAAACAATTCTCGGACAGGCGGAGAAGGCCTGGGAACTGTATCGGCGGATTTGTCCGGCGTCCAAAGAAGACCGGCTGGATATTTACCGTTGCGAGCCGTACTGTTTTGCCCAGACGATTTCCGGCAAAGATGCCCCGATTCCCGGCGAAGCCAAAAATTCCTGGCTGACCGGAACCGCCTCCTGGACCTTTACCGCCCTGACCCAGTATATTCTCGGCATCCGTCCGACCTATGACGGCCTTTGCATCGACCCATGCATTCCTGCGGATTGGAAGGGCTTTCGGGTGCGTCGGCTGTTTCGCGGCTGCTGGTATGAAATTCGTGTGGACAATTCGGCAGGCGTCATGAAAGGCATCCGCCGGCTTTGCGTGAACGGAAAACCGATAGCCGGGCAGGTTGTGCCGGTGTACCCAGCCGGCCAAACCGTGCAGGTTGAGGCCGAAATGGGTTCCCTTGAAAACTCTCTATAAAAGAGGCGGCCAATGAAGAGGAAAAAGAATCGGACATCCGCCATTGGGGATTGGAGCGGCGGGGTGGTGCTGGGTGTTTTTGTATGGCTGGGCTGGGCGTCCGCTGTGACGCCCTGGCTGCACGCTGACGGCACGGTCCTGAAGGACCCGGCCGGCTGTATCGTCGTTCTGCGCGGGGTGTCGCTGATTGATTTAGGCGGCACAGAAAAAGAGTTCGGCGGTGCCATTCAGATGATTGACCGGCTGACCAATCGGGACGACCCCCAGGGCTCCTCGCCCGGCTGGTATCCTACGGTGATTCGTATTCCGATTTATCCGGCTGACGAGGAAGATTACAAAAGCCCGTGGACCTTTGAGCCGGGCCGCGATGATTTCTATGAAAAACTGCTTCGTCCGGTCGTGGATTATTGCGCCGCCAAAGGTTTGTATGCAATTGTGGATTGGCACTATATCGGAAACACGTTTGACCACCGGCAGACGACCCGTCAGTTTTGGGAATATATGGCGCCGCGATTTGCCGGCGACAGCCATGTCCTTTTTGAACTGTTCAACGAGCCGATCAACAAAGTCGGCACCGATGAAGAATGCTGGCTGAGCGTGCGCAAGGATATGCAGGAATGGGTGAATCTGGTGCGGCAGTATGCCCCGCGGACGCTGCTGCTGATTGCCGGCGCCAACTATTCGCAAATCATCGGCCCGGCAGCAGACCATCCCATCAATGACCCGCTTGGCGGCAGGAATTATGCGATCGTCTCCCATATCTATCCTATGCACTGGCTGAGCGAAAACGCCCAATGGTACAAAGACCATCTCCTCCGCTGTGTCTCGGTACATCCGGTCTTTATGAGCGAATGGGGGTTCAGCCGGAGTTTCCCTCACAACCGCATCCCGCCGGCTACTATTGATAATTACGGCCGGCCCTTGATGGAATTGACGGAAAAATACAAAATCAGCACCACCTGCTGGGTAGCCAGCTATGACTGGCTGCCGAAAATGTTCAATCCGGATTGGACGCTGCGGTGCGGTCCTGATGAGATGGGCTGTTTTGTGAAGGATTACCTCTACGAAAAACGCAATGACGATTTGCCTTGTGAGAGCCGCACAGAAGAATTGCTCCTTCCCGATTCCGCTGCAAGTGCTGGAGAACGTCAACCTTCAGAAGATAACGCTCTGGAATCAGTGCCGGCCGACTGAACGCGTCGGGTCAAGCGGCTGCGGCACTGGGCAATGAGATTCAGCATTTGGTCTGCCTGCTGTCGGACGGCTGCGTCTGGATTGTTCACCCGCGCGTTCCATTTGCGGTATTCGGCGGTCAGCTTCTCCATGATTTGCTGTTCGGACATCTCTTCGCTGAGTCCCAGCAGCGTCAGCGGCTCTTCGATTTGTTCAGCTTTGCCGGTGAGGTGTTTCTGCACCAGCGATTCGTATCGGTCTTTGGGAATCTCCAGTTTTTCCGCGATATAGCGGAGGGTCTTCAGCAGGGATTGAGAAATCCTGGAAGCGGAGCCGGCGATTCGAATGCACAGTTCAAAAATACCACAGCAGTCGCCCGGCTCTGCGTATCCCGGCAGCTGCTCGCAGGCCTCCTCCATGGCGGATGTGCTTTCTTCAGTCGATTTGGGGCGAGGGGGCGGCTGCGGCCCTGTTTCCTGCCCCTGCTGCAGCCATTGACAGAGCAGTTCCCAGCCGGCAGGATTGGGGGCGGTCAGGTGCCAGACAGCTTCGGCCAGCTGCTGCATCGCCGTTTGCTTGCTCAGACGCTGCTGCTGGATTTCCTCATATCCGTACTGTCCGGACAGCAGAGAAATCTGACTGCGGGCGCTGGCCAGCGGTTTGCCGACGGCCTCTTCCAGTACCGTCACCTCGCATTCAAGAAGGGCTGGGCCGCGCCGAGGGAAAACCAGCTCGTTGACCTCTACTTCGGCTACCGTAACCCAATCCTTCAGCACAGACAAACGGGCCGGAAGCGGGCCGTTGTGAAACTTGTACTGATAAGCGGGTGTTCCGTCGGAAGACCACGCCGGATATCGGCACAGCACTGGTTTGGGGGCACTGTTTTTTTTCGTAACGTCCGTCAGCTGAATCAGGATGTTTGTTTCGCATCGGCTGTGCGGTGCACGGATGGCGCCATGAATTTGAATTTTCAGCACGTCCCGGTAAACAGCATCCTTTTCCTCTTCAACCAGCAGGACCCGGCAGGCAAAACGCTCCGGATGAAAAGCCGGAAACAAACGGCTGAGCCGCCGACGCAGGTTCGCCGGTCCGCTTAGAGTCACAAGAGCGGCCAGCGTCAGAAGGAACAGCAGAATGTTCAGCCAGTGCTCGGCCATACTCAATGAACCTGAAATCTGGCGATTTCTTCCGTTTTTTGCTGAATGGATTTTTCCAGCGCGGCTCCGCTTTCCGACAGAGCCAAATCCACTTCGAGTATCCGTCCGGATTCTTCATCACAGAAGGAGCAGTGCATTCGCTGGTTCAGGTCGTAACTGTAGCGCACCACAATCGGGCGGTTGGCCGGCCGGTGCGGAGGCAGTTCAAATATTTCCGTGGCGATTTTGTTGACAAAGTCCGGGTCTTCGTCTTCTCCCTGAGTAATAGTAACCTGAAGTTCGGTCTGACCGTCGCACATCGTATAAAAGGTCTGCATGGCTTCGCAGGGCAGCGGGGTGTTCTTTTTCAGAATGATGCTGTTGCGAATAACATGCTTGCCGGTTGTTTCGTCAATCGGAGCACACAACGTCCCGTAGCTGTGGTTGCAGACGTCTTTGAGTTTGATGTCGCGCAGCCCCCCGGCGATGCCCGCCTCCACCTGCTCAGGATGGTTGCGCAGCAGGGTCAGGCCGGCATGGATAGCCGCTCCCAGGGCGACGCATTCATCTACATTGACGGCCATAACCGGCGGCTTGCCGAATTTTTCCGTCAGCCGCTGCTGAACGAGCGGAATGCGGGTGCTGCCGCCTACCAGAAGCACCTGGTCGATTTTCTGAGCGGAGCAGCCGATTTCCTGAAGACTTACATCAATCAGCATTTCGGTCCGGCCCACCAGCGGTTCGGCGGCCTCTTCAAACTGCTGCTGGGTAATCTCCACACGGGCGCTGCCGCCTTTTCCGTACAGAACTTTTTTGGCGGAAGGCCGGCGCGACAGGGTCTTTTTGACATCTTCGGCCTCGTCTTCATACTGGGCCTGTTCCTGAGGATTTGTAATCAGCGGCTGACCGGTCTGTTCCTGATAGGCCTTTTCAAAAATCTGGAGAATTTTTCGGTCAAAATCCATTCCGCCCAAGGCGTGATCACCCTGACTGCAGACGATGGTAATATTCTGCCCGCTCACATCCATAATCGTCACGTCAAAGGTGCCTCCGCCAAGGTCATACACCAAAACACGACCGTTGACATCGTGCGTCGTGGCGTAATACAGGGCTGCGGCCACCGGTTCATTTACAATCCCGATGACATTCAGTCCCGCCAGCGCCCCGGCATCCATTGTCGCTTTCCGCCGGACTTCGTCAAAATGCGCCGGTACGGAAATTACCACGCTTTCGATACCTGGATAAATCATTTCAGCATCTTGTTTGAGTTTTTTCAGAATCAAGCTTGAAATTTCCTCAGGCGTCCAGACTCGATTGCCGATGGTTTTTCGCCATTGGGAGTCTCCCATATGCCGTTTAATCCATCGAACAGCGCGGTCGGGATTGAGCTGCCGGCAGTTAAGTGCTTCAATGCCCACGCGAACCGTTGCATCCTGGTCGTCATCGAAATAAACCACCGACGGCGTCAGCCGTTCTCCTTCGCTGTTCGGGACGACTTCCGGCCGGCCGATTTTGTTTAGAATCGCCAGCGCCGAAAAGGTGGTTCCCAAATCAATTCCTGCAATCATGCCCATAATCTTGCTTCCTTATTCAGGTTCGTTCCTCAGGCATACAGTTTGACCTGTGCGCATCGAACGATTTTCACTTCCTCATCATTAATCAAATATTGATAGCCCGGACGGACTACTTCGGCAATCCGTCCGCTTTTTTCCGGTTCGCTGTTGTTTTCTTTTTCCTTGATGGCTTCGGCATACCGTTCCAGTCCGCGGTATTCCAGCCCCACCTCCGGTTCAAATTGCTCCAGCCCGCTGGATTCCAGTGCAAAGAGAATCTCATCGCGAATATCTTTCAGAGCGCTGATATCCTGATTATCCTTCTGAAGCTGCCGCATGCGGTCTTCAATATTATCAACGCACCGGATAATCCGCAGACAGAACCGCTTGATGAGCATCCAGTCGTAGCCGTCCTGAAGTTTTTTCACCTGATTCTGCTGTTCGGCGGCGAATTCCCGAATGGCCGACATTTGCTCACTGAGATCCGAAAGCCCCTGCACCACCGGAATCGGCGTCATGAGGGAAGAAAGAATCGGGTCTGAAACGGCCGGCTCCGGTTCAGTCAGCAAAGCCGCGGCAGCGCCTGCCGACAGCGAAGAGGAAGACTCCGCCGGAGAAACGGCAGGCGGGCTGGACTTGATGGATGCAGCTGCCCTGGGGATGGTTGGCTGCGGCTGGCCGTTCGATTCAGAGGGTGCGTTTGCACACGGCCTCGCCGACGGTTTTTGCCTGGGAGTTTTTCTTGTGAAAAGGTGAACTTCCTCTTCCTCTTCTTTTTCCTTCTTCTCTTCAGAAACCTTACTCGGCTGTTCAGAAGAATTTTTGTCAGCGGCTGTTGGGCCGGCTGTTTTTGGCGATTTTGGTTTTGCGTCGGCTTCGCCCTTTTTGATTCTTCGCAGGGTCGCCAGCCGCAGAAGGATTCCAATCAAAAGAACCAGACCGCCGGTGAGCAGTAAAATCGATGAAAAAATACCCAGAATTTCCTGATATTCAATTTGTTTCTGGTATTTCTGGACTCGCAGTTTCCATCCCGGCCCATAGAGCATCTCTCCCAATTCCTCGGGCAAGTCTGTTTCCGCGGCCAGTTCCGGAAGGTCCGCCAGCAGACGCTCCTCCTGATGGAGCATCAGTTTTTTCTGCATCTCCGGTCCGCCGTAAGGGCCGCTGCCCCACGGATTTTCCATCTTTTCACGCTCGCTGAGCCGGTTCCATTCCTCGTACTTCTGCAGAAATTCATCCTTCTGCTGTCGGCTGATCTGGTGGTAATTGTCCGTTCGATTTTGCTGAATCTGCTTTTGTGTCAGGACAATGCACCAGCCGGTCAGACCGGGCAGAAGGGCCAGCAGCGCCCAGGTAAACCAATTTTTGGCTGAACTTGTTTCCTGATTGTCCACACCCATACAAAGACCTTATCAGGGGTTGAGGGTTTGGTGCCGATGCCCCGTTCAGTCGGCGGCACTTCGGCCTTTTCGGCGTACACCCATTGCAAAAAGTCTCATTTTTTAAGGAATCTTCCTTTTGGCCGGACTTTCCCTATTTAAATAGTAAAGTACACTCTTCTATCGGTCAAACGGAAGGCAGGGGTAAGCGGACTTCCCCTCGAAAAAAGACCAGGGAAATCTATCCCCAAAGAAAACAAGAAGCAGCAAAGACCTTATCGGTCTTGCGGAACAGGTTTTTGAAATCTTCTTTTCCTATAAAGTGAAGGAATGGGCGGACAGAAACGGCAAGTCCGATAAGGGAGGATTTCGGGCTGTCAGTCAAGATTGGCTAAAGGGGCCAGAAGACGACCTGCTAACTCTGCAAACGGACTTTGAGGATAGTTTTGAATGACGCGATTCAGCAGCGAGCGTGCTTCCGCCAGCAGTTCACCTTTGGCTTCTCCCTGCTTGCTTTCTTTCCATTGCTGCAGCCGGATTGCTCCCAGTTCATAAAGGGCCTGGATGCCCCCGTCCTGCTCAGGATATTTTTCCCAAATCTCTCGCAAAGCAGCGGAACGCACCTGCAAATCTTGAATCAGACGTGCACGAGCCGTCAGAACATTGTCCCGAAGCGGATCGTCTGCGGACATAGAGGTGAGCAATTCCTCTAGTTGGAAAGGGTAATGAAAGCCGTACGGATTCAGAAGAACAAACCTTGCCAGACGCTGTTTTTCTGCTTCACTGCTGCCTTGGTTGGCAGGGGAAATTGTCTCCTTCAGAATCAGCAGTCGGCTTCGCAGGTCCTGAAGTTTATAGCGGGTCATTACTGTTTTGGCAGGCGGGGCGAAAGCCGTTAAAAGACCACCCGGCGAAACAGGGGGTTCCGAAAGAGAGGCCGTCGTTTTTGAAACCAGGGCCAGGTCAACGTTGCACAGTTCCGCTGCCTCTTTGAAACGTCCCTGTCCGGCCGTATGAACCGCCACCCGCCAGCGGGCTTCCAGTGCCTCCGGACTGTCCGGAAACCGCACCAGCAGGTCCTGCCAAATATGCAGATTTTCATAGAAGGGATAGTCGTTGTAAAATCGCAGAATCTCCGTCTGCCCGAAATAGCGGGCATCCGGCGTCAGCTCGTTTACCATGGCCTTAAAATAGAGAGCGATGGGAACTCGCCGGCTGAATGGCCGTTTTTCAAGAAAGTAGTTGTATTGGGCCAGCAGCTGGCTCTTCTTGGATTGATACCGAAGTTCCTCCGGAATGTCGGTGAGAAACCATTGCGGCCAGCGGTTGTAATACAGCAGACTTTCAATCTCCTCCCGAAGTTTTTTCCGGAGGTCAATCTTATCGCTCGGATAAAAATAGCCGGCAAAATAACTGTACCGCATTTCATCCGCAAGAATCCGGTCCAGATAGCGGGTTAGAACATGGTCGTGAAATTCAACCTGTTTTTCGGGGTTGTTGCCCGCTACATACATTTGATAATCCAGTTCGTCAAAGCCGATGGTTTTTTCAAAGGTCAGGTAGGTAATCCCTGCCGCCATCAGCGTAATCAGCCAAATAAGCCCCGGACGATAGCGGTTGTAATGCCCGATTGCAATCACCACCCCGGCAATCAGCATCGCAATCAGCCACGAATAAATCCACGGGGTAAAAGAAATCCCCCAGCGAATAGGGTCGCTGCTTGAAATCCCGCCAAAAAACGCCCAGTATATCATCGGTCCGGCCAGGCACAGCGCCAGCGAGACAACTCGCGACCGGAACCGAAGCGGACGGCAGGCAACCGCAATGCAGCTGAGCAGTTCAAAAACACCAAGCAGCGGAAGACGGGCCAGAAACATCAGCAGCAGAACCAGCGGCACACTGTATCGAAAACTCATCAACTGAGCCGTCAGCAAAGGGGTAACCGCCAAAAGCCCCATTAACGTGCCGAGAATGGCGATCTGCCAGGGATACTCGTAGATGCTTAAGGGTTCCGTAACAACCCGCCCCAAATGCCATTGACTCGGATAAAACAACTCCAGCAGATTGAGAACCAGAAACTGTCCATTGGTCAGACGGGCCCAGAAAAGGCATATCCCTGCATAGACGACGATAGACAGCAACCAGCAGCCGTGCACGTTGGCATGGCTGTAATGAAGGGTTGGACCGGCCGTCATAAACGATTTGGTCGGTGCTGCTGGTTTTGCAATGCTTGGCTCAGACATAAAAAGCGGTCGGTGCCGGGAAAACCGGTATAGTTCTTATCTGGAATTAAACAACAGAAGATTATTCTACGGCTTTGTGTTTATAAGGGCAAGAAATGTTTGAAAAGGTAAGCGGAGAATGCATACCTTTATTATTGGTTATTCTCCGCGTATCATGTCGGCAATAATCATCAGTCGGCTGATATTATCGCGTTCGGCCTCGCCGAGTTTGTTGTAGATGTACCGAATGGTTTCCTGAAGTTCGGGAATGACAACGTGTTCGAGGACGTTCACCCGTCGGCGGGTGCTCTGGAGTTCCGACGCCAGCAGCTGGGCCTGTTTTTCCTTGCCGGCCAGTTCAATGAGCATATCAAAGGCCCGCTCAAGAGCCCGCAGGGCGGCATCCAGTTCCCCGCTGGTTGTGGAAAAACCATAACAAAGAATGTCTCCTTCGCTTTGCTTGGTCAATTCGGGCACTTTGACATTCATAATGCTCGCAAACCGGATGGTCAGGGAGAACTTTTTAGTCGGGATTTCCAGGGCGGCATTTACACTTTCCGGCTCCATGGTGGAGCGGGCGATGACGAATCGCCGCGAGGTTTCCAGCAGTTCTTTTTCGACCTGCTGACGGAGCATTTTGAGCGATTTGGAAATCAGAACCAGCTGCCGGCTGATTTCATCCCGCTTTTCGCTCAGCAGACGGTGACCGCGCATGGCCAGCGCCACTCGCCTTCGCAGCTGAAGCATTTCCATCCGGGTTGCGTTGACGTTCTGCAGCATAGGCCAAATTATTTCTTGTTGTTCTGCTCCGCTTGCTCGGAATTCCCTGTTTCTTTGCGAAAACGGGGCATGTACTTTTCGATCAGTTTGGTATCAATTCGTTTCAGTTCCGCATTTTCAAACATGCTCAGCAGTTCCCAGCCGAGATCGAGCGTCTGAAAAACAGTTCTGTTTTCATAATATCCCTGCGAAATGTAGCGGTTTTCAAATTCGTTGGCAAACTTCATATACTTCTGGTCTTCTGCGGACAGAGCCGCCTCGCCCAGAATGGTTGCCAGTTCCTGCGCCTCCTTGCCGCGTGCATAAGCGGCATACAGCTGGTTGTACAAGTCAGCGTGGTCTTCGCGGGTCTTTTTCGGCCCAATGCCCTTGTCTTTCAGACGGGACAAACTCGGCAGAACATCCACCGGCGGCGCAATCCCGCGCCGATGAAGCCCCCGACTCATAATAATCTGGCCCTCCGTAATATAGCCGGTCAGGTCGGGCACCGGATGGGTTTTGTCATCTTCGGGCATTGTCAGCACCGGAACCAGCGTAATCGACCCTTTTTTGCCCTTGATTCGTCCGGCTCGTTCATAAATCGTGGCCAGGTCTGTATAAAGATAGCCGGGATAGCCGCGCCGGCCCGGCACTTCCTTGCGGGCGGCACTGATTTCACGCAGGGCCTCGCAATAGTTAGTCATATCATTGAGAATCACCAGCACATGCATATCTTCTTCAAACGCCAGATATTCGGCGGCGGTCAGGGCCACACGCGGCGTGGAAATTCGCTCAATGGCAGGGTCGCTGGCCAGATTGATAAACAGAACCGCCCGCTCAATGGCCCCTGTCTCCGTCAGGTCATTGATGAAAAACTGCGCCGCCTCGAACGTAATGCCCATTGCCGCAAACACCACCGCAAAACTTTCGCCTTTGCCGAGCACGGTAGACTGCCGAGCCAGCTGCGCCGTAATTTCATCATGAGGCAGACCCGAACCTGAAAAAATCGGCAATTTCTGACCCCGAACAAGAGGATTCAGCCCGTCGATTGTGCTGATTCCCGTCTGAATAAATTCATTCGGATAGTCGCGGGCATACGGATTGATTGGATTGCCGTTGATGTTCAGCCGCTTTTTAGGAATGATGGCCGGCCCGCCGTCTTTGGGCTGACCGGTCCCGCTGAAAACACGGCCAAGAATATCCGGCGAAACCGCCAGCTCCATCGGCTTGCCCAGAAACCGAACTGTCGTGTCCCGAACATCAATCCCCTCGGTTCCTTCAAAGACCTGAACCAGCACCTTATCCCGTTCCACCTGAAGGATTTGGCCGTGCCGATAGGAGCCGTCGCCGATCTCAATCTCTACAATTTCACCGTATTTGGCCCGCTCCACCCCTTCCACCAGCATCAGAGGACCTGCAATTTCCTGAACGGTTCTATATTCTTTTAACATTCCAAACTCCTGCTGTCGGATTATTTCGCTTCCTGCATTTTGGCTGAATAAAGTTCCTTAATCTGGCTGTCAATTTTGTCCAGAATGGCCTGAATCTTCTCCGCTTCTGTATAGTCGATGTATTTGGCTCGGGCAATCTCTTCCCTCACCGGCAGTGCAAACAGCTCCGCCGGCTCCACACCCCGCTCAATGGCGGCCAGCCCCTGCCGATGAAAATGAAGAATCAATTTGAGCAAATCATACTGTTTTTCAATCGGCGTATAAGTGTCCACCTTGTGAAAGGCGTTCTGATGCAGAAAATCTTCACGGATGCTTTTGGCTGTTTCCAGAGCCATCCGGTCGGCAGCGCTGATGGCCTCCGCTCCCACCAGCCGAACGATTTCCACCAGTTCCGATTCTTTCTCCAAAAGGACCATCGCCTCCCGCGTCATCTGGACAAACTCACGCCCTTTCTCCTTGTCTTCGAAGGTGTCCGCCAGATACTGCTTGTAGAAGGAATAACTCGTCAGCCAGTCAATAGCCGGAAAATGCCGCTGCTGAGCCAGCCGGGCCAGCAGAGACCAGAAAACCTTCACCACATGCAGCGTGGCCTGAACAACCGAATCGGACAGGTCGCCGCCGGGCGGACTGACCGCCCCGATAATAGAAAGCGCCCCTTCCCGCTGGGGACTGCCGGCACAGATGACCCGACCGGCCCGCTCATAGAAGGAGGCAATCCTTGCCCCCAGATAAGCCGGATACCCTTCTTCGGCCGGCATTTCTTCCAGACGCGTCGAGATTTCCCGCATTGCCTCCGCCCATCGGCTTGTGCTGTCGGCCATCAGAGCCACTGACAGCCCCATATCCCGGAAGTACTCGGCAATCGTGATGCCCGTATAAACCGACGCCTCGCGGGCGGCCACCGGCATATCCGACGTGTTGGCCAAAAGAACCACACGCTTCATCAGCGGCTCTCCGCTGTGAGGGTCTGTCAGTTCGGGAAACTCCATCAGCACATCGGTCATCTCATTGCCGCGCTCCCCGCAGCCGATATAGACGACAATATCCGCATCAACCCATTTGGCCAATTGGTGCTGAACAACGGTTTTACCGGTGCCGAACGGCCCAGGCACGCAGGCCGTGCCCCCTTTGGCTATAGGAAAGAAGGCATCGATGACGCGCTGGCCGGTCAGCAGGATTTTGTTGGGATTCAGCCGCCGCTGAACCGGACGCGGACGGCGAACCGGCCATTTCTGCATCAGTGTCAGCGGGTATTCTCCCTGTTTGGTCTTCACCGTCCCGATTTGCTCGGTTACGGTAAACTCGCCCTCGGAAAGCCCCTCCAGCCGTCCCCGCACGCCGGGCGGCACCATAATTTTATGCAGAACCAGCGAGGACTCCTGCACTTCACCGATAGCATCGCCGGGCTGTACCTCGCTGCCGTTTTGAACGGTCGGCTTAAAGTGCCACTTCTTATCCCGCGGCAGGCCGGGAATATCGCTGCCCCGTTTGATAAAACTCCCCTGGGCTTCCACCAGCGCACTGAGCGGCCGCTGAATGCCGTCGTAAATATTCGAAATCAGCCCCGGGCCGAGTTCCACGCTCAGCGGGGCGCCCGTATTGACTACTTTTTCACCCGGGCCGATGCCGACCGTATCTTCATAGACCTGAATGCTGGCCATATCACCGTTGAGTTCCACGATCTCGCCGATGAGGTTCTCTTCTCCGACACGCACCACATCGTACATATGGGCACCGGTCATTCCTTCAGCCGCCACCACCGGGCCGGCCACCTTGACGATTTTTCCAAGTTTTTGTTCCGTCATATCTGATGATTCCGTTTGGTGAAAGGTTCGTTTTCTTTCTATATAGGGT